>NZ_OMPF01000010.1:0-10443 GCF_900312735.1 Aquimarina sp. AU119 | reverse complement strand
AAAAATTAATCTGACTGAAATGAAAGCTGAAATATTTTGTCGAAAAGAAAAATACGCTGAATTAAAAGTAAAAAACTAACGCCAACAACGTGTAAATTGCATTAAAACGCAACTTACACAAAACGTTAGCAATAATTAGATCGACTTTCAATAGATTAAGAAATGAGAAACAAACTTCTTACTATTTTATTTTTGATACCAATACTTGTTTTATCACAAGCGAACTTAAATGAAGAAGCAATTAATTATTACAAGTCCAATATTAAAATTGTAGAGTCATTAAATAAAGGATATGAAGTTGGTAAAGAATATGATTTAGCAATTGATTTTTTTGAAGAACTAACAAAAGTAAAATCATATCATCAATATGGTTTTGCAGATCAGCCTGAAAAATATGCTACAAAATATGTAATCAAAGATTGGAAAAAGTGGTTAGACTTAAATCTTGATATTATTTACTGGGATAAAAAAACAAATGCTATTAAAGCTACTTCAAAAGTAAAATATTTAGAAAAGGATCCTAAAAAAGTGTTTTTAGAAAATTATGACATATTAAAAGCCAACACTTTTGGTAAACATATTGATGATACAGAATTTAATCACTCGATTGATTTTTTTATTGAGTTAATCCCTTTCTGTAATTTCCTTAATAACCTTTCACCTTTAATTGAGATTGAAAATGACAAGGTCAATATTTACAAAAAGACAACTAAATCACACTTTAAAAAACTAAGGGAATGGTATAAATTAAATAAAGAGAAATTGATATGGAATAAAATGACTCAAAGTGTAAAAATCAAAAAATAACTATTGCTAACAAGATGTAAACGCAATGCTTTGTTGGTGTTAAACCAAAAGTTAATTGTGTATTTGTGAAGTCGGCGTCACAAATTTTATTATTTTAACTGATAAATTAAAAATACTCAAAATGTAACGCCCTGTTCTTTACCGAAGGTCACTGCACTTCTCCACGCACAGACGTTTACATTAATCGTTGTGTATAATGTTGAAAAAAAACGTGAATGAAGAAAATCTACAATCAAATTAAATATTTAGGATATTATCAAATCATCGGCGGAATCGTTGGAATCCTATTTATGATATATAATGTTTTTGACCAATTGACCTCAAATAGATTTTTCCTATTCTCGCTCGCAGTTTTCTTTGGACTGTGCGTCTTTTCAATCTACAGCGGAATCTTACTTATTCGGAAAAGATATCTGATAGGTTTAAATTTTTCATTGTTTGTCCAAGCTGTTCAAATTTTGAGCTTTGCACTTTTAGGATATATTTTTAATTATGCTATTGGAATCTATGTGAGGCTTACGATTGAATTAACTAATGACACCATCGCTGGAATTGACTTCGGATTTGTAAATTGGGATTTATCCAGAAGTGCGAACCCTGATTTGATTGAAGTGAATTTTAACATTGTTGCAATTGTACTTTTAAGTTTGATTTTCAAACTGAAAGAACAAATCGCTAAAGAACGGAATAAAATAAACGCAACGGAATAAAAAACACTATACACAACAAGATATATGTGATCATAGCAGTTAAGTGATGAATCGAATGGTCTTTGTATATTTATGAAGGCGCAATGATTGCAAAAAGAAAAAGTTAGCTAGCAACCAATGCGCAAATAAATCGAAAAGCTAGGTAACATTTTGCCCTGCTACGACACATACACTTAACGTTGTACGCAAGCAGAAAACTATGAAAATTAATATGACTCTTTTTTTGGTATTCATCTCCTTGACTTTATTTGGACAAAATGAAGTCGGAATAGGTATTGTATCAATAAATTTTGACAACAAAACGAAAGTTGAATTTTATGAAAACTCGGATTTAGGCAAAATTCTTAAAACGGTTGAGTTTTTTAATGATGAATCAATTAAAAGTTGGAATATCAAAAACATACAAAATCATAAAGACTGGCTTAAACCCGAATCAATGTGGCTTGACTACGGACTATTTAGATTTCGGTGTAAAACTAAAAATCTAGATTCTTTTGAAGTTTACGTGTCTGAATCACAAACAATGTGGATTAAGAATCAAGAGTTCTGTGAATTTAAAAATTGGGAAGAATATCTAAAAAATATGTTCAGTATTGAACGAATTGACAAGAATACTCAAAAAATCTATTCAAGGCCATTTACTAAATCGGAGGTGTTAGAATCTAAAAGCGACTGTTTTAAAGTGAAACAAATGCGCAATGAGTGGATTGAAATTGAGACAGCTTCTCATTGCGAATCGGAAAAGAAAATATCTGGATGGATAAAATGGCGAGAGGGAAATAAAATTTTAATAAATTATTATATTACAAGCTAAAAAAGCCAGCGTACAACACTATATATGTGGTCATAGCATCTAAGAGATCAATCGATTGGTGTGTGTATTTTTGGTAAGGCGCAATGATTGCAGAATGGAAAGTTAACAATCAATGCGCAGAAAAAACCGAAAACAGGGTAACAATTTGCCCTGCTACGACACATATATTAAACGTTATGTGCAATGTGAAAAAATCAGAATGAATAAAGAATATGAGTTTTTTAAAATCACTATTTAACACAAAAGAACAACCAATAAACTCATACTTTGACTTTTGGGATTGGTTTCTGGAAAATGAAAAAAAATTCCACAATGTTCTTAAAAAACAAGGAGACATTAAACGTGTTTTCTTTGACAAACTAGCACCCAAATTAGATGAGTTGAAAGATGGATTTTGGTATTTAGCTGGAATGTATGACGACAATACTTCTGAATTGGTTTTTACACCTGATGGAGTAATCAAAAACATAATATTTGTAGAAGAACTTGTTCAAGCCGCTCCAAAAATTGCTAATTGGAAATTTACTGCATTAAAGCCTGCTCTAGAAATTGAAAATGTAAGAATAGATATGGCGAATTATACTTTTGATGGTGAGAATTTATCCTTTTATTCGATTGATCATAAAAATTATCCTGACGAAATTGACATTGTAATAGTTCATAATGACTATAATGAACAAGACAAATCAACTATTTTAAATGGAACCTATATTTTTCTTGATAACTATCTTGGTGAATTAAATTCTGTAACTGCCATAGATAACTTAACGTTGATTTCAAAAAAGGATGCAACTAAAGAGCTTATTCCAATCTCTAAACTGAAGAGCTTCCTAATTTGGAGAGAAAAAGAATTTATAGAGAAATATCAAGGATTAAGACACAATACAAGTAATGACAACTATTCAAGTTTAGAAGCTACATTGGAAAATGGTCTACCACTAATTGCAATCGTTAATTCTGATTTGTTAGATTGGAATAGCAAAGCATCACATCCTTGGATTGCAACTGTTGAAATCAAATATGATGGGAAAAACAATAATGGAATGCCAAACGATACCTCATATCAGCTTCTAAATGAAATTGAAGATAAAATAATGATGGAATTAAAAGATTCTGATGGCTACCTAAATATTGGTAGACAAACAGCTGATTCCGTTCGAGAAATTTACTTTGCCTGTGTTGATTTTAGAAAGCCATCTAAAGTCTTACATAAAATTAAAAGAGAATATCTAAATAATATTGAATTGGATTTTGATATTTATAAAGACAAATACTGGCAATCTTTTAATAGATTTATAACTAAATAAAAAGCACATAACACTATGTATATTGCATATGCTCCCTTCGGGAAGCAAACGCACCATACATTAAACGTTAACTACAATTATGACAAAAAAAGTCCTATCTATTATAATTACATTGATTACAATTCTAGCTTGTAAAGACGAGACATTTAATAAGATCTATATTTTGGACAAATCGGAAATAAATCACGCTAAATATCTAAAATCTGCAATTCCATTTCAAAGAATGAATGATGATGGAGAAAGGCATATTCAAAAAAAAGGTGGTGTCGGCGGAATAAACTTACATAAACCCCAGTTAGATAAATTAATTGAATGCAATTCTCCCGTAATTGATGATGTCAAAGCTGTGCTGGTAATGGATTTTCCTTCAAAAAAATCTATTGCTTATGAAATTTATAATGAGAAAGGGTTTACGAAAAAAGAACTTGTAACTGAAATAAGCAAAGCGTATTCTATAATTTATGATGAAAAGGAAAAATATGAAATAAGTTCTCGCAATTTATCGGATCTGGAATTGTGTGGTATTTTGAAATTCCAAAAAGATAATGTAACATATTTAGTTACAAGAGTAGAATCAATAAAATAAATGTAGTTAACAATTTGTATGGTGCGTTTGCTCCCCGAAGGGAGCAAACGCACCATACAAGAGACGTTGTACACAAGCATAAAAAATGAGACAAAGCTTAGTAACATTATTAATATTATCAATTTTTACTTCTTGCTCAAATTCTACTAAAAAGCCTGACAAATCTAAGTCGAAAAAACTGACTGTCGAATCTGACGGTAAGAAAATAAACTCTACCCTAACTGAATTAAATATTCAAAAAACGTTTCCGGATTTTGTGAAATTGGCTAAAGTTCCAGATAGTTTGAATTTTGATATTGATAATGTATTTTATGGAGATTTTAATGGTGATAACAAAAAAGATTTTGCCTCTCCAGTAATAAATCTTGAAAATGGATTTTACGGACTTATAATAATTTATAATGATGCTAATCCTAAATATCGAGTTTTTGGAGCAGGTAATGAAATTAACGGACAGACTAACCTTGACTGGATTGATAAATTTAAAGTCATCCCAAAAGGACGGAACATAGCTCCAACACTAGTCGATGAAAAAACTGGTGATATAATTGGTTCTGACCAAAACAAAATATTCAAGTTAATTGGAGATGGAATCTCAATGAGTGTTGACGAATCACACTGAGGAGGAATTTTATTCTGGAATGGAAAAAATTATGAATGGTATCATATCGAATAAAAAAGCCAGTGTACAACACTATATATGTGATCATAGCAGCTAAGTGATCAATCAAAAGGTTCTTGTATTTTTAGTAAGGCGCAATGCTTGCAGGAAGTAAAAGTTAGCAACCAATGCGCAGAAAAATCGAAAAACAAAGTAACATTTTGCCCTGCTACGACACATATATTAAACGTTGTAGCACATAGGAAAAATTAAATGGGAATATTCAATAAAAAGAAAAGATGGGGAAACTTTAATGGTAACATTAATATATATGATGACTTAAAGCCTTCAGATATTCCTGAACTAATTGAAGAAAAAGATATTCATTCACTTCAATTTTTTGAATTTAAAAATCCTAAAAAGAGGACTTGGAATGCCTTAAATGAATTTTACGAAAAATATCCGAAAATTGGATTAAGAATAGTATGGTATGATCAAATCAATTTTGACTTTTATTCCCAATTACCTTCTTTAAGAAATTTTGATATTTCTTCATTTAACACATCTGATTACACACCTTTGCTATTAAATAAAAATTTGACAGATTTAGCAGTAGGAGAAACTAAATCAACTGCGGTTAATTTAAGTTTCATTAAGGAATTTAAAGACTTAACATCTTTATGGATTGACGGAATGAAAAAAGGACTGGAAAATGCGGCTGAACTTTCAAAACTTGAACGTCTGACATTTCGCGGAGTAAAAATGAATGACCTGAATTTAATCAACAGTCTTAATAATCTGGTACAATTGCGTTTACTATTTGGAAGTTATAAAAATCTTGACGCAATTGCCAACGTAAAAAGTATCAAAACTCTTGAAATAAGTAGAACAAGACAAATTCCTAATTATGATTTTTTGAAATCTATGGACAACTTAAATTCTCTATATTTCGAAGGAATGTCAAAAATGGAAAGCTTACCTGACTTAAGTGGATTAAAAAACTTAAAAAGGATTCAAATTGATAACAATAGTAGATTAACAGACATCACTAATATAAATCAATTACCAAATTTAGAAATCTTTTTGTTGTTCTTTCCTGAAAACTTCAAAGCCGCTTATCGTAAAGAGCTTTTTAAACAAGCAACAGATTTTCTACTAAACTCAAAAACAGTAAAATATACGAACCTATTTTTTTGGCTAGAAGATGATATGAAAGAAAAGCTAAAAGAAAAAGGAATAAAAAAGTGGGACTACGGAATGAATATTTAAAAACGTGCCACAACAATTTGTATATTGCATATGCCGCCTTCGGCAGGCAAACGCAACATACAAAAGACGTTGTGCATAATTATAAATGAAAAAGCATCAAGTAATATTCGATAAGATAGCTAAACTGTTTAAAAAGCACTTTAAAGAAGATGCAATTATGAGCATCGGAGAATATGATGATGGCTACTCAGAAAATCATCTGACAATAAAAGACACAGGAGTTTGGATATCTTGTGATGAGTACGAGTTAATTTTTGGAACAGGATTTAACCATAGGCATTATAATCTTGAATTTGATGAATTATTGGATTGTTTAAATCAGTTCCAAAGAATGCTTACAAAGCGAAAAAGAAAAACGGATTATTTTAAAGGAAATTATTGCTATAAAACTAAACTTGAGGTTGAATCAGCAAATGGTAATTTCAAGGAATTTAGTACTTCCTCAACTTGGTACTTTTCATTCTGGAAAAAAACAACTGAAAAAATTACTATCGAAAAGCCAATCATTAATTCATTGGAATTTGAAAATGAATTTACCGAAATAAAAAACTATGCACAACAACATATATGTCATCATAGCAGCTAAGTAATCAACCTAATGGTTGTTGTATATTTGGTAAGGCACAATGCTTGCAGTAAGGAAAAGTTAGCAATCAATGCGCAGAAAAATCGAAAAGCACGGTAACATTTTGCCCTGCTACAACACATATATTAAACGTTGTACACCATATGAAAAAAACATTCGCAACCATATTATTGTTAATCGGAATGCTAACATTTGGACAAGAAAAAAATCTTGAAAAAATTAATCATGAAGTGAATTCAATTGACTTGAACTCTGAACTAACGATACACGAGTTTGATTGGGTTAAACTAACGGGAATTATAACCGATGGTGGCGGAATTTTAAAAGTTTGGAAGAAGAATAATACTATTCATAAAATTCTCCAAGAAATTGGACTTTCGTACGGAAGGTTAAGAACTAGCATTTATTTTAAAAATGGATCTCCTATAAAAGTTATCGAAATTGAAGAAAACTTTGAACGAACAAATGATGGTTTAAATTTCTCAAAACTTGATCAAACATTTAAACAAGAATTTTTTGTTTTCGACTGGGAAATGGGAGAAGGAAAATATAAAAAGATTGGTAAAAGAGTAATGACTGAAGGTGGATGCTCACACTTTGAAAGTTATGAACCAATTATTGAAAGAGCAAAAAAAGCCCTTCAAAATGAATAATATTCTTGACAAGATTTCCAATGATTTACTAAATAACGTAGAAGAGGTATATAGAAAGCTTATTAAAGTTTTATTAGCATTATTAATTATTTCAATATTACTTGCTTTGTGGAAAAGAATGATTCTATATATTAGTTTTTATTCGATTATTTGGGGTTTAATTCCTTTGATGTGTATTGCTTTTATAACTAAGATTATTAAAAAATATAAACAATAAATAAAAACGGTGTACAACACGATATATGTGATCATAGCTAATTAGCGATTAATCGAATGGTTCTTGTATATCTAGGATGGCGCAGTGATTTTAAAGCTGAATAATGTATAAAATCTACGCAGAGGTGTCCAAGGTTAGGTAACATTTTGTTCCGCTACGACACATATATTAAACGTTAGGCGCCAGCATCGGAGGTCTGAAAAGCAAAACGCAAGTAGAACGTAAACGGACGGGCTACGGAGGAAAGGTCTGAGTATTTTCTCGAAGATTTTTACCAATTCAAAAGTTGGAGCTCCTCCCCGATTCGGACGGAATTTGGGCCAGTGATTTTTTTTGTAAGAGTTATCGTCCAACCCAAAGTCGCAAAGCGATCGAGGGAATTGGAAAAAACAGTTCGCAAGCAATCATCGCTTTGCTTAAGGCAATTTTGCAAAGTCCCGACTGAATAAAAAAGCCAGCGCATAACAAAATGTATAAGTTCATAGCGGTGGAAATTCCTAACGGAATTTCACGCGCATTTGTTAACTTTGGGCAATGCGGAAAATTCTTTGTCGACTAGTCCGCTACGAAACTATACATTAAGCGTTAGCAAGTATCTGATCTAAAATTTTAGTTTATGGTTAATATAAAATATTTTATTCTATTAATTCTAATAAATATTAATTCCCAAATCTTGAAAGCACAAAATATTGAAGAATTCATAACTGATAGATTTGAATTGACTCTTAATTCAATGAATATACAAAATCCAGATAATCTAAAATATATCATTATCTATGATATGAAAAGTAAAATGGAGTCTTTTTCAACCTATGAAGATATGGCGAATTGGTGGTCTATGCCATATTATATAAACAGAGAGTTATATAAAAACCAAGCTATTTATGCTTTACATCATTATGATATGATTGCCCCACTTTGGATAAAAGTTAGCAAATCCATTAATAATGAAAAGCTAATAATTTTAGAAATAAGTTTTAGGTTTAAAGAAGTAAACTCAATCTTATCTCATTCACCTAAGAACAAAACGGCTCCTTTTTCTTTTCACCAACCTTACTATTCTTTTGAGGATAAGCAAAAAAGATCAGGATTAATTGATTATATATTACTTACACTAAATGATTCAAATGAATTTCAAGAATATTTTTCAAAAAACCCTATAAAAATAAGTGAAATAGTAGATCATGTAAATCACTTATTTAATAAAGGCCGCTATGTTTTTTTTCCAATTAATTTTGCTACTGACATTGAAAATAACCAAAACACTCTTAAATACGGTTTGAAATATGATAACGTAAATTCAGTTTATAACCTGATTAATTCAAAATTTGCTTCAGAACAACAATTTAAAAATGTATCGGATGCCGTGAGGTTTTATTTTGATAAACAATTTAATTATAAAATTGGTAATTTATCTATTTCAACGAACTAAAAAACACTTGCTAACATTATATATAAAATCAGAGCAAAGTTTAGTGCTAAATCGAAAAGTTATTTCCTTTTTACAATGTCGCTAGATTTTTATAAATTAAATAAGAAATAAAAACGCGCAGATAAATGGAATGGTTCAGGCTTCTTTATCTTGCTCCAATTTATATATTTGGCGTTACCACCAATTATGAGAAACTTTTTTCCATTAATAATATTTTTTCTTGGCATCAGCCTTACTTGGGCTCAGGGTAAGTCTACTAAAGAAATGGTGGAGGAATTGATGGACGAGAATTTATTGATGGCAGAATTGACGGACTATGCTAAAAACAACATAAATAGTGACAAAGAAAGGGCTCGATTTTTCTATTATTGGATTAGTGAAAATATCCAATATGATTATGAAATGTTGGAAAGACATAACAAAGACGGTTGGACAGAAGAAGATGTTAAATTGAATACAAGTCCTTTTCTAGTCTTTGAAAAAAGAAGTGCGGTGTGTGCTGGATTTTCGGTTTTGTATAAATGGTTTATGGACGAAATGGGAATTGAAAACGAAGTAATTGATGGACATATAAGGCATTTAACTAATCAAACTGTTGAACCAGATTTAGATACGGGATTTAGTCATGCTTGGAATGCTATAAGAATAAATAATACTTGGTTAATAGTTGATTCCACTTGGGCAAAACAATTTGAAACAAATGTCCCTGATTATTATTTTGACATTAGTCCTAAAAAATTAATTATTACGCATTTTCCATCCGAAAGTAAGTGGCAGTTACTAGAAAAACCCTTGTCTTTGGAAGAATTCAACGACTCGCAATATATAGACCCCCTCTATTATCTAGTTGGCTTTACCGAAGAACCAAGTTTAAAACAGGACACAGACTTTTACTATTTTGTATGGAAGGACAATCCAAATAGAAATTGGATGGTAAGATTAGGCTACGGAACGGATAGTATAAATTATGACCCCGTTCCCGGAATTGAAGTTATTAATCAGGACGGCTATACCTACTACAAGTTTAAAAAAGAGCATATTCCACAAAAAGCAGCTTTCAAAGTCGACTTGAACAATTTCAATCAGGAAAAGCAAACTATGGTCTTATATGAAAATATTATTCTATTCCGCATATAAATAACTGGTGGTAACAAAACCTATAAACAATACGGGCTTAGGTCATAAACGCTAAGGTTTGCGTATTTTTATGAAGTCCGCAAAATCTTTTGGATTTTGCTCTGGACAGGAAAAAATAAATCAAAACAAAAAGATTTCGCTATGTGAGTGGCGGAAAGCAAACGCTTGTTTGCTCCCGTACTGTTCATAGCCCAACCGTTGTGTACAATATGATGAAGAAGTTAATTTTAATATTATTTTTTTTACCACTCACCGTAATCGGACAACATCTCAAATGTTGTGAATCTCAAAAAGAAGTGGAATCTTATCTGAGCGGAATATGGA
>NZ_OMPF01000038.1:0-2192 GCF_900312735.1 Aquimarina sp. AU119 | reverse complement strand
GTAAACCTCTATCGGAATGATGTATCAGATCTTTAGTAGTTTTTCTATTATGAGTTGCCATTTTTATGGCCTGTACCACATTTTCTGCACTCATATCATCACTAAGGTGGTAGCCCATTATTTTTCTACTATAAGCATCACTAACCAATGATAAATAATGAGTTCTTTCTCTGCTTTTAATATAGGTGATATCGCTAACAAAAAACTCTTCAGGTCTTGAAGGACTAGTATCTTTCATTAAATTAGGATGTTTTCTAAGCCAATGTTTGGAATTTGTGGTTTTTGTATAGTTTTTCTTAGGTTGTATCAATAGGGATTCACTACGCAAGTAATCGAATAAGGCATCTCTCCCTATTTTAATTCCTTGACGATCAAACTCTTGTTTTAGTAAAAAATATAGCTTTCTAGTGCCTAATCTAGGCATATCCATCCGAGTTTGTTGTACCAGATGTTTTACCTGACTAAGTTACTTATTACGAGCCAGTTATCGCTTTTGTGATTGATAGATCGCCTGTCTACTGATCCCAAACAATCGACAACAACGTGACAGACTTATTGGTCTTTGTTGCTGGATGCATCGGATTGATTGGGTAAAAACTTTTTTCTGATCCCAGTACCATATTGTTTATCTGAAATATCGATCATGGTATTGAGAATCTCATTTTTGAGTTTTTCATCCGAAAGCTCACGCTCTAATCGCTTGATCTTTTGTGCTGGAGTTTCTTTTGATTTTGGCATTTGGTGTTGAATTGGTTTACTCCAGTCTAAAGTACCATGTTTTCGTAACCAAACCAAAACAGTACTTCTCCCCTGTATACCATAAGCTTTTTGTGCTTGCTTATAGGTTAGCTCACCTTTTTCAACTTGGGCAACTACTGCTAATTTAAAGCCTAAATTGTAATCTCGTTGTGTACGCTTCTTCCTTGGTTGTTCTGAATGTTTCATAAATAAGTTAATTTTGTGTCAACTTATTTTAGGACAAGACAATAATACAAAAAAAGGCTCTTGTTTTACAAGAACCTTTTTTTTGTATTATAAGTTAAATTTATTGTAGTAATTATCTTATCAATATTGCATATAATGTTCCCGATACTGGCTTTACATTATCTCCAGCCACGTCATCGATACCAATACCTTCTCCAAGAGTAATTCTTCTAGGCATCATTGGATCTATTGTTATATCATCCTCTGGCAATGTTAAAGTGCTTACCCCGAAAAAAGGTGTAACATCTGTTAAAGGATAAGCAATTCTTATTTTATCGTCTCCCAAAAAGGTTACATCCAATGATAACTGCCCATTTGAACTATTAATTGTTATACTCTTCCCATCTGTATTGACTCCAAATTTCGCGTCTAATGCTGCACTATTAAAAAATATAGACGAATATTCTAGTAATACATCTGTAACAGATTTCTCTTCGCTTTCGAACAAACGATCTCCATTATATGTTACAAAAACTGTTTCTGATTCGTCACTAAATATCCCTGTTTCTCTTAAATCTCCATTGCCAAAAAAAGTCATTGTATAATCTCCTCCACCAGTAGCTACTTCATTTTTCAATGTATATTTAAATTCGACATTTTCACCATTTAAAATTCCTGACTTTGTGCTATTTCCTATTCTAAGTGATTCTAAACTCCAATCACCTTCAAGTTTTTGATTTGTTACATCCACCTCTAGTATACCAGTGCCATCATCTTCACTACATGAAGTAAGTGCAGCACAAGACAATACAATACATAGAATTTGTAATTTTGTAATTATTCTCATAATATATAGTTATGTTTATTTTTTCAAACTTAAAAATAAAGTTTCCTGAAAAAAAATGATAACGATTTTTATGATATAACATATGGTTATTTAGATAACACAAATGATAAATAAGCGTTAAATTCTTGCACACACTAATGATTTACAAGGTACTACACATGTTAATTATAATATAATTTATAAGCAATAAACCATATATCTTGAAGAAAAAACAGAAATCGTACAGAAAAAGATATTTAAAATAAGATAAGTTTCTCATTCTTGTATATAGTATTTTGTTTACATTTATGTATAAAAAAAACCCTTCAATAGATATTGAAGGGTTTTCAAGGAAGGCGGCGACCTACTCTCCCACGATTGTAGTACCATTGGCGCTAATGGGCTTAACTTCTCTGTTCGGAATGGTAAGAGGTGAGCCCCA
>NZ_OMPF01000023.1:0-109661 GCF_900312735.1 Aquimarina sp. AU119 | reverse complement strand
TTTGATAATCCACTTTATAGTCCAATGATAATTTTTCTAATTCATCCTTTGGAATATAATTTAAAACTTCTGAAACCTTCATAGTTTCTCCCTAAATTACATAATTTTAAGGTTTCGAACACTTATGGTTTGTAACTTGTGCCTTTGTCAAACATTATAAAAATACAAAAGCTATGATACTAATCATACCATAGCTTTGTTTTGTCTACTTTATCATATCTTAACTTGCCTGGCTTTGATGGCACCCGTCATAGACGAGCGCTAGCTGGGGAAGTCGGGAGACATTCACGCAGCGTTTCGTTTTTATTTAATCACTCTTCGGAGAGCAGGGGCAACTTGTGCTTGTGCCTCTGTCTCGTCCTAAAATAGCTTCCCATGTCTTGTCATTTATAATAATTCAATAACATTTTACTTATCATTAAATCGGGTGTTGAATTATTTACTTTTGTTAATTTAAATTTCTTATTATATACTGTATAGGTATAAAAATAGTGTTCTACTCCAGTAGCAAAAGTTGGTATATAAATTTCATTCTTCTTTATTTTTTTAGAGGTAAAAAGTTTTCTTTTTTTACTTTTTTTTATTGGTTCAATCCAATTATTTGTCTTATCCCCCCAAAAAACAATCATCCCGTCTTTATAAAAAGAGTAGCCAACAAAGTCATTGTTATAAGTATCTGTTAACGAGCTTAAGGGTAATATATTTATTTTAACCTCATTTTTATTCTGACAAACAACAGATATAATCATATTATTTAAACTATCACCTGAAATATGGTTTTTTACTTTAGCATCTTCTATAACGTCAAAAAGAATTTTTTCTTTAATAATATGGGTTGATTTCAATTGACTAATTCCTTTGGTAATAGAACAACTAAAGAGAGTTAAAGAAACCAACAAAAAAAACATATCAATTCTTCTTACTACTATGAAATACGCTATGAACTTTTTGATTATCATAAAGAATATATTTTTCATTTTCCACGTCATATACATGATATTTAGCATTAATACCATAAACAGTATTGAATGCATGTGCTTGTGCCCTATCACCTGGATTATTATTTGGATTAAAAGTCACGGGGTCAAATCCTGAAGGGTTTGCATTTTCAAAACCTAACCCTAAATCATGAGCTTTCCCCCAATTATTATCAGGGTGGCTATGATTACTTTCTCTCCAATCATTAAATTTATTAAAAGTGATATATGAATTGTTAACAATTTGTAAATTATGAAAAGTTCCTGAGTAATGATTTGAAGTTCCTATATAATGTGCTCCAGAATTAGTACTAATATGTGCCCATTCTACATAGGTATTATCGCTTACAAATTCAAAGAATGCCTTTGGATTATCCCAATTATCATATAGAAAATATCTAGTTCCAGTTTCTAAACCTTTTCGCTTACCAAATCTATCAAATTTAGGCCATAAAAATGACGAAGAATTATCTAAAATCCCTTTTCTCAGTTCAATACTAGATCCATTATGTTCTGAAATTAGTATATCATAATTGTCATCTGTTCTAAGCACTAGTTCAATACTTCCATCTTCACCTAAAGCGTAAATATCATCTGTACTACCTCCATCAGGATCAATAAGTCTTATTGGATTATTTCCCATTCCTAGATATGGAGAAGAGAACTCACCATAAGGATCAGTAGTCAACCACCGTCCAATCCTTGCATCCCACAATCTAAGTTCAAACGCTTCCTTTCCAGTTTCAGGATCTTTTTCTTGTCCCTGGTAGGCGTATCTGTACCCTTCGGCTCCGCTCAGGGTACGGTTGGGCATTGGCATCCCAAAAGGATAGTAATCGGTTGCACTATTCATTGCCATCGCTTGTCCTTGCGGATTTCTGCCTACTACTGCTCTTACATTACCCAAATGATCAGTTAATTGATACAGATGTGTGCCGTCTGGTTTTCTAACCCCTAATCGACTTGCTCCATAAATGGTATTTTCTATCACTTGTCCATCGCGGTAAATCGCCATGGCTGTACCTGCTGCATCTCTAACATAATGCTCGGTATAGCTTAGATTTCCATTGCTCGGATTATAGGATTCTTTACGTACCCTATGTCCCTTGTCATTGTAAAAGAACTTGACCAGTGGTTGGTTATCTTTTTGTACCTCGGTCACCAAACCACTCGCATTGTAAATATAGGTAATATTTTCAGAAGTATTCTGTACCAATTGGCCAATACTATTATACACATAGTTATCCCCATCCTGGTCTTTGATGTCATCTGCATTGGTGGCACTTGTTACTGCATCATCCACTCGTAATAACTGATTAGGCTTATCGGTTTTATAGGTATAGGACAATTGATCCATCACATTACTCCTGCCCTCTGTTTGCTTATTACGATTAAGGGACTGGATATTACCATTAGCATCATAAGTGATACCATCTACCTTATAATCACCATTGATATTTATTGCAATTTCACCTGCTTCGACAATTACTTCTGTACCATCAATTTTTGCAGAAAAGCTACTCCCAGCTTTTGCATGAAATCCTGGTTCTATTGTGATGGCTACATTAGCCAATAGGTTTTTTGTACTTCCAGCATTAACAATCTCTGTCGTGGTAATATTATCCTGGGCCGCAGTACCGCCACCCACATACTCCACACTACGCGTAGTATTATAATGACCATAATCAGCTCTTTTTAACCAATTGTTGCGATCATACTGATAACTATAGGTATGTTCTTTATCTGGGATAGGGTTATAATCAGAATTCCATCGGATTCCTTTGATATTTCCGTTGTATTGGTTCACCCCATAGTTTGGGCTCTTTATATGATCCAACGGGCGTTGATAATCCTGGTTATGATAATCGATGATCATCCCAAATAAATCATTACCATCTCCTCCCGGATCTTTTGTACCTGCTAAACTGGGGTGGTTGATACTTTTTAGCGCTCCTTGTAAATTATATACATAATCTATCCCTTGTAATCCCTGGGCAATATTTGTTCGTTTTAATCCTCCGGTTTCATAATATTCGTAAGATGCATGCTCGGTAAAACTTGTATCATTGGTAGACGTCTCTACTTTAGTTAAGCTATAATCGTCTGCATCGTAAGTATATTTATGGATAAATTGTTCTGCAGCTATTCCTTTTTGATAGTACACTTTGGTCACCTGGCTTGTAATGGGATCATATACATAGTCTATGGTTTTTACCCCGGATAGCCCATTAATTTGCTGTATGATCCATTGTACCCTTCCATAGATATCGTAGCTATACCAAGTGGTGGTCGTTTCAGGATTTAATGTATAAGTTTTAGCCACATTACCTGCTACAAAAGATTGTTGGGCATAATTACTTTGCCTCGTATCACTGCCAAAGGCTGCTGCTAATCCTGTATTATCATGGTGGTCATATTGTGTAACATGTTGTTCTTTAGTAGTTCCAGAAGGTAAATCACCATCTGGATCACTGGTTGCAAAATTAGTATTTACAAGCACTCCACTTTCTACAGGACGTCCTCGTTGGTCATAATTCGTATAGGAGAACTCTCCTGCTGCGAGCTGTTTGCTATTTTGCGAAAATCGAATTTGCCCATCCTGACGATATTTGAATTTGGCCTCTCCTTCATCTGGGCTGGTAGTGGTTTCTAATTGCCCTAAAGCGTTATATTGGTATTCGCTTTTTAGCTTATTTAAAGGTTGATAAGATGATAATAAACGTCCTGTCTTATCATATTCATTAAGGCTATAATCATAATAGTTTTCGTTATACGTCACAGAAACTGTATTAGGTGTATAACTAGTTATATCACGAATTGCGACACGATAAAAACCATTAGGTAAACTTGCTGATGCCGTACTTATAATTTGTTCTGTAATCAGGTTATAAACATCGATAGCAACTCCGGCGGTATTGTTTATTTGTATCCCTGTACTTCCTGTTGGGATATGTACATCTACAAATCCTTGTGTACTGATTTGCACAGTAGATGGTCTCAATGTTGTATTTCCGCTTTCATTATCACTACGCGCAGCGGCCAAAGTCCTTCCATCTGTATCGGTAAACACGACATTCTCTACCCCATGTACATCACGAGCAATCGTTTTGATCACTTTATACGTATCGTATTTAGAATCTCCAAAAGCTATGGCTTTTGACAATTCTTGGCCGGCGGGCATAGAAAAGACATATCCATTCTTCCACTCATTATCGATTTTATTACCGCCGATTGTTTTCAAAGCAGCTCCTGGATTAAGATCACTATAGATGGTACGAGAATATGGGCGATCTGTAATATCCTGATAGGGTTCTGTTGTATTATTAGTACTGTAATACCAACCTAAAGTATTGTCTTGAGTTCCTACGACAGTGGGATTCTCGGGATTGTTTTCAAAATCTGCTGTGGTTAGTGTATTACCATTCGATTTTTGGATAAAATTTTCTCTATAGAAAAAATCCAGCCCAATATTACTATTAGTTGGGGCACTTAGTGTTTGTAGTGCAGGTCTCCCTTGACTATCATACAGCGTTTGTGATGCCCAGGTTTTACCAGTTTTAACATCTTTACTTTGTGACTGTACTCCCTTGCCTAACGCATCAAAATATGATTTGCTCTTTGCTACTTCTTTTCCGTTGATATCATATGTTGTAACTTTTATGGTATTCCAGGGTTCATCGACATCGCTCTCTCCTGATGGACAACCATTTTCCATACCAAATACTCCAGGGCATGTGTCACCATTATTAGACACATAAGTATTACCATCAGTTGGAGGTTCACAATTAGGGCTCACTACAACACTACCTTCTCCATATCCATCGCCATCAGCATCTACATACCAATTCGAATTTTGCCAATTAGAAGCATCATTATCATTACAATCATCATTATTGAGCACATAATTCCCTGCAGGCTTATAGCAACTTTTCACTCCGTTGTTACCTCGTTTTCCTTTTCCATCATTATCCTCATCAATAAACCAGGTCCTTTCATTAAATATATTCACATTAGTATCATCACAATCTCCACTCCTTCTTATATATCCTGAAGGTTGGGTACAACTTGTTGTAGTAACCGTATAAGAACCATAGGTATCCCCGTCTTGATCACGGTACCAAGTGACAGGGGTTTGTATAGTTTCATCATTATCGTTACAATCTCCAGCTTGAGTTACAACACCGGGTCGTGCTACATAGGTACATATGATTTCGGTAAAAACTGTAGCAGGATCACCCTTACCATCCTTATCATTATCCAAATATAAGGTTACTTCGAAAGGATATTGACAATTTATCGGATCTTCTTGTCCATACATTTTGGAAAACAAAACGCTACCAAAAACAAAACAAAATATTATAAATTTTTTCATTATATCATTCATTTAAAATATAAATTAATAGCTTGATTAGTATTGGATTCCTGTATTACCATCTCCTCCTTCTCCACCACCCGTATTACAGTACCCTAAATAAAAAGTCTGTATCGATTTATTCTGATTGGTTACATTATCTCTCACTTCGGCAATAAAGTAGACTCGATTACATAGTTCATCAACTACATTTATTGTAGTGGAATTTCCCCAAGGACCAAACATCAAATTTGAATTTGATTCACCGGGATTACCCACTGCCCATCGATAGGAATAATTACCACTACCATTATAAGGCTGAGCAGTTATTGTAGCTGTTAATCCATTAATTTGTATTCCTAGACTTAAGTTAAGAGGCGGTTCTATTTCATTACCATCTGTTGTACAACCAATATTTTTATAATGATATTCTGTTTCCTGAGTTGGTTTTAGACCTCCTACTATTCCAGTAGCATCCACCGTTTCAGAAAGTGTTCTAATCAACCTTCCTGTATCATCATATTCATATTGTGTAGCTAGATTATTTGCTCCAAGGATATAACTTAGTTCATCCCATTCATTATATACATAACTAGTCATGTTAGACGAAACCGGATGCAATCTAAAATCATCCATATCAGTTGCACCAGAAGATTGTACGCTTACGATAGTCTGACTTGTAGGGATATCTATATATCCATTTAGTAAGGTCCAATTACCAGCAGTTACACTTTCATTAGTATTAAAAGGAGTATTTGTGCCTTGAACACGCATACTTACATTACTTTCTTGTCCTTTACGTACCCAAACTGACATTTTAAATTTTGATTTTTCACCTACTCGATCTGGATCTGCTGGTAAGGTTACTTCGAAACCTGCTCCTCCATTTACTCTTACTATATGTGTACCCGTATGAGCATCTGCAACTTCGATTGCGCTACCAGAAGTTTTTACTTCACCATCAAAATCAGTAGCACTTCCTGCAACAGTATATTCTGCTCCGCTATAGAACATCTCTGTATATTTTGCATTGGCTACTGCGATTACTTTGGTATCATCATCCCCCATTTTGGTAGCCACACTATTTCCATTAATATCTGATGATTCTAATGGCATCGAATAATGGTCATATAAATTTGTCGTTGATGTCTTCATCCATTTTGGATTAGTTTGCGTACCGTTCCATTGGAACCCATCAAATTCTCCAGTATACCCTACATAAGCACCATCGGCATCTATATCGCCTTTCCAAATATAACTCTCATGCTTACGCCAGATTTTTTCTGCATCACTTGTTGGTGTATGGGTGGTTCCATCCTGATTGTGGTAGGTCCAATCTTTATTCCAGGTCTCAATTCCTGCTCCTACAGTTTTCCATACAGACCCCACCTTAATTTGGGTAAGACTTCCAGTGGTCTGAGCAAGCATATTTTTGTTTGCAAGGTCATCAACTTTGCTTCCCATTTGGCTATACTGCTTATATGCAGGAATTACTACTGACTTTATTTCTGTTTGGTCACTTAATACTCTTGATGTCTCTATAACTTTCCCAGAAACAGGATCAAAATTATCATAACTTACTTCTTCTTTTATATTGTTAGTGACATTAACTTGTCTTTTTAGCGCTGGAGCATATGTGATTTTGGTACTTCCTCCTATTAACCAATTGAAATCATAATTAGTCCATATTCTATTATTACGTTCAAAATAATTATCAATATTAATAGTTTCTCTATACGATTGAAAAGATACTTGTTCTATACCTTGATTGTTAGGTCGATTATTTTTATCAAAATATTCACTTTGAGATATTGATATCAATTGATCAACTTCATTATAAATTTTCAATTCCTTTAATTGACCTATTGCACTCAAATTATCGTGTATCGTAGTCTCTCTCAAATTTGACAAGGCTAATATATTATATCCATACGCACCGTCTATAAATGCATTTTCCTGTTCTCTTTCCTCAACAACTATTTCATACAAATCACCAAAACGTATCGCATCTGCATCTTTCCCTTTCAGTACATTAAATGTATATTCTGATTTACCTATCTGCCTATTGTTATTGTCGGAATTTACCACACTAACCTTTTCATATGTTACTTTTGGGGCTGGTAATTCTGAAGCATAAGGAATAGGAACATTATTATCATTAGGAATAAAAGATACAATTCCTGAAGATCTATATGACGAATTCTCAGGGTCTTGATTATATCCTTCTTGATTATAAAAATATTGTGTTGCGTAATTAGTTAAACCATCTCCAACACTAAGCTTTTTAACTCTAATATCTCCTTCTTTTTGATCAAAAACATCTTTATTCCCAATTACCTTAAAAACTAAGGAATATGCATTACCATCTCCATCTGCTCTCCAAACCAACTCATATCTTGGTTTCTTTTCATTCTCGCCATAACCTCCATTTGCATTTATTGCTGAAACTGGATTTACTGCCGTTCGAAAATCTTCATTTCGATATGGACTAGAAGCTAGTACTTCTATAATCATATAATTACTTGCCGGATTCCATTCTACTATATCTGCATATTGTTCATTAATATCAATAGTGAATCTACTATATCCCTGCCCAGGATAATTTCTTACTCCAGAGAACCACATATCTACAAACATTTTTCTACTGGGGTCAAAATAATCAGATAACCTAAGCCCTTCTGCCATAGAATCGTTTGAATCTATTCCTACCTGTATTCGTATTTTTTCTTTAGGTGAATCTATAGGATTGTTTCCTGCTGATGGAACTGTTAAAAAACTAAAATTCAACTCTCTAGAAAATAATCTTCCTAATTGTAATGCAGGTTGATGAAAATCATCAGATTCGTATGTCACATCAATCGTCCCTCCTTCTGGAGTGGTAATACTTTTTAATGACCAATCCCAAGGAACAGTATCTACATATCCCCAATCATTTTTATTTTCTAAGTCAAATGTGGTTTGATTGTAATAATCAAATCTATATGGAGGAATACACCCTTTATTCCTTTTCCCTTTGAAGGATACATCATTTAATGTTAACCTTCCATTAAGCACTGTATTAGGTGTGCCCTGAACTAATGATGTCACTGAGTTTCTATAGTCTAAATCTATCACTTTAACCGCTTTGTCCAGTACCTCATTTGATATGTCGCTAGTGTTAAAAACATTACCCCATAAATTATAGCTATGGCTTTTCATAACACTATTAGGGCTAGGAAACATAGTAGAAACAACGGATCCTTCATTTTCATTACCTTTACTTAAGGTTATAGCATCTGCGTTTTTAAGCAATATTATACGATCTAATTTCAACAATTGTTGAGAAGGTATTTTAAACCGTTCTGTAAATGCACTTGCAGCATTATTCCAATCTACAGAATTGTATTTAAATTCATGCCCGACTGCATCATAGCGTAATGACTTACTAAAAACAGCTGTATGAGTTCTGGTTTTTATTTGATCCAGATAATAAACATCCTTATATCCTTCAATTCGTGTCTTTACACCTTCTTCATCATCAGACTCAATATAGTCTTTACCATAGGGCACTTTCCAGGCATAAGCCTCAGACCATTTACCATAATCAAATTCTACCCAATATCCATAATCTGAATTATCAACTTTGCCATTTGAATTCATATCAATATAATCTGGTCCCGTTACAGCAGTTAATAACCAATGCGTAGCATATGGCGTTTCCTGTAATTTTTCAAAATATGCATCTTTTTCCTCTTTATTTTTTACCGTTCCAGTTGTTCTAGTAGCTGTTACATAATTGTATACTGGTAATGAATAATGATATCTTTTACCGTCAGTACTTACAACAGTAAAAGCAGCAATAGCTTCATCTTGATGCTGAGAAATTTGATATTGATTTCTAGAGTACATATACCCCTTTTGAAGTGCTATATTTATGTTGTTTTTTAATTCCTCATTTGTATAATGAGTAACATAATTTCCTGTCATTCTTCTACCAAGTCCATTAGCTTCTGATGATTGGTGAAAAGATAGTAGATCAGTATTTGTAGTATTAAAATTAAAAGAAGCTTTAGGAGTTCCTAAATATGAAGCAAATTCATTTTTAAAATAAAAAGAAGGAGCGCTTTCAAATGTAAATCTAGTATCTCCACTTACCTGAGAAACACCATCTATAATATCATATCTCCTGTACAATGGATGGTCCTTTTCTAAACTAAACAAACTTCCATTTTCATAATAACGAAGATCTAAATTACCTGAAATTCCTTGTGCTTGTACATTATATCCATCGATATTAGGTAAAACAATATTATTTTTGTTCAAATCTGTATAATGATAATTATCTAATGGAAATTCATTAACATCCATAAAGTATTTTACTCCTTCCACAATTTCACATGAACATCTTTGATTTATCTCTGGATTATTCTTTCCTGCACAAAAATCTTGTTCAGCAAATAATAATAAATTCTGAGCTTCTTGTTGTGAAAATACAGGAGGATATTCTTTTATATCATAAGAAAGAGTACTATCAGAAAAACCACATCGCACTCTATAAACATTCTCTAAGGGCTTATGAAAATATAAAGGACCATTAACATAGTCTATTTCATTTTTATTAAGGTCCCATTTTATTTTTTGTTTACCAAAACCTACAGAAAAGACTCCAATAGGGCTTGCTATTCCAATATTAGCATTATTCCCAGATGTATAAACTGTGTAATCGTCTGAACTAATAGAGTTTTCAATCCCTACACTGGAGTTTGTTCCTGCATTTGTTGTCTTGCTATAACTACCGTTAGAGCCCACAATACCTACTCCACTATTACTAAGGTTAAAATTTAACCCTAAATTATTGTTTTTGGCGGATTCTGGAGAAAGTCCGACACCACTATTACTACCTATTGAAATACCTGTACTATTATCTGCTGCATAACTTGAATTAGTCCTAGCATTTCCCGAATTAGTTGCTGACAACCCAAAAGACATCCCTCCAGAAACATAACCCAAACCGACAGAAGTCCCTCTATTTCCTATGTTTAAGTTCCCTCCTAAACCTGCGACACCTAATCCCAAATTCACATTTCCTCCTAATGATTTATTCGTGCCCCATGAGAACCCCAACCCAACCGAAACGACTCCAATTGGCGAACTATAATTAATATTTAATGAAGATGTTGATTCAACACCTCCTCTATCATAAAAGAACTCTTCAATTCCCTCCATACGATAGTCATCGGGAAAACCATTAACTGTTCTATTTATAGCTCCTGGATTTAAATTCCACCCTAAACCAACCCAAGAAGCTTCCTGATCCATGGCAATACCAGCATGATATGATAATGCAATAGGATACCCTCCTTCTGGACTAGGTACATTAAGTAACGGCAATACATATGAAAAGTCACCCGTTAATAGATTTACCATATCGGTAGCATCTACAGGTTCGAAACTTGCCGCCTCTGGAGCATTAGGACCATTATTATTAGCCCATAACTGGTTGTACGGAATTAACGTCTGTAGAAAGGTTAATGTAAAGAATAGCGCAATTGCCCGGTGAGAGATTGAGGTCCGAGGTTGGGAGTCCGAGGTTTGATGTCCAGTATCGGATGATCGATGACCGATGACCGAAGTCTGAGGTCGGGAGTCTGAGGTTGGGAGTCCGGGGTCGGAAGACCGATGACCGAAGCCAGATACACTAAAACTAAAGCTGGAAGACCGAAGTCGGATGACCAAAGCTTTTAGTTTCTTTTGAAGGAATAGTATGCTTTTTTTCATTAGGTGAATGATTTTGATATTTCTAGTTTATTTTATGTCGGGTGACTGATGTCTGATGTCCGATGTTTTATTTTTATATCCGAAGCTGGTAGCAAGTCTAAAGACTATTGACCGAAGTCGGATGTATTTCTATATATGCACTTTCACAACACTTCGACAAGCTCAGTGTGACTACTTTTTGTCAGAAGTTGGAAGTTGGATGACCGAAGTCAGGTGTCCGAGGTTTTTGATGACGCTTCTCTTCCATCTTCAATCTTCAGACTTCGGTCTTCGGTCTTCAAGCATCCGTCTCAAAACTTCAGTTTTGGTTCATTATTCATAATTTTTGTTGGGATTTTAAATTTTACTTCTCCCGTATACAACCCTACATCTCCTACTGTAAATGTCATGAACTCTGCATTTGTTACTTTTTCTTCTCTAGGGTATACAAATAACATTGTGGTTGCTCCACTTGTTCCATACATTCTTGGATATATATAATCTGCCATTATGATCGTATCTTTTTTAGGAGTATACAGATGCACTTTTTCCTCCATCCCAAAAGCTAATTCATTAACCATGGCTCCAAATCGTTGCTTATCCTTTGCCACGTTGCTTAATAATTCCTGATTATTTTTGGACATTGATAAAGTGAAATACAAATACTTTTTATATTTATTTCGTAAACTATCAATTTCGCCCTCGCTAGGCTTTCCTGTAATTTCCTGATGTACTAGTATATCTGTCGGCTTATATAGCAATGAAAAATCAACTCCATTTACGGTTTTCGTATACACATATTCATTACCTGGTTCTTTGATATATACTAATAATGCCTCTGAAGAATCAAAGGTTTTGGTGGAGCAGGAGGTTAGAAGAACATATCCTGTTAAAATTATGATTAGTTTGTTCAAATTATCTGTTTTATTTTTTGTCCGAAGTCGGAAGTCCGAGGTCGGATGTTATTTATTTTGGAAGTTCTTTGGACTTATCTATCTTTTTGGCTTGCCTCTTCGGACTTCGGTCATCTGACTTACATCATTTAATTTTCTTTTTAAAAGCTATCATCATATTCATTAATTCGAAACTTTTACTATAATGTTTGTCAAATTCTTCATTAGAAATATATTCTCGTCTTTTGGCTTTGTGAAAACATGTTACTGCTTCTGCTAAAGAACGGATTGCATATCCCATAAATCTTTTAAACTCAGGATTTGTTTGTCCGATCGATCCTTCTGATATATTCAAAGCAATAGAATCAACTGCTCTTGAAGTTTGAGAAGTCAAATTATACATTTCTCTTTTTGGAAACTTTTTTGTTATCTTATATAATTCTTCTCCAAAATCCATTGCTTTTTGCCAAATGATCAACTTTTCGAATTTGAATTTCATATTGTTCTATTTTTGTCCGATGTTCGAAGTCGGGTGTCAGGGATCTTAACTTCCGACATCGGTCTTTAGGCTTCTGACTTTACTCTCCTTCAAATTCTGCATTGAGTTCCTTTAGAACTACCTCGGTTAAATCAGCAGATTCTTCTCCATACATGATAGTTCCGTTTCCTGTTGCTCCAAAGATTACTTTGTATCCATTTTTCTTGCCATATTCTTTTACAAAATCATTGATATCGTTAATCACAGTCTGTGTCACCTTCTTATCTTCTTCTACCAATTGTTTTTGTACGGCTTGCTGATAATTATTAATCTGCTGTTGTTTGTTTGCAAGCAACTCTTGTTTTAACTCCAGCTCTTTTTTACTCATATCGCTTCGCTCTTTCTCATAAGCTTTGAGTTCTGTTTGCCAACTCCCAATTAAGCTATCGACATTGGCTTTCATGGTTTTGGCTTTTTCATCAAATTCTGATTTTATAATTGCTGTTCTTTTATACCCTTCTAATAGTTTATTTACATCAACATATACTAATTCTGAAGAAGATTGTTGGTAAAAGAAAGACGCCACAGATGCTATAAGGGCAATTAAGGCAATAGGTAATGCTAGTTTATTCATTTTTTGTTTTTATGTCCGAAGTCAGATGATCGAAGTCCGAAGTTTTTATTAAGTTAAAAGCTAGATACGGGTGACCGAAGACAGATGCTGGAAGTCGGATGATCCATACCAGAAACTAATTCTTCTGTCATCCGACCTCGGACTTCTTTATTTATTATTCATTAATACGGTTTCTATTTTTGTCAATCGAGTTTCTAAATCTTTGTTTATTTTTTGCTGCTCCTGCAATTTTTTCTCTTGGTTAATGGTATACAGTGTAAGTTCCTCTATCTTTTCGAGTAGTTTCATATTCATTAGCCCTAGCTCAACACCATTAGTTTCCATTTCGGTAGCAGATGGTACGTTAGGTAAATGACCATTTTCTTTAATATGTTGCTGTACTTCTTCGATAGTTAATAATTTGTAGTCTTTGGTAAACACATAATCAGGAGCGGGAACACTCAAATCAACTTTTACTTCTTCTGCATGGATTTTACCTTTTACAGTAAGTTTGGAATCTGGAGTCTTGGTTCCTACACCTACATTACCATTAAATGATACTGTTTTAGGTCTAAAATTTAAAGGAACACTTTCATATACTCCATCTCCCCATGTACTTATTTCCATTGTATTTCGAGATTCATACCATCCCACAAGCATTCTCTTGGTTTCTGAAGCATTAGATAATTTCATTTGCCAAGTATCACCACCCGTTATATCCAATCCAAGATCGGGGGTAGTTGTTCCGATACCTACATTACCTTTCTGATCTATTATCATTGCAGTTTTAGAACCTAAAACATATGCATCTGTAGTAGCAAAGTACATTTTTGTCCCATAACTACCATCACTTCTAACATAAATACCGGCTTGAGCATTTTCTCCATTAGATGTATCAGAAGCTCCGAATGTTATTGCACTTCCAAAATGGTCACTTGAATTTTCTGGGTCTAAATGGATTGAACCTGTTGATAATCCTGGAATCGTTTGACCCCAATTATTTGACCCTCCAGAAACTTGTAATTTTGATGTTGGCGAGGTCGTTCCTATTCCCACATTACCACTGGCAGGAAATGTATTGGTTTGCGCTATACTTAGTACCGACATAAGTAATAGGATACTGAATAGAATGTTTTTCATTATCTTAATTATTTTTTGGTTATTAAGCCAGAAGACTGATGACCGGAGTCTGAAGTTTGGGATTTGTTTTACCCTCTGACTTCTGTCCTCATACTTCCGACTTTATTCATTTATCAATTCTGTTATTCTTAATAAAGATGGTTTAGTACGTCTTCTATTCTGGGGTCCTAAAAGAAGCCGCAAATGTATACATCTTATTATAAAACCATAGTGTATGTTTTAAATTATGGCTACAATCTTAATACTTCATAATTTCTGTTAACATCTGTCTTTTATAAAAGTTTGATTATCTTTATAACCGTTCTTTAAAAATCCTCCCAAACCCTAATTAAGGGAGGACTTAAGCATTGCAAAAAATCAGTCAGTCACTGAAATAATGAAGGGGATGGGTAACCCCCATCACTTATCCAATACTCATCCTAACCTATAGTCCTACCCTGATTAGGAATGAGTCATTGGGTAGTGTTTTTATATCTTCATTGTATTGTTTTATTTTGTTTCACATCGCAATATTAAAACATGCCAGTTTCATTTTTCGGGACTGGGAAAAAAATTTTTATTTTTTTTCGTTTTTAATTTTATCGATAGAAGTATATGCCTCAGCAACGTAAAATGTTACCAAATCATTGACATCTTTGTACTATATCATCAATGCAAAAAAGTATTAAAAGCAAATACCGATATTCAACGAAATAAGTTCGGCTTGCCTTTTTGAATGTTTTTTCCAATTTTCAAAATAGTGTCTCACTTAATTAGCATAGTTTTAACTTTTACCCTATTCTTTTAATATCTTGAATATGTATACCTTTACAGGGATCAATGAGTATTAATAACTTCATCTTTGATTTACACCATTTTCAACTTAAAATAGAAGAATGCAACATCAAAAACATCACTTTGATCTTTCTGAAGACATCACTTATCTTAATGGGGCATACATGGCTCCTCAATTAAAATCAGTAACAGAAGTTGGACTTTCTTCTGTTGTTAAGAAGTCAAAACCTAATGAAATTTTACCAGAAGATTTTTTCACTCAAAAAGAAATTCTAAAACAACGTTTTGCCACTTTGGTCGATGCGCCAGACTATAAAAACATGGCTATAATCCCTTCTGTTTCTTATGGTATTGCAAATGCAGCAAATAATGTTACTATTCAAAAAGGGAGTGAAATTATACTTGTAGATGAACAATTCCCCAGTAATGTATATATCTGGCGAGAGATTGCTCAAAAACACGATGCGTTTATCACGATTATCAAGCCTCCTTTAGATTTTAAAAATCGTGGTGCAATATGGAATCAAAATATCCTTAATGCGATTACAGAAAAGACAGCAGTTGTTGCCATGTGCAATGTGCATTGGGCAGATGGGACTTTATTTGATCTAAAAAACATAAGAGCAAAAACCAAAACCGTTGACGCTTCTTTAATTATTGATGGCACACAAAGTATTGGCGCTTTACCTTTTTCTGTTGCAGAAATCCAACCAGATGCATTAATATGTGGAGGTTATAAATGGATGTTAGGACCATACTCTATCGGAATGGCCTACTACAGTGATGCTTTTAATGACGGAACCCCTATCGAACATAATTGGATGAGTCGTTATAATAGCGAAGATTTCTCTAAATTGACTCAATATGAAGATCGTTATCAAGAAAAAGCTGCTCGATATTCGGTAGGCGAATCCAGCAATTTTGTATTAACCCCAATGTTGATTCGAGCTATCGAACAATTAATAGAATGGTCACCGGCTGCTATACAAGAATATTGCAAAACAATATCTGCATCTGCAATACAAAAGCTTAGAGATCTAGGATGCTTTATCGAAGATGATCTTCATAGGGCTCATCATCTCTTCGGAATTTATTTCCCTGAACATATGGATGTTGAAAAACTGAACGCAAAATTAAAGCAAGAAAATATTATTGTCTCATTCAGAGGTAATGCCATGCGTGTTTCTCCAAATGTATATAATGACACAGCAGATTTTGATCGGTTAATCCATCAATTCAATTAAGAAATTTATGATCTCTTTGTTAGACATTGATATAGCACTTATATTTGTTTCAAAATCTGCTACGTGAGTGCAACTTTAATCTCGCAAACTTTTTCACAGTCTCTGCAATTACAGAAACTAGGGAAAGCTATTGCCCAGTCTGAAACAAAAGTACATCTGCAAGGAAGTATTGGATCATCATTATCTTTTATCATTGAACATAGTTTTAAACAAGCCGAAAAGCCTTTTCTATGTATTTTTAACGATAAGGAAGAAGCTGCTTATTATCTAAATGATCTAGAGCAATTACTGGGCGATAAAAATGTGCTTTTCTACCCTGGTAGTTATCGTAGGCCCTATCAAATAGAAGAAACCGATAATGCAAATGTACTATTAAGAGCCGAAGTCCTTAATCGTATCAATTCTCGTAAGAAACCAGCATTAATCATTACATATCCAGATGCACTATTCGAAAAAGTAGTAACCCGAAAAGAACTAGAGAAAAACACCTTAAAGATTAGCATTAATGATACATTATCTCTGGATTTTGTAAATGAAGTACTGTTCGAATATCAATTTAAAAGAGTAGATTTTGTAACCGAACCTGGTGAGTTTTCTGTTCGTGGTGGGATTGTAGATGTATTTTCGTTTAGTAATGATGAACCTTACCGAATTGAGTTTTTTGGTGATGAAGTTGATAGTATCAGAACGTTTGATGTAGAAACACAATTGTCTACAGATCAGATTAACAAAATTACAATCATTCCTAATGTAGAGAATAAAGCGCTTCAGGAAACCCGTGAAAGTTTCTTAAAATATATTGCTTCTAAGACTGTGATTTTCACAAAAGACATTGATCTGTTTTCTGCCAGAATTGATAAAAACTTTGAAAAAGCAGAAGAAGCTTTCAAGACGCTTTCTAAGGAAATTAAACACGCTACTCCAGAGGAGCTTTTTACCAATTCTGAAACATTAAAAAAACAACTGCTTAATTTTACTTTGGTTGAGATCGGAAATCGACCATTAACCAAAGCCGATTATTCTATAAAGTTTGACATAAAACCTCAACCTTCATTCAATAAACAGTTTGATCTTCTTATCCAGAATTTAAATGAAAATCATGAAGCAGGGTTTAAGAATTATATTTTTTGTGTCAGCGAGCAACAGGCAAAACGTTTTCATGATATTTTTGACGATGCCGATCTTGATGTAAAGCAATATGAAACTATTGTTTTTTCGGCTTTTCAAGGGTTTATAGATCACAACAACAATATCGCATGTTATACCGATCATCAAATCTTTGAGCGATACCATAAATTCAACCTTAAAAATGGATATGCCAAAAAACAAGCGATTACCTTAAAAGAGCTTACTAATCTAGAAGTGGGCGATTATGTCACTCATATCGATCATGGGATTGGTAAATTTGGTGGATTACAAAAAATAGAAGTAGAAGGCAAAAAACAGGAAGCTATCAAATTGATTTATGGAGAAAGGGATGTATTATATTTAAGTATCCATTCTCTTCATAAGATTTCAAAATACAATGGTAAAGACGGAAAGCCTCCGCAGATTTACAAACTGGGCTCTAAAGCCTGGAAAACACTAAAACAAAAGACCAAAGCACGTGTAAAACATATTGCTTTTAATCTAATCCAGTTATACGCCAAACGAAAGTTACAAAAAGGATTTCAGTATAATCCAGATAGCTACTTACAACATGAGCTAGAAGCTTCTTTTATTTATGAAGACACTCCTGATCAAAGTACCGCTACAGCCGCAGTAAAAGAAGACATGGAAAGTGAGCGCCCAATGGATCGTTTGATCTGTGGTGATGTTGGTTTTGGTAAAACGGAAGTTGCTATACGTGCAGCTTTTAAAGCTGTTGATAACGGAAAACAAGTTGCTATCCTTGTACCTACTACTATTTTAGCTTTTCAACACGCTAAAACATTTCGTGAGCGATTAAAGGATTTTCCGGTAACGGTAGAATATATAAATCGTTTCCGTACAGCAAAACAAAAAAGAGAAACCCTTGAAGATCTCGCTGCCGGAAAAGTAGATATTATCATTGGAACACATCAGTTGGTTAATAAAGCGGTACAGTTTAAAGACCTGGGATTACTTGTCATCGATGAAGAACAAAAATTTGGAGTATCAGTAAAAGATAAACTCAAAACCATCAAAGAAAATGTAGATACATTAACATTAACCGCCACGCCAATTCCCAGAACATTACAATTTAGTTTGATGGCTGCTCGAGATCTATCTACCATCACTACTCCACCACCAAATCGATATCCAATTGAAACCAATGTCATACGATTTACCGAAGAAACTATTCGTGATGCGGTAAGCTATGAAATACAACGTGGAGGTCAGGTCTTCTTTATTCATAATAGAATCGAAAACATCAAAGAAGTAGTAGGAATGGTGCAACGATTAGTCCCCGATGCAAAAGTGGCTATCGGACATGGACAAATGGATGGTAAAAAGCTGGAGAACCTTATGCTTTCTTTTATGAATGGAGAATTTGATGTACTGGTCTCTACAACAATCATAGAAAGTGGATTGGATGTTCCTAATGCAAATACTATTTTTATCAATAATGCCAATAATTTTGGACTTTCTGATTTACACCAGATGCGAGGTCGTGTAGGCCGAAGTAATAAAAAAGCATTTTGTTATTTTATTACTCCGCCATATTCTGCGATGACAGAAGATGCCCGTAAACGAATAACTGCACTAGAGCAATTCTCTGAGCTAGGTAGTGGTTTTAATATTGCTATGAAAGATCTCGAAATCAGAGGAGCAGGAGATTTATTGGGTGGAGAACAAAGTGGCTTTATTAATGAAATTGGTTTTGAAACCTATCAAAAAATATTGAATGAAGCCATTGAAGAGTTAAAAGAAAATGAATTTAAAGAACTCTACCAGGATCAAGCCAAGGATAAGGTATTCTTAAAAGACACGCAAATCGATACCGATTTTGAATTACTATTTCCTGATGATTATATTAATAATATTACCGAACGATTAAATCTATATACCGAACTCAATTCGATTAAAAACGAAGAAGAATTACAGTTATATGAAAAACGATTAGTAGATCGTTTTGGTGAACTACCAGATCAAGCAGTGGATTTACTAAATTCTGTTCGAATTAAGTGGATTGCTACAGCCATCGGAATTGAAAAAATCATCATGAAACAAAATAAACTCATTGGTTATTTCATAAGCGATCAACAATCTGGATTTTATCAAAGTCCTGCATTTACCTTTGTATTACAATTTGTACAACAGAATCCCGGAGTGTGTAAGATGAAAGAAAAGAATACCAGAAACGGATTACGTTTATTATTAACTTTTGAAAATATTAATTCTGTTGATAAAGCATTAAAAGCACTACAACCCATCCAACCAGTAATCAGCGAAGTAAAACCTTAGGTAAAATCAGTATCCCATATATTAATCCAATGTTTTTTCGCAGAAAGACCTGTTTTCACTCCAGAATATTCAGGGTATAATTTTTGTTCTCATTTACAAAAAAAACCATTTATCGACAAAAAACAACACTTTAACGATAGTTTTAGCTTGTTTTGTCGACAAATACATTTTAACGAGGTATATATTTTTAATTTCACCCTAATTATAATAATAAACCAACATCGATTATGAGCGCAAGAGAAGAATTTAGTTTTTTAAAAGATCCCTGGAAACAGATACAAAAGATAAATAATCGAGTTGGTCAATTGATAGATGATTTTAACACGAATAAATTGTATGCAATAAATTATTCAAATCTAAAAAGGAGGTTTACCGAAGAAATAGAAAACTACAAAAACAATCCAGAATTAATAGATATAGAAGAGTTTTCTATGAATTATTCTTTTGGTTATCATTGCTATAACAACATTGATGATGTGTACAGTAAAGAAGCAATGTACATTGAAGTTAAAAGTTATTTAAGAACATTAGAAGTAAGAGTAGCTTAGTATTTCTTAAATATTCTATCTATATGCAAAATCAATTCATAATTTATACACCTCCAATAATCAATATACTTACCCAAAATATATAAGAATTACTACTTGCATAGCTACAACTATATTTAACCTTAAAAGAGTTAAACCCGATTCATGTATTAGAAAATCTATTACGGGTTAAAAAATACAAATACATGATCTACAAAAAGTAATTTCTAGAAAAAATCATAACACATTCAATAGAATAATTCATATATTTCGCATTCTAAAGATATTTTTAAAACCCTTGAAAAGGTTTGCTATATCTAGATTGGCGGGTGAATGTCGGGTGAAAGACAAGCCAAAATATTTGAGAACCTAATGTTATAATTTAATATTGCTGAAGAAAATGAAATCAAGTTCTAGTGATCACAAGAATGTAACTAAAAACTTAAAAATCATGAATCAACCAGCATTAGGTATAAAAATATCTGAACTAAGAAAATCAAAAGGACTCACACAAGAAGAACTCGTAGAACAATGTAATATTAGTGTTCGTACTATACAACGTATTGAGGCGGGAGAAGTAACACCAAGGAGCTATACTATAAAAACCATATTATCTGCTTTGGATTATGACTTAGAGAAAATCCAGACTGTAGATTCTAATGTTACCAAAGAATTTAAAAAATTATTTTTGCTTGAAGTTGACGATAGTAAAGAAGCTAGTTTTTTAACACGACAATTATCAATATCCTGGATAAGTGGTATTGTGTATTTTATTCTTGGTTTTGGAGAATTTGTAGTAGATTATCTAAGGTATTTTCAGGACAATATGATTCTCAACACTACGGCTTATAGCATTTTAAAACTTGTAGTCCTAACTTCAATCATTCTTTTTATGAGAGGTTTTGTCCTTTCTGGTAAAATTTTTAAAAATTATTTATTAAAAATTACCTCTTTCATATTCATCCTGATGGGGATTGTTTTTTACACCTACGATATTCTCTCCTTACATTTTGGTGAATTTGATTTTGTAATACTCTTGGGTGCACAAGGAGTTACATATGGTATTATTGGAGTCTTGTTAGGAATATCGGTAATTCGCCTTCAAAATGCCTTAGGAACATCGGCCAAGGTTACCGGGATTTTTGAGATTATTACATATGGATGTATGGCTACTGTTGTGCTAGGTTTTTTGGGATATATTATGTTGACCCCTACTATTATTCTAGAAGTCATTTTACTCTACAAAATTTCTCAAATGCTTAAAGCAAAGCAAATGGAAACCCAACTCGATTAAACACATAACCTTTTTTAATACCTCTCAAAATCATTGAATATTTTTTCAATGACAGTACATCTTATATCCAATTTTAAATTTAATAAAATGAAAAAGACACTTATAATTTCAGCTTTGGTTATACTACTTCCTCTAAGTTTTTACCTGTTTCAACCAATAGCAGTTTATACTACGGGATGGTCTCAACTGCCTAATACGAATACTCTAGAACCACTTAAAGTCCATCAGGATTCAATTTCAAAAAAAGCTGATAGTCTTTTCAGAGATATATTCAACAATCTTAAAACACCTGCTTTTTCTGTGGCAGTAGGTAAAAACAACAAACTTATTTGGTCCAATGTTATGGGGTACCAGGATATAGAAAATAATACAAAAGCAAGTTTGGATACAAAATTTAGAATTGGAAGCACCTCCAAAGCAGTCACTTCCATCGGATTAGGAGTTTTACTTCAAAATGGCAAGCTTGATTTTGACTCTAAAGTCAATCAATTTGTACCTTATGCTAACACTGATCTTTCTGAGGTAACAATGAAACAACTTGCTTCTCATACTTCGGGAATACGTAATTATGGAACTTGTTTTTGTTTCCCCATATGGGAATATTATAATAATGAAGAATATGCTACTGTAGAAGAAAGTGTGAGCATTTTTAATGATGATGAACTCTTATTTCCATCAGGGACAGATTTTAGCTATAGTACATACAACTATACCTTATTGAGTGCAATGATTGAAGGTGCAGCACAAAAGGAGTTTCGGGATTTTATGCAAGTATCTGTATTTGATCCATTGGGAGTAAATATTGAAGCAGAAAAGGAAATGAATCCATCAAAGCATCTATCAAAATTTTATGATATTGAAAACAAAAAATACAAAGAGGTTTATAAAGTAAACAATAGTAATAAATGGGCCGGCGGAGGATTCTTAGCATCCCCAACAGATTTGGTTACAGTAGGAAATGCATTTCTAAACCATACATTACTTAGAAAAGAGACCATGCATGCTCTTATACAACCTACTGCTCTAAAAAATGGGCAAATCAATAAACAAAATTATGCAATTGGATGGCGTAATGATATCATAGAAAGCAAGATAGAAGGATTATCAGGAACACAAATCATTCATCATGGAGGAACGGCGTTAGGATCTACATCTTTATTAATTTTATTCCCAGAATATAATATGAGTATTTCTTTACTTATGAACCGAAGTGGTTCTTCATCAGACTTATTTAAATATGCTTATGATATCGCAAAACCCTTTATATCTAAATCCTAATGTTATGAAAAGTATACTCTTATTATTAATTACACTAATCATCGCGCTTCTAAAAGTCATTGTATAGGCATAAAATTATATACAAAATGAAACAAAAAACAGGGAAATTTCATCCCTGTTTTTTTTAGAATATTAAATACTGACTGTTAGAAGTGGTCTAAACTTCTTATTTAAAATTGAATTAACCTCTACCCTTTTTAATCAAACTGCCCCTCCAATTGGTCTGCAATAACAACCTGCACACACCAAACCAAAATCACAATCATCCCCAGAATGACAAGGAGAATTTCTTCCTCCTTTTCCTTTAACTGATTTTTGTTGATGCTTACATAATACATGTACTCCTTTTTGATTTAAAATTAATTGTAACATAACACTATGGTTTTAAGATGAATAATTAATATTATAACAGATTGGTCTACCCATTACAATTCTTATAGTTAATCACAAATCTAAGTAGTGTTATTGATTAATTCGACCGAATGTATACAGGAAAACCCCTTGATATCAAATTAATAGAGTTTAATTTTTCTCACTCCACCGGTTCCTCCGAATTCTGAAATATAAATTGCTTTATTATAAGGATCAGAAGAAATACCGTTTGGCCCATTAAACGAAGCTTCTTCTAGTAACCCATCAGTTTGTGCAGGGTCTCCTGTACCCGCAAATTCTTCTGTCGTCCCATCCATAGAAACTTTGAATATTTTATTTACTCCAATCCCGGTAGCAAAAACAGAATTTCCAACTACAGTGATATATCCAATTCCAAAGCCATTAACCACTACATCAGGAATAGTAGTGATAAGAGAAACATTTCCTTCCTGATCTATTGATATAATATCGGCTGTAGCAAAATTTCCAACAATTAGATTTCCTTTACGGTCAAAATCCACACCTACTCCACCTGCTAATTTTGGATCAGATGCATATACAGTTACTTCGCCTTCTGGAGTAATTTTATGGACTGTTGGAGTTGCAAAATTTGATACATACAAATTATTATCATGATCCAAAGTGAGTCCTGATGGGAAACCCTCAATAATAGCTACCGTAGTTTGTGTACCATCCGGAGTAATTTTTAGAATATCCCCTGCTCCATCTCCACTCCCGTTAACGACATATAGATTACCTTGTGCATCAACTGCATTTCCTAATGGCCCCGTTAAGTCTGAAGCTAGCTCTGTAACATCTCCATTTTTGGATATTTTAAAAAGCCTGGTTCCATTACCGTTTGACCCGACAAATTGACCAAACTCAGAGACATAAATGTTACCATGCTTATCAACACTAACTGCATCGTTACCAGAAAAAGGAGAAACTACAGTTTCTACTTCGAGATCAGGATCAAATCCATCTCCGTGGCAAGAAATTAAGGATACTAATATTGTGGATACCATAAAAAGCATCAATGCTTTTACTCTAATGTTTTTAATACATGTTTTCATAATGAATGATTTTAAGTTTTGCTCTAAAGTATCTAGACCCTTTCTAAAAATCGACGGTTTGGATGTATTCGCACCTATTTTAAGCCACTTTTAATCCTTTAATATAATTTCTTGGTGTATCATTAACCTCGAATTTAAAGGCCTTATTAAAAGTAGATTTTGAATTGAAGCCTACCTCCATAGCAATGGCAAGTATGGTATGATGAAGGTGTTCATCATTATCAATTTTTGATAAAAATTCTTTTATTCTAAAATGATTGATGTAGTCATAAAAATTACTTTTTGATACATGATTAAGGTACCACGAAATATTATGAGTAGAAGTATTTAATTGTATGGAAAGATCGCGAAGCGTTAAATTCGGTTTTAAAAATATCTTTTCTTTTTGGATGAGGTAATTTAGCTCTTTTCCTATAGAAATAATCTGATCTTGTGGTAACCGTTGTTGTGATTTTGTCTTTTCTTTTTGAAAAGGTATTCTAAACAACTCCGGTTCTTTAAGGCTATAATATCCAATTACAAATATGAATACAGAAATCGTACCCCAAACTGAATTATAATTAATGAATTTTATAGAATAACTAAAAAATTGCATAGAAGTAAAGCTAATCATCCAAACCGTAATAACGATAAAGATTATGATTTGAAAAAACTTTAAAAATGACACCAGACTTTGAGTATAGGAAACATGGTTTTTCTCTTTATGAATATATGATTTTAAAATCTTCATATTAAGAATCCAATAGTATACATTAGAAACAATCCCTGCGCCTTCGATAAGTAAAAAAGATATGCTAAAATATCCAGACAATAACTTATCTGAAAAATCATCGACTTGAAAAGAAAAAATATACAGTGAGAATAAAAGATGAAGAGTAATGGGGCCATAATGAAGCCATGAAAGCTTAAATGTATCGTTTTTAGAAAATATCAATCGTCTAAAATACATATAACATAATGGTCCAAAAATAAAAATTACCGAATCAATAAGAATAGCCCATTGAAATAATCTAGCCGTCAAAAATTTAAAAAAAATCATTCTGCCTAATAGCATAAAAACTGCAAGCATCAACATTATCGACAGTATTCTGTTTGCAGCCTTGTTCTTATTCTTTATAATCTGAATAGTAGCTGCTAAAAAAACACCCTGGCTTATTCCAAAAAAAAGTATAAGGTCAATGAATTCAAAAGTTGGCATCAAAAAATGATTATGATTTACTACAAAGCTATCATATTATCTTATATTTTTCGACCGAATGGATCAAATCACACTTCCAGAAATGTAAATTATGTATTTTTCTTTTTTAGCAGCTATTACATTAAATTACCAAACAAATTATCAAAAAGACTTAATTTGGTTACAGTTTTATTTTACGCACACCTCCACTTCCTGTATATTCTGAGATATATAATGTTTTAGTGTATTTGTTAGCAGCTATGCCATTTGGATTATGAAAAGATGCGTCTAACAAAGGGCCGTCGACTTGTCCAACTTCACCAGTACCTGCCAGAATTTCTATTTCACCATTCATTGAAACTTTATAAATATAATTTACAGCAATTCCTGTAGCATAAATAGTATCATTTATTACAGTAATATAACCAATACCAAAATTCTGAATTACAATATCTGGTATATTAGCAATCAAAGAAATCTCACCTTTTTTATCAATAGAGTAAATATCTGCCGTATAAAAATTAGCAACAATTACATTTCCTTTACTATCCAAATCAATCCCCACACCTCCTAATAATCTTGGATCGTTTGCATATACTGTCATTTCGCCGCTAGAAGAAATTTTATGAACCGTAGGAGCCGTATAATTAGAAATATACAAATTGTCATAAGAATCTATAGTCATGCTACTAGGCCATCCATCTATAGTTGCAATAATTTCACGATCTCCATTAGGTTTTATCTGTAACACTTGACCATTTACTGTATTATTAGCATTATTAACATACAAATTATCTTTAGAATCTTTTGCAGTTCCCATAGGTCCTGACAGGCCAAGTATTGTATCCAAAATTTTTCCTTTTGGAGATAGTTTAAAAATTCGAGTACCACTACCTCCTGTATCTACAAACCGTCCGTATTCTGAAACATATACATTTCCAATTCTATCAACAGATACTGCACCATTCCCTGCAAAATCACTAATTAATGTTTTTACTTCGGGATCAGGATTAATCCCATCTCCACTACAAGATAGATGTAATAGCAAAATACTAAATAAGAGAGCTAACGAAGTTGTTACATACGCGACCTTTTTTAAAAGTGTTCTCATTTCTTTGTTTTTTAAAGTTTCAATAAAAGTATTTTCAAAAAACAAAAAAATCGACCACTTGGGTACATCTAAACCCTTTTACATCTATAAAGAATCTATTTTTTTCACATAGCTACTTGGGGTATCTTTAACTATCATTTTGAATGCCTTATTAAAAGTAGATTTAGAATTAAAACCAGAATCCATTGATAATGCCAGTAGTGTATGTTGATGATGCTCGCCACTCTTAATCTTTTCTACAAATGCTCCCACTCTATACGTATTAATATACTCATAAAAAGTTGTTTTATGAATATTATTAAGAAGCCATGAAACATTATTAGTAGAGGTTTCTAAATTTTTAGCCAGATCAACTAGGGTTAGTTTATGATCCAGATATATTTTCTCTTCAATCATAAGTTTTTCTAATCCTGCTTTTAATTCTTGTAAGATCTGCCCTTCTAATCTTTCTCTATTTTTAGCTTGTTCCTTTCGCAATAGTGGCATTCTAAAAATATCAGGTTGTTTGAGACTATAAAAACCTATTACATAAATAAAAACAGAAACTACTATCCATATTGCATTATAACTTAAGAAAGATGAATAAATATTAAAAAAATATGCCAATATATAACTTGCAATCCAAAGCAATAAAAACAAAGCGCTTATAACTAAAATTGTTTTGAGATATGTGGCTAAATGTTGAGAATATGATACGTTATTTTTTTCTTCTCTTTGATACATTTTCAATAATTGAAAACAACGATAACCAAAATAAAAATTAAAAATGATTCCAACGGTTTCTACAATTAAAAAAGGTCCCGTAAGGCTTCCGTTCTGAAACATCAAAAAAAATTCATCATAAGAATACTGATATGTCCATAAATGATATATTACCATCCCTAATGCCGGAATAAAATAAGTGTACTTTAAGACATATTTTGTTTTTTCATTAAATATCAATCTTCGATAATAAAGGTAGAATAGGGGTCCAAATATAAAAACTAGTATATCCACAAAAAGAGCAAGTCTAAAAAAGAATATATTGGGAAACCCCACAGTGAAGAAAAATCGACCTGTCAGCATTATAGAAGCGATAATTAAAATCATTGACAATACTCTATTGGCTAACCTGTTTTTATTTTGTAATACCTGAAGTACTATTGCCAAAAATATTCCTTGACTAATTCCCAAAAAGACCACAAAATCAATAACATCCATAGTTTGTATTAAAAAGAAATTAAAACTTACGTAAAATTATTTGATTAAAAATAATTCTCGACCTAGGGTATACATTAGCACGATTTTATTCTTCTAAAAATGATAAAATGCACTCTCAAGATGCTCAATATTGGTTCCTTGTTTATTTTTTATAATCGCTACGATATCAAAACGTACTTCTACATTCAAATCATGTTCTGTAATATAATGATCCATAACCCTAACCAACGATTGCATTTGCTTAGGCTTTACAAAGTCTTGTGGATTTCCAAACTCTGGTGTACTTCGTGTTTTTACTTCTACTGCTATTACTATATCTTCATTTCTGGCAATGATATCTACTTCGGATTTTAAATATCTATAATTTCTCTCCAAAATATTATATCCTTTATTGATAAGAAAGTTAACTGCTAATTCTTCTCCTTTTTTACCTAGAGCATTATGTTCTGCCATAATTATATATATTCTAATACTACTTCATCATGTTTTACTGTAAGAGAGGCTTCTGCACCAAAAACCAGAGCTCTATTGTCCTCAATATGCCCAAATGGAAATTTAAATGCAACCGGGAAATCGTATTCTGAAACTATATCCAAAATGATCCTTTTTGCCTTTTTACCAAATGGGATATTATTATCATGCATGTTGGTCATCCCTCCCACAATTAATCCTGATAGATTATCAAAATAACCGTTTCGTTTAAGGTTATATAACATTCGATCAATATGATATAAATATTCGTCTAAATCCTCGATACATAAAATTTTACCCGAAGTATCTAAGGAAGATGCTGAACCGCATAAAGAATATAGAATAGATAAATTTCCTCCTATCAATTGACCTGTACAGGCTCCAGCAATATTCTTTTTTGAAGAAGGGATAGTATATTTTATTTTTTTTCCAAAAATAGTATCCTTCAAAGAAATTTGCGCTGTTTTGGTCCCTTTATGAATATCAATTGGCATAGGAGCATGTAATGACCGTATTCCCAAAGTATGAATATGAGAATGTAATACTGTAATATCAGAATATCCAATAATCCATTTTGGGGATTTGCAAAAATTAGAAAAATCTATCTGATCAATAATTCTTACTGTACCATAACCTCCTCGTGCACACCAAATTGCTTTAATTTCTTTGTCATCAAGCATTCTTTGAAAATCCTCTATTCTGTCTTGATCTGTCCCGGCAAACTGGTTGTTTGCTATTCCTATTGTTGAACCCAGTATAGGGTCTAGTTCCCAGCTTTTTAGCAGTGCTATTGCTTCACGCACTTCTTTCATATTAATTTTTCTAGCCGTAGAAACAATAGCTATTTTATCTCCAACTTTAACAGAATCAGGGGTAAACATTTCTTAAATTTTCAATTTTACGATACTAATTAACAAAGACTTTCGTTATAATCTATTATATTGTACACAATTTTGTCCCTAAATTCTATTAATAAACCTGTTGTCTATGATGTCAGATACTACATGTAATCTAGCTTCTTTAGCCGAATATGTCCCTTCTCCAGCTAATCCCTGGAACGTAAACAAAATTCATCATTTGTATCGTAGGATTGCTTTTGGAGCATCAAAAGCCGAAGTTACGGCTGCCTTAACGCAGACTCCTTCTGCGTTAATAGATCAATTAATTGGTGACGCTCTTGCTTTAATTCCTACAGCTCAACCTTTATGGTGGAATTGGAATAGAGACCAGTTTGAAGCGGCCGAAAACGCTAATGAAGAAAACACTGTTGGATTCTACCGCCGCCAATGGAAAAACCAAATGGTTGGTGATTTGATACAAAACAAAGTTAGAGATCGATTAACGCTATTTTGGAGCAATCATTTTGTTACAGAAGACGATGTTTATAGAAGTCCTGCTTATCAATACCAATATTATAATCTTCTCCAGATGCACTCATTGGGGAATTTTAGAGATTTTGTATCAGATATAGGAATTACCAATGCTATGTTGGTATATCTTAATGGTGATGAAAATATACGAGATCGTCCTAACGAGAATTATGCTCGAGAATTATACGAGCTATTCACTCTTGGTGTCGATAATGCATATACTGAAGATGATATTCAGGAAACGTCAAAAGCACTTACCGGGTATGTAAATACCAATGATATACCATGGGGTGATATTTTATTTAATCCAGCACAATTTAGTAACGAATCTAAAACTATTTTCGGGCAAACCGGAAACTGGACATATGATGATGTCATCAATATTTTATTTACACAGAGAGAAACACAGGTAGCCACTTTTATTTGCACCAAATTATATGCATATTTTGTGAGCCCTACGTGTAATGAAGCTATAGTTGATCAAATGGCTCAGACTTTTATCACCAATGGTTTTCAAATTGCACCGGTACTTAGTCAGCTGTTTAAAAGTGAACACTTTTTTGATCAAAATGCAATAGGATCAATTATCAAAAGTCCTTGTGATTTGATGATTTGCTTTTTTAATGAATTAGGGTTTACATTATCTGATACAGACGTTAATGATTATGTACGAGGTACTGTTCGCATTTTGGGACAGGACGTGTTAAATCCTGTAGATGTAGAAGGTTGGCAAGGTGATGAAGATTGGATTAGTCCTGACCTTTTAATAGGTCGTTGGGAAAGTGCAAGATTTATTGTCAATAGAGCATGGGCTCAGGATCAGCAACAATTTAGAGATTTTGTTGTAGGTTTACCCATAGGAGAATTATCTGAAGGAAATCTTGTCAATACGCTAAGTGGTTCAGAAGTGGACATTGTAGTTCGAGCATTAGTAAATTACTTCTTCCCTCGAGGTATAGCTGACCCTGTTATTTTTAATGAAATTTCTGGTGTCTTTAGAGATGTTCCAGCCTTTCCTCCCAGTTATTATGACGTAGGAGCTACTGACCCTGCGATATGGAGACTAGACCGACCCGAGGTATCAGAACAATTTCTTGCGTTCTTAGACTACATTGTAGACATCCCTGAATTTCAACTTAAATAAAATTGCCATGTGTGAAACTAATCACAATCAAAATATAAAATTAGACAAAGACGGTAACTGTAATACCGACGATCATAAAAAATGGAACCGACGATCATTTCTACAAGCCTTAGGGCTAGCAGGTGGAGGATCGATGATGCTTGCTAATACACCGCTTTCGGTTTCAAGACCTTCTCCATTATCTATAGCGCTAAGTCAAGCTCAAAACGATAATATTTGTGTTTTTGTACGTTTAAGTGGAGGTAATGATGGGTTTAATACCATAATCCCAGTTTATGATTATGATGTATATGCCAATGCAAGACCTTTAATACGAATACCACCCAGTGAATTTATTACTCTTGATGATGATTTTGCTATGCCAAAACCCATGAATAAGCTTGAAAGTGTATGGGGTGACGGAAAAATGAAAGTAGTTCATGGTGTTGGATATGAAGATTCATCGTTATCACATTTTAAAGGATCAGATATTTATGCAAACACTAATCTACGAGAAGATGATCGTACCGGGTTTATGGGTAGATATTTTGGCGAAATTTATCCTGATTACTTTTTTAATCCACCCCCAAGTCCTCCTTCTATTCAGATAGGAAGTATTGGAAATTTAATTTTTAAAGGTCCTGAAAGTGATTATTCTTTTGCGATTTCTAATCCGGATAGATTACTTCAAATTATAGAAAATGAAACTTTTTACGATTTAGAAGGACTTGATGAGTGTACTTATGGTGATAGATTAAGATTCCTAAGAGAAGCAACAAATACGACCTTCAATTATGCCGAAGTGATTAGTGCTGCTTACAATAGATCTTCTGATTTTGGCGGATACCTGGATGACAGTTTAGGACGACAATTCAGTATCATATCAAGATTAATTAAAGGAAACCTAGGTACCAAAGTATTCTTGATTACTTTAGGTGGGTTTGACACTCATAATAATCAACCGCTAAGACACCAGGAGTTATTGAATTCATTCTCTGAATCTGTAAATAATTTTTATGCAGATTTAACCGCTGCCGGATGGGATGATAAAGTACTTACTATGACCATGTCAGAATTTGGTAGACGATTTAGAGAAAATGGTTCTCTGGGAACAGATCATGGTACTGCGGCACCAACCATGTTCTTTGGAACTGCGCTTAACGGAAATGGTTTTGTAGGGGATCATCCTGACTTAAATAGTTTGACACGAGGAGGAAATGTAACCAATACCATGGACTTTAGAAGAGTGTATGCCTCGGTTATGAAAGATTGGCTATGTATTGATGAAGGAATGGTAGGAAGAGCACTATTAGATACCGATGGTGGTCCTTTTGAATCTTTAGATTTAGGATTTAACTGTTCTGGCACCACTTCTAACATTCCAAATGATGGAGAAAATCTAACCCATATTGTTTCGTACAGTGATAATCAAACGTATATTAATATTGTAAGTCCGATGACAATGCATGTCGAAGTATCGCTATACAATGTAATTGGACAACAAGTTGCCATATTGAGTAATGAAATGCTTATGGAAGGAGATGATTTGGTAATTGACGTAAAACAAGCGGCAAGTACGAGATTAAGTACAGGACCATATGTATATCAAATTCAGACCAATATCGGCAATTTTAGCAGGTCGATTGTAATCTCATAAATCAACATACAAGACCACAGTAAGTGTCCAAAATAATTGGACGTTGCTGTGGTCATATTTTGCAAGTGTTTTTATTACCTTTGTGCCTTATTTTTTTAGCATTATGAGCACAAACGGAAGATACACGATTACAGCAGCTTTACCATACACCAATGGCCCAATTCACATAGGTCATCTTGCGGGTGTCTATGTCCCTGCAGATATTTATTCACGTTACTTAAGAATTACAGGCAAAGATGTTGCTTTTATCTGTGGTAGTGATGAGCATGGTGCTGCAATCCCAATGCGAGCTAAAAAAGAAGGAGTTTCTCCTCAAGTTATTATTGATAAATATCACGCTATTATAAAAAAATCCTTTGAGGAGTTCGGGATTTCATTTGATAATTACTCGAGAACCTCTGCTCCTATCCATCATGAAACTGCTTCAGAATTCTTCAAAAAACTCTATAAAGATGGTAAGTTTATAGAAGAAACTTCAGAACAGCTCTATGATCCTGAAGCTGATCAATTTCTTGCAGATCGATTTGTAACAGGTACATGTCCAAAATGCGGTAATGAAGAAGCATATGGAGATCAATGTGAAAACTGTGGTAGTTCTCTTAATGCCACAGATTTAATTAATCCAAAATCTACTATCTCCGGAGCAGAACCAATAACCAAACAAACAAAGCATTGGTTTTTGCCATTGGATCAATACGAAAGTTTTCTAAGAGAATGGGTTTTAGAAGGTCATAAAAAAGATTGGAAAACTAATGTGTATGGGCAAATCAAATCCTGGGTAGATGACGGACTTCGTCCTCGAGCAGTAACTCGTGATTTAGATTGGGGTATTCCTGTGCCGGTAGAAGGAGCCGAAGGAAAAGTGTTATATGTATGGTTTGATGCTCCTATTGGATATATATCTTCTACTAAAGAATGGGCAGAAAGAGAAGGAAAAGACTGGGAACCTTATTGGAAAGATTCAAATACCAAATTAGTTCATTTTATAGGAAAAGATAATATCGTGTTTCACTGTATTATTTTCCCGAGTATGCTCAAAGCAGAAGGAAGTTACATATTACCCGAAAATGTCCCAGCCAATGAGTTTTTAAATCTTGAAGGAAATAAATTATCTACCTCAAAAAACTGGGCGGTATGGCTACACGAATATCTTGAGGAATTTCCTGATAAACAGGATGTTTTAAGATATGCGCTTACAGCAAATGCTCCTGAAACCAAAGACAATGATTTTACCTGGAAAGATTTTCAGGCGCGTAATAATAATGAGTTAGTAGCCATATTTGGTAACTTTATTAATAGAGTGGTTGTATTAACCAATAAATATTATGATGGTATCATACCGGCGCCAAGCACATTATCTGAAATTGATAAACAAACCCTAGCAGAGCTTAAAGCCTATCCCGCTGTGATCTCGAGTTCTATAGAACGATATCGATTTAGAGAAGCTAGTCAGGAATTATTAAATGTAGCCCGGTTAGGAAATAAATATCTAGCAGATGAAGAGCCATGGAAGACCATTAAAACTGATGAAGAACGTACTAAAACTGTTATGTATGTAGCACTACAAATTGCTTCGGCACTTGCCACATTATCAGAACCGTTTCTACCATTCACAAGTAGCAAACTAAAATCGATTCTTGATCATTCTGGGTTAAACTGGGAAGAAATTGCAACAAAAGATGTACTACTCCCTGAAGGACATCAAATTGGAAAAGGAGAACTATTATTTTCAAAAATAGAAGATGCAGAAATACAACGCCAATTAGATAAATTAGAAGCTACTAAAAAGGCAAACGCTGCAGAAAAAAAAGCCATAGAGCCACAGAAAGAAACTGCTACTTTCGAAGATTTCACCAAATTAGATATTAGGGTAGGAACCATCGTAGAAGCAGAAAAAATGCCTAAAGCAAAGAAACTTCTGGTCCTTAAAGTGGATACAGGAATTAACACAAGAACGATAGTTTCTGGAATTGCTGAGCATTTTACTCCTGAAGAAATCGTGGGTAAAAAAGTAACCGTACTGGTCAATCTCGTCCCAAGAAAACTACGTGGTGTAGAAAGCGAAGGCATGATCCTTATGACAGAAAATCCTGAAGGTAAAATCGTATTTCTAAATCCGGACGAAGACAACGTAAATCCAGGCGCGATCGTTAGTTAGTTTTTTAAAAAAAGTTGCAAAATTGGTAACAAATCTGATTCTTATGACATTCATAAGAAGATAATGTTATTTTATGAAAAGAAATATTCTTACCCTAATATCGATTTTTTCCTTTGTCTTATTTTCTTTCTCACAAGAATTAATTTCTAAAGATGAGCTGCGCTTAAAATCAAATCTAAGCGAAAGAAGAGAATCTATCCCGATTGTTAACTCGTTAAGCAACGAATTATCACTATTCATTGCAGACAGGAAAGATATTTATTTTAATAAGTACAATTCAGGTTTTGAGATCATAGATCAACAAAAATTTGAAAGACCAAAGTCAAAGGCTAAAAATATTTTAGAAAAAGTAAATTCAGGTGAAAACAAATATCTGTTTTTACTGTCAGATGATTCTAAAAAGAAAATGGAGCTTATTAAAATAAATACCAAAAAAGCAAAAATTGAGCTTATTACCACTACTATATTATCAGAAAAAGAACGTTTTCTAAAAGCTTTTACTTATAAAAATCAAATTTTCATTCTAGCTATACCTAAAAAGACTTCAATACTAAATATCAACAAGATAAAACCAATTGGGGAAAAAGAGACTTTAACATATGATCTCACTAATGAAGAATTCTTTGATAAATATGACAAAATAACGTCACTATATAAATCCTTTCTAATATCTCAAGGAGGGATTAGCAAAGCAATATTTGATACTGAATATATAGAGGAGGGCATTCCTAATTCCTTGGAAGTAACTTCAAAACCTATTAAACTTTATAGGCGTGACAACTCTATTATAGTGACACTAGACGTAGGAAATAAGTATACACAAGTATTAACTCTTAATCTAGATACTGTTAATTACAAAATATCCAATATAAAAAAACCTGTATTGCAAGACATTAATAAAACCAATAAAGCATTCATTAAATCGAACTCTTTTCTATCAAGAAACAGATTATATCAAATTATTGGTATTAGAGGTCAAATGAAGTTTAAAGCTACCGACTTGACATCCAATGAAATTATTAAAGAAATTGCTTTAGGGAGAAAAGATACTATTACATTTAAGAACACACCTATTATACAGGAAGGAGCAATGTATAATGGGTATAGAGAAATGGAAAAAACACAAAAGTTTTTGAGAAAAATTGCATCGGGAAAAATCGGAGTTTCTGCTCACTATATAAAAGATACAATACAACTTACCTTAGGAGGAGTAAAAGAAATAAGAGGAGGAGGTGCTCCTATGGTTGGATTTGGGTTTGGTGCTGTTGGAGGTGCTGCTTTTGGAGTAGCGAATGCTTTTGCGACCCCAACATATTATGCTTATGCTAGCTATGCATCAACAATATCTACTCGTATCCATTGTCTATTTGATGAACAAATGTCTCATCTAGAAGGTGAAGTGCCAACCAATGCTTTTGATAAAATCAAGGATTTTTCTGAAGATATATATAACGAAAAAGCTGAAACCGTATTCAAATTTAATGGGTATTATGTTTATGGATATTATGATTCTTTATTACATAAATACTTTCTTAGAAAGTTCGAAGATTAAAACCATGTAATATTAACCATGCTTAAAACAATACATAATCCAATAGTATAACTATTAAATTAACACACTTACTCCCAGTAAAAAACATATATCATATAAAATTAATCATATGTATAGATTATACCTCCTCTGATTTGTAATTTTCCAACAAAATTAAGTCAATCATGAGAAAAAACATTTTAATATTCACGCTGCTGAGTCTTAACCTTGCAAGTGCACAATTGAATTTAGATTTTGAAGCTATATTAACGCAAAATATCACTTCCAATACACCAAAACTTGTTGCATATATAGATGATAATCCTGTTACTGATGGAATCAATCCATCAAAAAATGCCATAAAAGTGATCGAATTTGCAGAATGTCAATATTGGGGTTCTACTATTGTAAATAAATTTGGTCAAACAATTAGCTTTGACGAAGGACGATTTTTTAGTATAGACTTTTTTTCGCCAAGGCCAAAGGGAATGATTACATTAAAATTTCAAAAAGGTGTTGAAAAGGATTTTATCTATTCAGGAAAAGCAAATACATGGCGCACAGCTATTTTTAATTTTTCGGACACTCCAAAATCTACTACTTCAGTTAAAATTGATATCTTTTTTGATGTTAGAGATCACACGAAACCCTCAAAAAACTATTCCGACAATTTATCCGAAGAAGTTTATTGGTTCGATAATGTAGTTCAAAGTAAACGTAGAATACGTCGAAAGAGATAAAGAGTTATATTCTGTGATTTTCTCTCTAAAAACACAATACAAACACTATTCAATATCTTTATAATCTACACTTTTGTATAAGTGTTCATTAAAAATCTGGCATTATCATCTTATGATATATTGGTGCCATCTCGGTTGTGATTTTTTTGGGTTACATTTGGCAGCTAGTTTTAAATTTAAAAAAACCATAGATATTAACTTAAAAGCTGTGGTCAATTAACAGTTTTTTTATGCTCAAAATAGCCTACCATCCTATTTATACACACCCTCTCCCAGAGAAGCATCGTTTTCCGATGATTAAATACGAGCTATTACCAGAGCAATTGCTTCATGAAGGAACCTGTAGCAAGGAAAATTTTTTTAAACCCGAAATCCCAAATCCCAAATACATTTTGGCTGTGCATACTGCTGCTTATTATGACAGTCTTGTTTCATTGTCTTTATCACCCAAAGCCGTTCGTAAAACTGGTTTTCCACTATCTAAAGCCTTAGTCAATCGTGAAGTAATCATTGCTGATGGCACTATAAAAGCCTCAGAATATGCTCTCAAACATGGTGTCGCTATGAATATAGCTGGCGGTACTCATCATGCATATACTGATCGAGGAGAAGCATTCTGTTTACTCAACGATCAAGCAATAGGATCGAAATATCTTCTACAGCAAGGTTTAGCAAAAAAAATACTGATTGTAGATCTCGATGTACATCAAGGTAATGGAACAGCAGAGATATTTGATAATAACCCTTCTGTGTTTACTTTTTCGATGCATGGAGCCAATAATTATCCTTTCAAAAAAGAAAAGTCAGACCTGGATATTGACCTTCCTGATAAAACCGATGATCAAGCCTATCTTAAGATTCTAAAAGAAAGGTTACCCAAACTTATAAAAGATCAACAACCTGATTTCATCTATTATCTCTCTGGTGTAGATATATTAGCTACAGATAAGTTAGGAAAGCTGGGGTGTACTATTGATGGCTGTGCAGAACGAGATCGATTTGTACTGCAAACCTGCAAAGATCTTAGCATTCCCGTAATGTGTTCTATGGGAGGTGGATATTCTCCAGACATTAAAATCATTATTGAAGCACATGCTAATACCTTTAGATTAGCTCAAGATATTTTCTTTTAAAACATATTAGTCATTTGTAAACGGATATTTATCGTATATTCGATTCTCAATTTTCTTTTCTATGCAAAAAGAATGTCCTGTCTGTGGTGATAAAATCGTAGGTCGTGCAGATAAAAAATTCTGTAGCGATTACTGTCGTAATGCTTATAACAACCAGTTAAATAAGGATAGTAAAAATCTAGTACGTAATATTAATAATCTATTGCGTAAAAATTATCGCATTCTGGGAGAACTTAACCCTAAAGACAAAACAAAAACAACCAAAACAAAACTTATTGCAAAGGGTTTTGATTTTCAACACTTCACAAGCATTTATGTTACCAAAACTGGTAACACCTATTATTTTGTATATGATCAAGGCTATCTTCCTTTAGAAAATGAATTCTATGCTTTAGTAAAACGAAATAGTTAATATGCATCCTCTTATTTACACTGTACGAACATCAGAAGACGCTATGTTCTATATTATTTTATTTGTCCTCATAGTTATAGCAATAGTAGCCGTTACATTCTATTTCAGTAAACGAAATAAAATACTTAGAAGCATGAAAAAAATACCTTCTAAGCAGATACAATTAGCAAAAGAAAACGAGTACCTTAAGATTATAGGAAAAGCCCATTGCATTGACACGCCATTAATTTCTCCTATAAGTAAAAGAAAATGTGTTTATTACCAAATCAAAGTAGAAGAAAGAAGTGGAGGAAAAAATAAATCCTGGCATACTATTATTAATGAAGAAAAAGCCGTTGATTTTAGTATTGAATCTTCTGGTGAAAAAGCTATCGTTCAGGCTTATTCTTCTTCAAATTATAAAATGGTCCATCTTGTAAAAGATGTTAAACGTGAATCGGGTATATTGAATGATCCTCCAAAATTTTTAGAAAACTATCTCGCTTCTCATGGTAAAGATAGCACTGGTTTTTTTGGTTTTAATAAAACCATGCATTTTCAAGAAGGAATTATAGAAATAGGCGAAGAAATTTCTGTTTTGGGTACAGCAAATTGGAAAGTATCTGACCACATGTTTGACAAATACTCTACTCAAAATCTATTTATATCTGGTAATAAAACAAACAAGCTATTAATTACAGATGACCCAAAAGCAAAAGTGTAAAGATTACACTACTTCTCCCACCAATTTTGACTATTCAATTTTAGTGCTGCTTTCATAACATCTTTCTGACTAATCTGGCCAACTAGCTTACCGTCTTCAAGAATCGGGAAACGTCTTCTCTTTGTTTCGATAAATTTATTTGCTGCGTCAAAAATATTAACATTTCCATCTATGGTCTCGACATCTTTAACCATAAATTTTTCTACTGTTGCATCATCAATAGGCATATTGTAGTATCGACTTTCATTAAGCTGTTTTATACAATCTCCTTCAGAAATTATACCTAACAATCGATTACTGTCATCTACAACAGGCCCTCCTGATATTTTATACTTTACCAAAGTCTCGATGACCTCCATTACAGACTGATTAGGACTAAATGTAATCAGATCTCTTGACATATAATCCGAGACTTTTATCGGACTCTCATCTTGCTTCTTCGTTTTGGAACGGGCTCCTTGAAAACTGATTATCCCCATAATATTTAGTGATTTAGTGAATCTTAAATATAGTGATTCTCAATAACTTATTCAAGTACTATTTTAAGTTTTACGTTCTTAACTCCCTATTTTTAATGCATTCATAATTATTTCATTCTAATTATTAAATCCCTTGATACATTAAAAGTTAATATTCATTTCATTTAGCATTAGTTTAATAATTGTGGCTTATTTCTTACCTTTAGCATAAATCAATACACACACATGAGAAAGTTTTCCTCTTTACTTACGTTTCTCCTTATCATTATCTCATTAATCTACACCTTTTACAGCAGCAAACCACAACGAATAACCGATCTTGACACACCAAAACAAGAGTTCTCGACACTCCGAGCTTTAGAACATGTAAAAAACATCGCTAAAGAATGTCATTATTTGGGCAGTACAGGTCATGAAGAAACTAAAACGTATATCATAAATGAGTTAAAAAAGATGGGGTTACAGCCAGAAGTCCAAAAAGGAACCTCTGTTTCTAAAACTGGTAGAATAAGTAACCCTCAAAATATTATTGCCAAAATTAAAGGTAGTGATAATACCAAATCCTTAGTCTTAATGTCTCATTATGATAGCTCACCACACTCCTCATATGGCGCTAGTGATGCTGGTAGTGGCGTTGCCACAATTTTGGAAGGAATACGAGCATATTTGGCAACAAACAAAGTCCCAAGAAATGATATTATTATCTGTATAACTGATGGAGAAGAACTAGGGCTTAATGGCGCCGATCTCTTTATTAAAAAACACCCATTAGCTAAAAATGTAGGACTTGCCCTTAATTTTGAAGCCAGAGGAAGTGGAGGAAATTCTTATATGCTTATCGAGACAAATGGTAAGAATGGAAAAATGATCAGTGAATTTTCTAAAGCCGGAGCATCATATCCCGTAACCAATTCTCTGGCATACAGCATTTATAAAATGCTACCCAATGATACTGATCTTACAGTATTTAGAGAGCAAGGAGATATTGAAGGGTTTAATTTTGCTTTTATTGATGATCACTTTGATTACCATACTGCTAATGATACTTGGCAAAACCTTGATCAAAATACATTACAACACCAAGGAAGCTACTTAATGCCACTACTCTCCTATTTCTCTGAAGTAGATTTAACCAATCTAAAATCGGATCGTGATTATATTTATTTTAATGCACCTGTTTTTAATCTTATCAAATATCCTTTTAGTTGGATATTTGTACTCCTTGGCATTGCTATCTTTCTATTTATAGGATTAATTTTCTATGGTAAAATCACCTATCGAATTGATTTTCCTACTGTTTTTAAAGGTTTTGGTTTGTTTCTTTTGGTATTGAGTATTACGGGACTCTTATCTTTTGGTATGTGGCAATTAATTAAACTTGTTTATCCTCAATATAAAGAAATTCAGCATGGGTTTACCTACAATGGATATGTTTATATTTCTGCTTTTATCTTATTTGCGGTAGCCGTTTGTTTTAAGGTATATGCCAAATTTAAAACTCCTGTAAAAACACCGAGTTTAATGATTGCACCTTTATTTATATGGCTTGTGGTTTCTACCATGTCTGCAGTATACCTTAAAGGAGCTAGTTATTTTATAATTATAGTATTCTTTGGGCTAATTTCATTATTCGTTCTCATTCGACAAAAAAGGCCAAATCCATTTTTAATGGTAGTTTTGGCTGTGCCATCTATTTTTATTTTATCGCCATTCATCGCTACTTTTCCTGTAGCCTTAGGTCTTAAGATTATCTTTATTTCTTCAATTTTATCAGTGTTATTATTTGGTGCGTTACTCCCCGTATTTTCATTTTATAAAAGAAAAAACTTGTTAGGAAATCTTGCTTTATTATTCACATTGGTTTTTCTGATTATTGCGCATTTTAAATCCGATTTTACAGAAGAACGTCAAAAACCAAACAGTTTGGTTTATGTTTTGGATATAGATCAAAATAAGGCAGTATGGGCTTCTTATGATAATATTCTTGATTCCTGGACAGAGAATTATATTAACCCCGAAGAAAATATTGCAGAAGCTTATAATGCAAATACGTTACAAAGTAAATACGGAAGAGCTTTTACCTATGCTAATCAAGCACCACTAAAAAAAGTACCACAACCAAGGTTGGATATCAGTAAAGATACCATTATAGGTGACCAGAGACATCTGGATTTGTGTATTGCTCCTCAAAGGGATATCCAAAGAATCGATCTATATACCAAAACACTGTTTAATTTTGATGCATTACATATTGATGATGAAACTGCTCTGGATTTTAATTATTCTGACAACAATACCTATAATGCATTTACAAAAAGATGGAGTCAAAATCTACTCACTTATTTTGTCAGCAAAAATAAACCACTGGAACTTCGAATGAGATTTCATAAAGATTCATTACCCGAGTTTATTTTATACGAATCTTCATATGATCTACTTAAAAATGAACATTTCTCTATTCCTACAAGAGAAAAAGATATGATGCCTAAACCTTTTATTTTAAATGATGCTGTGGTCATTAAAAAAAGTTTTGCCATAGAAAAATATAAAGAAATAAAAGTGGATAATGTAGTTATCGATTCCGTTTCTCCTGTTCAGACTACTACTAATGAATAATTCTATTCTAAGGCAAGTAACTGATATCCAAGTGCAAGCTGATCGGTTAATAAAAGAAAAAGTCAGTCTTGAGCAAATTTCACAATTTGCTCAATATTCAGATGAAATAAAATCTTTTCTATTGAGTATAATTAAAGATGATTTTGTATTAAATTATATTAATGAAATACCTGATCTAAATCTGGAAGAAGAAATAAAACCTTCAGGAGTTATAGGTATCTTAGCTCTAATTTTTGGAGGTATAGGAGGCTCTTATTATAATGAAAAACGAAAAATAGATAATGCCAAAAATAACATTAGAGAAATTAGAAATAAGTATGCCTCTGCCGAATTTATGCTTAAAAATTACTTCAATTAGAAATGAATAAACAGATTAGCATTCTAGGTACAGGGTGGTTAGGATTACCTCTCGCAGAAACTTTAATAAAGGAAAAGTATATAATAAAAGGCTCTACTACTTCTGAAAACAAATTACTGTACTTAAAGAATAAAGAGATAGATGCATATTGTATTTCCCTCTATGAATCAGGACCAGCGGGTGATATTATTTCTTTTTTAAAAGGAAGCACAACATTAATCATCAACATTCCTCCCGGTTTAAGGAGAAACCCAGAAGTTAATTTTGTAGCAAAAATCCAAAAACTTATTCCATTTATAGAAGAGAGTGATATTCAAAATGTTCTTTTCGTGAGCTCTACGTCCGTTTTTGCGGATTTAGATGGATTTCCTTTAGTTTCTGAAGAAACTACACCAAACGCAACTTCTAACGCTGGAAAACAGCTGTTTCAGGTTGAAAAACTACTGCAAAACAATCAAAGTTTCAAAACTACCATAATACGGTTTTCAGGTTTACTGGGGCCAGATCGACATCCTGCCCATATGCTATCTCGCAAAACAAGTATTAAAAACCCAAAAGCACCAGTAAACCTTATTCATCTTAATGATTGTATTGGTATTATCAAAAAGATCATCGAAACCCATAGTTGGAATACCGTATTTAATGCATCGTACCCTGATCATCCAGAAAAAGCAATCTATTATGAAAAAGTATGTGCTCAAATGGGATTACCCAAACCAGATTATGATTTCGAAACCCCTTCAAAAGGAAAATTAATTGATTCTAAAAAACTGATTTCACAACTCTCTTATCAATTCACTAAAAATATATAACATTTGTATACTATACATTTTTAGCTTAAACTTGAAGTACAATTGATCAAATCAAGTAAAATCACAGAACTAAAATTCAAAATTATGAAAAGACAAGTAAAGAATACTGCAATTGATAATTTTACTAATTATGAAGTAAACAATTTATCAAGCATTTTTGGGGGGAACAGCACTATTGGTGGTGATCTTGATATGAACACGAGTATAGAACAAGGTGGAGTTATAAATGCTGCAATAGGAAAAGGAAACACAGCTGAGACTAGTATAGGATGAATGAAATAAGTCATTTTGACGATATGTAAAAAGCCCTCTGAAGATTCTCTTCAGAGGGCTTTTTAATATAATTAGTTCAACGAACCAATCACAACTATCTAAAAAAAGAAATTATTCTTCCGAAGGGAGTTTCTTTTCCTTTGTAATTGTAATTTCTGAAAGAGATGGCCTAGTCTCTGTTCCTCCAACTACTGACCGTAGAGATTTTTTAGAGATAATACCAATTTCTTCTTTTTTAATAGTATTAATTAATAATTGATTCATATTCTTTTTAATTTATTGTAATTACCTACTCTCTTAAAGGCTTTTCGGTTTACGCCTAATACATTGTTTTGATTGATCGATCAAAACTTACCTAATCTTGTTAAAAAATTCTTGACAATGCTCTGACAATTATAGTCTTTTAAAAAAATTGGAGTTCTGCATATTTAGAAAGTTGAAGATCTAGAACTCATTTTTGGAACTACAATAATTACGTGTATAAAAAAATCCAAACCCCTTATAAAGGTTTGGATCTTAATTTATTTAGAAAAGTTGTTTTTATTATCCTTTCAAACTTGCTGATAAGTATTCACGATTCATACGTGCAATATTTTCTAACGAAATTCCCTTTGGACATTCGATTTCGCAGGCTCCAGTATTGGTACAGTTACCAAAACCTTCTTCATCCATTTGATTTACCATTGCTAATACACGATCTGTAGCTTCTACTTGTCCTTGAGGCAACAATGCAAACTGAGAAACTTTGGCAGATGTAAACAACATTGCTGAAGCATTTTTACATGCTGCTACACAAGCACCGCAACCAATACAGGTTGCAGCTTCGAATGATTCATCGGCATCATCTTTATTTACAGGGATTGCATTTGCATCAATCGTATTACCAGAAGTATTTACAGAAATGTATCCTCCAGCATGCTGAATTCTATCAAATGCACTTCTATCAATCATTAAATCCTTTACTACCGGAAATGCTTTTGCTCTAAATGGTTCGATATAAATGGTATCTCCATCATTAAACTTACGCATATGTAATTGACAAGTAGTTACCAAACGATCAGGTCCATGCGGTTCTCCATTAATTTGTAATGAACAAGCACCACAGATACCTTCTCGACAATCATGATCAAATACTACCGGCTCTTCTCCTTTAGTAATGAGTTGTTCATTTAACACGTCTAACATTTCTAAAAAAGACATGTCTCCTTCAATTCCTTTCACTTGATAGTCTACTATCGCTCCTTTTGAGGTAGCGTCTTTTTGACGCCATATTTTTAGTGTAAGATTCATAGCTTTTTTATTTATAAGAACGTGTTTTTAATTCAATATTTTCGAAGACCAAATCTTCTTTATGCAACTTAGCATCTTTAGGCTCTCCTTTGTATTCCCATGCAGACACATATTTAAAGTTTTTGTCGTCTCGCAGAGCTTCACCTTTTTGCTCTCCATCCTGCTCTACCGACTCTTCTCTAAAGTGTCCTCCACAAGATTCATTACGATCCAAAGCATCTTTTGCAAACAACTCTCCTAATTCTAAGAAATCTGCAACTCTTCCTGCTTTTTCTAATTCTGGATTCATGCTATTTGCTTCTCCAGGAACTTTTACATTTTTCCAGAAATCTTCACGTAATGCTGCAATTTCTCCAATCGCTTCTTTTAGTCCTTTTTCATTACGAGACATTCCGCATTTGTTCCACATGATCTTACCTAATTTCTTATGGTAATAATCTACAGAATGTTCTCCAGATCCGCTCATTAATTTTTCGATACGATCTTTAACATCTTTCTCTGCCTGATCAAATTCTGGTGTATCTGTTGGGATTTTTCCGGTACGGATATCATGAGATAAATAATCTCCGATTGTATATGGTAATACAAAATATCCATCTGCCAATCCTTGCATCAATGCTGATGCTCCTAGTCTGTTTGCACCATGATCAGAAAAATTCGCTTCTCCAGCTGCATAACACCCAGGCACAGTAGTTTGTAAGTTATAATCAACCCATAATCCCCCCATTGTATAATGTACTGCGGGGTAAATCATCATTGGAGTTTTATATGGATTCTCATCAACGATTTTTTCATACATCTGGAATAAGTTACCATACTTATCTTCAATAACTTTTTCTCCTAATTCCCGAATCTGATCTGCTGTTGGATTATGCATTCCAGAAGTCAATGCTTTTTCTTTTCCGTATCGTTGGATAGCTGCTGCAAAATCAAGATACACAGCCTCTCCCGTTTTATTTACACCAAAACCAGCATCACAACGCTCTTTGGCTGCTCTAGATGCCACATCACGTGGTACCAGGTTACCAAATGCAGGATAACGACGTTCTAGGTAATAATCTCTCTCTTCTTCTGATAGTTGTGTTGGTTTTAATTTACCAGCTCGTATTGCTTCTGCATCTTCTACTCTTTTTGGCACCCAAATACGTCCATCATTACGTAATGATTCTGACATTAACGTTAGTTTAGACTGATGATCTCCCGAAACCGGAATACACGTTGGGTGAATCTGCGTATAGCAAGGATTTGCAAAGAATGCTCCTCTACGGTGTGCTCTCCAAGCTGCCATTACATTACTTCCCATTGCATTAGTACTCAAAAAGAATACATTTCCGTACCCACCAGTAGCCAAAACAACCGCATGAGCAGAATGTCTTTCTATTTCTCCGGTAACCAAATCACGTGCTATAATCCCTCTTGCTTTGCCATCGATTTTTACCAAATCCAGCATTTCGTGACGGTTAAATGCCTGTATCTTTCCTCTATTAATCTGGCGATTCATTGCAGAATACGCTCCTAAAAGTAATTGCTGACCTGTTTGTCCCTTGGCATAAAATGTTCTGGACACCAAAACTCCTCCAAAAGAACGATTATCAAGTAATCCACCATATTCACGAGCAAAAGGAACTCCTTGTGCAACACATTGATCGATGATATTTCCAGAAACTTCAGCTAATCGATATACGTTTGCCTCACGAGATCTATAATCTCCTCCTTTTACTGTATCATAAAACAAACGATAGTTAGAATCACCATCTCCCTGATAATTCTTAGCGGCATTAATTCCTCCTTGAGCAGCAATCGAGTGTGCACGACGAGGGGAATCCTGATAACAAAATGTTTTTACATTATAACCAAGTTCAGCTAGAGTTGCTGCCGCACTTCCTCCTGCTAATCCTGTACCAACAACAATAACATCAATGTTACGCTTGTTAGCAGGATTAACCAGGTTAATTGTGTTTTTATGTTTTGTCCACTTATCTGCCAGTGGACCTTCAGGTATTTTAGAATCTAAAATTGACATACTGTGGTATTTTTAATGAGTAAAATGTAACGCTATAGCTACAATAATAAATCCTAAAGGGATTACAATTGAAAAAGCTTTGGCAAACTTAGTTGCTCCTACTGAATATTTATTGTTAAATCCAACAGATTGAAACGAAGAGGCAAACCCATGCCATAAATGAAGCGCTAAAAACACAAATGAAAGTATATATACCCCAGTACGCACCGGGCTTTCGAATCTATGCAACAATTCTGTATAATATCGTGTTGGGTCCTCTGGCGCAAAATCTACATATTTATGAACCATCTCTGGAACCCAGAAGTCATAGAAATGTAATCCTAAAAATGCAAGAACTACTAATCCAGAATAAATCATATTTCTAGACATCCACGAAGCATTTGCTCCTCCATTATACTTAGCATACTTTACCGCTCTGGCATTTCTGTTTTTAATTTCTAAAATAAAACCCATTACAAAATGAAAAACTACTCCAAAAATCAATACCGGTTGCAATACAAATTGAACTAACGGATTTGTACCCATAAAATGAGATAATTCGTTAAAGGTATCTTCGCTGAAAATTGAAGTGAAATTGATAGTAAAGTGTTGTAATAAGAAAAAAACTAAGAAAAGTCCCGAAAGTGCCATGGCAACTTTTCTAGCTATTGAAGATTTTATCAATCCACCCATTATTTAAAATGTTTAATTAGTTGTTCAACAAAAATAGGGCTCAGTGCCATTTTAGCCAAGTTTTAGCTTGTGTTTATTTCACTATTTATAATGAATATAAAAAAGAAAAAACTTTGTTTACTATTCTTCACTAAAACGTTTGAAATCTATAATTAACTTTAAACAAAAAACAATACTTTTTTTTACAATAATGTTAATTTTACCCTATGAAAAATATCAATTCTAAGCTTCCTGAGGTTTCTACCACCATATTTACTGTAATGAGCACTTTAGCCAATACATATGGGGCAATAAATCTATCTCAAGGGTTTCCAAATTTTGAAACCGATAAAGGCCTTATTGACCTTGTGACTCTTGCAATGAAAAAAGGCCACAATCAATATGCTCCAATGCCAGGATTATTATCTCTTAGAGAAATAATTGCTCAAAAAACGAACACGCTATATCAAAGCAATTATAACCCCAACACAGAGGTTACTATAACCTCTGGCGCTACACAAGCTATTTTTACTATCATTTCGGCATTTATACGTCCTAATGATGAAGTAATTATTTTTAAACCAGCTTATGATTCTTATGAACCTTCTATTGAGTTATTTGGAGGAACGATCGTTCCCATACAACTATCAATGCCTGATTTTACTATAGATTGGCAAGAGGTAGCTACAAAAATCACTTCTAAAACCAAAATGGTGATTATTAATTCACCGCATAACCCCAGTGGAAGTATTTTATCTAAAGAAGACATGCTGCAATTAGAAAAACTATTAGAAGGCACTGATATTATTTTATTGAGTGATGAAGTCTATGAGCACATTATTTTTGATGGCCTAGCGCATCAAAGCGCTGCTAAATTTCCAGGATTAGCCGAGCGTTCTTTTATCACAGCTTCTTTTGGAAAAACATTTCATACCACAGGGTGGAAAATGGGTTATTGTCTAGCTCCCAGGGAATTGATGGCAGAATTTAGAAAGGTTCACCAGTTTAATGTCTTTTGTAGTAGTCATCCTATGCAATATGCTTTGGCTGAGTATTTAAAAAATGCTGACACCTACCTTTCTCTCCCAAATTTTTATCAAGAAAAAAGAGATTTGTTTTTATCTCTTGTTAAAGATTCAAGATTCTCTTTTACTCCAGCATCAGGAACCTATTTTCAGTTATTAAAATATTCAGCAATCACAGATGAAGGAGATGTGGCTTTTGCTGAAAGACTAACCAAAGAACATAATATCGCTTCAATACCAGTTTCAATCTTTAATTTAAACCAACAAGATGATAAGGTTTTGCGATTTTGCTTTGCAAAAACTGAAGATACTTTAAAACGTGCTGCGGAGGTTTTGTGTAAAATTTGAATCTAAAAATCAAACCGTAACTGTATAATCTCTACTTCTTCTTTTTCCTTTTCTTTTCTTTTTTCTTTACCTGTATTGAGATTAGACAGTGAAATCCCGAGTAAACGTACAGAATCTCTCATTTTCTCCTGATATAATAGCTCTCTTGCTGTTTCTAACAAAATATCAGCATCACTAACAAAATAAGGTAAAGTTTTACTTCGTGTTTGAAGGCTAAAATCACTATACCTGATCTTTAATGTAACCGTTCTGCCAGAAACTTTGTTATTCTTTAAACGTTTTTGTAATTCTTCGGCAATGTTTTCTAACCGCTCAAGCATATAGATTTCTGAAGCAATATTTTCGCTAAACGTACGCTCCGCTGCAAGAGACTTACGTTCTCGATTAGGTTTTACTTCGCTCAAATGAATTCCTCGTACAATTCTGTAATAATGCCCTCCCGATTTACCAAAGTGCTGGGTAAGAAATTCTTCAGATTTAGATTTTAAATCTTTGCCTGTATAGATTCCCATTTGATACATTTTGGCTTGAGTTACTTTACCCACACCGTAGAACTTTTTAACATCTAACACTTCCAAAAACTCAATTACATCTTCGGGGTTTACTGTTTTTTGTCCATTGGGTTTATTATAATCACTAGCAACTTTTGCAATAAATTTATTTATGGATATCCCAGCAGAGGCTGTTAAGCCCACCTCATCAAAAATCTGCTTCCGTATTTGTTGGGCAATTAATGTCGCACTCGGATTTCCTTTTTTATTCTCTGTAACATCCAGATAAGCCTCATCCAGTGATAACGGTTCTACTAAATCTGTATACTCAAAGAATATTTTACGAACCTGAGACGAAATCTCCTTATATCTATCAAATCGTGGCCGAACAAAAATGAGATCAGGGCACAATTTTCTTGCTTTAAATCCTGGCATGGCAGACCGCACACCAAATACGCGAGCTTCGTAACTGGCTGCACTTATTACTCCGCGCTTGCCTGCTCCTCCTACTGCCAAAGGTTTTCCTCTAAGTTTGGGGTCATCCATTTGCTCAACAGAAGCATAAAATGCATCCATATCTACATGAATAATTTTTCTATGTGCCCTTACTTCTTCCACAATACAAAAATAATAGATATTGGTGATTCAAATTATAATATCTTTATCGTATGTTTAATTTGTCTATGATGCATTAATTTCTCGTTTTTAAAGAACCTAAAATCTAACCCTTTTTATGAAAACAGCTATCATACTGGGCGCAACCGGACTTACGGGAGGAGTTTTATTACAAAAACTTCTTCATGACAATAGGTATGACAAGATCAAGCTTTTTTCAAGAAAGAGTGTTAATATATCCCATCCAAAAATAGAAGAATATTTGATTGATATGTTTAAATTAAACGATCATTCCAAAAATTTTACTGCAGATGAAGTCTTTTGTTGCATTGGGACTACAAATGCCAAAACCCCAAATAAGGAGTTATATCATAAAATTGATTTCGGAATTCCAGTAGATACAGCTCAACTTTGTTTGAAAAATAACATTAGTACTTTACTGATAATCTCGGCATTAGGTGCCAATCCAAAAAGTCGAGTCTTTTATAATCGTACCAAAGGTGAAATGGAAGAAAGAGTTCTTGCTTTAGAAATTCCAAAAACCCACATTTTGCAACCTTCGCTTATTGGAGGAAAAAGAAATGAAAAAAGACCAGGAGAGTATTTTTTTAAGCAAATCATGAAGGTTTTTAATCCACTACTCATAGGTGCAATGAAAAAATATCGTACTATTGATCCTGAAACGATCGTTTCATCTATGATTTGGTTGGCAAATCATAAGTTTGATCAAAAAAGAATTGTCTCTGATGAAATATATACAATCGCCAAAACTAAATAACTCATGATCGAAATAGAACGTAAGTTTCTGGTCACATCCGAGAATTTTAAAAATGAAGCTCAAAAAAGTACTCGAATCGTCCAAGGATTCCTTAATACACATCCAGAACGTACTGTTAGAGTTAGAATAAAAGCAGAACAGGCTTTTATCACCGTCAAAGGAATTGGTAATGCATCTGGCACTTCTCGGTTTGAATGGGAAAAAGAGATTTCTGTCAAAGAAGCAGAACAACTTTTACCCTTATGTGAAAAAGGAATAATTGAAAAAATTCGATACGAAATACCTTCTGGACATCACACTATAGAAGTAGATGTCTTTTCTGCAGAAAACAATGGTTTAATTCTTGCAGAAATCGAACTAAGTGATGAAAATGAATCTTTTCTTAAACCTAATTGGATTGGAAATGAGGTCACGGGTGATTCTCGATATTATAATTCTCAATTAAGTAAAAAACCATATACATTATGGTAAAAAAGTAAGCGTTTTAAGTCTTTCACATTGATTAACAAGGTATTAAAAAACCTTAACAAAAGTGTAACATAAATTGCTCGTAAGGCATAGTTTTTTAGTACGTCTAAGCGGACTTATTATTAACCAAAAATTACAATTATGTTACACAAATCAAAAAAATCCCTTCTGGGGATAGTACTATTTCTCTGCCCTTTTTTAACCATTCTTGCCCAAATTCCTGTTAATGGATTTTATCCCGAAAAAAACACATTTACCATTGCTCCTAGTTATGGATACAAGAGCTATGATCAATTTTATCGAGGTTCTACATTATCTGAAGGAAACCCAGCAGGTTTAGGAGAGATTTCTTCATCTATTTTCTCTTTTTATGGGCAATATGCCATATTAGACTGGTTATCGACTACGGTTACCTTACCATATATTAGTGTTGAAAGTGAGGATGGAGAACTTGATCCAATTCAAAACGTTGATCAGGTTGATGGTGTACAGGATTTAGGTATTTTTCTAAAAGCAAGAATTCTGGAAAAAAAATTCGACAATTCTTCAAAAATAAGCTTGGGAGGTGCTTCGGGAATGACATTTCCCGTTGGCAATTATGAAGGAGCGGGAGTACTTTCTCTTGGTAATGAAGCAACTACTGTTAATGGATCTGCTATTTTTCAATATTCTACTCCGATTAAAATTTTTAGCGAAATCCAATTAGGATATAGTCTTAGAAATAGTGACAACTTCGATATCCCCAATGCTATGTTATATAGTGCAAAAATTGGATATCATAATCAGTTTCTGTATCTGCACGCTAGATTAGATATACAGGATTCTATGTCTGGATTAGATATAGGAACTCCAGAATTTGGTGCTGCAGGAGGTGCAGCTGTTCTTCCAGAAACAGAAGTGGATTTCACAAACCTCTCTTTTGATTTTTATGTCCCCGTATATAAAAATAGTATTGGTGTGTCTGCAGGTTATGGGACTACACTTGATGGAAGAAACTATAATAAAGAATCTGCAATCTCTTTTGGTTTAGTCTATACTGCAAGATAAATATCATATCTACACACATCATCTAATCATCGTCATAATCCATATGATGGTGATTAGATATTCATAGCACTACCATTCTTTGATGTTTATACTTTAAAAGTAAAAAAACTCGTATAGATAAAAAGGCTCACCTAGAGAAGAAAGCTACAGCTACCGTTAAACCTTAATGGTAAAACCGCACTTTATCGGTTAAATTTGTTTTTTGTGGATTTTTTTTATACTTTAAATTTTTACTTTCACATAATATTAACGCTTACAGTGTGCTAATTACGGGTTGATTTTCAGTCAGGCTAACCAATAACATAAATATTATGAACAACTTTACAAGCTTCAACAAGATGATTTTGATAGTATTTTTATTATCTGTTTCATCCATTACAGCCCAGACCATTATAAATGGTTTTTTTCCAAAAAAGAAGGATTTAACAATAGCCTCATCTTACTCCTATAAAAGTTATGACAACTTTTTTAGAGGAGAAACTGCTACCAAAAATAATCCTGCAAATATGGGTACAATATCATCCACGATCTATAGCGTTTATGGAGAATATGGAATTTTAGATTGGTTATCTACATCTGCGACCGTACCATATATATCTATTGAAAATGAAACAGGTGCCCTAGACCCGGTTCAGGGAACCAGTCAAGTTGAAGGTTTCCAGGATTTGAATGTCTTTCTTAAGGCTAAAGTTATCGATAAAAAATTCAACAATAATGCAAAAATTGCGCTGGGAGGTGCAACTGGTATCACTGTTCCTGTGGGAGGATATGAAGAAGCTGGGATTTTATCATTAGGTAGTGGTGCTACCGTTTTTGATGGTTGCGGATTTGTACAATTTACAACTCCGTCAAATCTATTTGTAGAGTTACAAGCAGTCTATAGCTTAAAAAACAATTCAGATTTTGAAGTTCCTAATGCTTTAATGTACAGTGCTAAACTTGGATATTACAATAAATGGTTTTATGCTCATGCCAAAATAGGTGTTCAAAATTCCTTAAGTGGATTTGACATAGGTTCTCAAGAATTTATAGCTGCCGGTGGTGCCAGAGCTTTACCCGAAACAGAAGTCGACTATACCAATCTTAATTTGGATCTATATGTTCCTGTATATAAAAATAACTTTGGGATTTCGACAGGATATGCTGTTAATATGGAAGGTAGAAATTATGATAGAGCATCTTCTTTTTCTGTAGGACTTGTTTATAAAGCTAATTAGAACATATAATATTACATTATAAAAACACGCTATCAAATCAGTATATTTGATAGCGTTTAATTTTATAAAAGATGTTTGTTATGAGTACAATACGAACTTCACTTATACCAAAACTATTTGGTTTTCTTATGCTAATAGTATCTATATCTTGCCAACAACAACCCAAAGAACAACACGTTCAAAAAACAGATACTATTCTAGATGATGTAGAATCAATAAAACATTCTGCAAGGGCTATTAAAGAACAGTTACTAAAAGATGGGTTTGAAATTTTTGATTATGTAGATGAGGAAAGTGGTGACACTGTGATTATGCAACAATATTTTATAGCCTTCCTAAAAAGAGGGCCTAATCGTTCTCAAAGTAAAGAAGAAGCAGATAGTCTACAAAAATTACATCTTGGACATTTAGGCAAAATGTATAAAGAAGGGTTTGCTGATATTTCTGGACCTTTTGGAGATGATGGTGATATTCGAGGTATTACTATTTATAATACTCCTACACAACAAATGGCAGATAGTCTTGCCAATATGGATCCAATGGTCAAATCAGGGCGTTTAATTATTGAAATACATCCCTGGTGGGCGGCAAAAGGTTTTCCTTTGAGGTAATGAAAAATTAAAAAAGAGTGAGATTCCTAATTAAATCTAAGAATCTTCACTCTCTATTATAGTATTTTATGTATTATCCAGCGAAAAAATAACTTTATTGCTTCACAAAACGTTTAGTATATTGTTTATTTCCATCAGTAAATTTCAAAAAATAAACTCCTTGTTTTAAACCTCCGACATCAATCGCAGATTTATTTTGATCGGTTATCGTAATGATTGTTTTTCCTACAACATCTATCACCGAATATGAAATTTCTTTTGATTGTGTTTCAAAAGAAACATTAAGTATATTTCTGGTCACTGGGTTTGGATAAATCGATACACTATTCGTTTGTTTAGCAGTAGATCCTCCAATAACCACAGTATAATCTTCTACTTCTCCATAATTAAATGATCCACATGAAGAAGGAACGGTATTATATCGCATAATAACTCTCATTCTTGTAGCTCCATTAGTAGCCGATGATGGTACTGTAAAACTTCCGCTGACTGAAGCATCCTGGGTTGATGACTGTGACCAAACTTGCTCTCCTGCATCTGCAAAATCACCATCCTGATTATAGTCTATCCATACGCGATAGGCTTCATTATATGTTGTTCCGGGCCACGTTGGGGTCACAGTAATCGTATTTGAACTTCCTTTAGATAAATTTGTGGATTCTGATGTAAAATCATTGTATCCCCCATTTCCGGCAGCAGAAGTTTTATCAATAGATCCTAGTTGAACTCTACTGATATATTCTTCTGTTGCATTATTTCCATTTGCAGAACAATACGTAACACCTCCACTTGTAGTTGTTACATTAACTGTATTACTAAAGCCAGAAATATTTCCTGCAGCATCTTTCGCTTTTATTTTAAACTGATATGCTGTACCCGATGTTAATCCTGCAATATTTGCTGACGTTCCTGTTACTGAAGTCGTAATCGAGTTACCTTGATATACATCATACCCAGTTACACCTATATTATCTGTAGAAGCATTCCATGATAATGATAATGTTGTGGCTGTTACATTAGATGCTGTCAATCCTGAAGGCGCAGATGGTGCTTGTGTATCTCCCCCACTACCAGGATTAAAACCGTTAACTATCTTTGTAGTACAGCCAGGAGCTAACCATTGACAGATGTTTGGATATGTAACTGATAAACGGCCATACCAATCTCCTCTGTCATTACCACAAGCAGCATATCCACCATGTAACTGACCAACAATCCTTTTGTTTTGATCAAAAAGAGCAGAACCAGATGATCCTCCTTCGGTAGTCCCGTCATTCCAATCTGTAACCTGCCAATGTGAGGTTCCTTGCCCTCCTAAATATCCAGAAATAGATGACGGGTCACTATCAAATGATATTTTCTTTACATCTCCGGCAGGGTGATGAATACCTGTGGTTTGAGTAGGAATACTTCCTGTAGCATCCCATCCTGAGTAATATACATTATAACTGGATGGTGGTGTAGAAGAAAGTCTTAATAATGCATAATCAGAACCAGAACCGCTATCCATCATCTGAGAACCAGATATAGATTGACTCGTTGAACCGTCAGAGCTACTACAACCAGGAGATTCATAATTAAATACAAAAACCCAGTTGGTCACATCACGACCAGCGGTACAATGATTCGCTGTTAAAAAATATGGCGTTTCATTATTTGCAGTATTATTGATTAAAGATCCTGAGCACCATCGGGTTCCGTTTCCTAATATTACTAATGCAACAGATCTAATTTGATCTCTCCATGGATCTCCTTCAGAGCAAACTACATTATTGTTACAAGACCCAGAACTACCAAAAGCCTTTGCCATTCCCATAATACCCCTATAGTCATGAGCGACTGTAGAAATATTTAAATCAGGAAGTCCCTTAATACGTGCCGGCTGAAAATATTCAACGATAAGTTTATCCCCTTTTACAGGAGCTAAACCTAATCTTTTTGAATTTTTATTATTTGCAGATGTAAAGGCTCCCCGAACATCTGATTTATCCTCATTATAGATAAATAACTTAGCTCCTTCAGGAATTTGAAAACTTGAAAATGTAAGGTTAAGTGACAAGGCCCCCTTTGATTCAATCTCAATTAACCAGTATCGATCACCTTTAGAATTAGTATACCATTTCCCAGAATTATTTGGATTTAGGTTTGTTTCATGAGGATAGGCAAAGCGCATTGGTACATCTTTACTCGACTCAAGTTCATCTTCTTTTAAAAGCTTTGCTATATCCAGCCCAGGTAATGTTACACTAGGAATTTGTCTAGATTTCGCAATATTTTCATTTGAGAACGCTGGTTCTCCTCCTTGACCTATTTGCGAATAGGCACTAATGCTTGAACATATAGCTATGCCAAGCAATACAATTGTTTTTCTCATTGGTTTTAAGAGTTAGGTTTGTGTAATAAATTAAAAATTAGCTGGTTAATTCATAAAATACACTACTTAAGGTAAGAAGATAATTGTTAAATATTTAACACATATTGCTTTTTAACACAAATTTTAGTACTAATTTTAATTTAATTAAGAAAAAAACAATAATTTATAATACTACAGATAAACACTATTCCTTGATTTCTATGCTCCTTTTCAATTCATTTCCTTTTTCATCCAAAACGGTAATGATATGCATTCCTGGATTAGCGAATACAGGCATTTCATGAAATTGTTTTGTAGCACCAATAAAATGATCATCGATATACCAGAATACTTGAGTTTCTGGATTAGTATGTGCAATTTTAAACACAACCTCATTTGTCTTACCATCAAAGCCTTTGGGAAGATACACGCTACTATTGGGTTTTGGAAAAATAAAATCCATTCGGTCCTGAGACTCTTTTGTACAATCAGATCTATATAACGGTAATGATTTATAATCCGCATTATTAGTCTTATAAAAGTACTCTTGTAAGGGAGGTAATACAAACCAGGGTGTATGAGTCATATTAGCTACGGGTTCACAAGAGGAATTTACTCTGTATTGTCTAGTTGCATCTAAATGAATTAATTGATGATAAGGACACGGATTCGTTCGATCTCCCGAAATTGGCACATACATTTCTTTAGTTGGGCAATTATTCCCTGCCAAAAACCCACTTTTAGAACAAACCTTTACTTGAACCAAATCATCATACGGAGTCAAAAACCACTTTGAATTGGGTAGCAGATTATACACATCAAATAACACTGGTGCAGCTGCATTTAGCCCTGTTAATTCAGGTCGTCCTTCTCCGTCGGCGTTACCAATCCAAACACCAACAACATACTTTTTGCTACTTCCTATCGCCCAAGCATCTCGATTACCAAAACTAGTTCCTGTTTTCCAGGCAATCTTTTTTGAGGAGTCATAAAATTCCCATGCTTCATCTCCCTCTGGCCTATTTACTTTTTTCATCGCCTCAAAAGTTAACCAGATACTTCCGGCACCAAATACAGATTTCTGTTGTGTTTTTTTACCAAAGTCAACCTTCTTTTCTGCTAAGATGATTGGTTCTGTAAATTCTTTGGTGAAATATTCACTAGAAGTATCCTGATAATGATTCAATGTTCCAGCAAAACCTGCATATGTTTTACATAAATCCCATAGGTTACCCTCGGCACCACCTACAATAAGAGATAATCCATAGTGATCTGCACTATACTTTAAATCCTTAATTTTAAAGGCATTCATTTCATCTCTGAATCGCTGCAATCCGTATTGTTGTAACAATCGAACTGCAGGAATATTTAATGACCGTGCCAATGCTCTATTGGCTGGGGCGGCACCGCTATAGCTTTCATCAAAATTCTTAGGGCTATACCCAGAAATTACAGTAGGTATATCTGAAACCAGTTGCTCTGGTAACAATTCACCCTTATCCATCATAGCTGCGTATAATAATGGTTTTAATGTACTTCCTGTACTTCGCCCTGCCTGAATAATATCTACGTCTTTCTGATGGGCTTTATCTGTAGAGGTATTACCCACATAGCTCAACACTTCTCTAGTATCAACATCCAATACCAAAACAGCCATATTATGTACTTCATTTTGTTTTAATACTTCGTAATGTTTTTGTACAACCTGATTAACTTGTTTTTGCAGTATTGGATCAATGGTTGTCTGGATTCGTTCTCCATTATATTTTTTTGCTAGTCTTTCTAATAAATGTTTAGCGGTTTGCGGTAGAAAATATGGTTTCTTAGGTAATTCTTCGCTTATGGATAGCTCATAGGTTAAAGAATCAATAGTACCTTCTTGCAATAGCGTATGTAATAATCGATTTCTCTTTTGTTGTAAACGAATTTGATTTTTTCCGGGATAGATTAATGAAGGGGCATTAGGCAAAACAGCCAATGTTGCACTTTCTGCCCATGATAATTGATGTGCTGGTAATCCAAAATACCTCCACGACGCCATATCAATTCCCACAACATTTCCTCCGAAAGGAGCGTGAGAAGCATATAGTTTTAGAATATTTTCTTTAGAAGTTCCTAATTCTAGACGCGTTGCCAATATTAACTCTTTTAACTTTTCAAAATAAGTACGTCTCTTACCTTTTCGAGCAAGTCGAATTACCTGTTGTGTAAGTGTACTTCCGCCTCGAACAACCCTACCTGCTCTAATATTCTCGCCAATAGCCTCAACCATGGCCACAGGATTAAACCCAAGGTGTAGGTAAAACTGTTGGTCTTCAAAAGCAATAATACATTTTTCGAATTTTATGGGAACACTATCGGTTTCGGGAAAACGCCATTGCCCATCATTAGCAATCTTGGCTCCTAGTAGTTCTCCATTTTTGGTTTCGATCACTGTTGCAGTTGGATCGCCAAATAAAGGTTTAGGTAATAAAAAATAATACCATACCAATACTACTCCCAGAAGAATGAAGCGTTTTGGATGTCTTTTTATATAGGTTTTTAATTTTTGAAGCAATATCAGTTTAGATTTTAAATTTAATCTTTAGAAATCACAAAATCTTCTAGTATCATTGCGTATCTATTATAATTTCTTTCAAAAAGAATTAAACTTCAATAGATTTTCCTTCAAAAGTCTTGCCTCCCGTACTATCAAAATAAAAATCAATTTGCCCAATATATACTCCACCCATACCACATTGATTCACTAACACTTTTTCTCCCAAAGCATTATCCACGATTGTAGGTTCAGGTAATAGTGTATGTGTATGGCCACCAATAATAAGGTCTATGTCTTTTGTTTTTTTTGCCAAATGCAAATCTGAAACTCTATTTGGATTACGTTTATAATCATATCCTATATGAGAAAGACATATAATAAGGTCGCAGTGTTCTTCTTCCTTTAAAATTCGGGACATATCCTGTGCTATTTCAATGGGGTCAAGGTATCCGGTTTCTTTATATAAATTCTTATTAACTAACCCCTCCAGCTCAACGCCTAATCCAAATACTCCAATACGAATTCCATCTCGAATCAGCACCTTATAAGGTTTTACAAGATCATTTAAAACCGTATTTGTAAAATCATAATTGGCAGAAACAAAATCAAAAGTAGCATTTGGTAGCTGGCTTAAAAATCCATCGATGCCGTTATCAAAATCATGATTTCCAATAGTAGCCAAATCATAGTCTAACTTAGACATTAATTTAAATTCTATTTCTCCTCCATAATAATTAAAATAGGGAGTTCCTTGAAATATATCTCCCGCATCTAACAAGATCGTATTGGGGTTTTGTTTTCGAACCTGCTCTATTACAGAAGCTCTTCTGGCAAATCCTCCTAAACCAGGGTATCTGGAGTGGTTATTTGGTAGTGGATCAATTTGACTATGTACGTCGTTACTATGCAGTACCGTAATCTTTTTTGATATCGGTTGGCTACAAGATGCTAAACTTAATCCTCCCAAACTGGCAAAAGCTGTTGCCGAAGCCATTTGCTGTATAAATCTTCTTCTATTTTGCATAATGCATTCTTTTATCCAGTTTTACCTGCAATGTATCTACTGATTTAAAATAATCTATCAGAGCATTTCTGAGTTTATAATCTATTTTATATAATTGGATTGGGTCTTTAAAGAAATTCATACTATCCCCTCCTTGCTGCAAATAATCTGTAGTAAGGACAATATAATTTTTCCCTTCTTGTAAAAGATGACCATTAATCGTTACCTCTTTACTTGTTTTTGCATCTTTTAGTATGCTTAATTGTATATTCGAGATTGGATGTGCCCTTTGTTTTTCTGCCAGATACGAAATTAATTCTTTTACTTTCTCATAAGATAATTCTACGGCTACTAGTTCATTTTCAAAAGGCATCAGCTCAAAAGCAGCCCTAGAGGTTACTGCTCCTTTAAGTATAGGTGCCCGCATACCACCATGATTGAACAACACAAAATCGATTTCTTTATGATATCTTTCTTTAAAAATAGGCTGTGCACGTTGTAATGAAATATCAGCCATAAGATTACCCAAAGTACTTTCTAACCCTCCATCATTTTTGGTAAAGGTAATTGTCGCAATACAAAGGGTAGAATCTAATGTTTTATTGAGGTGATTTCTAAACGGCTTTATAAATGAATCTATCGTTTTATCTGTAGCTATTGTAGAATCAATCTTTTTTTGCCTTGTCGAAACTTTACTAACCGTAATAGGTTCTTGTTTACAGGCAGAAATACTTGCTAAAAAGAAAAGACTGAGTATAGGTATATAAAACTTGGTATTCATTATCTTTTTGATGTTTTGACAATGGTACTAAAAAAAACAATACGTTAGGTTTATGGTTTGGTTAAAATAATGTCTCTTCAAAATGAAATCAACAAGAATTTGTAGAACTCTTTACAAAGGTTATGTTTTCTATGTATCACAGGAAACATCATCCCAATTCTGGTTTCTGTATTGTATTAACCAATTTAATGCATAATGTCTTTCATAAACAACTCCCGGATGCAGATTATCTAGTTCGATTCCATTGACCCTGGCATCAACACAAGTCCAATCTAATCTATAATATAAATCATTAGCATCTAGGATCTCTGTTTTCCCTCTAGAGGAATTAATGCCGTTAATAAAAATATTAGGGTCTTTTCCTTCTCCAATAGGATATTGCTCTGACGGAATATTATCCAAACTCGCCAAAGTATCAGGAAATCCAATTTCTTCTACAATTTCTAATGCCCACATCAGAACCCAAATACATTCGCATTTCCAGGTTTCATAACTTTTGGCTTCATCGGTCGGGTTATTTAAGAAACTTAGCTCTTTTTCAGTTACTTTTTCCAGAAGATCATAGTTTTTTAAATAATCGATAGCTTGTTCTCCGGTTATATTATTAAATGCAACCATATTAGTTGTTGCTAGTATGGCAACTCGTTCAGCGATCTCTTTTGGAGTTCGTAAAATTGTAGTATTCTCAGATGCTATACAGGGCAGATTACTGTTTAATTTAATCTGTCGTTCGTTTATAATAGACTCACTTTTAGATTTTCTGTTTTTTTGATCTTCTGTCACCTTTGTTTGTTCTTCATCAAAATAAGCAGCATTTATATTTACGTCTAGATGATCTATATCACAATTCCCATTAGTATCTAAAATTAGGTTTAAATCTTTATCCAAAAAATGTTGTGTTTCTGATCTACTAATATTGGTATCAGGTCGAATAAATAGTATCCCATCACAAGATTGACACATATTTTTGGTCAATATTTTTAATTCTTCATCCAGATTTCCTTCTGATAAAATCGGAAATTCACTATTTAGGGTCTGTATTTTTTGAAGTAATAGCTCTTTAACCTTTTCATTACTACTAGGTAAAGAATTTACAAAACCAGACATTCCTGATAAATTTTGCGTTAATGGGGAATCTATTTCAGAGATTTGATAAGAAGGTTGTGCTCTTTCCCGATACGAGATCTGAAATTCTTTTTTAGGTTTAAAAAGTCCTTCTTTAATAGATACATATATGATTTTTTGCCCATCTTGTTCTGAGACTGATACTTTTCCTTTTGGAAATACCTTTTGTATCTCTGGAACGATGTTATCAAAGTATAATTCATGAGAATATATCGTGCAGTAGTTGTCCATTTTTATATTATGATTGTTTTTATATTAATTCTCAATCCTAATTCATCCTAACTTTTATAATCGAGAATATTATATCATAAGAATCTTATTCTTTATCAGAATTTAGGGGTAAAATCATGTAAATTGATTGTTCTCCTTTGGTTATGTTTTTTGATAAAAATTCAAACGCTTCTCCTTCTTCGTCCTTCGGGTTCCAATCTACTCTACCCAAATTAAAATCGGTAAAGTATGCTTCCCAATTTTTATATTTTTCTCTTGCCAACGGAAGAATTTCTTTTATAATCTCAAGCACCTCATCTTTTGTTAAATAATTTGCAGCGTACCCCATACAAGCATTGTTTACAATTCTTGCATAATCCCATGATTTGTATTTATACTCTCTTGTTTTCAAATCTTCCAAAGTTTCAAGCAAAGTAGCTTTATTTGTAATCTCCCACATATTTCTAAACATACTCTTGATTCCTGATGCTTGTGATGATTCAAACGGAAATTCTAAAATCTCTTTGTAACCACTTACCAATTCTTCATTACTTGTATACCCTGCAGAACTCATCATTTCCTTCACCTCATCAATTCCACCGTATCCATTAAAAAAATAAATCCCTCCAAGCATAAAGCTACTTAACTGTTCGTCCTCTATTTTTTCTGCAGTCGAATTACAAGATGATACCATAACAAGCATAAACATTGCAGCCAAAACTTGTGTTGTCTTTTTTACCAATTTCATTGATTTTAATTTATTATTGTTTTTATTTATTTTGATACTGTACTCCTTTTTCTTCTGGGGTATTTAAATCAATCCAAAAGATTTGAGTTTCCTCATTATTTTCAATTTTTCCGTTTTCATTTTGATCCAGTTTTGCGAATACATACATGAAATCATTTGCAGGATCATATTCAGAACTCATCACCGAAAAATTCTTGGGAACTAATGGTTTTTTATTTTCTCCGTTTATGTCAAAATAATAAAAACGTCTAAGATCTTTTACATTTATAAATCCGTCTTTATTTGTATCCTCATCATATACTGAAATCATATGGAATTTTCGTGTAATTGGCACATCATTTAAAGTGTCTTTTGAAAATGCTGGGTAATATAACGTTTTAACTAAAACAGGTTTTTTAAAAAACTTATTCTCTATTTTGGTCTGATGATTATAATGAGAAACATTAACAAAATTATACCCATAAACGGCTTCAAATCCTGGCATATAATTGTGATTCCATTGATTCCCTTTACTTTCACCATATTCACTCCAATTGGTATGAAAACTATTTGATCCCGTAAATGGCTTTTTTGTTTTCTTAGTATAATTTACTTTATAAACAGGAGTCAATCTATGATTAGGATTAGCTGTTAATAGTACATTTCTTGGTCTGGTTTCAAATTTTAATGTATCTGTTTTTAATCCATCTATAGGCTTTCCTTCTTCATCCTCTGCAACCTCACTAACAGCAAATCCTTTGGATTCTAATTTCTTACCTTTCGAACAACTTAAAATTAGAAGAGCTAATCCTAAAATTAGTATTAATTTATTCTTTTGCATGTGTTTAATTTTTGCCAACTTATAGCATTAAAATGGTTGAATTAACACTCATAGTAATGCATAGACCATGTACCCCACTAAAGCTTCTATTTTACAACATCTACCCATTTTCCTTTACTTCGCACAACATAATCATTGTCGTACATCGCTTCACATTGAATGCCTGGCAGGTAATATTTCCCTAAATATGATGCATTAAGTAAGATAGTCATTGTTTTACTTTCTTTTGGCTTTAAATCAAAATAGAAATTCACCCGATCATCACGAATATCTGTATGTGTAACAGCATTTGCTTTAAACGATCCAAAATCGGTAAAACGAGTATTTACTACTTCCCATCCAGATGGAAAAATTTCGGTTAATGCAATATCCTTCACCTTAGAACCTGTTGTATTTGTAATTGTTACCTCTGCAACAAAATCGGTTCCCTGGGTCAGTAATATTGGGTTAATGATGTTTCCGTCCTTGGTTTTATAATCTACAATTGCTTTAAAGTTACTCTCAAGTACTTTCTCTTCTCCAACAGGCAAAATCCCACTTGTAGCTAATTGTACAAAAATAGTATTGTCTTTATTGTTTTTAAGTACTAATTTATTATCCTTTAAAATGGCAACTTCTCCAGAAGTTGCTAATGTTTTACCTGTATTAGCAGTAATTGATCTACCATTAAGAATATAATTTACATTCACACCTTTTCCTCCTACATATTTTGCATATTTTGCCATTCCCATTAATGCATATGAAGTTGTTTGTGTACTCATCCAATTTTTGGAAGACAACTCTTTGGCTAATTCTACTGCCACTTTCTGTGCTTTGGCTTTTTGATCTAATGTTACTAGCGTCTCTAAAGCCATTGCTCGATTACGATTTGTAGAACCATAAGTATAATGGTTATTCTTTCTTGGTTGGAAATCGATATTAGCAGAATTCAATAATTGAATTGCAGCATTCGACTGACCTATCAATCCATATCCCGCTGCTAATCTTAATTTGGCATCATTAGACAATCCCGATGTTTCTCTTAACCTATTCATAGAAGACAGATCTGGACTCCCTGCAAGAGCAAGTGTATATAATCTATAGGCTTGTGCCAAATCATTGTTACCACTTCTCCATCGTTTAGCCTGTTGCTGTTGATAATTAATCCAATTGCTTTTGAAACCAATAGGTAAGACATATCCTTGCTTATTTGCTTCTAATAAGAAGTGCCCTGCGTAGGTTGTTCCCCAATCATTAGGATTACTATAGCCAGGCCAATACGACATCCCACCACCAGGTTGAATAAAACGTTTCAATCTATAAATAGCTGCTTCTATATTTTTTTGGATTTTCTGCTTCTTTTCTGAGGATAAATTAAATACTTCTCCCAAATATAATTGTGGAAATGCTGCAGAAGTAGTTTGCTCTACACATCCATGTGGATACCGAATAAGATAGCTTAATCTACTTTCAAAATTCATTGGTGGTAATGATGATAGTTCTATGGTCGCACTATTACTCCCTTCAATTCCAAACGCAGCAAAACTAACTTCTTGTTCACTATTTGGTTCCAGAACAATTGAGGTTACCTCTGTTGTCATCGGATTTGGATTCACAATATTAATTGGCACCTTATATGAAGCTTTTTCTCCACCTCCACTGGCTACCACCTCAATATCTGTAATCGAAGCTCCTTCTAATACTTCGATATCAAAGTATGCCATTTTCTCATCGGGTTCTGGAAATGATAATTTCTGTTGTGTCTCGCCAATTACTTTAAACCCTTTATTTGGTTTTAAAGTAACGTTTACATTTTTCACTTTCTTTTCCATTGCAAAAACAGTAACCGGAATTGTCACTTTTTCACCCGGAGTAATTTTTCGAGGAATCGAAGTTAATACCATCAATGGTTTTCGAACCGGAGTAGTTTTATCAGCACTACCATACGCTGCATTACCTGCATCTGAAGCTACAATCATTGTACGCACGGATCCTATATATTTAGGGATTTTGATTTTATGCGCACGAGTTTCTCCTTTCTTTAATTCAAAAGGCCCTTCGAATACAACCATTGGTTTAAATCGATTTGCTTTTTTAGATTTACTTCCTCCTGCTTCGGCGTCACCACCAATACTAAATACTTGATTAATACTTCCGCCATAGGCCCCAATTACATCATCGTATACATCCCATGTTTTTACACCCAGCGCTTCACGTGCATAAAAACTAGTCCATGGATTTGGAGTTTTAAACCTTGTTAGATCCAATAATCCTTCATCTACAATTGCAATAGAATAGGTCATCGCTTTACCATTATTTTCTCCAACTTTGAGTGTAATTGTCTCTTCTGGCCTAAGCACATCTGGCATAGTTAGCTTAGGTTTTACCTTGGTATTTGGATTTTCGACAGAGATCGGCACTACGCCATATAATCGTATTGGTAAATCATTGGCAGTTGTGGCATGCGGTTGTAATAACGTAATATGAATATACACATTAGGCGTATGTAATTCTTCGATTGGAATTTCGAACTTGGTTTCTGTTTTTTGAGGAATCACCCATTGAGAAGATAATACTTCTGTGCCATTTTCTACAGTTACCAATGCTCTACCACCCTCACTTGATGGAAATGTTACTATTGCTTTCTCACCAACATTATAGGTGTTTTTATCTGTAGAAAACAAAAGCATAGTTGCTGCTGATGGGTCATTTTTTCTTGACTTCCCTGCCCAACCTGGCCAATCAATATACATTATTTTTCCTGTAGCATGACCTCCATTTGGATCTACAACCCTTACTAGGTATCTCCCCCATTCTGGATATTTTAATTCAAATTTGAAATTCGCTTTACCACTATTACTTGTTGTAACTTTTGTTTTGAATACTTCATTATGATATGAACCTCTGTTATACGAAGACAAATTATCTTCTGAAGAATCCCACCACCATCTCCAATCGACTTTATAGATAAAAACCTCAAGATCTTTTACTGCTTTAGGATTTCCTTTTTCATCTACTGAAACCACCTCAAAATTATGTTGGGTATCGGTGAGTAACATCCCACGAGCTTTATCTCCTTTAGGTGTATTTACTCCAATATACGTGCTATAAGGAGAGAAGTCTTTACTGATAACATCGGTACTAAAATCTCCTCCATTTTCATAAACTTTAGTAATAAAAGAAGCTTTTAACATCCCTGCTGCCTTATTTTCAAGTTTAGGGGTAAGGCTAAAGGAAGCTTTTCCTTCTCCAGAAATTTTTCCTTGAAACACTTCTTGTTCTTCTGTACCAAACCTTCGTGTTGGGTCATCAAAAACATAGCCCGGGAAGGTTTTAAATTTGGTTTGCGCAGGATTAAATCTTACATTAATATCAGTCTGTAAATTCTTTGCAATCGCACCATGCAACCATAGCACTTCTAGATTTCCTTTAATATTCTTATCAGCCACCAATACTTCATCATCGAATGTAGTTTTGATCTTAAGACGATTTGGTTTTATGGTCTCTATCTTAAGTATTTTACTAAAGCTGGCTCCACCAACCTTGACTTTTGCCTGCCAGTTCCCTGTAGGGGCTTCATCAGAAGTATTGACTATAAATTTATAGAAATTATTGGTTTCGTTTGTCTTTGTTTCCTGATGTGTTACTTTTCCGTAGGGGTCTCGCAATTCGAACTTTACAGGGTGTCCTTTTGGAAGTTTATTTGCATTATCATTAAGCATAAAAGATAAAAATAATGTATCTCCTGGGCGCCAAACACCTCGTTCTCCATAAATAAATCCTTTAATTCCTTTTTGAAGTCGTACTCCAGAAACATCAAATTTACTTACTGATAGTGCATTACCGTCATTTAATTTTACATAGGTTTGTTGTTTCCCTGATGTTACAATAGCAAAATATGCCGGGCGATCAGCATCAAATCCTGTCATTCCTTCTGCATCGGTTGTAGCCGATCCTATTTCTTGTTGCTGGTAATTATAGAAAACTACTTTGGCATTAGAAACCGGACTCGTGGTTACGATATCATTAACAGTAATCGCATAGGATTGATTTAATCCTTTCTTCACCACAACTCCTAAATTGGAAGCTAATATGTTCGCACTTATTTTTTTATCCCTAAAGTAAGAAGTGCTACATGGGTTCTCTCTTTCTTCCCAACTATAATCATAATAATCATCATAATAGTATTGAGAACTATCCCAAAAACTTGTTTCTTCTTCTTCATCATAATTATTGGTTAAATCTTTAATTGGTGTATCGTCTGCTCCTTCTCCTTCGCACTTGTATAGTGAATACGCTTTACGGTAATTAAGTTCTACCCTATAAATTGCTCCAGGGTCTGGAGAAATGAGTTCTTTTAAATCAATCGCAAACGCATTCCATTTACTAAGGTTTAACGAAGGGTTTTCTTTAAGGTTAATCAATTTCTTGGCGACTGGTCTTGCAACACTTCTCAAATTACTAGATCCATCAAGGTTATTGTTTTGTAAAAACTGAAGCATATTATTTTCAAATACTTTAACTACCTGCACTTCAACAGCACGAAGATTTATAGCTTCAAAATTAAACTTGAGGTTATCAGAAGTTGGTAAAATCACTCCACTTTGTAATAATCTTATCTCTGGATTTGGTTGTTGGAAAGATACATTTTCTGTATACTTATTTTTAAGTTTATAATTATCTGTACTTCGAATTCCTTCAAAAACAGTAACTTCTAATATTCCTTTAAGTTCAATTTTTGGGTATACTTTTAGAACATTTCCGTTTACAGTATATTTTAGATTTTTAGCCCCTGATATAGTAACCAGTCCATTAAAATTTTGATTTTTCTTAAGTGGATCAGAAAAATTAATCTCTACGTATTGATTATCCACATTTGCTACAGAAATGCTAATCACCGAGAAATTATTCTTTCCAGGTATTGATAACGTTGCTGAGCCTTCGGTCTCTATATTAAATGAGTCTCCTGACCATTTAATTTCTACCTCAGAGTCATCTTCAAAACGCTGAATACTATCAATTCTAAAACTAAACTGACGACTTTTATCTATTGATTCACTAAATTTTACAGCGACTTCCTTACCTTTTTGCATAGCAGTGACCAATTGCTTAGCAGTGTCAAACTTCATTTGATCACTAGAAGTAATTGTACCATCAATATATTGCCAATCTTTACTATAAGATTGTAAATTATCAGTGATTACAGAGAATTGCTGTTTTAATGTTTTTACGGTGAATACAAATTCTTCGTCTAAATCATCTTCAAAATCCTCTACTAACTCTTCTAAATCTAATGTAAATGTATATGCAGTATCTTCATCAAAACTTTCATCGGGTTGAAATGAAATTGTACGGTTGTTTACTGCAATTATTCTTCCATTAACTTTTGGGGATACTGATAGTAAATCCTTTGGTAATTCCTGATTATCACTCCATCCTTCTACCGGAGTTTGTAAGACAACATACACATTATCTAATACCGAAATAACTCCAGAAGATACATCTGAAATATAGTCCTGATATTTATTTAGCTCAGATGCATTTGCTTCAGCTATAGCTTGAGCGTCTTTTTTCTTACAAGAAAATACTAATGCTACAAAAAGTAGCATATAAAGAATTCGTAATGATTTCATATAGTTGATGTTTAGCTGATTAAAGGTAGTATAAATTTAATTCTATCCAATATTATCTTATTGTATATCCCTTGTTATGAATTTTAGTACCTATCAATATTTAAAAATATATTCTTTTTTAATTAGATCAACGATCTAATTTATATTCGTTTAGATTTTATCCATATTCGAGAATAATAAGACTATCTCCTCCTTCTCAGGATGAAGAATCTAATAACTTACATTTCTCTTACATCTATTTTCTTTTGAGCTGTTACTTTGCCAAATACACAAATGATTCATACAGAGATTAAGGTTTTAATCATAATCTATCTTTTCATATTATAATAGTACCGATTTTCGATCCAAGGAAGAGAATGTAGCATTACCTTGTTGCATTATCTTTTCTACTATTTCATTTCTTCCATTTGTACCATGGTCTGTAATATATTTTACTTCATCCGGGGTGATTAGTTTTACATTTACTAAAAGGATTGGTTCAATACTTAACTCTATTTGTTTAGGAATTCGATCACTTTGTAATCCCATAAGAACCCCTACACGACCATCTTCATTAACAAAATTATCTGGTACTTTTATATTATATAATTCTGTAGACAAGTATGTATACTGTTGAAACAGATTGATTAAATTTCCATTATCTGCTGCTAATAAGCCTGCTTGGTATAGCATATCAAACTGCCACGAATTTTTGACCGTATCTAGATTTTCCAGGTTTTCTGTTTCTACATACAATTCAAAACCTAATCCATTATATGCTTGATTTTTTTCATTGGTATCGTAATCACTATATGGATCACTTAATCCATCGGTTGCCAAAAATGTTGATCCAGGAGTATCTATTTTTATAAACGACTGTCTTAATGAAGGCCAGGTAGGCCCTCCCATAAAACTTGGATTTATTAAATGAGACAATACATCGCTTTCCAGATTTCCTATTTCTTTCCAGAAAGAATTGCGCTTCTCATAAGAAGCATCAAAATGTTTTTGATAATCCATGTTTTACTTTTTATTTTGAATTAGTTCTTGTACATTCTATGTGGTTTCCCCTCCACTTCACTACAAACATTTCTAAAAAACAAAAACACCATCCCCAAATATTGTTTTTATTTATCATTTAGAAAATACTACAATAGTTTGATAAAAGTAAAATGATTTTTGGTAGTACTACCCCCTGAAAATAGTGTTTTTTTTATTTGTTAAAAATACTTATTTCTAAAAAAACAAAAACCCCTCTTAACAGAGGGGTTTTTTATCTTTCTAATGTATAATCTATGTTATTATTGTTTATAGATTCCTAAAGTAAGTTCACCGGCAGCATTCATAGTAGCACGATACATTCCTGCAGTATTAAATTCCATAGCAATATTACCTTTATTATCTATGGCTACAATTCCTCCAGTGCCTCCCAGGTTTTTAAGTTTTTTTTGTATTACTATTTGAGCTGCTTCTTGAAGGGAAAGCTCTTTATATTCCATTAAAGCAGAAATATCGTGAGCAACCATCGCGCGAATAAAATATTCTCCCCATCCTGTACTTGATACAGCGCAAGTGGCATTATTTGCATATGTTCCAGCTCCTATAATTGGAGAATCACCTATACGATTCCATTTTTTATTGGTCATCCCGCCAGTTGAAGTTCCGGCAGCTAAATTTCCGTTTTTATCTAATGCCACACATCCTACAGTTCCAAATTTTGAGTCTTTGATATAAGGGTCGTAAAAAGCTGTTGTGGTATTGGCTTCCTTTGCTTTTTCCTTTTCTTTTACTCTTTCTAAAGATTTCATACGATCTTCTGTAAAAAAGTATGCTGGATCTACCATTTCAATATTTCTTTCTTTAGCAAATAACTCTGCTCCGCTTCCTGAAAGTAATACATGCGGGGAGTTAATCATAACTTCCCGAGCTAGATTTATAGGATTCTTAACTGTCTTTACTCCAGCTACTGCACCTGCATTTAGGGTACTTCCATCCATAATTGAAGCATCCAATTCATTAACTCCTTCACTATTAAAAACAGCACCTTTACCTGCATTAAAAAGAGGAGAATTCTCTAGAATATTTATTGTTTTTTCTACAGCTTCTAGGCTTGTTCCTCCATTTTTTAGAATCGTATGCCCCACTTTTATTGCTTCTTCTAACTTAGTTTTATATGCCAATTCTTTTTCGGGTGTCATATTCTTTTTCAAGATCGTTCCTGCTCCCCCATGAATAACAATTCCAAAACTATCTCCAGATTTTTGAAGTTCTTCTGTTGTAGTCTCAACAACTGGTACTTTGGCCGTTTCCTTGGACTGTTCTTTGCATGCCAGAAACAACACTAAGCTTAAAAATATGATTACTCTTTGCATAATTACTATGATTTGTGTTTACAATAATCTACTAAAGCGATCCTTCCTTGAAAGAATCTGAAGGTTAAATGTATGATATTTCCACCATTATCTTCTAGGCATATAGATTTATTTAACTCAAAATCATACGGTTGATGTACCCCTCCTTCGATCGCAATATTATCAGCATATAATGACAATACTTTATTTGATTTTACTACAGGTTTAATTCTTCCCGAAATTAAAGGGATTTCTCCTGACTTATTAAGAATTGTAGACCCTGATCCTTTTGTTTTTTCGATTGTGATTAATATATCTTCTTTAGGGTTTAAATCCTTAAACATAACACCTGGATATTCGGGATGTGCGATAAGCGCTGTATACAATTTACGCGTTCGAATAATAAAATGCGCAAGTCCTTTTTCATCAGTAAATCCTTCGAGGTATGTCAAATTATTAGCTACTAATACGATCTTTGCATTTTTAATGAGTTCTCCACTTTCGCTTTCTATTTTGATCGTAAATATGTAGGGTTTTGGATTAATCAAAGTAGAAATTTTGGACCATCTACTTTTTAAAAACGTTTGGTCTTTCTTTATTTTCTTTTCGATCAAACCAGCAAACTCATCTGGAGTTCTATCTGTAAGGTTTATATACCCCACTGTTTTTAAAATTCCCGGAATCTCTGTATCATCAAATCTTGCCGGAAGAATATACTCTCTACTTTCCTGAAATGCTCTTGCCTGCATCGAAACTCTTTCATGATTTGTCCATAGTTTTTGATTATAAAACCCTGAAATAAACAACACCGTATATTTTGCTCTATTTTGATAAATCTCTGATAAATATTCATAAAGATTTTTACCCCATAGGTTTGTTTCTTCAAACAGATCATAAAAGACCTTAATTCCTCTTATTTTTAAGCTATTAGCTACCTCTTCGACATATGCCCTATTCTCTCCAGCAAAAGAAAGCGCAACATCATATTCATAATTCTTGTTTTTCATCACTGACCACTTTTTCTTTTTAACCTAAAACTGACTTTATTCTTTTATTAAAAACCACTTATACAAAATTACTCTCTTTTGTTGGAATATTTCCATTTTTACTAGGAAATATTCCAACAAAAGTTTTACTTTTAAACCGTAAAAAAACTACACTCATGAAACCTAAAAAACATATAAAAGGCAGAGGTGCCCAGGAAAAAATCAACAATAGATTTCTTAAAAATCATCATGAAACAAGAGATGACTTTCTTAATTATTGTCTTGCACAAGGAGAAATAATAGATAAACCACAGACTACTTTTATTGAAACTTTTCCAAAAACTATTGTAAACAAAGTAACCAGTCCAGATGTGGGTATGATGTACTCTTTAAATCCTTATCAAGGTTGTGAACATGGTTGTGTATATTGTTATGCAAGAAATTCTCATGAATATTGGGGTTATGGAGCTGGTTTAGAATTTGAAAGTAAAATTTTGGTAAAGAAAAATGCTCCTGAATTGCTTGAGAAAAAACTTAAAAGTTCAACATGGAAAGCATACCCTATCTCACTTTCGGGAAACACAGATTGTTATCAACCCATCGAGAAGAAGCTTAAGATAACACGAAAATTACTTGAAGTTTTTTTAAAATACAGACATCCTGTTGGTATCATAACCAAAAACGCATTGATCCAAAGAGACTTGGATATTTTAACAGAATTAGCAAGACACAATCTTGTATCTGTATTTCTATCTATCACTTCCTTAAAAGAAGAAACCCGAAGAATTTTGGAACCCAGAACAGCCAGTATTAAGAAACGATTAGAAACTCTGGAACTCTTAAACACATCTGGAATTCCAACAAATGTAATGATGGCACCAATAATTCCATCCATTAATAGTCATGAAATATTACCACTCGCAAAGGAGATTTCTGAGCGAGGAGCAAAAAGTGTTGGATATACTATTGTAAGACTTAATGGTGCAATTGGGCAACTTTTTACCACCTGGTTAGAAAATACTCTCCCAGATCGTAAAGACAAAATTCTTCATCAAATTAAGGAGTGTCACGAAGGCAATTTAAATGACAGTGAATTTGGTAGAAGAATGAAAGGGTCTGGAAATATCGCTGATCAGATTCATCAACTATTCTCTTTAGCAAGAAAAAAATACTTTCCAGAGACACAAAAAGTGCATTTAAATTGTCACATGCATGAAGAGTATAAAAATGGACAATTACGATTATTCTAAAAGACTAGTTTCTCTATTTATATGACAATTAATTACAAAAACAATTTAAAAAAATATTTAACTTTATGATATTCTAATTAAATTAAAAAAGTGTAATTTTGGTTAACCAATTTAACGTAAAAATTACATAACCATCTTTCTAACTAACCCAAAACCTCTTAAAATGAAAAATCACCCCAACCCTCTTCTAGATTCTTTCTCAATTCTACGGATTGATTCTGTAGTTTTCTGAATTCTTGAATACAAATAGAAGTACTATCATCTGAATTGTAACCAAATTTCAGATTAAATATCATAAAGTACTTTAAGAAATTGTTGTACACTTTTTCATCCTAAAACACTGACCAAAAATGGTATAATGTCTTTTATTGATGATTTTGTGTTTGTATTATTATTTTTTCAAATCAGGTTCTCTATTCACAAGATTACCCCTGTGATACAATGAAAAAATACATGATTTTTAAATTCAACAACTTAACATAAATACAGTATTAAATCTTAAAACCTAAACTTATGAAACGTATTTTTACATTTCTCGTCATTTTATTGATGACAACATCTTTTTTTGCTCAATCCCAGAGCATTCAACCAAAACAACAAATTGCAGCGGCAAAACACTCAGGAAATTTTTTTAAAGAAGTCTCTTTGTTTCTTCTAAAGAATGAAAAATCTAATGCCTCTATTCCAAAAGAATTTAAAGATTTTTCAATTTTATCACTGAGCTCTTCTGCTATGAAAAGTTTTGAATCATCCCCTCCAGAGGCAATGAATCTTTCTTTACCTGGAAAAAAATCATCAATGCTTTTAGAATTAGTAAAAGTGGAAATTGCTACAGATGACTTTTCAATTGTAGAAATGCCTTCTGGAAAAGTTATTCAACCCAATATGAATATCGCACATTATCGTGGAATCGTAAAAAACAGTCCTAATTCAATTGCTGCCATTACCATCCAAGATGATCAAGTATCAGGAATAATTAGTCTTGATGGAGAAAGTGGTAATCTGGTACTTGGTAAACTAGACAATAGTAATCACCATATCCTATATGAAGATAAAGATATCAGTCATCTTAACGATTTTGTTTGTCAAACTGTAGATACACATACTGAAGAAATCCAAAAAAACGATTTTTCAAAACAAACTCCAGCAGCAAATCAAGTTAAATGTCCCGAAATATTTTTTGACATTGGCAATGATGTGGTAAGAGATAAAGGAGGAAGTCAGGCAGCCAGTAACTTTGTACAGGCTATGTTTAATCAAGTAGCTATATTGTATGCTAATGATGACATAAAAATAAAGCTTTCTGGCATTAAGGTTTGGACATCGTCCACTCCATTTAATGATTTAGATGGCTTTAGAAATTACAGAAATCGATATGGTTTTAACGGTGACCTTGCTCATTTTGTGACTTATAATTACTCTGGGGGAGTCGCTTGGGTAGATGCTCTTTGTGGTTCATATAAATATGGTTTATCGGGCATAAACCGCAGTTATCAAGATGTTCCAAGATATTCCTGGAATATCTCTACAATCGCGCATGAGTTAGGACATAATTTTGGGTCAAATCATACGCATTCTTGTGTATGGAATGGTAATAATACCGCAATTGATGGTTGTTACAATACCCAAGGAGGTTGCGGGCGCCCAGGAATTCCTTCGGATGGAGGAACAATCATGAGTTATTGCCACTTAACGAGTGTGGGAACAAACCTAAGAAAAGGTTTTGGATCTCAGCCCAGAAATGTAATTCGAAGAGCAATCAGCAGAGCGAGTTGTGTAGATACTTGTGAAGGCTCAGGAGGAGGAGGTGATGAAGTAAGCTGCGTAGGTATTAATGAATGGTCTGGTAATGTAACCTATGTAGCTGGAAATAAAGTAACCTACCAAGGTAGGCTATTTGAGAGAACAGCAAATAACGGTTGGAACGATTTAGGGAAATGTAGCTCGGATCCATGTTCTGTAGCCGTGCAATGGACCGAAAACACAATCTATTCACCTGGAGATGTTGTAATATATAATGGTAATGTATGGATAAGGACAGAAAATAACGATTGGGAATACGTAGATTGTGATAGCAACACCCTTGATCCGTGTTCTAGTGTAGATCCCTGGACAGAAGGTGTAAATTATCGCGTGGGTGATCAGGTTGTATTTGAAGGGAAAGTTTTTGAATGGAACGGAGCTAATTGGATTGAAATAGCAACTTGTGCAGGCACCCCTGCATCCGTACCCATAGTTTCAACTTCGCAGGCAGTAAAAGATTCTAATATCTTAGTTTATCCTAATCCGGCTAAAGATTTTATCACTTTTGAAATTGAGAATGTACATAGTAAAAATACGATCATTACTGTTAAGAATATACAGGGTAGGAATATTGTATCTAAAACTATCAATCAAACTTCTCCAATCGGAAATATAAAAGAAACTCTTAATATTCAGTCATTCAATAGCGGTATTTACTTTGTACAGATAATTAGCGGTGATGCAACACTCACCAAAAAGATTCATATCAAATAAACTCTTATAATCAATTTTTAGTGAGGGTATGTAATAAAAACACATACCCTTCTAATCAATTCTAAAAACAAAACCAATGACACAACTCAAAAAATTATCTCTACTTCAATGGAGATTACTTCTGGTTCTTTTCTTGTTAATCAACCCAATGAATTATACAGGTTCTGCTCAAGAATTATTTCAAATGATGCAAAACGAAAATAACCTCAGCATAAAAAAACTAGAACGCTTAGGAACCAAATACTACAAAAAAAATAAAAAAGGTAAAGGAAGTGGCTATAAATTGTATATGAGAAACTTATACTGGGCCAAACGAAATGCTGATGCTAACGGTCGTGTAATAAGTGATCGTCAAGTTGTGAATGAATATGATAGATTTTTGAAATCATGGAATCAAAACAATAGTCAAGCGGCAAGAAATGTACAAAGAAGCAGTAACTGGGAAGAATTAGGTCCTTTTAACTGGACCCGCACAAGAAGTTGGTCTCCAGGACTAGGAAGGATTACGGCCATAGCTGTAGAACCTACAAATCAAAAAATAATATACGCTGGATCTCCAGGAGGTGGCATCTGGAAATCTATAAATGCGGGTCAAAGTTGGAAACCTCTTGGTGACCGAATGACCAATATGTCCATTTGGGCTATAGCCATCGATCCAAATAATAGTAGTATTGTATATTTAGGAAACTCTGCTGGTCAGATTATGAAATCAACAAATGGAGGAGATTCATGGTCAGAAGTTTACAGAGTAAGTGGTACTCCAAGAAGAATTCTCATTCATCCAAACAGCACTCTCATATTTGTGGGTACTACAGAAGCATTATACAGATCGGTTAATTCAGGGAATTCTTTTAGTTCAGTATTAAATTCCAGAGCCGAGGATATTGAATTCAAGCCAGGGAATACTAATGTGGTTTATGCTTGCGGAAATAGTTTTTATCGATCGACTAACGGAGGTCGTTCTTTTAGTCGTATCACTAGTGGAATCTCCAGAACTGAGCGAATGAAAATGGCTGTAACTCCTGCAAATCCAGATATTGTATACTTAGTTCAAAAAAGACAAAGTAGTTTTGGATATTTATATAGATCAATAGACGGTGGATCAAGTTTTAGTACTCGTGCAAATTATAACAGTGTATCTACAAACCAGGTATATTTTACACAGGCATCTCGTGATATGGCCATTGCTGTATCAGATACCAATGCTAATGAAGTACATTTAGGAGGAATGAACTATTCAAGATCATTAGATGGCGGGTTAAGTTTTACAACACTAGCCGCTTGGAATGAACCCAATGACCGATCCTATGTACATGCAGATATAGAAGTTTTACAATATATAAAAGGCAATATATACATAGGTACAGATGGAGGTATTTTTAGAAGTAGAGATCGTGGAGCTAATACAACCGATTTAACACAAGGAGGATTAGCAGTAAGACAGTATTATCGTATTGGCGGCGCTGCTACAGATGCCAATATGATAGTAGGAGGAGCTCAAGATAATGGAACCAATATTATGAGAGGAGCAAACCGACAATTTAAAGAATGGCTAGGTGCCGATGGTATGGAATGTTTTATAGATCATAAAAATAGAAATATCGTATATGGAACCACTCAGTTTGGTTCTTTATATAAAAGTACAGATGGTGGAAATAGTATAGGAAACATTAGTAAACCTGGGAATTTCAGTGGAGAATGGGTAACACCTTTTATGATGGATCCTATTAATAACAACAATATTTACGTTGGATATAGAGATTTGTACCGAAGCAACAATGGTGGTAGTAGAGGTAGCTGGAGGAATTTAACAAGCAGTATAAATGTTGGTGGTAATCTTGATGAAATGGCAATCGCCGCTTCGGACAACAATTATATATACATAGCTCAAAAAGGTCGGGTATGGAGAACCAAAAATGGACAACGCAACAACCCAACCTGGACCGAAATAAGCAATTTTAGAGGTGATGTTAATTTTATTACTGTTGACCCTAATAATCCTGAACGAGTAGCTCTTGCTGCTACTGGGTCAAGAGTTTACCTATCAATAGATGCAGGAAGTACATGGACCAATATTAAAGGAAATCTCCCCAACATTTCTGCTCAATGTCTGGTTTTTGATGACACCGCAGCCAATGGGTTATATGTAGGTATGCAATCTGGAGTGTATTATACTAATGATAATCTTAGTTCCTGGGTTCCGTTTTCAACCAATTTGCCCGGAGTACAAACTACAGATTTAGAAATCCACTACCCTACACGAAAAATTCGTGTTGCAACGTATGGTAGAGGAATTTGGGAATCTGACCTTTATGATGAAAATAGTGAAGAAATAAATCCACCTACTGACCTGAGTATACAGGTAAGTGAAAAAGATGTCACATTGACGTGGAAAGATAATTCGACCAATGAAAATGGTTTTACAATTGAAAGAAGTGATGGAAATGCTTATGAAAGAATAGACTTTGTTGGGACAGGTATTCAAACGTATACGGACAAAGGTTTATCAAACGGCACGTACACTTATAGAGTTAGAGCATATGACAGTGATAGTTATTCAAGTTATTCTAATACTATTCAAGCAATTATAGAGGATATCGTAACTCCCCCGGATGTCATCGATAATTGCGAAGGTTGCACTGTTTATGACACCAATAGCGAGGAAATTAGTAATGCAGATCATTCAAAAGAAAAAGCTGCCGATGGAGATCCTAGTACATATTGGCATAGTAACTGGTATGATGATAATACTTCACATCCACATTTTATAGCTATCGATCTCGGTCAACAAAGAGATTTAGTCGGATTTTCTTATCAAGGAAGACAGACTGGTACAACTGGAATGGTAAAAGACTATATTATATTTGGTTGGGATGGTAATAGTTGGCAACAGTTATCAACAGGAACATTTCAAAAATCTACACTTAAACAAACTGTAGAATTTGACACTTTCAGATGTCGCTATATTTATTTTAGAGCACTCTCTGAAGTTGATGACAAAAGATGGGCATCGGTTGCAGAATTTACAGTAAGATACACTCCGTCACAAAATGCTGGCAGATTTGCTAGTAAAAAGATTTTAAATACTCCTCCTCCAGCTGTAGATCTTAGTGATTTTGATGGAATAAAAGTATTTCCTATTCCTTTTAACGATAAACTAACTATTAAAGGGATTACGTCTAAAAAAGCAGTTCGTTCTATACAGCTTATTGGCACAAATGGACGTACCCAACGAACTAAAACTGTAATAGATAAAGACATTATTACTATCGACACCCATAAGTTACTTAATGGTTTTTATGTTTTACATATAGAACAAAATGGAGTACAAAAAAGTATTAAGGTTTTCAAACAACAATGAATCTAACTGGTGAGAATATTTTATTTTTAAAGTTGTTCGGAAACAAAGACAAGGGTTTATGGATAAAACCCTTTAAAATATTGAATTTTTAGAAAAACATCATCTTCTCAAACCAAAGAAAGGGGTATTGTTAGATATTGAGCAATACCCCTTTTTATTAAAAAGCATCTATTGCTAAATTTTAATTACACATTGATTTATTTATAGAATTACTAAGGATTTATTCTGAATAATGCTAGTTATTATATTAAACTAAAGTTAATTAACTGTTAAATACAGTTAACTTCGATTGTATTACTTTTGGTTTTTTGTGTCAATTTCCTTCTTAAATTTTATTCCTTTTAGATGTCTTTCTTTTCTGTTCAACTCCTTGATCCTCAATAACGCAACAATGTTGCATTATTGAGGATCAAGATATACTTTGACTTATTTATAAGCAAATAACTCCCTAGAAACCAGCCGTTTGTTACGTTTTTACCGTATTTTTTTGTAAGAATTAATCTCTACTTTTGAACGACAAATTTTAATGAGAGCTCAACATTTTAATTTAAAACTAAAATTAAACTTTAACACAAAATTTGAAAAATAATGAAAACTCAACTAAAAATTTTAAGTGCTATAACGGTCTTTTCTTTTCTCTTTTATAGTTGTGAAAAAGATGAAAATGAGATTACTGAGATAGAAACAGGAATAGAAACTACTGACAATATAGGAGCAGATCAAGCAATACCTGGAGAGTATATTATAATTTACAAAGAGGATGAGTCTCTATTAGGTAAAAGTGCTGGTATGAAAGCTAAATCCATGCAAACGCTATCAAAATATGCGATAGCAGAGGATAATATAAAGCAAACTTATACTAATGCTATTCAAGGGTTTGCTGTTAAAAATCTATCTCAAAAACAAGCAGACATGCTTAAAAATGATCCTGAAGTAGCTTATATAGAACCTAATTATATTCATAAGTTGGATATAGATATGGGAAAACCTGTAAGCACGCTTCCTGCGACAGTACAAGGTAAAAATGCTACTAAGGATTCTCAACTTCCAAATGGAGATTTTTTACCCTGGGGTATAGAAAGAGTAGGAAGAGCTAACGGTAGTGGTAGAACCTGCTGGATTATCGATAGTGGTATAGCACCACATAGTGATCTAACTATTGATACTGGCCGAAGCAGAAGCTTTGTAGGTGGGTCATGGCAAGATCAAAATGGACATGGAACTCACGTAGCAGGAACAGTTGCTGCAAAAAATAATGGCTCTGGAGTTGTAGGTGTGGCTTTTGGGGCTACTGTAATTTCTGTTAGAGTACTAAATGCTGCAGGAAGTGGTGGTACCGCTGGTATTCTTGCTGGGGTAGACTATGTAGCAAATAATGCAAGAAATGGAGATACCTGGAACTATAGTGTAGGATTCCGTAATAGAGCTACTTCTCAGGCCATTGATAATGCCTTTAGAAATCTTGAAGCAAGAGCGATTGGAGCTATGGCAGCAGGAAATAGCAATGATGACACCCAATTTTACTCACCACAAAGATTACGTACGGGTAACTCTTGGTGTGTTGGTAACATGACTCGTTCAGGTGCAGCCGCAGGTACTTCAAACTTTGGAAGAAGTGTAGATCGTTGGGCTCCAGGTACCGCAGTATGGTCTACTTGGTTAAACGGTCAATTTAATAGAATCTCTGGTACGTCTATGGCATCACCACATGTAGCAGGTATACTATTACTAAGAGGTAACAGTACAGGAACAAATGGATCTGTAAGCAAAGGAGGATCAACTGCTCCTATTGCTACCCTTAATTAAAAATAGATAATTAAATATTTTGAATTTGTTAGAGGCTGGGTTGCACCCAGCCTCTTTTTTTCTATTCTATGTAAACATACTCTAGTTCATATACAATATTCTTGTGCTTTCACCTTGTTAAAAGAAATATCGATTCTTATAAAAGTTAATGATGTACAATAATATTCTTCTGATATAGCAATTATTTCATAATCAGAGTAATATAGTATTTTATACCGTTAGGGTTTAGACTTGCCCCTCCCATTCTTTATAAAACTGTTCTAAAAACCCTTCCATATATTGATGACGTTCATTAGCCAGTTTTTTACCGGCTTCAGTATTCATTCTATCCTTAAGCAGGAATAGTTTTTCATAAAAATGATTAATTGTTGGAGAGGTTGAAGACTTGTATTCTTCTTTCGTCATATTAAGGTTGGGAGAAATATCAGGGTCATATAGAACTCTGTTTTTAAACCCGCCATAATTAAAACATCTTGCAATTCCGATAGCACCTATGGCATCTAATCGATCTGCATCTTGAATAACATCCAGTTCTGGGGATTTAAATTTTTGATCTATGTTACCTCCTTTAAAGGAAATGTTTTCTATAATTTTGATTACATGAGTAACAACACTTTCTTCAACGCTGAGGCTTTCTAAAAAATCTGATGCGACTTTAGGCCCAACAGTTTCATCACCATCATGAAATTTTGAATCTGCAATATCGTGAAGCAATGCACCTAAGGATACCACAAAAAGATCTACATTTTCATCCTTAGCAATTAGCTTTGCATTATTATACACTCTTTGGATATGAAACCAGTCATGTCCTCCCTCTGCTCCAACAAGTTTTTCTTTTACAAAATCAATAGTTTTAGATACAATCTTATCTTCAATCATACCTATATCTACTATTTTACTATTGCAGGTTGTACCCACTTAAATTCAAAAATCTCATCAGGGATTACCAGTCGCTCACTAATTCGTTGCATTCTAGCAGGTAGTTTCATCACAAAATCCCGTGCTTTCTCGGCTTCATCGGTTAAATCTACCAGTTTATCAATTTCCCATTTATCAATTAAGCGTTGCATGATATCGATATAATCTTGAGAAGTATATACTCCTAAACGTTGAGCAGCATTTGAGAATTCTTCAAAGGCAGTACCTATAGCGTCTCCAGATTCTCTAAGAAAATGTGCAGGCATTACAATTTTATGCTTCATCATATGGCTAAAAGCAATCATCATCTGACTAGGGTCAACTTCAAAAATATTTTTTACAAACTCACTATATGCGTTATAATGACGCATCTCATCACCTGCGATAATTTTACACATTTTAGCTAGTGATTTATTTGAGTACTCCCTTGCCATTTTTGCCACTCGACTATGAGAAATATTGGTGGCTAACTCCTGAAAACTAGTGTATACAAAATTCTTATACGGATCTCTATCTGTACCAATATCAAATCCGTCATTAATTAAATGTTGAGTTGTTCTTTCTACCTCAATCATGTTTACTCTACCTGATAGGTATAAGTATTTATTCAGTGTATCTCCGTGGCGATTTTCTTCACTTGTCCAGTAACGTACCCAACGAGACCAGCCATTTCCTTTACCATCTTCATGCTGATTAATCCCTTCTACATCCATTAACCATGATTCATATGTAGGTAAAGCCTCTTCTGTAATAGTATCCCCTACAAGAACAACCCAAAAATCATAAGGAAGTTCTTTTGCCAACTCTCTTAATTCTTTTACTTCATCAAAAAACGTATCTTCATTCTGAGAATCGGGTAAGAAATCTGTTGGCTGCCACACCTTATCTATCGGAATCAAAAATTTATCTATAAAAGATTCTATTTTCTTCTCTAATAGTTGCATTACTTCTAGTCTAATATTATCTAAAGCCATTATAGTTGTATGTTACGTTCTAATTGCTAAAGTAACCCTTTCTTCAATTCTTTCGAGTAATATTTCGGGTTCTTTATCGATTGAAAGAGGTTCTTGCACCTCCAATGTCAAATGTACTCCAACGCCCATTGGAAAATTACCAAATCGAACTAGTTTCCAACTATTATTTATAGTTACAGGTACGACTAAAGCATAAGGTGCATTCTTAAACAAAATTTTTAATCCTGTAGGAGCAAATTCTTTTGGTTTTCCATCTCTACTTCTTGTGCCTTCAGGAAAAATTACTGCAGAAAATGTATGCTCAGCGATAAACCTTCCAAATTTAGATAAGGCCGGAATAGATTGTTTAGGATTTTTTCTATCGATTAAAACATGCCCTCCATGCCTTAGGTTAAACGATATACTCGGAATTCCTTTCCCTAATTCAATCTTGGAAATAAACTTTGGTCTGTGCTTTCTTAAATACCAAGATATCAGAGGAACATCAAACATACTTTGATGATTAGAAACAATGATCAAAGATTGATCCTTTGGCAATTTATGAATATTCTTAAAACTGATTCTTACTCCCAAAAAGTGTAGACATCGTAATAAACATAGATTCATGATATTTACTACCCCTCTGTGTCCCGATCTACCGCCCAGTTTTTTGCCAAGCCACTGCAGTGGTTGAAAAACTACTAATGTTAATCCAAAAGATAAATAGAAAATTATAGAAAGCGGATAACTAAGTATCCTTTTTACTGCCTCCATCCCTTCTGTTCAATTATTAAAATTTTGACTTGTGTAATTGTCTCGCAAGGTCTTACATTATTTCAAGTAAACCAATAGTTTTACTAAAATAAAAACCGCCTGTAACAACAAACGGTTTAGAACTCTTTTTTTAGCATATACGCTACTTACATTTTAGCAATGTTCGTTATATGCATCTTTAAGATTTTCTGCGATCATTTCTGCAGGTCGCCCTTCTATATGGTGACGCTCTAGCATATGAACTAACTCCCCGTTTCTAAATAAGGCCATAGAAGGAGATGATGGAGGAAACGGGATCATAAATCCACGTGCCTTATCCGTTGCTTCTCTGTCTACTCCTGCAAAAACGGTTACCAAATTGTCTGGTTTTTTATTATTATCTAAAGAAGCCTTTGCTCCCGGGCGTGCATTTGCCGCAGCGCAACCGCATACCGAATTAACAACTACCAACGTAGTTCCTTCTTTTGCTATTGCTGCTTCTACTGCTTCTCCTGTATGTAATTCTTCAAAACCAATATTGGTAAGATCTTCACGCATTGGTTTTACTAACTCTGGTGGATACATATTTCTGTTTTTTTTCGTACTACAATTTTATACAAAGGTACAAATTATGTACCATATAAAAGTAACTGACAAGTAGTCGTAGAAATATATCATCTCACAACATAATTCTATTTTATTTACAACGATCCCGTAACAAATATTGTATCTTATTGTCTAATATACTATAGAACAAAATATATTAAAAAATAATTTCAGTTATCTTTACAACCCAAAAAAAATTTGAATGATTAAATGGTTTGCTGCTATATTAGGAGCCGTGTTTTTTAGATTTCCGGGAGCAATTCTTGGTTTTATCCTAGGAAGCCTCTTGGATACTACCTCTGGTAAAAATGGCAGAGGGTTCAAAACTGTATTTTCACAACAGCAAAAAATTACTCCTGCAGATTTTGAACTTAATTTATTATCCCTTTCTTCAATTGTTATTAAAGCAGATGGCAAAGTAAATCAAACCGAGCTAGATTATGTTCGTCGATACTTTGTAAGTGCTTATGGAAAAGAACATGCAAATGCTACTTTTAGATCGTTTAATGAAATCATTAAAAGCAGGCAAATCTCTGCACAACGTATTTGCATGTATATTAATCAACACACCCGATACCCCTCTAGGCTACAAATTCTTCATTTTTTGTTCGGAATTGCAAATGCAGATGGTATAGTAAGTGATTCTGAAGCTAGTGAAATTGGCAAAATTGCAGGCTTTCTAAGAATCAATTTTAAAGATTTTGAAAGTATTAAAGCCATGTTTTTTAAAACTGGAGATCATGCATATAAGATTCTCGAAATTGAAAAATCGGCAACAGATGCCGAAGTAAAAAAAGCATTTAGAACAATGGCCAAAAAATATCATCCAGATAAAATACAGCATATGGATGAAATACACATCAAAGGTGCCGAAGATAAATTTAGAGAGGTACAAAAAGCCTATGACCAAATCAAAAAAGAACGAGGGATTGTTTAATTTCTTTGGTTTATACTCTGCATAGACATGAGTTTATCTTAAAATTCGTAGTATTCACAACATTTTTTCTACCATTCGCAAAATACACTATTAAAATTAGAGAGTATTGCTGTTCATTTAAGCATTATTTAATCAAAAAGAGATAGAATTATAATCAGTTCTAGACTCCTTTTTAAAAACCTTCATTCTATGAAAAAATTAATGCTATTGTTTATTTTAATCGGAAGTTTTAACAAAGGATTTTCAGTTTCCATTCCTTTTAGAACATCTGAAATTAAGAATTTGTCCATCCCTATTTCTGATGATCCTATCGGCGATATCAAGAACGTAGTTCAGGAACATCTAGATGGTTCTGCGACAAGAGATATTTCAAAAATGAGTTCAGTATTACATGATGATTTTAGAATTGTTGTAAATGATGCTAAAAAAGGAGTCACTGTATTAGATAGAGCAACCATGCTTAACTTCTATAAGCAGAAAAAATTTGGAGGAGAAGTAAAATTAATAGAGTTTATATCTATAGATGTGCAGGGTAACTTAAGCGCTATAGTCAAAGTAAAGGAGACCGGTAAAAAAGCCATATTCAATCTATACTTTTCTTTAATTAACACAAATGGAAACTGGAAAATCATTAATGAACTCGCTTATTTAGATTATTTAAAATAAATTAGAGAACATAAAGTGATCTTTTGAGATTTTTCTTTCAAAAGATGTGGTATCAAACTAATGAAAAGAAGATTCTATTTAAGTAAAGGAGAGATTATTCTATGCCTAATCGCAATGGCAATAATCTCTTCTATTATGCTTTATATTAAATCCGATTTAAATGGACAATCAATATCATTTTTTTGGATTCTATGTATAAAGACTACTACCTGGCTTTTTTGGGGGTGTTGGATTCCTTTTATTTTTTACCTCTCTCATAAAGTCCCAATTCATAAACACAATTATTATCTAGGGGTTTTATTACACTTACCAATCAGCATCATGATTGTTTGTTTCCATCTATTATTGTATGTGATAATCATCAAATTAAGTCCCATACCTGGTTTTCAGGAACAACCAATCGCTACTTTATTCATTGGTCTTTTGTTCTCTCAGTTTGAATGGTATTTTCTGACATATTGGGCATTAATGCTTGGGAGTTATGCCGTCGAATATTATCAAAAATTTAGAGAAAGTAATTTAAAGGCAGCTCAATTAGATTCCCGTCTTACAAAATCCCGACTAATGGCTCTTAAAATGCAGTTACATCCACATTTTCTTTTTAATACATTACATACAATTTCTTCTCTAGTAAGACAAGACGAAAAGAAAAAATCCATTTCGATGTTATCAGAAATGGGTGATTTATTAAGGATCGTATTAAGTCAAAATGAAGAACAATTCATAAAACTAACATCAGAACTTGAGTTCATCAAAAAGTATATCGCTTTAGAAGAGAAGAGATTTAAAAATAAAATGAACGTTCAAATAGAGGTTGGTGATGATTTATCTGAGACATTAATACCCTCTTTTTTATTACAACCTTTAATTGAAAATAGTATCTATCACGGATTATCAAAAAAGGTAGATGCGAGTATACTGAGTATTGATATTAAAAAAAAGGGAGATCAATTATGCATAGAAATGTATAATGATGGTCCCCCATTATCAGAAAACTTTAATGTCTTCAAAGTAGAAGGAATTGGATTAGCAAACACCATAGAACGGCTCAGTCAACTATATCAAGATCAGTACATTATTAAGTTTTTGAATATTAAAAATGGAGTGTTAGTCAAATTAAACATTCCATATCAAATCAAATAAATGCAAATAAAAGTAATCGCCATAGATGATGAACCCGAAGCTCTGGAAAATTTAAAGATTTTGCTTGATGAGCAAGATGATTATATATTAATTGATTCTTGCACTAATGGAAAAACAGCCATTGAGGCTATTATAGAACAAAAACCCGATTTGGTTTTTCTCGATATTCAAATGCCCGAGATATCCGGTTTTGATGTAATAAGCGCAGTACGCCCATACTTTGCCCCTGTTTATGTATTTATTACTGCCTATGATCAATACGCAATACATGCATTTGAAGTAAACGCTATTGACTATCTACTAAAACCTTTTGATGACGAACGTTTTTATGCAGCTCTTCATAAAGCAAAAAAACAGATTGAGCTCAAAACAAACGAAGACCTCAACTTCAAATTAGATGCATTACTTCAAAAAACGAATGCCAATAAAAAAGCAATGTATATCAAACGTATTTCTGTTAAGTTGGCTAATCGAGTTTATTTTTTAGAAATCGATAAAGTGATTTATTTAAAAGCAGAGAATCAATATATTAATGTATTTCTAAACAACGGCACTCAGCATTTGATCAGAGATACTCTTAATCGTCTTGAAAGTGAACTCAACCCAGAAATATTCTTTAGATGTCATCGTTCAAACATAGTCAACATTAATGAAATTAAGCAAATTGAACCTTTTTTTAGTGGGGATTATATAATGACGTTAAAAAATGGAGACAAATTGAAGTTATCAAAATCAAGAAAAGAAGGGCTAAAAAAATTAATGAATTGGTAATATATTAAAAGTACGGCTTCAAAAGATTTTATACATTTTGAATACTAAAACTGAAAAGTTTACAGAATCAGAAGAAATCTGATTTAAAAAACTCTACCCCATACCATTTTCAAAAATTTTCCTGCCGGAAGACTTGTTGTAATTTTAATATCTTCTAACAATGAAGTCTCTTCATCCAAAAACTTTAAAATCTTGATTACTTTATTCTTTTCAAATAATCTTGAAAACAAGGAAGCACCTATATGATTTTGTTGAAATAATAGATCGATAAACAATAAATCATAGTACCAAAACTTAGTTTTCCTACCAAATTTTGATAATTCTGTATTGTTTTTAAGGAATTTAGTAAGCTCGCGAACCTTTTTTGATGTCAAATTAAATGTATATCCTGTACTAGGTTTTGTCCACCCACCGGCAGTACCTATATGTATAATATTTTTAGAATTATGTTTTTCAAATTTATAACATGTCATCGGGATACATCCTTTTTCTTTTTCGGTGATTTCATATGAAATGATCCCTTTTTCTTCTAAGTACTTTATAATTTCATCTTCATATTCTTGTTCTTCCAAAAGATCTTCTGAAAACAAAGTATATTCAAACAATGCTTCAGTTTTAGAAATGGGTAATACATACATAAACCGAGTATTCTCTTTCTGAGCTACCGTAAAATCCATAAAAGTAGCAGTAGTACAATCAAATACAGGTTCTGAAGTTTTGACAAACCATCCCACAAAATGCTGGTTTAAAACTGGGTATTTTTTCTGACTCTCATATTCTCGCGATAGTAGTATACTATTAAAAACTTTATCTCCAAGGTAGATACTTTGATTTGTTTCAACTTTTACAATACTTCCTTCATCGGTTAAAGAAGTAATTTTTTCCTGAGTAATCGTGATATTTGGTTTTTGTTCTAAAGTTTCTAAAACAAAACTGTAAAAATCTTTACTTCTGATCAATTTATATTGATAAGGAGAAATATTTGTTTCAGACGAAAACGTTTCACTTCCGAAGTAAATTTTATTCCACTTTTTACTTATGATGGTATCCCAAATCCCTTCGCCTTGTTCCCAAAAACACCAGGTACGATCATTCTTATTCTTTATTTCTTTATCAATAAGTAGAATCTCCTTCTCATCAAAAAAAGGATCTAAGACCATATGATATGCCAGCATCAACCCTGAAGCACCTGAACCTGCAATGATGTAATCGTATTTTTGCATCTAAACAAATAAAAAGATGGTAAAAAAGACCAATATAGCGATAAAAATATGTAGTGAAATTTTGAAATGAAAAGCTTTTATAATTTTTTGTAAAAAAACATGTGCGACAAATCCTGTAAACAGCCAGCCAATATAATTTTGTAGCGGAATTACCCCACCTTCAAATTCCCAAAAATCAAATCGAGGGGCAGACATTTCGATACAAGTATCTAAGCCAACCATTAAAACAGCTCCAATTGCAGAAGTAATGAATAGGTTATCATGCACCTTTTGAGCTATAGCAGCAGAACTATAGGTTAAAATCACCCAATTTACACCAATGATTAAAGGCACTCCACAAATCTTATAGCCCAAGTTTTTTCCGTACTCATAGTTTCCAAAGATTAAATCATAATTCACACCTAGATACTCTGTAATCATTCCAATACCAAAAGGAATCATTAATGCTAAAATCAAAGTGCGATTGAAATTAGTATCCCAAAGGATCAAAAACAAATAAATTAAAAGGTGTAATGGCGTCAAAGGTAAAAACCAATCTTCATAACCTATTAGAATGCCTATAATTCCCGAAATATTAAATATCCAAATAATGGTTATTATGAAAAATTGTCTTTTTTTATCCGAATTCATTTGTGTTTATAATCTATTATCGTTTTGAATCAACTCTGAAACTATTTTTCCTGATAGTAAACATAACGGAATGCCTCCGCCAGGGTGTACACTTCCTCCACAGAAATATAGATTTCTAATACTTCGAGAAAAATTAGGATGTCTTAAAAAAGCTGCATACTTATTATTACTAGATGATCCATATAATGAACCTTGGTATGATTGCGTTTTACTTTCTATTGTTCTTGGGTCCAGAATTTCTTCAAATTCTATTAAATTTTTTATATCAACTCCCAGAATACGAGATATTTTTTTTGTTATATTTTCTCTTGATTTTGCAATAATATTATCCCAATCTTGCCCTTCATTACCTGGTACATTAATCATTACAAACCAGTTTTCGCAGCCTTGAGGAGCATCTTGACATTCGTTTTTGGAACTGATATTTATATATATTGTTGGGTCATCTGTGACCTGTTTTTTATCGAATATAAATTCGAATTCTTTTTTATAATCATTAGAAAAAAATATATTGTGTAAATCGAGTTCTGAACAAATCCTACGGATACCCCAGTAAAAAATTAATGCAGAGCTGGATCTTTGTTGTTTCAAAATTTTTCCTGGAGGTTTTTGATTAGGAAGAAGTTTACTATATGTTGATACAATATCCATATTAGAAATCACAACATCTGCCTTAATTTCTTTATCATTTACAAGAACACCTTCTACGTTATTATTCTTAACAATAATTTGCTCAACCTTTTCTCCAAAATGGAAACGCACTCCTAGATCTAATGCTAATCTATATAAACTTCTTGCAATACTGTACATTCCCCCTTTAGGAAAAAAAGTGCCATAATGTTGTTCTAAATGCGGAATCATCGACATAATTCCTGGAGTTCGATAAGGAGAAGATCCATTATAGGTAGCAAATCGATCAAAAAGTTGAATTAACTTGGGATCTTTAAACCTTTTTGTATTCACCTTATGCAATGAAGTATTAATCTCTAATGTGCTAATTCCTGCTATCGCTTTTAATGTATCTATGGATAGATAAGTTGATAATTTATGTAATGATTTTTCTAAAAACAGAGAAGTAGTCAGGTCATATTTCTTCTTGCTCTTTTCAAAATAATTAATAATATCAATAGCGTCAACATCAAAAGTCATTGCAGCTTTTTCAGCAAATTTTTCTTTATCGGCAAATGCTGTAAAACGAGTATTATCTTCATAAAAGTAATTACAAATAATTTCTTTCCTTTCGTACTCAAAATAATCTGATCTCTGTTTTTTAGAAACTGTAAAAAGCTCCTCTATCATTTGTGGCATAGTAAACAAAGATGGACCACAATCAAAACGATAACCATTTTCACTAATTTCAGTTAATTTACCTCCAGGGGTTTTGTTGATTTCAAAAACCTGAACATCAAAACCTTGATTTTTTAGACGTACTGCGGTTGCCAAACCAGCAATGCCAGAACCAATAATGAGAGCACTTTTTTTATTCATCATATGCCATAAATGGATATTCAAAATTGAACAATCTGCCGATATTTCATTGGATTTTAAAGCGTTTTTTGTATATATTTAACTTCTGTTATATCACAATGAAACCACTACTAACTCTTCTTTTATTCATTACTCCTCTTGTTTTGATTACAGCACAAGATTTAGCTCAATCCAATACACCTAAAATCATCACAAAACTTAATGTTGGAAATAGCATCAGTTTTAGTTCTAAAAGTATCAAGTTTATCAAAGTAATAGAGGATTCCCGATGCCCTACTGATATTAATTGTATCTGGCCTGGAGAAGTAAAAATAAGTATTGCCCTTTATGAAAAAGATGTTTTGTTAGAAGAACAGGAACTTATTTTTGGTCCTCAAAATATAAATCCAGATCATATTGTAGAAATACTAAACATTGAACAGAAAAGAATATATGGGTATAATATCAGTCCTTACCCTTCAGCAAATGATGCTATTAACCCTTCTGATTATCAATTAGAATTACTTATTAACTAAAGCATTACTTTCTAAATAAATCAACATCAGGTATATTCATTTCTGTAACCAAATTAATTCACTTACTATTTTAAAGTACGTTTTCAAACTTTTTGAAATATAGTTTCATTAAGTTTCCTTTTCTTTGCCTGATGATTTCCAATAAAACCAAAGCACACATAGCTTTATTGAGTGTAAATATGATTTATGGGGCAAACTATCTTATTGCCAAAGGGTTAATGCCAAATAAAATTGAAGCATCTGCATTGGTTTTTCTAAGAATTAGTGGAGCTGGCATTCTATTTTTTGTTTTAAAGTATTTTGTAAAAGAAAAAGTAGAAAGAAAAGATATAGCCCGTCTGGCACTATGTGGTTTATTAGGTGTTGCTACTAATCAGTTCTTTTCTATGAATGGATTGAGCCTTACTTCTCCTGTAGACGCTGCAATTATCATTACTGCAATGCCAATTTTTACTGTGATTATTAGTTATTTTTTACTTAAAGAACCTTTGACACTACAACGCATTCTAGGTATATCCATTGGCGGAGCTGGAGCGGTTCTATTAATTTATTTAGGTAATTCTGGTCTTGGAACAGGTTCTTTATTAGGAAATATCTTTGTTAGCATTAATGCACTGGCTTTTGCATTTTATTTAGTCATTGTAAAACCTCTTATGTCAAAATATAAACCGATTACCGTAATTGTATGGACTTTTTTGTTTGGCTTTATATTTATGTTCCCTTTTTGTATCCAAAAATTAATCCATACAGATTTTCAATCTTTTGATGCCTCTAGCTGGATCTCATTGACTTATGTAGTGATTGGCCCTACTTTTTTTGCCTATTTACTCAATATGTTTGCCTTACAATTTGTAAAACCTACCGTTTCCAGTAGTTATATTTATGTTCAACCCGCGGTTGCTATGATTCTTGTAGCTGTCGTATCATATTTTGTAGTAAACAGTCAATACCAGGGAGATATAACACTTCCTAAACTTTTATGTTGTGTTTTGATTTTTGTTGGTGTGTATTTAATTAGTAGCGGACCTCTAAAATGGATAAAAAAACTAAAAGATTAATGGCAGCCACACCCAGAACTCCCACAAGAGTTTGATGATTTTTTCTTTACAGAAGACAATGAAGGTTTCCAAAAGAACTTTTTAATTAAAAATCCTATTGCTCCTGCAAAAACTAAAATCACCGCTACATTTTGGATAAGAATATTCATAATACCTATAAAGTCGTATAAAGATACTGAAACTTATTTTTTTATTTTAAAATTTGGTACACAATCAATGCAATGCTATATGCTAAAGCACTCATCAATATAAGTTGAGCCATTGGCCATTTCCAACTATTAGTCTCGCGTTTTACAATAGCTAACGTACTCATACATTGCATTGCAAACGCATAAAATAATAATAAAGAGATTCCACTAGCCAAATTAAACAAGGGCCTACCCGTTACAGGGTGAACCTCTGCTGCCATTCTATTTTTTATGGTTTCTTCTTCATCACTCCCTACACTATAAATGGTTGCCAATGTTCCTACAAATACTTCTCTTGCGGCAAATGAGCTAATAATCCCTATTCCTATTTTCCAATCATACCCCAATGGTGCTACCACGGGTTCAATTGCCTTACCAGCATATCCAATAAAAGAATATTCGAGCTTATGTGATGCTATTTTTTGATCTAGTTCTTCCTGAGAAACATCAGGATATTGTGCTGTCACAATTTCTTCGGCTTTACTAAAATTTTCATTGGGTCCAAAACTAGCCAATACCCATAAAATAATTGAAATTGCCAAAATGATTTTTCCAGCTCCAAAAACAAAAGCCTTAGTTTTTTCAATTACATTAATAGCAACGTTTTTAAACAAAGGCACTTTATAGCCAGGCATTTCGATAACAAAATAAGATTTACTTTTTATCTTAAGCAACTTATTGAGCAACCAGGCAGACCCAACGGCAGACCCAAAACCAATAAAATATAAAAGCATTAAGGTAAGACTTTGATAACTGAATATCCAACCTACCTTTTCATCTGGAATAACCAATGCTATAATAATTAAATATACCGGTAATCTTGCCGAACACGTTGTAAAAGGAACAACAAGAATAGTAATTAATCGCTCTTTCCAATTCTCTATATTTCTAGTTGCCATTACTGCAGGAATTGCACACGCTGTCCCAGAAACTAATGGCACTACACTTTTACCACTTAATCCAAAGCGACGCATTACTCTATCCATAAGAAAAACTACACGACTCATGTAGCCACTTTCTTCTAAAATTGAAATAAAAAGAAATAAAAATGCAATCTGAGGAATAAAAATAACAATCCCCCCTAATCCCGGAATGATACCTTCTGTAATAAGATCTACAAATGGACCCGATGGTAATGTTGACTTTGCAGCTTCGCTAAGCCACGCAAAAGCTTCATCGATTAAATCCATTGGATATGAAGACCAATCATATATCGCTTGAAAGATCAACATTAATATCGCAAAGAAAATAAAATATCCCCAGAATTTATGAGTAAGCACTCTATCGAGTCTAGCTCGCATTCCGGTAGCAGCTTTTTCATCTATTGTAAGCCCTTGTTTAAGGACATTATTAATAAACTGATATCTTTTAATGGTTTCTTTTTGCTGTAGTCTTTTGAGTTCACTTTCTGATTTGATTTTAAAATCAGGAGCAATATCCAAGTCTTGTTTATCAAATTTCCTAAAGTTTACATCCTGAGTAATAACTAACCAAAGTTTATACAAGGATTGATTAGGAAATGCTTTTTGTAATCTGTCAAAATACTCTGGAGCAAAAGATAGGGCATTTAAGCAGGATGTTTTGGGTAATGTAGAGTATGATTCTATAAGTTTTTTAAGCTCATCAATTCCTTGACTTTTTCTGGCACTTACTAAAGCTATTTTGGTATTTAGTTCTTTTTCTAATAGCGGAATATCTAGTGAAATTCCTTTTCTACTCATTCGATCTGCCATATTAATCACCAAAATCGTAGGGATTTCAAGATCTTTAATTTGTGTGAACAGCAGTAAATTTCGTTTTAGATTTTCTACATCGCTTACTACAACAGCAACATCTGGAAAATCTTTATCCTTTTTATTTAGAAGGAGTTCTATAACTACATTTTCATCCAGAGAAGACGCATTTAGACTATAGGTTCCTGGTAAATCTAAAATATGAGCTTTTACACCTCGAGATAGTTTACATATTCCTTCTTTTTTCTCTACAGTAATACCAGGGTAATTACCTACTTGCTGATTAAGGCCAGTAAGCAAATTAAAAACAGATGTTTTTCCGGTATTTGGATTTCCAATAAGTGAAACTTTAATTTGCTTAGCCATAAAAAAGAATTGCTACTAAATAATTTGAACTTCTATCTGGGCTGCAATTTCTTTACGGATCGCAAGATGACTACCATTTATATTAAGATACATTGGGCATTGAAAAGGAGCTGTATGCAATAATTCGACCTCATTTCCTGGCAAGCATCCCATTTCTAATAATTTAAGTGGAATAACATCAGACATGATTTCTTTTATCAATGCACGTTGACCTCTTTTGAGAGTAGCAATTGTAGTCTTCAAATGTTTATTTAGATTAATTTTAAACAAGGCAAAAGTAATGTAAATAATCTTATTGAAAAAGCTAAATTTTTCAAAATACAATAATCCAAAAATATGAAGTGTATAATTTTACTTAGTTTCGTTTTTCAGAACAGCTATATCTTCAATCAGCTTATCAATATCTTCTGGATTGGTCCCGTCATAAAATCCACGAATTCGTTTCTTTTTATCTACAAGAACAAAATTTTCTGTATGCACCATATCATAAGCTCCTCCATCGCCATCTGATTTGGCTGCCAAATAAGATTTTCTAGCAAGATCATAGATCTGTTTTTTATCACCGGTAACCAAATTCCATTTTGCATCATTTACTCCTTTCTCTATAGCATATTTTTTTAATCTGGCTACACTATCAATCTGGGGTGTAACAGAATGAGAAAGCAGCAAAACCTCATTATCATCCTTTAATCGTTCTTGTATTTCTTTCATATGTCCTGTCATAATCGGACAAATGGTTTGGCAAGTTGTAAAGAAAAAATCGGCAACATAAATCTTATTCTCATAATTTTGTTGAGTGATCTCTTCTCCGTTTTGATTGGTAAGTTTAAAATCTGCAATTTTATGATACTTGCGAATATATTGCACTGTACTATCCACTAATTCTGCATTTACCATATCTGGTTCATACACAGGCAAAACCTTATTGGGCTTAAGAATAGAATAGATAATAGAAATTATAATAGCTGATAATACAAAAAGTACAACTGCAAAAAATTTATATTTAGAGAAAAACTGAAGCATTGCGAATTATTATGCTGCAAAATTACAAGGATTCTACTTTATTAAAACATTGTTTTTCATTAAAAAAATACTAAATATACCTAACTGCATAGCAGATTTTTTTTATATACCCTTCTAAAAGGTTACTTTTGCGTGATTTAATTTTGAAGAACGACCTATGAGTCCATTTTTTGTAAAAGCTATACAATTACTATTAAGTTTATCTATTCTAATCGTTTTACACGAATTAGGACACTTTATTCCTGCTAAACTATTTAAAACGAGAGTAGAGAAATTTTACTTATTCTTTGATGTAAAATTTTCATTATTCAAGAAAAAAATAGGGGAAACCGTATATGGTATTGGCTGGCTGCCTCTAGGAGGTTATGTAAAGATAGCTGGTATGATAGATGAGAGTATGGATAAAGAGCAAATGGCTGGTCCTCCTCAACCTTGGGAATTTAGATCTAAACCAGCTTGGCAACGATTGATTATTATGCTCGGTGGTGTTACTGTTAATATCATTCTTGGGTTTTTGATTTATATGGCAATAATATTCACTTGGGGAACTAATCATGTAGGTTTTGATGATATGCCAAATGGATTTGCCATCGAAGACTCATTTAAAAAAATGGGGTTTGAAGATGGGGATCGCATCATGAGTGTTAATGGCAAACCTCTTGAAGATGTTACCCAAATTAACCATCACTTATTCATGCGTGATGTAAAAAACATTAGTGTTTTACATCAAAACGGAAGTGAAGAAACTATTCAAATTCCTGAAAATATTGGTACTACAATGTTTGAATCTGGTGTATTAAGGCCTTTCTCCCCTATTAATAAGCCTATTGTAGATAGTACATATCTTGATGTTGCTGTTAAAGCAGGATTTAAAAAAGGAGATAAAATAACACAGGTAGAAGGAAAACCAATACAATATTGGCACGAGTTTAGAAAAACAATCCAAGAAAATAAAGGAAAAACAATCTCTATAGATTATTCAAGAAATGGTGAAACTCATACAACTTCGATAACTCCCAATGAAGATGGGCTCATAGGAATTGTTGTTAGGAATGGATATAAAATTCAGGAAAAACAATATTCTTTTGGAGCGAGTATTACCAAAGGTTTTGATTTTGGATACTGGACATTGCACGATTATATTGCTCAATTTAAATATGTTTTTACAAAAAAGGGAGCTAGTCAGGTAGGAGGATTTGGAGCCATAGGAAATCTATTCCCAGACGCATGGAACTGGAGAGCTTTTTGGGGCACAACTGCTTTTATTTCGATTATATTAGCCTTTATGAACATTTTACCTATTCCTGCATTAGATGGTGGTCATGTAATGTTTTTATTGTATGAAATTATTGCGGGTAGAAAACCAAATGACAAATTTATGGAGTATGCTCAACTAGCAGGGTTTATTCTATTAATTGCATTATTATTATTTGCTAACGGTAATGACATTTATAGGGCAATTTTTAAATAATACCCATTCATCAAAAAAATAGAACTTTCAACAAAGCTTCTATAATTTGATTCTATAAAAATTAAAAAAAGCTATTTCCTATAAAATGGAAATAGCTTTTTTGCATCACTTTGTTTTCTAACGACTAAGAGTATCCGATAGCCCCATCATCCCAACTAAGAACACTGCTACTGTTTAATCTTGCAAAGTTAATTCCACCCCACAGTTCTACCCAGAAACCACCATTTGCATTTTTGGTTTCATTAAAATTCAATTCTTGTACTCCAAAATCTTTTACATCTTTCATAAAATTTATTTTTATTATTAAACATTATTTTTTCTGAAAAATCACATTGCGCACTATCATTTCTCATGGTGCTAAAGTAGAATGGCAATGTCTCAAATCCCGGGATTGCTATTTAAAATTTAATTTAACGTGTGCCTGTATCATAAATTATCTTAACTACACCTTCATTTTTTAACAGCGTCTCAGCATTTGAGATCAACCAGCATTAGATTTACACCAGTTATCCGCAAAGCGGTAAACGTAGTAAGATAATATAAACAGTAAATCAATTAAAAGATGAAAAATTCAACAAATGTAACCGAGTTAACAAGTGTAGAAGTTAAGCATATTAACGGTGGAACAGAACCATATACAACAAGTGTATATGATGATGGATCTCAAAATGGTTGTACAAAACCGGGGCACTTTCCTATTCCTTACCCTACAACACCTATTTTATACTAAGAGATTTTATTTCCTAAAAAAACAAGAGGTAGGCAATCTTTAATTAGGAGATATGATCTTATATAAACCTTCGGCTAAAAATAATTAGTCGGAGGTTTTTGAATTGTAATCATTCTTGAACAAAATGCCATTTTTACATGATGATATCCCTTATTTTATCCAATAGAGGAAAAATAATTCTAAAAAATCGAAAAAATCTTTTCGAGATATAAAAAATAGTATATATTTGCACTCGCAAAAAGAGAAAAACGCTCTATATTTGCAAAAATAAATTCCTCCTTAGCTCAGTTGGTTAGAGCATTTGACTGTTAATCAAAGGGTCCTTGGTTCGAGCCCAAGAGGGGGAGCAAAAGTCCGGCAGCAATGTTGGACTTTTTTGTTTTTAAACCCTATTATTATTGGATTTCTGTACTTCTTAAATAATCCATCTATAATCTAAATTTATTTTCTTATCTAAACAAAAAAGAGACCAATTAGATCCCCTAGCTGGCACAAGTTTGCAACTTGTGCCTTTATAATATGCATCTCATCCTGAAAAAGTTTAAATATTTACTAATATCCTGACAAACTTTGAGGGCACCAGAAACATTCTGGCGGCAGCGGGGAAGAGCAGGTTTAAACATTATAAAAAATTAACCAATCTGTTTCGTAACAACGGATAAGTATTTTGCTTCACTATCTAAATAATTTTGTTCCAAATTTTCTAGAAAACCATTCAAGTTTTTGTATTCTTTTTCTAGAGTAAATTCATCTGTTCCTAAGCCGTCATAACCATTCCAATGAATATGCTCATCATAAACCCAAATTTCATTTTCATTATATATTGAAATATCCATTGATAAAGTATGGATTTGGTTGTTTATAAGATTAGGTAATTCACAACTAAAATAAATCTCAAGTGCCGGTTTCTTTAATTGAACATCAATAAAATATATCCTATAACTATAGTCTGTAGATTTGAAATAATCTTTGCTATGGATGTAATTATTTAATTTTAAAAGATGGCTATCAATGATTGCTATATTTTTTAAAAAACCTAAAGTATAATCTATATTTTTTTCCATTAAATTTATTGTTTGGGAAATTTTCCTGATCGCGCGGATTTGCAACCGTGCTAATATTATCTATAAGCAAATGTAAAACTAACTAGTTTCGTTTTTAGGAATTGACAAATTTTATTAAAACCCAAATTAATCAAAAAAGACAGTCACTAGAATGCGACTGCCTTTTTATTATCTGTATAACTGTTACTGCTTACTCATACTTGACACGGATTACAAATCCTAGCTATCTGGTTTAGAAACAATCCTCTTTTAAAATTTAAAAAACCAGCCACAAATTAATGTAACTGATCTTTACTTTTATTTATTACTCATACCCAGCACAGAAAACATTTCTGCGCTATCATATCCGAGCGATCGGGTTTCTAACCATTAGTTATTTCGATATTCACTACAGAATCGCTTTCAAATTTAATTGTCATTGTTCCTGTATTTATTCCTTTTCCTGTAACACCTAACTGGTAATAATATTTATTATTTGTTTCAGAGTCAGGTTTGCCAAGTAAATTCAAGATATAACCTTTACTAACACCTTCTAATTCATATTTACTTAATAAATCTTTATGCATTAACCACCTTGTATTCGGTGTTGTTTCTGTTTCTTCCCAATTCTTCCACTCGGTAGAATTAAAATCTTTTTGCTTACCACAACCAACTGCAAAAAGCAGTATAGCTACAAATGACAATATTTTAACTCGGTTCATAATTCTAATTTTTCTTTTCTTTTTCTAAGGATTTTCTATCAGCACTATTCATACCGTATCGATTTAACGTTTTTAGAGTCTTTATGGCTGTATTATATTGCTCCTGTGTTATTTTTGTTCTTGATATAGTGATATTTCCATCTTTATCAGTAGTAGCTGTAAAAAGGCCTTCATTTAATTGAACACCCAATGCTGCAACTGTTGCTTCATATTCAGTAGCTCCTTCTCCTAAATCCGTTCCAATTTGACGCCCTATCTCATTATTTAAGAAGTCTACAACACTATCAGCTCCTGAAAGATTATCTGGCGCAGGTTGTGTAAAATCTACAAAAGCAGTTGCACCCATTTCTACTCCTTCGTGTGCATTCCCAATATTATTAGCAGCTTCTTCTCCGTAATTACTGGTAATTGTAGCAATCCAAGTTGCGTGCCTCAATGCGTTTCTTTCAGAACCTTCTCCTACTGATAGATTACCATTAGATGCTGCGTGTCGTGCTATTCTTCCTGTTACAGAAGATATATTTGTTCCTCCCCGTTCAACAGAACCTACATTACTTGTAGCAATTGGGTGTCTAGCAACAACTGTAGCAGTAGCTGCATTCATTTGCAAACCAGTTGGGTGGTTATTTCTAATTACTGGCTTTCCATAAACTCTATTTGGTGTATGTATAGATAACCTTTCGGCACCCTCTAATTCAATTCCGTCAATAACTCTATTCTCAGAAAAGTTGTATTGCGACTGGTAAGCATACTCTTGAGCTAAAGGGTCAATATTATGAAATCTCGCTAAAGTAGGATTGTAAAAACGATATTTAAATTCTAACCAGTTTAAATCAAGGTCTTCGTGAAGTTCTTGCCCTTGGAAAGTTTTATGGTTATTCTCTGTACCAATAATCACATTATTATATCCTTTGTGTTCGAGCCCAAAAGGATAATAATTCGATTCTTCGATGATTTCTACATTTCCTGTAGCATCATTTTTGGTATAACTTAAACGTACATTATTAAGATGATCTTTGTATTGGTATACATATCGATACCCCTCGACTCCGCTCAGGGTGACAGTCGGTGTTGCATATCCTTCAGGCGTAGACATATACTGTAATTGGTCATTCTTATAGATATAATTCCCAACATACTCCGTTTCTGTTAAAGAACTTCCATCATTCACAATCTTTTTCATTTTTGATCCTGTGGCATTGTAAATATAAGTAATATTTCCTGTTCCTTGTCCATTGGAAATAGAAACTGTTTTGGGTAGATTCAAATGGTTATACGTAATCCCTGTAATATCTTTGTTACGATCTATGACCATATTACCATTGTCATCATAGGTAAAATCATCATTGGTATTGGTACCATCCTTAAATCCAAATGAAGTATTTCCTGTATCTGCAACTTTTAGGAGTCTGTTTCCTGCATCATAGGTATATCCTAAATTATCCATCATTCCAAAATGCTCTAATTTTGTAGGATCTATATTTTCTACAATAGCTCCTGTTCTTTGTAAGGATAGAATATTCCCCATTTTGTCATAGGAGATATTACTTAAGTTGTACCTACCATCATTACTAATACCACTTGTGATTCTATTTAGAGCATCATACGTATAATTATAGCTTCTAGTTACATTATCATTAGCCGTTTGCCATGATGTTGTAGCGATATTACCATTGTATAAGGGATTTATTCCTGTGTTATACTCTAGAGCAAAACCAAACAAATCTCCATTGGCTGTTGTGCCCTCGTTTATGGTTTTTAGCCAACCTCTTATGTTATAGGTGTAATCTACGGTTTGTAACCCTTCGACTACGCTCAGGGTTCCATCGCCTGCACTGAGCGGAGTCGAAGTGCCACCCACGTTCTTTTGTTTCAGTTGTCCAAGGGCATCATAGACATTACTTACAATCTGCTCGGTATCCTGGGTATTGATCTGTTGGGTTTGAGTAAGGAGTCTCCCCATATGATCATAGGTAAACTTATCTACTGTTACTATAGGAGCATTACTTCCTTTAGTATGTGTGGTTTTGGTTTCTTCTACTTTACCCACAAAATCCAGTTTGCTTTCTATAACATCGGTTGTGTTTAGATATGTATTCTTGCTCGCTACATATATGGGCCTAGATTTATCATCATAATAGGTTACAGTAGTAATCCAATCATTGGTGTCTAATATCCTCACTTTGCTTCCTGTAGGTAAAGATTTGATATTGGTATCAATCGTTTTTCCGTATACAGTTCCCGGATTTGTTAATCCATCTACGTCAAAGGTGTAATCATCATAGTAATTAATGGTAAGTACTTTATAAATACTTATCGGATATGCATCTTTGGTATAATATACCGGTGTACCTGCAATGGTAATTGGGCTTGTTGTTTTGGTTTCGTAAGTTTCATAAGTAGATGAACTGGTTTTGTTGCGTAGCAAAGCCTCTGTACTTCCATTCTCTATAAGACCTGTATACGCTACTCTACCAAAAGCATCATATTTAGTGAACAACCATCTACTTTTTGCTCTTAGATTTGCATCCTGGGTAAGTACGGGTTGATCTAATGTGTTGTAAATAATATACTCCCATCCTTTTCCCGGGATTTTCTTTTCTATTAATCTATTTCTGTGATCGTATGTGTATTGGTAACACAATTCGGAAAGCTCTGTGGTACTTACTCCATCTGCGGTGTTCACTTTTGGTGGAATCACATAGGTAAGATTACCATAGCGATCATAGACATAATAGGCATCATGTGCTTGACCCCCTCCGGCTGCGCCACCTCCACCTGAAGAGGTGGAGGAGTTATTGTAGGTTCTCTTCAGGATTACTCTACCTTGTTTGTCTTTATATTCTTTGGTCGTATGTAAATCTCCATCTGCGGGTGTCCAATTCTCGTCTTTGGTGATGGTTACCACTAATTGATTGGGAGCATAATGATTGTTTTGTACCAGTTCTGGCTTTTCGGTATCACCTCCTGTAAAGGTTACAGTAAAATTCACTACTTCGTTAACTATATTAGTACCCCAGTCAAATTTGATCGTATGATCGGTATCGCTGTTGGGATCAGCTTTCCATGCTTTTCATGGGGCACCTTGTTCTGTAACTCTATTTAGAGGAGAAGCCTCAAACACACTTTCACTATAAGCATTAACATCTCCCAGATTGGTCGTGATCCCTGGAAAGTCATCTGGATACGTATTCTTATAATACGCATTGATATCAATATTGACATCTACGGTTTTATAACTCCCCACGGTATTGTTCGCCTCAAAAGGAAGATATTGCTTGGCTTGTCTACCATAGGCGTCATACTGCATATGGGTAACGATATCTTTACCATCGGGAGAGGCTTTAATCGCTCTTTGTTGTATGGGTCTTCCCAGACCATCATAGTAGGTAACACTCTCGATGGTGTTATCTACATCATTGGCATTGGCACAACTCACATTTTCCATATCAGCTATCGTTACTGCAGTTTGAGGAACCGTGGTATGGACATAATTCTTATCGGATAATACTACCTGGGCCTGTATCTGCAATCCCATAAGTAGTCCTATGATACTATATATAATTTTATTGTTTATCATCTTACTTGTACTATAATTTGTTTTCCTGTTACAATAATAGAAGATGCCAGTTTCATTTTTCGGGACTGGGAAAATTTTATGTCATTTTTTTTGAATCCGAAAACAGGTGTCAGAAGTTCTATGCTTTTAGGCTCTCGAACCTCAGGTTTCTGACACTTGATTATTTTGTAACAAGTTCTGGAAACATGACTGATGAAATTATAATGGAGTATATCAAGAATCAAAATTTAGAGTGAGAAGATGGTAATTTCGAGATTGGCGGATCTTAAGCCGACTTAAAGTCGGTTTCCAAATCTACCGGCTTCAAGCCGATAGTAATTTTATTTTTTTACTACTTTATCGAGTTGTAATTTAGTCTTACTTCCATCGATATTTGTATACAATAATTCAATAAAACCATATTCAGTATTAAAAAGTGAAGTTAATTTGGTTTCACCTAGCCTACTTGTTGCTGTGGCATCAATAGTATAACACTCTAATGTACCAAAAACCGTATGTATCTTCTTTTTATCCGTTATTTCATAAACATACTTATTTTCAATTCCTCCCTTCCAGGTTAACCATCTTTTGTCTGCCCAAGAATCTCCTATCTCCAAATTCCATTTCCATGTATTTCCAACTTCAAAAGGAGTTTGTATGTACGGAAATGGATTTAACTCAAGAATCCTAAAATATTTATCCCTTGGTGGATGCATCCATACGTTTTTTTCATTTTCTATAATACCCGAAATTGAATTAAAAGCTGATAATTCACCCTTTGTTACGTAGCTATATTGAGCAACTGTTTGATTATAATCTGGATCGTATTGTATCATAGCTTTCAACCCCTCTTTTATCTCAATTTTAACCTCTTGAATGGTGTTTTCATCTATTGAGTCAGCAGAAACAAACTTCCAGGAATGCCTCCAGTCGCCTATTGATGGATCTTCTTTAAAATAGTATTTGCTATTATTTTTTGTAATATGTTCATAAGAATATATAAATGATGTGTTTTTTGTGTAGATAGTATTGTTATCTGTATACCTAGTAAGTTTAACATTTGTAGCATCAAATACTTCAACAAATACACCTTCTTCCTTAACAAGTTTATAATCCTTATGATTTTTTTCAAAATCTGATTTACAACTTGTCATTACAATGGTTAAGATGAATAATCTTAATACTATTTTCATGACTAGTTTTTTTATTTCTTAATTAGTTTTTATAAGGGTCGTATGTGCAACTTTCTTCAAAATAATACGTTTTACCATCTCGTTTTAAAGGGATACGAGCGTCATTACAAACATATCTAAATTCGCAATCCTTACAAACTTCTATTTTGTCTTTGGGTATATCCCAATATTCCTGAAACGTTTGATTTGAAATAATTGATAGTAAAGATTTTGTTCCTACGTTACCAAAAACTTTATCGGTAAAAGGTGATTGTTGGATATCTCCATTCGGGTTGATCTAATAATGAAATCACTTTAATGACTTCTTTATCTATTTGAAGTCTTTACTCATATTCGACACGGATTACAACCTTAAATCCGCTATTGGGTTTCAACACTATTTAGAGATTGACATGTTTTAACCCTGTAACTTCCTTCTTCTGACTCTTTTCACTCTTCACTTTAAACTTTTATCTTTTCACTCCTAACCTCAAGATTACAAATCCAATAATAATAGGTGATCAGTAACTATATCCCTTTTTGTGACACGATGGTTGTTAAGAAATTCTCTTACATTTTGTTCCTTGGATTTACCTTCTAAGCTTTCTTGCAAATTTTTTCTAGTCAGTTTTCTCAATTCTAAAGGAGCGTATACAGTTTTATAATAGTATGTTCTAAAAATTGGCCAATCAGGTAAAAATCGATTATTCTCTTGATAAACTTGTAACCATTTATTTGATCCTATAAATTCACATGGGTTACCATTAGGAAGAAAAGTAAAGTGAAAAGGATCAATCCAATCTACCTTTTCTATATCAGATAAAATAATTTGTTTGAGATTCTCGGTATTTATAGGACTTGAAGCATAATATAATACTACTTCCATTTTTTGCAGAATGTCAAAAGCCTCAAGTTTGTTAAGACCTGAAAAATGTTTTATCACCTTACGTATGATATGATACTCTTTACTCATTTATTTATTCTTTTTGCATTACAAGAATACAATATCAGCGTACCATTTTCCGGAACGCAATTTTTTTTTGAATAAAATAGTACCATAAAAAACCAATATTGATTGGTTTTAAATCTTTTGCAAAAATATTGTGTTTATTTTATAATGTGTTGTGATTCGTTATACTCAAAGCCTAGAAAGAAGAAAAACGAAAAAAGGACAACCGTAATAAACAACAGCCATAACATGGTAGCTGGTGTAACGGGTCTCAATTCATCTAAAATGTCTTTTAAAAAAGTAGTCATAGTATATTATTTGATAGCAGTTTTTATTCGTTTCATATAAAAAAGGGATGTGAAATTCACATCCCTTTTATTATTCTCAATCCATATTAATGGATTAAATTATAATAAGTATAACCAGCATGGAATGCTACAATAGGTAAAGTCAATAGACCGAACCCACCACTAATATTTGTTAGTTCATTATTACTTAATTCTTCAATTTTATGATTTTTCATTTTTTGAAATTTTAAAATTGAGTTTTCAAATCTTTTACAAGATAAATAATTGTTATTTTAAACTATGTTGTGCCTCGCTATATTGAAATCCTAAGTAAAAGAAAAATATAAAAAGTAAAATACTAATAACAACCAGCCATATAATTTTAGCAGGGGTAATTGTACCTATTGCTTCTGAAAGATTTTTAAGAAAACTCATAATTTATAATATTTTTATTTTAATAAAAACTACTGTGCAGCAGCGTATTGGTATCCGGCATTAAAAAAGAAAGATCCAATAGCAACAGTAAGTGCTAATGCTGGAATAAGACCACCGCCATTAGTGTTAGTTAATTCTTCCGTATTAAGTTCCTGTAAATTTAATTTTTTTGTATTCATTTTGAAAATTTTTAATAATTAATAATTTGATTTTAATTTCTTAAACCTGATTTCGTCAAATCATTTTTAAACTCTGTTTGTTGTCGCAACAACGATAAAAAGAACTGCGCCATTCCTTTTATGCTACAATACTACAAACTCTCCGTACCATTTTCTGGTACGCTGTTGTAAATATGGTATTTTTTAAATATGTTCCGCCATAGGTTGATATGGCTTCTCTTTGGCTTAACTCTCTAGTTACAAATCCAAAACTAAACTTTACTTCTTTTTCATAAACAAAACTCTGCATACCATGATTATACTCTACAGGAGCATTTAAATCTCTCATGGTATCAATAAGTCGGTAAACATTGGTTCTAGAAATCCCTAACCTTGCTGCCAATGCTCCTGGTGATCCCGTTGCCTGTAAGCGAACGAGTTGATCAATTCTTTCTATAAGTTCTATTTGTTTAATAATAACTTTCATATCCCTTTACTTTTATGATGTGTTAATACTTATGATGCGGTCGGGTGTCCGAAATCTGATGCTTGATGTTTTTTAATTTATTAACACCTGACTTCTAAATTCTTACACTTTTTAACTTCTTCCCACCTTTACATTTTATATTTTTCAGTTTTACATTTCTTACTTCTACCCCTGACTTCTTTCTACACTTTTCATTATTCGTTTTACGTTTTTCACTTTTCACAACTAATTCCATTACTTCTAGCTTTTGACTTCCAAATTCTTAAAACTGTCTTCGTCAGTATCTGTCCTGAGCTTGTCGAAGTGCTCAGACTTACAACAGCTACATTTTCACTTTTCACTCTTCACTTATCATTTCCAGCAACTGACTTCAGTCTTCTGACTTTTTTACACTTCAAACTTCTAACACCCGACTTCTAACACCTGACTCCATATTTCTGACTTTTTGTGGCATTTGTTTTTGCCATAGTTCATAGTACTTTTCCTTTTGAGCATATAATACTTTATGGTTTCCTTCTTCGATTACTTCCCCTTTTTCTATGACCACTATTTTATCGGCATTGACTACGGTACTAAGTCTATGAGCGATAATGATGATGGTTTTATCCTGATCTCGTAGGCTTTGCACAGCTCTTTGAATGTAGTTTTCTGATGTGCTATCTAGTGAAGATGTAGCTTCGTCTAATACCAGAACTTCTGGATTTTTATATAATGCTCTGGCGATGGCGATACGTTGCTTTTGTCCTCCTGATAAAGTAGCACCGTTTTCTCCCAAATAGGTGGCAAAACTATTAGGTAAATTTTCTATAAACTCTAAAATTCCGATGGCTTTGCAGACGTCCATAACCCGTTCCATATCAGGTGCAAACTCTCCTACAGCAATATTTTCGATAACATTACCTGCAAAAAGATCTATCTTTTGAGGAACTACACTTACTACATCTCTTAAACTACTATTCTCAATATGTTTTAAATCCTGATCACCAATAGATATTTGTCCTTTTTGGATTGGGTAAATATTTTGTAGTAAAGACATTAAAGTAGATTTTCCAGAACCACTTTCTCCAATAATTGCTGTGATTTTCCCCTTCGGAATATTAAGACTGAAATCTTTAAAAACCTCTACTCTGGATCCATATCTAAATCCTACGTGAGTAAAGTTAATATCACCAACATTCTCTTTTGTGAAGGTTATTTTTTGTGCATCTTCTTCACGCTCCAGATCCATAATCTCAAACAAACGATCAGCTGCGATGAGTGCATTCTGAATTTGTTTGTTAGCACTAATTAACCCAGCAACCGGACTGGTGAAATATCCAATAATCGCATAAAATGCCATGAGTTCTCCAGCGGTAATTTCTTTTTCGATCACAAAATATGAACCACTCCATAATAAAATAATAGTAAACAATTGTGCTATTGTCCCTGTACTCGAAGCTGAAAATACTGTGTTTAAAGCAGATTTATATCCTGTTTTTAATAACCCGATAAAGCGCGTCTCGGTTTTAATATTAGCAAAGTCTTCCAGACCAAATCTCTTGATTGTTCCTACAGAATTTAAAGACTCTACCAGTTGACTCTCCAGATCAGCAGATTTTTCCATGATACCCCGTTCGGTACGTTTATTTAGTTTATTTGTGATGATGTATATGATCGCATACACCGGGATAATGGCCAGCATGATTAATGCTAGTTTCCAATAATAGGTAAACATCAGTCCGAAGGAAAACACAAGAATTAGTACATTAACGGTTAGATTTAAGGCTACTCCATTAATAAAAGCTCTAATTTTTACAGCATCATTAATCCTGGATATAATTTCTCCCACTCTCATAGTATCAAAGAATTGTTGAGGGAGTTTTAGTAAGTGTTTGTAGTACCCCAGAATCAGACGTGAATCAATTTGCTGGCCAGTTTTGATTAGAAAAACATCTTTGTATGCTCCAACGATTAATTGTAAAATTAATAACACAATCATCGTAATCCCCAACAGATTGAGTAACTTGGTACTCGTACCCATGAATACGTGGTCGGTGAGTTTTTGAATATAGATGGAAGTCGAAAATCCAAGTAATGTATAGATAATAGCTCCTACAAAAGCCTGTATAAGTACTCCTTTGTGAGGTTTGAGTAAAAACCAAAAGCGTTTAAAAACAGATACTTTTTCATTAC
>NZ_OMPF01000024.1:0-354106 GCF_900312735.1 Aquimarina sp. AU119 | reverse complement strand
ATTAGTAGGAAAAGAGAAGGGATTATCAATGTTGACGAACTGCAATGTTCTACGTGTATATTAATCTTATTCCTCTCTTTTGTTCTTTCTGATTAAACCTTAAAATTAAGAGATTGTAAACTTAAGATGTGTATAGCCCATTACAACTGAATTCCTTAAACAGAATTCATTTCAATTTTGTTACCTTGGCACAAAAGGAAATTCTTCGACAGAATTTCTAACGATATATACACTAAACGTTATGTGCAAGCTGAATAAAGAAAAATGAAAATTATTTTAGGAATAGGTATTGGAATAAGTCTATTAGGAATTTTTCAATTATTGAAAGGGAAAAACGCTAAACTTACTTCTACTAAAATAGCTGTTTTAATTAATATAGTTTGGACTGTTAGGTGCATTTTTTTTCTATTAAAAGATTCTGAAATAGCTTCAAAATATCCAATCCTATTAATGTTAGACCAAAACTTATTATTGTTAGACAGTGTCGTTTTATGGCTTTATTCAAAATCTTTATTAAATACCTCCAAGTTTAAATTTAAAGTACTTCTTAATTTTCTTCCATTTATAATGGGATTATCTCTTTCTTTAATTAGTTATTTATCTGTTCCAGATGAATTAATTTTAGAACAATACATGAAACTTGAAAAAAACATTAGTAATAATGAGTCTCTTTTCTCTATAGATGTTTTAATTCTTTTCTTAGTAATAATCATGTTATCAATCATTTATTTTAGCAAGAGTATTAGAGAGATAAAAAAGTTTAATAGTATACTCTATAATCATTTTTCGAGTTTAAAAAACATTAGTGCAAATTGGATTTTAAAGTTTCATAGTTTATGGGTTTCTCTTTTCTTAATTCCAATTATACTCTATTTTTTTAATTATATGTATCCTGTAATTAACGTTAGAATTTTGTTAAGTTTTATGATTATAATTCAAGTATTATTTTCATTTATTTTTAATTCAAATGTATTATCTCAAAACTATGTTAGCATACCTAAAAAAAGCATTTTAAAACAAGATAACAAACCAATAAAACAATTTAAAGATGAGTTAAACGAGTTAAAAAGAGCTCTAGAAACCAGTAAGTATTATCAAGATGAAAACCTTTCGTTAGTCAAACTTTCAAGTTACCTCAATATTAAATCTATAGAATTAACTGATATAATTAAATACAGTGAGTTTGAAAATTTTTACGACTTAATAAATACATATAGAATAGAATCTATAAAAAAAGAACTTATATCATCTACAGAACAAATTATGATTATTGCCTATGATAATGGTTTTAATAGTAAATCTGCTTTTAATAGAATATTTAAAGATAAAACTGGACAAACACCAAGTACGTATAGAAAATTAAACAAAAATACGTCCCAACAATATTAAAAGGACTTCTATACCTTTGACTGCCACTACTTTTGTTTCAAATTAAAATTTATACTATTATGAAAAAAGTTTGGCAAAAGATTCCTGCTTGGTTAAAAGCAATGTTATTAAACATTATTTTATTATATCCAATTATTACCATTAATCAAACAATTATACAACTTAACCTTAAATACTTCCCAAAATATGGTATTAGTTTAATACCCGTTTTGATTATGCTTTATGTATACTGGAAAATTATAAACAAATGGAATCCATTTACAAATAAAGACGATATTAAAATACGTTTTAAGTTTAATATTTTAGATAAAAAAAATATACTAAGCGTTTTAGGTTTAGGCATATTTACTCTAACAACTATATACTTTAGTTACATAATTTTTGATATAGATAACTCACCACAATTAGGGTTTATAAAATCATTTTCAGATTATAATGCTATCACAGCTATTCCACTTTTGTTAGGATTAGCACTTACAGCAGGTATCGTAGAAGAAGTTACTTATAGAGGTTTTATGCAAAATACTACGCACAGAAAATACTCTAAAATTGTAAGCTATTTAGTCATTGGAATATTATTCTCAATCGTTCATTTTTTACCATTAGAGTTAATACTACCTTATATTCTAATTTCCATAGCGTATAGTTTTATTGCTGATAAACAGAAATCAACCGGCTTAGTAATATTCACACATTTTTTAGTTGATTTTGTTCTGTTTTTATTGATTTATTGTAAAGTCCTATAAAGATGAAACCTTTGAACAAGTACAATTATTTTAAAAAACAATTTATTAAAGACTGCTACGCCAGTAGCTAACAACATATATAAAAAATTAGTACTCAAAACCCACTACTATTCATACAGAAAACCGTTGTACTGTATTTAATAGAACTATAAAAAGCGATGGACTTCTATATTGATGAACTTGGATTTAATATAGATTAGGATGAGTCGATTTGGATCTAAAGAACCTGTATATATGTAAATTTCCAGGAACGACTTACACTTCATCTTTCTGAAAACAAAAGACTTGAAGTTGTTGCAATTATTTTTGTCGATTGTAGAGAATTGAATGATTTCTATTCGGATTTGAATACCAGATATAACATAATAAGGTGTATGGCAGAATTTCCTTATCAAAAATCACTTGCATTAATTATCTTTAGCAACGGCAGAAAGTTCATGCGTACTTTCTCACAACTAATCATACACAAAACACTAGATACAATTGAAAGTATGAAAATAGGAGATTACACAGAGTTTGGTTTTAGCTATCATAAAAACTTCTTCAAAGAAGAAGAGCTTTCGCGTATAGAACCTATTTTAATAAAGTTTCATAATTTTTGGTTAGAGGAAAATTCAGAAATTTATTTAAAAGGAGCTTTAAATAGTCATAGCCTTACTTCTTCAAAAAACCTCAATAAACAAGAAAAAAAGATATTATTTGACTTCATTTCTTCAAATAGAATAATAAATCTTATTGAGTTTGACAGCCCAAAATTTCTGAATACTCAACTTTTTTTTGATCCAAACAATTTGAATCAAAACAACTATTGGCATAGAGATATTCAGTATACAGGAATTAGTGAGACAGAACAAAAAGAAGTAATAAAAACTCAAAATGTTGTTCACTTTAGAATACCTTTAAAAAAAGAACTTGGAATTGAATTAATCCCAAAAACACATCGAATTTGGGACTCTAATGAAGAATATGAAGTTAGAAATTCATTAAACAATAGAAAACCAAATGACCCTCTTAAAAAAGGAAAGTTGATAGAATTAAGAAGAAGTGATTTATTGATTTTTTCGGCAAATATGATTCATAGAGGAATTTATGGGAATGACAGATTATCTTTTGATATTATTTATTGTAATAATAATCCACAAATATTGAAGTTCAGAGATGGAAATAATTTGCCGATAGAGTTTGAGCTGAAGGAGTTTAATAATGCTGAAATTTTTTAATTAAACTGTACCCGACATGGTATAAACGGCATTAAAACTTATTTTATATTAAACGTTGTGCTTAATTCAGAAAACGCAGTGAATGAACTAAAAACCATAAGAGAATATTATAAACCGATTCAACCAACAGTTTCGACTAATGGTAACGAAATATACTATCAAGAAAGACAACCAAATAAAGAAATTGAAAATTACGTTTACTGCTTTTGGCAACTTAAAACAAAGAAGCCCTTAAACAAAGATTACAATTATAGAGTTGTTTCTGACGGTTGTATTGATATATTTTTTAATCATAATCTACCGAATGAAAATTTTGTAATGGGATTTTGCAGAAAGTACACTCAATTTTCGATAGGTAAAGAATTTGACTACATCGGTATTAGGTTTTTACCTTCTGCATTTCCTATATTATTCAGAGTAGATGCTAAAACTTTAAGCAATCAATCTCAAGAACTAAACAAAATTTTGCCCGATTTTTCTAAATGGATCAATTTAGCAATTAAATCTTCCGATTCATTTGAAGCTATTACAAAAGTCCTGAACGAAAAAATAATTGAAAATTCAAAAAATCAAAACATTCATTACGACCACCGTTTTTTAGATTCACTAAACCTAATTTTTCAAAAAAAAGGATATTTGGATATTGAAAAAGACCTTAATACAGGTTTAAGTCTAAGACAACTGCGTAGAGTTTTCAATTTTTATATCGGCACAACTGCAAAATCATTTAGTAATGTTGTGAGGTTTCAGCATATTTTAAATGCAAAACCCTCAAAACAAAGTCTAAAAGAAAACAAACTGTACTTTGATGTCGGATTTTTTGACCAAGCCCATTTTATTAAAAGCTTTAAAACATTTTATGGTGTAACACCTTCTCTAGCCTTTCGTTAAGTTTGTCCGATTTTTACAATGCTACGGTTTCTTGTCAATCTAAATTTGCAGTAAACAAAATCATTGAAAATGAAAACATTATTATTAATTGCATTTGTTTTACTCTTTGGATTTTCAAATGCACAAACAGCGAATAAAATGAAACTTAACGCAGGAATAATTACCGAAAAACTACAGGAAACTAAGAAATTTTATATGGAAGTATTAGACTTTGGACTAAGCTTTGAAAACGAATTCTATCTATTACTTCATACACCAGATCATTCAGCTGAAATCAGCTTTTTGCAACCGAACCATCCAAGTCAAAAATCCATTTTCCAGTCGGTATTTAATGGAAAAGGCGTTTATTTAACAATTGAAGTTGAGAAAGTGGACGACGTTTACAAAGAGCTAAAAGACAAAGGAGTCCAGATGGAAATTGAAATCCGAGACGAACCTTGGGGCGACAGACATTTTGCAATAGTTGACCCTAATGGAATTGGAATTGACATTGTTACTTACACAAAACCAAAAGAATAAAGACACTTTATACAACAATATGTATAAATAATAGAGGTTTGAGTTAGCACTCAAACCTCTTTCATTAAATTAAAGTATATTGTAATTTAATAAAGTAGGTACTTAAAATTTGTTACTGCTCATACACAAGACTGTTGTGGTACATGTAAAATAGACTGTCAATAAAAGACATCTACAACTAATTTTAAAAATATGAACAGAAGAAATTTCACAAAAAACATTACGCTTACGACGCTGGGATTGTCTTTAGGAACAGAAATAAGTGCTATGTCTTTCAAAGAAACCACAAATAATAAAAGGGCTTTGGCTATAACAATGTGGGAATTTAGTTGGCTGGAACGACGATGGCCGGGTGCAGGTTATGAGGATTGGGATGTAGCACTTTCTGAGTTAAAAGTACGGGGTTATAATGCTATTCGAATAGATGCTTTTCCACATCTTATCCACAAAAACCCAAACAAAGAGTTTGTGATTAACCCACATTGGAATACACAAGACTGGGGAAGTCCTGCTATTACTAAAGTCATACTACAACCCTACTTTATTAACTTCATTAAGAAATGCAAAGAATATGGTATTAAAATTGGACTCTCAACATGGTGGCGATCAGATAAAGAGAAGTCATATAATGTGATTACTACCCCTCAAAAACTTGGCGAGGTCTGGCTATCGGTACTCGATTTGATTGAATCACATGATTTGATGGATCAAATCATATACCTGGACCTAAGTAACGAATGGCCATTAGAAGTATGGACTCCTTTTAAAACCGATTTGGAAGGATGGCATACCAAAGAGTCCGGTCGTTGGATGAGTGAATCCATAGCAGTACTGAAAGAAAAATACCCCGATATCCCATATACTTTTTCATTCACTGGTGAGGTTAACAAAGCCTCCTTAACTAAGGGGGATACTAGCATGCTCGACTTTCTTGAAGTACATATTTGGATGGTAAATGGGAACAATGGTGAATTTTATAAAGAGATAGACTATAATTACGAAAGATTTTCTGATGATGGTTATAAAAACCTTGCTCTAAAAGGAGAAAAACTATATCGCGAAAAAGAAAACTACTGGAAAGATCAGCTTTTAAGGCAAATTCATTGGGCTGCCGAATGGTCTAAAAAGGTCAATAAACCTCTTGTCACTACCGAGTGTTGGGGTATAATTGATTATAAAGACTGGCCTCTTTTGGAGTGGGATTGGGTTAAAGAACTATGCGATTTAGGTACTCGTGAAGCTGTTAAAACTGGACGTTGGGCAGCTATTTCAACGAGTAATTTCTGTGGACCTCAGTTTGTAGGTATGTGGCGAGATCAGTCCTGGCATAATGAATTAACTAAATTGATTAAGGAAAAAACTATTGAAGCAGAGTTGAGCGGTTCGAGCTTACTAAAACGAATTTAGAAAACACATGTGATTATCCGACACCACAACGCAATGTGTATACTTCATAAGTATTTCAAGAGTTTTAGAGCGTCATCACGAGCTTTATTTTTCAAATAGTAACTTGATAAGATTTGAAATACGCAAACCCTTACAAAATTATGTATTGAACATTGTAATCGATACCACGTAAACACGCTATCATTTCAAAAAACATTTTATTTCTTAAAAAAATGCAACTTAGTTGCATTAATAAATGTTAACAGCTAAATTTACCCCCTTATTCTATTCAATAAAAATAGCAAATATGGACAGTAAATTACCTGTAACAGTATTAAGTGGTTTCCTGGGGGCGGGAAAGACAACATTGCTAAATCATGTCCTACACAATAAAGAAGGTCTAAAAGTGGCAGTTATTGTGAATGATATGAGTGAGGTCAACGTAGATGCAAACCTGGTTAAAAGTGAAAACACGCTTTCGAGAACAGAAGAAAAGCTTGTTGAAATGAGTAATGGATGTATTTGTTGCACCCTAAGAGAAGACTTGATGATTGAAGTAGAACGCTTAGCAAAAGAAAATCGTTTTGATTATTTGCTTATAGAAAGTACCGGTATTAGTGAACCTATTCCTGTTGCTCAAACATTCTCATTTGTAGATGAAGAACATGGTATTGATCTCTCTCGATTTAGCTATGTTGATACCATGGTAACCGTAGTCGATGCTTTTAATTTCTTTAATGATTTTGGAAGTCCCGAAACATTAATCGATAGAGAACTTACCAATATAGAAGGAGATTATCGTACAATTGTTAATCTACTAACTGACCAGATAGAATTCGCTAACGTTATTATATTAAATAAAACAGATTTAGTCACTAAGGAACACCTTGGTGTATTAAAAGCATCTATCCAAAAGTTAAATCCTTCTGCTCGAATTATTGAATCAAGTTTTAGTAAAATAGCGCCAAAAGAAATTTTAAACACAGGCTTATTTGATTTTGAAGAAGCTGAACAGAGTGCTGGATGGATAGAAGAATTAAATAAAAGTGAGCACACTCCTGAAACTGAAGAATATGGTATTAGTTCTTTTGTTTTTAGAAGTAAAAAACCATTTGACCCTGAACGATTCTGGAATTACGTACAAAATAACTTCCCTAATGTAATCATACGAAGTAAAGGTTTATTCTGGCTAGCTTCTAGACCAGAACAAGCTTTAATCTGGGGTCAAGCAGGTGGTTCTTTAAAAGCGGACAGCGCTGGAGTTTGGTGGAGCAGTATGTCTTTTGAAAAGAGAATCAGAAACTTAACATTTATTGAGAATCAGGATCAAATTGAGAAAGATTGGCATAAAGACTTTGGTGATAGAAAAAATGAAATTGTATTCATCGGTCAGGATATGGATGAACAACAAATTAAGTCAAATCTTAACGCTTGTCTTTCATCAGATGAAGAATTAAATACTCAAAAATGGAAAGATGGTTATGATGATACATGGCCAGTTGAAAGGGCTTATGCTTTGGAATAATAAAGTACTGGTGATAATAAAGAATAAAATTAATGCTTATTTAGATGTACTTAAAAAATGCCTGTAGATTTTCTATTCTGTTTGTATCTATACAATCAGGTATTTAAACGCCAAAACCATAGTCCAAGTATTAGCAGTAATTAAGAAGATGGAAAATAAAAAAAGAACTCCAAGAATAGCATCTATAGATATGCTAAGAGGTTTTGTAATGTTGATAATGTTAGTGGATCATGTACGAGAACATTTTTTCACGCACCATCGTGTTGTAGATCCAATGGTTATTGAAGAAACTGGTAGCGGTTTATTTTTTACTAGATTGCTAGCCCATTTATGTGCTCCTGTCTTCGTTTTTTTAACAGGGCTATCCGTTTGGTTATATTCAAACCCAAAAGATAAACCGTCCAGATCGGCAACCGCTTTCTTACTAAAACGAGGGCTTTTTTTAATTCTATTAGAAATCACACTAATTAATTTCTCATGGTCTGCGTCTTATAACACTTTGTATTTGCAAGTGATATGGGCAATAGGCATATGTATGATTTGTTTGGCATTGTTGAGTAAACTTCCAAGAATTTGGATTGGAGTACTTGGATTCATCATTGTTTTTGGACACAATTTATTAACTCCAATTACATTCGATACTACTGAATTAGGTTATAATTTTTGGACTATTCTTCACGATAGAGGTTATTTAGTAACCGATAGTTTTATAGACATCAGAGTTTCTTATCCTTTACTACCATGGGTAGGTGTAATTTTATTGGGATACTTTACAGGACCATTATATCATCATCATATGGTAGCAGCAAGGAGGCAAAAAATACTAGTATTCCTTGGACTTTCAACTCTTACTTTGCTTTTGATATTAAGGGGATGGAATATCTATGGTGAAACTTTGCCATGGGAGACACAAAATTCAGTCTTAAAATCAGTGATGTCATTTTTAAATTACACAAAATACCCTCCTTCCCTACATTTTTTGTTATTTACTTTGGGTATCGGATTTCTACTGCTTTCTTATTTTGAAAGAATTAATGGTCGATTTTCTCAGGTTTTAAAAGTATATGGTGCAGCTCCTATGTTCTTTTATATTATTCATTTGTACGTTCTTCTGGTTTTTCATGCAATTTTAATCTTTACCATAAATAAAGGTGAAGTTATTCAAGTAAGTCATGTATATCAACTTTGGTTAATTTCGATTATAGTATCTGTTTTATTATATTTTCCAACAAAAAGATTCTCTAATTTCAAACGCTTGAGTACATCAAAGTTGATTAAGTACTTCTAGATTACCTTTAAACGTATTTAATATTTGTAAAATAGTCACAGTAAACCAAACATCTATTGTTAACATGGTATGTCAAAAATCTTGGCTTTAGTATTTGATCAATGGTATTCATAAACGCTCTATCTGATTTGGATTAAAAAAAGGAAATGGAGAAACATTATGGTTATTTTATGTAGTGTATATCTTAAAAGCAAGTAATAAAGTTACGACAGTAAATAAGGACATTGCCCAACACGATAAATATGATCATAACCGTTAAGTGATAAATCGAAAGGTCTTTGTATTTTTGGTAAAGTGCAGTGCTTGCAAAAAGTTAAAGTTGACGATCAATGCAACAAAAATGTCAATAATCTGGCAACATTTTGCTCTATTATGACACATACATTTAACGTTGTAAAACATTTGAAAAACAAACTGAATGGAATCTGTATTTAGAACTTGGAAAACAAGCAGAGAACTTTATTTAGACTATTTTAATAACTATACTTTAGAGCAACTAAATAAAATTCCGAATGGATTTAGCAATAATCTGATTTGGAATATTGGCCATATTATTGTTGCTCAACAAGCATTAATCTATAAAGATTCAGATTTGGAAGGTTATATCCCAAATGAACTATTTGGACTTTATAAACCTGGAACAAAACCAACTGGAAAAACTTCTCAAAATGAGGTAACAGAACTGAAAGAACTATTACTATCCTTAATCAAAAAAACAGAAACAGATTTTTATGACGGAAAATTTGTCAACTATAATGAACGAATGACGGGGACTGGGTTTTATCTAACTTCGCTAAAAGATGCTTTTGAATTTAATAATTATCACGAAGGATTACACTTAGGGTTCATGGTTAATATTAGAAAATTTATTTAAGAACAACGTATATAAAATATAGCCGTAAGTTTTAAACCGAATAACTAGTGCGTTTTTACATAAATCTTGAGAATAATTAAGACTGGAAATTCGTCTTTATCTTTTTATCAAAAAAGATCTCAAATTAAGGAAACCCGTAAAATCGATGTAATAATGATTAGTATCTTTATAATAGGTTTTAAAGTTTATAATAAATTTATTTAATATTGATTGTGAAAACCCTTCTAGCACCTTAACTAGAGGGGTTTTATGTATTGTATTATTAATAAATCAATCCAGTGATACTATTAGAAATTATAAAGTCATACAGCTTCTTTACTCTATAACAAACTTTAAAATGATACAAGCTTGATAAGAATAGTACACTACTTTTCTAATTGAGCAAGACGTATTCAATAATAACCTTTACATTCTTCTTTGGTTTTTTTACAGGTTTTTCAGTGCAATACGGTGAAATATTTTTCCTTATCCATTTCATCTAATTTTAAGTAAAAATATAAATGATAAGATTAATAATATCTTTTTATCAATAGTATAGCAAAATCAAAAATTATGAAAAAAACATTTGTGTTATTGATTACAATTTTACTTATCTCTTGTAATCAAAATAAAAAAGAAGAATCGGTAATCAGTGAGGATACTCCTAAGTTGACTGAAGAAGCGGATAATTTTGATTGGTTGTTGGGTACATGGAAAATCAATACTAAGGAGGTTGGTAAAGAAATGTTTGAAAATTGGGATAAAAAAAGTAAAACCGAGTATGTCGGATTAGGGTTTACAGTACAAAATGGGGATACAATAAAAAAAGAAAAATTTGGGCTTATAAAATTAGATAATCACTGGAATTTTCAAATTCAATTACAGGGCGAAACTAAACCTTCTTCATTTAAAATGACAAGTTCTAACGCCCATGAATTTATTTGCGAAAATAATGCACGCAATTTTCCTAATAAGCAACTTGATTCTCCTAATAAAATAAAATATAAAAAAAAAGGAGACAAAATATATGCTACAATTTCTGGAAGCAAAATAAAAATACATTTAGAATTGGTAAAACTTCAATAAAGAATTATAGTTCATGTATAGCAATGAGTTGATTGATAGTGTTCATTTAATATTCTGCTAACTAGTGTCTACCATGTTTAAACTCAAGAGACTTGACATGAATTAGAATATCTTATGCCTATTTATTTTTTTATCTTGTTTATAGACCATAAATTAATCTACATGGATAAAAAAGTGATTGTTTTTGGTCTTGATTGAGATTTCTATCGGTGGCATTATATGCTCAAAACGCTTATATACTCATAAACTTCTTTAAGAATAATCACTACAATCGAGCCATTAATTTAGTTTTTTTATTATGCCATAGATCTGTTTAGACTTTTTGGATTTTTAATATTTATCTAAACCTAAATATTTATATTTGCGCCTTGAATATATACTTCGATTTTTATAGAATAACCTTTTGAAGTTGCTCTTCTATAATTAACAATTCATTGTGTTTTTTTAATCACAAAAATAGAATCGAATTAATTTTCAAACAATTTTAGGAATTTTTATTAAAACTTAAATGCACTGAAAACAACTGGTTTTTAGAAGTAATTAAGTAAAAACGGGTAGTAGCTTAGTCCGGTTAAAGTGCTGGTCTGGGGGACCAGAGATCGGAGGTTCGAATCCTCTCTACCCGACACCCACGAGACCTCTTTTATAAAGGGGTTTCGTTGTTTTTAACCACTTTTCTTTTTGATTTTCCAGAGAACTACAGGCAAAACGATGCGTGGCGGTTCTGATTCTGAATTTGACGGAGATGTAATCTTACAAGTTGAGAAGCCAAACGAAGATTATAGAGATAACTACCTGGTAGCTCGTAAAAATAGATATAATGAAATCCCTATACTGAAATATAGCATCTATCATCAAAGACTTATAAGAGACTCAGAAGAAATGAAGAAACTTCCTATAAAAAAGACTGAGCCTTTAAAAAACAAACTTATTGTTCGTTCGCTGTAAAAGTGTGTTTTTTGTTGTTGAGAAAGCCCGGCTATTAGTCGGGCTTTTTTCAAGTATTGACTTTTCGAATTATCATAAATGTTCCATAGTCCGCTAAATCTATTGGAAATCTTTTGACTTTATTCGATATGATTTTTTGGCCGTTTCTTATCAGCTCTACTTGCCAATCACTAGAAACAGGAAAAACTATAGGTTTTTTTAAGGTTTCATTATCATCTAAAAAACTTAAATTCCAGATCCATTTTGGATCTATGTAATCTGCTAGATGAGGCTCGCAATCCCATAAATTTATTATTGAATCCGTTTCTATCTTATCGATTGGTTGCAAAGTCTCAACAAGTGGTTTAAACATATTGATTTTTGAGTCATGAGGTAAATTAGGAAAATTCTCAAAACCAATTCTTTGCCAAAAAGGTTCTGAATCTTCAGGCGAACAATAAAGTCTAGCAACTAAAACACCTTTCTTTTTAAAATGCTCCAAAGTTTCGTTAATTAATTCTTTCGCGATTCCTTTTTTTCTTTCAGATGGTTTAATTTCTGCAATATCAATTACTGCACTAAGTTCATAAATCCGATAAACCAGAAACCCAATTGCAATAAAATCCTTTGCCTGTTTTATTCCATTCATCAGTTAGCCAATTTTCTATAGTGGCAAGGTGTTTTATGTTAGGGGTGATAATAAATTTTAGCATAGTTTAGGTAATTGTTATATAGTTTTTCAGATTAACACAGAGCCGAATTTTTATATTTTGTTTTTAATTTTACTCTTTTTAAAAGCCAAATTAAAAATTTGGCGGTCTTTGTAAATAAGCACAAACCTTGCGTTTTAGCACTTACTAGCTATGTTTTATACACGGTGTTGTGAGCTGCCTTTTATCTTAGTTCATTCACTTTACTTAGGAATTTACGAGCCGACCTTTTATCATTTCCCTTAGACCAAGATTTTTTTATTCCTTCTATTCCTGTAATCGATAAAATAGAACCTTGGATGACTTGTTTTGCTATTGATATATTATCAGGATTTTCTGCTAATATCATTCCTCCGAGATAAGTTGCAGTTGCACCACCGAAAAAAAGAACCATTCTTTTTATAAATTCAGTATTAGTTTCGCCCAGTGAATTCAAAAAATCTTTAGGGTCAAATTCATTTTCTAAATTTTCATAAAACTTATTCAGTAACTTATTGAATGAAACTCTCAATTCTTTAACTTCTGTATCTTCTCTAAACTCAATTAGTTTATCAATATTAATTTCGCTTATATGTTTTGGGATAGATATGTCAATAGTTGTTTGCGCATATTGTAATAATTCTTCTTTCTCGGGGTTTTTTGCCCTTAAATAGGTAGATAATCTATCAAATTTAGAGTTATCTGTTATTGGAATTGCTTTTTCTTCAAAAGCAATTTCTTCTGCTAAAAAAGTCATATATAATTGAGCCAATTCTCTTGATACAGTGATACCTTTATCCGACTCAACTCCTAATCCATTTTCGATACAATGATGTTTAAAAGGAACATTAAACTTTTCTTCGTAAATATCGAAATTCCAATTTTCTGGGTCTTTCCAAGTTCTATTTATATTGACTGAATTTAATTTATCTCTAAACTGTTCAGGATGTGCTTGGATAAATTCCATCTCTTTGAGGGCTTTCGTTGCCGCATTATCTCCTTGCCACCATTCGGGTTTATGTATTTTTATTAAATCAGTACTATCTAATATCTTTTTATAATTGTCTGAAAATTGATTTCGTCCTCTTTTGGGAACAATGGGCGAAAAATCATCGATATATATTAATGCATACTTCAACCAATTTAAATCGGTTGGTTCAAAACTTGGATAATAAATTAAATTTTTCAAATTACGATGGTTTCTTCAGGTTGCTCACAACGTTTCGGCTATGGTTAGTACGGGAATTAAAAGTAGTGAACTTTCGATTAAATACTTAGCCAAATCAAAAAGATTTGGCGGACTTGGTTAAGAATAACAGAACTTTGAGTTAAACACCAAAACCCGTATTAATTATAGCCATTGTTAGGTGTTTTTTATTTTATTTCGATAATTATTAAAATCGAAATTATTAGTAAGAAACAGTTCTATTCCTTTCCTTAAGAGAATACTATTTATAATATCGATACTCTCATCAAGCTCTTTAGACTCATTAAATAGTTTTAATTCAGTAAGTGTAGCGTCAATAAAGTCAAAGCTTTGATCATAGATATTCTTATTCTCAGAATTGGTAAATATTTTATTTACTGCATCAAGTTGAGGCATTTTGTTAGTTTCCCATTTAAATGCTTTTGTTAACCCTATATCTCTAACTTTTATATTTTCATATTCTCCTAAAATCCATTTTTTTAAAATTTCCCTTTTCTTTTCGAGTAGTTTTTTATCTTGAATATCTTCAGTTGATAATGTTATAATTGGGTCACCGAGATTTAACTTCAATATCCCATTTACCGATTCGCTTTCATCATCAAGACATATAATTAATCCATCACAATTTTCATTTATTGAAGGCATAGCACTAACTAAATGCAATGAGTAGATTTCCATTTTTGTATTATTAATATCAACGCTACCAACGAAATAAGGATAGTTCAGATTCAATAACCAGTTATATTCGTAATCTTTAAGGAATTCAATCTTTCTTACTGATTTAGCTTTAAATTGGATACCAAAAGTTTTATCAGCAAGTTCTCTCAAATGACTAGAGGAATCAATTTCTAATAAAGTTGCTATCGTATCTATTCCAAAGTCATCTGCTTTAGATATAGGGGCAATTGCGCAAAAGTTTCGTAATAATAAATTCCCTAAATCTTCCGCTAAATCTGCTTTTCTAATATTTGTTGCTGTTGCTCCTGGCATATTTTTATAATTATACCTAACGTTCTATGCGTGGTGTTGTAACTTTTCCGTAAGGAAGTTACGCACTTAGGTGTGGTTTAATATTTCCTTTTTGCTTTTTCAAATAATTCAACAAGTAGTTCTCTTGTAATTTTTTTGTCATTAGGTAGTTCAAATTCACCAAAGCCATGAATTGAAAAATATCTACCCTTTGAAACGTCAATAGCATGTTGTTTACCACATGTTAAATATGAAACGGGACTTGCCATAGTGGCAACTAATCCTTGAATACATCTAGCGATTGTTTTTTGATCTTGTTCTTCAATCGCTTTACTCAATTCACCTGGTTTAACATATTCATTGCCATAATTACAATAGGTAAACGTTAATACACCTGACTCCAAAAATGATAACTCATATGATCTCTCATTGTAAAGAGACGAGATTTTTGCATCATACAAACGAATATTCATTTCTTTGTTTTCAACCTCTATCACAAGGTTAATCAAAAAGCCTCCTGAATGGCAACAATCTAAAAAAACTGAAATTCCTCTATCCCCAATATCACTAACTAGTGGCTCAGACATGCAATCTAAAATTTCTTTTGCGCTAATACTTTCATCAGTTAAAACCAAATCTCCATTTGTATCACCATGTCCTGCAAAAAATAAATCTATTCCAGTTTGATTTTGAGGATATTCAGAAAGAACCTCATTTAAATAATTTATTGAATTTAATACCTCTTGTTTAGTTGGCTCACTTAATATTATTGTTCCGTTTTTAATTCTACTATGCTTATTCCATACTTTTTGAATTGCGTTAGAATCATTTTGTACATACTTAAGTTTCGCTCCATTCCGGCTTCTTGCTTCACCATAAGGGGTATTAAAAATTTCGGAGGTTTGATTTCCAGAACAACTAATAATTAAGTTTGCTGAATATTTTCTGTCGTACATATTTCTTAATTACACCTAACGTTCCTTGTATGATGCGTTTGCTTCCCGAAGGGAGCATATGCAATATACAACTTGTTAGGTGCTTTTTTATTTATTGATTAAGCTTTGCAATAAACCTTTTATATATTTCGTTCAGGTTTATTCCAAATCCTCCCATATTTGGTTTAAACTCAAAAACATCTTCCTTTTGATTCATTAAGTGATCTTTTAGCAATTCAATCTCTTCCAAAATAGTATCTGATTTACCATCTTTGGAATTTTGTTTAATAAAATCTAAAATTTGAATTGGTGATGGTGGTATTTGCATATAAGACAAAAAGCTTATAGCATTTTCCTGCATTTCTTTACCCCATTGTTTTTTAAAGGATTTGGACAAACAAACATCCCAAAATTCACGTTTAACTTTCTCAGAAAAAGCCGATAGCTTATCCACGTCAGGCGGCGTTAATAAATATTCAAGATAATAGTCTCTATGGAAAGGTTCTTTTATAGATGTTAGCATTTTTATTAGTTGTTCATTTATCTTAATAGGCCCTTTTATATTGATGTCTTCCTTTGTATAAACCAATAAATCTTGAATTTCCTCTTCAGTTTTAAGTTTTTTAAATTTTATACTATCTAACTTCTCTTGAACAAACGAGAATCCATGATGATCTATATAGGAATATGGACTCACAGTCATTATTTTTGAATTTTCAAGAAGGTAAATTCGGATACCTTTTGATCTATAAAAATAATTCATCCGTCCAAAAGCTGATGCATGGATACCATCATATATTAATACTCCTTTCTTTTTAAAATATTGGATTTCCTTGTCATTTTCCTCTCCAAAATTGGTCAATAAATCTTTTTCTAACCCAGTCATAGGCAATTTACTATCAATTTTGGCAAAATCTTCAGATAACTTGACTACTTGTTTAGGGATATTTTCGAAAATAGATTCATAATCCAAAAAAACTGACATTGCAGAATGCAAGCACTTTGGCATAAAGTCAATTTTAGAATCGGTAAACTCTAAGATTGCCCCAACTAATATTGTTTCTAATTGATTTTTCAAGTTTTATCTTGTAATTGCACCTAACAAGTGAATATAGTTACCATGGTAACTATATATTTTTTAGGTATTTGTAAATGCTTGTAAGCGTGTACAAATGATTATTATTTATTCTGCTTTAAAAATACAATGGTGTTTTTTATCGTTTTTACGGTTATCCACATTTGCCTATTATTCATGATATCTTCAAATTTTTAAAGACTAACTCTTTGGCCGAAAAAAATAAAAACTTCTCAAAAAAAATATTTCATCGTATTTCATTTAAAGCAATTAGAAGAAAAATAAAGAATAAATTAGGAGGTAGTAGAGGAGTACTTAATATTTTAAAAAAACTATGAATGGTAAATACATTAAAGTTTGACAAATGTTTGACAAAAATATATTTTGTTAAGTTAATTATTTGAAAATCAATTTTAACATAGTAATCTGGGGGACCAGAGATCGGAGGTTCGAATCCTCTCTACCCCACACCCATGAGACCTCTTTTATAAAGGGGTTTCATTGTTTTATCTCTTAGTTAAGAATAATGAACATCACGAATACAAAGTACTTTAAGAGTATGGATGGATACACTTATTGTTTTATTGCGTAGAGAATAAGAACCATGTAGATATTATATATGCTGAATATATTCATGAACTATTTAAAGAGGACGTAAAACTAGTGTGAAAGAATTATGCATACCTGTAAGAATAGAGGAAATGCATTACCTTAGAAGATTAAAAAAAGATAAAAAACGTAAAATCTAAATATACGATGAAGAAAAGACAAATAATGTTCTACATTATTACTCTACTAAGTTTAAATTCTATAATTTCTCAAGAAATTATTAAGCATGAAACCATGTATAATACTTGGATAGAAAATGGAACTATTATTCTGAAAAAAGGAGATACTTTAAAAGGTCTTTTTAAATTATACCTTGCTCCAGGACCTTCTTCTTTCAGCTCTAATCAAATTTTATCCTATAAGGAGAACAAGAAATCCAAAAAAAGAAAAATTAAAGCCATAGATATTGATGAAGTATCGTTTGTTAACTCTAAATCAAATAATGTTATTTATAACAGTGTTAGAGTTTCGGATAAAAGATATTTTTTATTACAGAGTTTAGTTAAAGGTAAATGCTCATTGTATACAGCATACTCACATTTCGGTATGATTCCATATTACTATTATACAATTAAAGAAGGTGACAGTATTGCTACCATTATGAACTCTAATGGTCCATTAAGATCTTTCAGAAAGCAGAGTTTAATTGTTTTTCAATCTTGTGGTAGCTTAATTGAATTGATAAAAGAAAAAAAGCTAAGGGAACAAGACATTATAGAAGTTGTAACAAGATATAATAGTTGTAAAGAGTGAAATGTTTGTTGGGTTCAAGGTTTTTAAAAATTTAGTAGATTTACGTGGGGTAAAATTTAATTGGAATTATTATGAATCTTGGTTTTAAAGGGTCAATAGATATTGACTTGTTTGAACGTATTGTTAGTATAAGATCGTCAAACCCTAAAGAAAGAGTTAGTGTTATTGTAGAACATCCTATAAGTGATGACCTGAGGAAATCTTTTGAAGACAAAGGTTTTACGATAATAGAAAACAAGCTTGATGTAGTCTCTGAAAAGTTGATTCAATATAAGTTTGAGTGAACTTTAAAACTAGAAAAAATGGAGGTATTTCTGTATTTTTTTACTGATTTTATAGTGCAATAGAATGAAATATATCCTCATAAATATTTAATTTAATTTTGGTTAAATCTCTGATAGATAACAGATAAGCCCTTTTTGTTTTAACCTTTTAAATTATGATTTATGGAAACTAAGGAATTAGATTACTCACAGCTTAAAGAATTAGATATTGAAACTTTGCAAAAAGGTTTTAGGCATGGTGAAAGATTGTTGGGACACTTTTACGCTACGATAACAAATAGTTCATTTGTAAGTTATACGTGGTATGAAGGAAACTTTGATTATATCTCTATAAGGTATCAAACTTTTCCGTCAGAGAATGCTCCAAAGGATATTACAGTAAGGATTGATCTAAAGTATTCTAACAAACCACCTACATATAAACTTCATAAAATACCAAAGGGAGAATATTTAAATATACAAATAGAACCAGGATTAACATCGGTAGGAATTGTTTGTTCTTCTAGACAAAATTCGGGTATACCATCAAATACATATTTATCTGCTAGTGTAACGAAATATTTTTAACAGACTATATTTATAAACTTGTATAGATTATAAATGAGAAAAACCCTCTAACACCTTAATTAGAGGGTTTTTAAATTTATTTAGTGTAAGTTGAAAGTTTGAAAAGCAAATAAAATATGGGATTCATTTTTAATCGTTACTATAAAAGGAACCAGTGGAATACGAAAATCTAGTCTTCTAGTTTATACACTTTATGACAATCAATTTAATAAAAGTGTTAATTTTTTTGAATATAGAGTAACATCTTATCGTATTAGAACATACACTAGTAATTGAATATTAAAAAGTATAATTAATCTTAAAACCTTAAAAATGAAAAAACTTATTTATTTACTATTTGTTACTACTCTATTCATTTCGTGTGAAAAAGATAGTAACGATGAACTTACAAATGATCAAAATTTAACTACTATTTATCTTAAAGCAAATGGCTCAGAAAACTTTATTCAAAAGAATTCATCTAATTGTTTTATTTCTGGACCTACAATTGTACAGCCCAATACGTTTGAAACATATATAATCAGGAATACCCAAGTCTATGGAGGTACTCTCAGGCTTGATACAGATGATAGTAGCATTTGGAGGTTTGCCGGTGTTACTGCACCTGACGCTAGCGGAAATATAACAGCCAGGATATTTTTCGGATCAAATTTTAAATGTGGATCTTTTAATGTGAATCTGAGTAATGATTTTGGTGAAACATGTGAAACTTCTATAGATATAAGTACTGGGGATAATTGTACTTGTATTACTACACCTCCTGCACCGGAAGCAATTGATTCGCGGTTTGGTACTCCAGTGCCTCCTGGATATGTTCAAGGAAATTTAGGAGGAAATAGTATTTGTACTAATACAATTGATAATACTTTATCAGTTCCATTAGATTCTTGCTCAAGTTATTCATGGTCAATTACTCCTAGTGGAACTCATCTAGCAACAATTCTTCCATCGAGAAATGAAGCTGTTGTGATTATTAAACAACCAGGAGAATATGTCGTCAGACTTGTTACATCTAACAATGCTGGACAGAGAACAGAACAGTATGTTTTATTTGCAGAAAATTGTAATGGCGGAGGCATAGGAGGTTTCTAATTAAAATTTAGTAAAAAACCTTCTGGAGAAATTCAGGAGGTTTTTTATAGTATAAGATCCAAATTAGGGCAAGTTTAATCTACATATTGAGACATTCAAACCCCACTATTATCATTAAAGTAATATAGAATATCATCACATTCAAAATTCTTATGTCTATCAATTAGCTCAGTAAATATTTTAATGGATACTCGTTTGCTTCTTTTACCAGAGTATTTCTTAGTCTACGGAGTATAGAACAATTAGCAATCAATGACGGTTTTCGATCTGTAGAGCATTTCTTCAAATGGTTCAATAAGAATTTTCTGGGTAAGATAATCCACTGGACAGATTTACAAAACGAATCAGCCCATGTGGAGTATCATAATAAAATAAATTCAAAGTTTAAGCTGCACAATAGTCAGCGCCTTTGTCAATACAGATTTGTCCATCTGAATCGGTGAAAACTCCATAAAGAACACCATCTGTTTCAATACAATAATTAAAATCACTATTATAGTCATCATAGCAATCATGATTCGCACCACCGTTTATTTGTTTTAGTTCATTTCGACTCAAAGTCCTTTCGGTCCAATTCGTGTTTTTTTCTAAGATTCTTTTCATTTCTTTTGATTTTAAGATTTTAACTTCTGCATTTGCTTATCTATATGAATAAGTTTATGCAACACCACATAACTCTTTACATGTTTTTTTACAATCATCAGAGCCTCCTTCTCCCACAAAGTTGTCAGATCTAGAAGATGTGTCAACTATATCGCATGCTTCAGAACATGACTTTAAGCAACCGTTTGTCCCGCCTGATCCGTTAATGAATTTTAATTCTTTTTTAGGAATTTTAAATTCTGATAAACTTCTTAAACTTTTCATTTTTAATAATATTTAAGGGTTAATAATTAATTTACTATTGACAATAGTATTGTGAATTCTCCTTTAATGTATTAGTGTATCAAATCGTTACCTCTAAAATTTTGTTAAAATCAATAGTAGTAATTTGTCTATAGTAAAAGAGCTATGGTTTGAGTGCGCAATGATGAAAAGTGAGGTAGTTATGCAATATCGTTACCAAATGGGTTTCTAGATTGTTATACTGTAGATAGATTAAGAGGTAAAGCATATATTGGTAGTATTGAAGAAATAACCCAACCAGTGGAATATGAAATTTTAGTCTTTTAGTTTATATATTTAATCATTGTCAATCATATATCGGTATTAATTTTTAAAATATAGGGTATCATTTTTTTGAGTTAAAACACTAAATACTGAACTCACAATTTTGTGTTTAACTTAAAACCTCAAAAAATGAAAAAACTTATTTATTTATTAACCATTATTACTCTACTTGTTTCTTGCGAAAAAGAAAGTGCCGATGAACTTACCAATGATCAAGGTTTAACTTCTATCGAAATTAAAGAATCTGATGCTAAGAGTTCATCTGGTAGATGTTCTATCTCTGGGGCTACAGTTGTAACACCTGGTACTGTAGTAAGTTTTAGTTTGACATTATTATCATTAACTCGTGGTATAATTAGCCTTAATCCTGATAATCCTGACCTTTGGAAAAAGAAATCTAGAATTGGTGGATCTAGGAAGGTATCTATAGAAATAAAACCATCATTCACTTGTGGTGAAATAACATTCACAACGGGTAATGGATGTACTGATACTTTTTATGTTACTACTGCAGGCAGTATATGTGATTGCGATGTAACACCAACAAAAGGTTATCCTCCTTGTATATGTAATCCTCAACCACTTACCACACCTAGCCCAATAATTTTTGATAATTTTTTAGGGTCAAACCCTGTCAATGGTGATTTTTGTATAAACACTACAGCAAATGTACTTAGGGTGAATGATGTGGATTGTGTATCAGATTACATATGGTCTATTTCTCCAACTGTATTTGGGACTGATTTAGAGAAAAGCCCGATAAGTCCAAATACAGCACTATTAAAAGTTAGCCAACCAGGAGAATATGTTGTTTCCGTTAAGGCTGTTCAAGATGGGGAAGTTAGTCCAGCTCGTTTTATCAGTTTAACTGCAGAAAATTGTTTTGGCGGTGGTTTCTAATTTAATTATTCCTTTTTACAAGTAAGGACTATTTTAAATTGTTAAGGAAAAATTAAATTAATATTTCAATTAACTAATTTTAATAAATTAGTTAAAAATTACCTCATAATCAATACTTTACAAGTGTTGTTGTGAGGTTTTTTTGATTTTAACGTAATTCAGTTATCTATTGTTTTAGATAATGAAATCCCTCCCAAACTTTAAATACATTAAGCACCCCTGCATTTGTCATAATTGGTATTTATAGTTAAGAATATGGTTGTCATGATAGCTTATATCTACCATATTTAGCATGTAGTTACTAGGGTAATTGTATCCAATTGTTTTAACCAATTAAAAATACCCAATACTAGGGATTGAATTGAATTTTTTATATCAATATCATTGAGAAAATAATACCAGTAGAAAATGAAACAGAAAATAATACTAACCTTCAACAAAGAAGAACTGAATAAGTTTGAAGAAGCTTTGGATAATAGTGGTATAAACAAACTTTCTGAACTAGTTACCCTTGTTATATCAAAGGATAATCCTGAAAAGTATATAACTAGAAAAGTTAAAGAAGCACTTTCTGATTTGAGCGGATTTGAGATTGAATTTATAACCCTCTCCCATAATTTAAAAACCGATTTAGGTCTAACTAACTACCATAAAAAATCGTTAAAGGTTTATTTTCAAAGAATTGTGAAGGATTTGGATTCCAAAAAAGCAGTAACTGTGCAGGAGTGTGAAAAACTCACCAAAGTATCAGATTGTATCAAATTGATAAAATCAAAAATATGAAGTCGCAAAAACTTATACTATTGATTACATTTTATATTTATCACTTCATCACAACGGCCCAAGAAAATAAAGGTAGTTTCTTCAATCAAGTTACATTAAGAAAGTCATTCCAGAGTAAAAATGACAAAGCTGAACCTGCAATAATAACCTATTCAAACCCTAAGGAAAAAGAAGCTTCTTGGTTAATAAATGGTGCAGTAGGAATAAATGTTTTACCAAAAACAAAAAAAGTCCTTACTCTTTCCCCATACATAGAATATCATAGAAATACCTTAATTGACAAAGAACAAGATAATTTTCAAACAGGACTAGCCCTTGAATGGCAAACTTCAGATATTTCCACGAACGGTTGGACACCAGTATTGATCTCATCCATTAAGTACAATAATGATAATATAAAAGACATATCTTCATTTCAAGGAAACATATACTTTACGCCATTGTTTAAAGGAAAAGCACTCGAAGCGAAATATTTTTGGCTGCCTAATACAACTGTAAACTTTGGTAAGTTGTTTCAATTTGTTTACACGCCATACTTAGGTTTAGAAAATGAAAATAGAATATCAACAGAAGAAAATATTGATGAAGGTAATATCTATCGTGGATATTTTAGGATTTCATCAAACATCTTATTATTTCCTATAAATGAAAAGTTAAAAAACAGATTTGAATTCAATGTTGATTGGCAATATCGTTATAATTTTAGTGAAAATATCCAAAGCCTAAACACTTCAGAGCATCAGTACTTTACTACAAGTTTTAACTATATCTTCTTTAAAACTGATGACGATAAGAAATCAGCAAAAATTGGATTAGACTATGTTAATGGTGAAAATCCAACGAAGAATTTCGAAGAGCAATCTTTTTATGTAATAAGCTTAAAAATAAAATTATAATAAAGTATGTTGAAAGTTGAACTGGAAAATATTCGATTATTTGCAAATCAACAAAATTCGTTGATTGCACATTCTGATAGTGAAATGGAACTCTCTATCTTATGTTTTACACAACCACCGAGACCACCAGAACTGAAACCCTGTGATGAATGTGGAAAATTCCCATTAATTTCTGGCAAAAAGTTCTTCTTTAATGCTAGCCCTTCAATTTTTGAAAAAAAGAAAGGCCATATGAAACTCATTATTCAGAATCAATCTGGTGATGTATGGCAGAGAAAAATAAATATTGAACCACCTATGTTAGCTTAAAAAATAAATCTATGACTAAAATATTGAATATCAATAAGGGACTACAGAAAGAATTGGAATTCTCTAATAGTAAATTCAAAGAATGGCTAGTAAACTTGGATACTGAAGTTGAAAACTTAGATAAAACAACTAAAACGAGAAAATACACGGCAACAATTTTAAAATTGATAGTTGTAATTAGTGGAATTGTTATAGCTTCTGGTTTTTTGAAAGATGCTGATATTATTGTTCAAATAATAGGAGCCGTTGTACTTTTAATAACGGCAATTGAAAGAGTATTTGCAAACTTAGACAAACTGTTAAGCACTGTAGCAGCAAAAAACGCTTTCAATCGAGTTAGAAGAGAAGTCGTCCGTATTCATACGAATAGAATTAGGCCTATTTTAGGATTGAAAGAAACTAAACCAGAAGAAGCAGCAAAAAAAATAATTGAGCTACAAAGTGAGTTGATAGATAAATTGATGAAGATTGATGATGAGATCAAAACCAATCTGGAAAATAAAAATTATGATATACTTGGCAGATTAACATTGGAAGATAAAGAATAACTGGCTACAACACGTCGTATAAGTAATAATAGCGCTTTAAGTGATAAAATGAAAGTATAAACATAAAAACAAAGGTTAGTGCAAAACCCAAAGGTTTGTAAACAGAAATCCGCTACTACTAATACACTAGACCGTTAGGCAAAATTGAAATTATGAAAGAACAAACAAGTTGGGAAAAATACATCCCCTGGTTTTTAACTATAGCAAGTAGCATAGTTTTAATTGCAATAGGTTTTTTTTTAATTAATAATATTAATTGGTTTAAAGAAGGAGTCTTTGAAAACAAGGCGGATTTGAATTTAGAATACAAGGTGTATGCCTATCAGATGCATTTAAGTATGATAAAACGTTCTGTGGGGTTATTTTCTGGATTTGCTCTAATGTTTTTAGGTATAGGTGTTGCTTTTTATTCTTTAAAAAGACAAACCACCTTAAATTTGGAAGGTGCTGGAATAACAGCCAGTCTTGTTACTGCTTCACCAGGTATAGTCGCGATGATTTTAGGTGCATTCCTTATAATTAGTACTATTAAAAGTAAAGACGATTTTCCAAATTTTGAAGACTCAGATAAAATAGGAATAAAAATTAATGGGCCCGAGAAAAGCCCTGGACGAGTAAAATAATTATGGTATGAAAACACATCTTCTAATTATTACATTATTCATAATGAATACGATGTATTTAAACTCCCAAAATATTGACCAATCCGATATTAATACAACTTGCTTTGTGCTCTCGGAATTAATAGCAAAGGCCAAAGAAAAAGGAGATATCGAATCAATGGTAATATTTTCTAATACTATAGATAAAATCAAAGCAGATCATAATATTCACCCTACATATTCAACCTATTTTGATTCAATTAAAAGTTCAAATCTTAATATTAGCAAAGGGATTGTTATCTCTTTGAATAACCCTCCAAAATCTCCAGGGTTCACAAACAAAGAAATTGATGATTTTATGAGCCTTAGAAAAGACAACATTTCTTTATCTGATTTAAACGATTTTTTAGTTTTGAAAAAACTCGGTCAAAACAAATTAAAACTTGAAAACTTAAATGAATTAGAAATAAAGAATTTAGAAAAATTCAAGAAAGAAATTGAAACAATAAAAATCAATCAATAAAACTTTGCCTAACTAAGCGTATAGTAAATAACATCCTACGGATAGCTTCGCTGCTTTTTGTACAAACAGTTAGGCACAATTTCAGTAACCGAATTATAATTAATAATCTAAAAACAAAACAGATATGAACAATCCATTTCACATTCAAAGAGAACTTAGATATGGAGCGCCAGTTTGCGACGAAATTTTAATAGGCAGATATTTTACAATAGGCTATTCTTGGTATTTCAGACAAGCAAAATGGGCTTTAGAAATAATAAACCGAAATGATTATCTTCTTAGTGAAGTAGAAAGAATGAATAACTTTCGTGCAGATACAAGAATACCAGAAAGATTTCGAGCTGGTTTAAACCCCTATGTAGGAAGCGGATACGATCGAGGACACTTAGTCGCAAGTGCTAATAGCAACATTTTGGAAATTCAAAATAGTGAAACTTTTTTAATGTCAAATATGTCTCCACAAAAACCAAATTTTAATAGAAGAATTTGGAAAAATTTGGAAGAAGCAACCAGAACATTGAATAATCAAGATGAGATATTAGAAACTTATGTTCTAACCTGCCCTGTATTTTATTTTGATAGATTGATTGAAACAATTGGAGATAAAAATGATGATTACGGAATAGATATTCCTATTCCTCACGCATTTATTAAGAGTGTATTAGCAGAAGATAAAAGAGGTAAACTAAAACTTTGGACTTTTGAAATGGAGAATAAAGAATTGGACGGAAATCTAGAAGATTATTTAGTTGTCACATATGACGCTGAACAAATCGTGGGAGGCCGATTTTGGGACAGAATTAGCGGTGGAGATATGCACGAACAGAAAAAAAACCCCATAGCAATGTGGAATTATTAAAATCGTGCCTAACAATGGCAATAAGTAAATACTTGTTTTACATACTCTGAAAATTCCTCTAGAATTTCAGCTTAGTATGTACTGCAAAGTTAAGTACTAACCCTCTCATATCTTGTGCTATTATGAACAATGGTGAAAATGAAAAAAAACAATATATAAGGATGATGTCTGAATTCAGGTCGATCATTAAGTATATTACTCAAATGGCAGTTGCGTCTTTAATTCTTCCAATAGTATTCTATAGAGATATAATTGGCGTACAAGAGACTATTTCGATAATGAACGTTGCAAATTGGCAATTAAAATTTTCTTGGATTAGTTTATTAATATCTATAGGGTGCGGTATTTGGTATCAGGATATAGCAACAAGAAAGATTATAAGAGGAAATAATAAAGGTGTCAGACGATTTCCTCAGTTATTCTATGGGCTCACTGTTATTGGGTTTTATTTAGGTATAGGGGTTTTTACCTGGGGTGTACTAATAACTAAGGGATGAATGTAATATTCTTTCAATATCTCAATGTAGAGTATATCATTTTTATATTTTACAAAGTTAAATAATTGATAATCAGTTTAAATATAGTAATCTAGGGACCAGAGATCGGAAGTTCGAATCCTCTCTACCCTACATGAGAAAATGATTTTGCATACTAATGAGATAGCTCTGCCTTTTTACAGGAAAATATAATTTCTAAATATATTTTAAGCTTTTATGCTAGCAAAAAAGTACTTCGAGAGAAAAAGAATTTGTTTATCTCTCGAGAAAACATAATTATCTTTTTTCAAAATTACGTGTGACGGATAATAACTTTAAAATTATATAGACGGATTGTTATTTTGTTCTAAAATTTTTATCATTTTGAAGGATTTTAGTAAATGAAATAATCCTGGTAAAATCACAGTACCACCAATGATAAGTGTTATTCCTAAAACTTTTATTACGCTATCCGGAGCTATATTTTCTAATATACTAACGCTCCCTTCATCCAAAAGAATAATTCCGGGAAAATGAGCTAATAATGCTGCCAACAAAATTAAAAATACCTGGAGACCAGCAAAAAAACGACTTAATATTCTTCTTCCTTTTTTAATAGTAATCCAAAGAGGTATTAATAATAGTCCAGAAAATAACATCGCCGTTATTGAATACGGATTTTTAATAAAATCATGTACAAAGATATAATCGTAACTGTATCCATATATAAAAGTCAGCAACCCAATTGCAAAAACAATGATCGTAGCAATTCCCGCTTTTCTGATATAAATATTTGCTTTTTCTGATTCTCCGATTAATAAAACCGAAGATAAAAACGCACAGAGAGATGCAAAAAACAACCCTATTAAGATGCTAAATACATTAAACCAGGGCGCTACAAAAGCCTCATAAAAAGTTAAGGTAGTAACATCATCTACTACTTTTATTTTACCACTTATCAGTCCACCAAAGACCATCCCTAAAAAGATGGGAGTGATAAGACTAGAAATCTTAAACATGGTATCATATAATTTCTGCGAATTATCAATTACCGCATCATAATGTCTAAAAACAAATGCTACTCCTCTTAGTGTAACTCCTAACAATACAATGGTTAATGGGATATGTAGGTTGACAACCATGATATTATAGTAAACAGGAAATGCTACCCATAAAATCACAATCAGAATAATGATCCATATATGGTTTGCTTCCCATACAGGCCCCATTACACGATAGATAGTTTTCTTAGTAATTTTTTGATTTTCTTCAGAAGAAAAAAGCTCTACAATACCGGCTCCATAATCAGCACCACCAAGAACTACATAGAGATACAATGAAAATATCAAGAAAAACAAAACGACATATAACATATTTATAGGTTTAGTTTGAGGAATTAAGAACTCTTATTTGACGTAGCATTAACCAGGTTACCGCTACTGATAAAATTGTATATACTGCGACATAAGTATAGAAGCTAAAAACTATACCAGGCATAGGAGTGACTGCGTCTTTTGTTCGCATTACTTTATGAATAATCCAGGGTTGTCTTCCTACTTCGGTTACAATCCACCCCGCTTCCAGTGCAATGAATCCCATAGGAGCCAGCATCACAAAAAGTAACCAGTATTTATTGGTAGTAAACCATTTTTTTTTCTTCAAAGAAACAAAATATAAAACCCCAGCAAACAATAACAACGTTCCTATACCCACCATAACCTGAAAAGCATAATGTACTATACTAACATTTGGTCGTTCATCTTCAGGAAAATCATTCAATCCCTTTACCTCTGCATCAAAATCTCCAAAAGCCAGAAAAGATAACATCCCTGGGATTGCGATCTTATACTTTACTTCTTGGTGTTCTGTATCTACTATTCCGCCAATATATAAAGGAGCTCCTTTTTCGGTATTATAATGAGCTTCCATGGCTGCTAATTTTACAGGTTGTCGTTCTGCAATATCTTTTGCAGAGATATCACCACTTATTGGTTGTAATATTGCAGCTATTGCTCCAAATGTAATTGCTATCTTAAATGCTTTTTTATGCAATTCTACTCTTCTCCCCTTATACACCTGATAAGCATGAATACCAGCTACTGCAAAACCTGTTGCCGTAAACGCTGCAAGAGTCATATGCAATGCTTGAGTAAACCATGCGGGGTTAAGCATCGCCTTAATAGGATCAATATTCAAAAATTCGCCATCTATATAATCAAATCCACTTGGTGCGTTCATCCATCCATTAGCCGCTACCACCAAAATTCCTGAAGCTACTCCAGATATTCCTATAATAACACCAGTAAACCAGTGAAATTTCTCCGGTAATTTATTCCATCCATATAAATAAAAACCCAATGCCAGTGCTTCTACAAAAAAAGCTGCTCCTTCTAACGAAAAAGGCATTCCGATAATTGGTCCTGCATGTTTCATAAATTCTGGCCACAGCAATCCCAATTCAAATGATAAAGCTGTTCCTGAAACGGCACCGGTTACAAAAAATATGGCAACTCCTTTTTGCCATGCTTTAGTCAACGTTAAGTAGATTTTATCTTTAGTTTTTAACCATTTATAATGGGATACGACCATAAAAAAAGGCATTACCATACCAATACAAGCAAAAACAATGTGAAATATAAGAGTAAATGCCATTTGAAGTCTTGCAGCATCAAGGTTTTCCATAGATTATTTTTTTAATCTTTTTATTGTATAAATATACTCTTAGACATCATAATACTAAGTAACCTTGGTTACATATGTCTAAAAAAAGATTGTTTTCCCGGAAGTTTCTTTTATGCTATAAAGATACGATCTAAACACGGTTTTTTAAAGAAAAAAAGCTGTTGTTTTACCCCAAAATCCATAAACTTTTATCCATATCCTTTTTACCAACCTAGGGAAAACCCTAGATTTTAAATCCTAGGTTTTACACTCACAAACAAAGCGCTGAACAACAGTAATTTAGCAAACACAAATTTGTATGTAAGGGGGAATCTGAAAACCCATATCAAAAGAGTAGGGAAATCTTAAAACTATTTATTATGAAAAAATCAATTTTTAAAATGTCAATTTTAGCAATACTGTTAGGAATCGTATTTATTGCTTGCGAAAAAGAAGGAGTAAAGACAGAAATCGTTGAGTTTAATGAAGAAGAATTTACAAGTGAAACCGGTAATCATGATCAAGTTTTGGATATTAAGAATGAAGAAATCCAACAACCTTTACTTCATATGAGTTTTGATAAAAACCTAAGTAAAGAAGAAAACGAGCTCAAGTGGAAAAAAAAGGTTAAAGAATATGTTAGTAAAAATGCTAATCAAAATAAGGGAGTAAGTACTCATGTAGTATATGAAATAATTACTCATACTGGGTCGCAACCTAATCATGATACTAACGGTGATGTAATGGCCAAAGTAGAATTTGTTCATGACCAGGGAAGACGCATCACTAGATATTTAGCGTTGGATAATGGTGATGATAGAAATACAGATCAAGTCGATGTTTATCTTTTCGATCTTCAGTTTAATAATACTGCTATATCCTGGATAGAAGTAGATGAAGCGCATCTTAGATTAAGAGGTACTAATAATTGGTTTGTCAAGTCATTTGACGTCGCAATATGGAAATCTGACCAAACTGTACCTGCAACATCTGATAGTAATGGCGCATTCTTGTTATCAAATCCAAATTTATGGATGGACAATCAAACTGAAACAGGGTGGGATTATTACCATGCAGAAGGCCTCAGTTATTCTCGTGTTAATTTCTAATCATAAAATTGATTCCAAAACCTTTTTTACGGCCTGTTTATTTTAAAAAAACAGGTCGTTTAATTCTTCTACATTTAACTATACCTTAAAAATCTCTATCTCTTTTCACAAAAAGGGGTAAAATCCTCTAGCAAATAGGATTTAATTGGATAAGAAGATATGTATCTTTAATGTAACCCCTACTATTTTGTCAGCTAATTATATTGATAATGAGACTGAGTTATATTCATATATATTGGACGTTTGTGTTATTAAATTTTAACACAATATCTGCGCAACATATAAACAATACTGACACTTCTACCTCAAAAAAAAGAATGGAATATCAATTACGAAAGTCATTAGATCAATCTGATTATGAAAAAGCTTTGGAAATAACAGATAGTATGGAGCTTTACGGCATCAAGAATAAGGATAGTATTTATATGGCTATTGCTTACGATGCAAAAACGACACTCTATAGATTTAAGCGAGACATTCGTAATGCCAAAATTAATGTGAAAAAAGGCATTTCTATTTATGAAAAATATCACCATTATAGTGAATTGATAAAATCAAATTCATATCTCGCCAAAACACTGAGAGATGAAGGTAAATTAGACTCTTGTTTTTATACCTTAAACAAAATTAATAGATTGTACATATCAGATACCGTATCTAAAGGAAGTTTACGATATTTTTATAATGAAAAAGAAGCATCTCATTCAGTAGCAGGAAGAATTGATTCTTCATTACATTATTCTTTTAAAAGAATAGGCTTAATTGAAGAAGATAATTATTTTCAATTAGGAGTCTCTTATTTAATCTTAACTGAAAACTTTTATAAAGTTAATGATCTGAAAAAGGCATTAAACTACATCAATGAATCACTTCATTATTTTTCTAAAGATCCACGTAACCTTACTATCGCTACCTGTAAAGCTTATATTTTAAAAGGAAATATTTTACTTGCTCTAAAGCAATATCAAGAAGTTAAATTATATGCCTATAAAGCTTTAGATCTAATTAAAAATAAAGATTTACCCAACTATAAGGTACAAATAGAGGTTTTACTTTTCAAATTGAATGGACAAATAGGAAAACCTCATAAGATACCAGTATTAGATGTCACCGATATCAAAAACAAAAAAATAACTAACAGTACCTTATTCGATTTTTATTTAGCAAAATTGAAGTATAGTGTTCATGAAAAAAAATGGAAAGAAGCACGTGTACTTATAGAAAAATTACATTTACTAATCCCAAATATCAGTGATCTTAATTTAAAACAAACCTTTCATCAATTATCATCATTGTATTGGGCAGAAGTCAAAGATTTTGAAAAAAGTTATCATGAACAAAATCAATACTTTAAAATAAAAGAAAAGATTAATACCAGGCAACACATCTATACTGCCTATGATTTGGATCAGAAATATCAGCTAGCCAAAAAGAATGAGGAAATTGTAAATCAGAACTTTAGAATCCAAACACAAGAAAATGAGTTACTAAAAAAAGAAAAACATCAAATTTATTTAACGCTATCAATACTATCTGCAATACTAGGGTTCATTTTGCTACTTTTTATCTATAGACAACGTCAGAAAATAAAGAATAATGAGATCATAACCTTACAACATCAACAGGAAGTAATTAAACTCGAATCACTTATTGATGGGGAGGAAAAAGAACGTAATCGATTAGCTCAAGACTTACATGATGGTATTAATGGTGATTTATCTGCAATTAAATATAAAATTACCTCTATAGCACCTTCTAAGTTAAATGAAAAAGAAAAAATCATACATCATGAGGCTATTCAAATGCTTGATAATACAGTAGAGCAAGTACGTAGAATTTCGCATAATCTAGCTCCTTCTTCCTTGTTAAATTTTAATCTGGTCGAAGTAATACAACAATTTTGTGATAGAATCAATTCTTCTAATCCTTTAAATACAAGCTTTCAATATTTTGGAAAACAATTCAAACTTGAAAAGGAAAAAGAAACTGTTATTTACAGAATCATACAGGAACTCACAAATAATATCATAAAACATGCTAATGCTACCGAAGCTTTGATACAAATCAATAGTTATGAAAACAAACTTCATATTACTGTTGAAGACAATGGAATTGGATTTGATCCTGATGTAAAAAGTCACGGAATAGGATTGCAGAATATAAAATCAAGAGTCAGTCTCTTAAATGCTAACTTAGATATTCATTCAAGTGCTGAAGGAACTTCCTTCAACATAGAAATATATCTTGATAAAATTTAAAAAATGATAACAGTTTCGATTTTGGATGATCATACAATGGTACTAAGGGGACTTGAAACTATGCTTGAGGATTCTAATAGTATTAAAGTAAAGGCTACGTATAAGAAAGGGCAGGAATTATTGAAAAACTTACAAAACAATAGTTATGATGTGCTGATATTAGATATAAATTTACCAGACATCAATGGCATTGAATTATGTAAACGTATTACCAAGACATACCCCAATATATCCATCATAGGCCTATCCAATTATAGTGAAACGGGTTTTATAAAAAATATGATACGCAATGGAGCAAAAGGATACTTGCTAAAAAATACTTCAAAAGATGAATTAGAAGAAGCCATTAAAACGGTACATAAAGGAGAAACCTACCTACCATCTATCTTAAAAAATAAATTATTGAACGAAAGTATCGGTGTAAAATCTTCTTCATTTATACCAAAATTAACCAGAAGAGAAAAAGAAGTATTGCAATTAATTGCTAAAGAACATACAAATGAAGAAATAGCACAAACACTTTTTATAACTGTAAAAACGATAGAAGCCCATCGAAGTAATTTGATTCTAAAAATGGGAGTGCGTAATACTGCGGGTTTGATTCGTGTTGCTTTTGAAAAAGGGCTATTGGTATAATCTTTTTATCTTATAAAAACCTGCTCAGAAAATAATATCCTCAACAGGTTTTTTATATCTAAAAAATAATAGATTACTTAACGACTTTTATCATTTTTACATTGTCATCAGAAGTTATCTTAAGCAAATAAATTCCTTTAGAAAGGTTGGACGTTTGTATCGTTACCGTATTTTCTTTGGTACTCTTATCAGGAACTACATTAGTTAATTTTCCAGAAAGATCATACATTTCTATTTTTAAATTATTCTTATTCATATTCTTTGTAAACGAAAGTGATAGCGTTTCCTTAAAAGGATTTGGCCATGCACTTATAAAGTTTAGTCTATCATTATCTGAGGTTATATTAGAAAAAGGTCCATTTAAAGCATTTAAATTAGGACATTCTCCAGGGCAATTATCAAACCATTGGTTGTCATACCATCCGCTTGTTGTTCTAAATAAATCATCAGTCTGCGCTCCTCCATTATCATTAAACACAATACCAACATCTACAGTCTGATCTATAGTATATTTATACCACGGAGAACTACTTAATTTAGACATTTGTATTCCTGGCCAAGCTGGAAATCCAGGTATTGCATCATTTGCGTTTTTATCATAAATATAAATATAAACTGTGTTCCAGTTGTTCGGTTTCTTGAAATATACCATAAACGAAGTATCCACAATATCTGGACATTCATTAGGACAAGTATCTGACCATTGGTTATCATACCAGCCACTTGTTGTTCTAAATAAATCATCGGTCTGCGCTCCTCCATTATCGTTAAACACAATTCCAACTTCTACAGTTTGATCAATAGTATATGCATACCAAGGAGAACTACCTAGCTTTGACATCTGTATCCCTGGCCAGCTAGGAAATCCTGGGATTGCTGTATTGGCATTTTTATCGTACAAATAAATGTAAGCCGTACTCCAATTATTTGGTTTTTTAAAATTAACAGTATATCCAGACGTATCTTCAATAGTATAGGTTCTGCTTACTATAGAAGAATTTCCTGCAGTATTAATTGCAATAGCTTTGACCACAGTACTACCTTCTGCAGATATGGTAAAAACACCAGTATAAGGAGTACTTGAACTATCTGGCATTGACCCATCCAAAGTATAGAATATTGATCCCGAATTTGTTGCATTCATAGACACGTCTACACTTCCGTTAAAAGATCCAGAAGCAGGAGATACTGATACTACAGGCAACTCAATAAGATCCGGGCAGTCTCCCGGGCAATTATCAAACCATTGATTATCATACCAACCATTTTTAATTCTGGTTAAATCATCAGTCTGAGCACCTCCATTATCATTAAATACAATACCAACCTGAACATTTTGATCAATGTTATACTTATACCACGGTGTATCACTTACGGTTTCCATAGCAACTCCAGGCCAAGCCGGGAACCCTGGTATGGCTGCTCCTGTACTTTGATTAAATACATAAATAAAAGCCGAAGACCAGCCTGTTGGTTTTTTGAAATACACATCAAAAGGACCTCCAAATACATAATCTCTTGTGATTATTGAAGATTGATTCCCTTCTGAATCTATCGCTATCGCTTTTATAGTAGTATTCTCACTTATCGTAAACGAGTTATTATAGGCTGTACTAGAAGAAGAAGGGGTTGATCCATCATCTGTATAAAAAATATTTACTGAAGCTCCTGGAGTTGTAGTTGATGCTGTCATCTCTACGCTTACAGCGCTTGTATAAAAACCTGAGGCAGGAGATACAGATAAAGATGCTGAATTTGAAATCGTTAAAGGTTCTGCTATCAATACGAGCCCAAAAGAGGTCCCGAAGTTAACACTACCTCCAGATACTACAGCTGTTTTATCAGAGAAGTAGTCTTTTAAAGTTGTTCCATTTGGCCACATACCAAAAACATTCAACCCGCCAGAGAAATCACCATCATTTCCTGTATATACCAATGATTTATCTGTAATTCCCCCATTATTATATTCTCTCTTAAAGGTATAAGGAGTATCCTGTAACTTAGTATGTTTTCCTGCACCAACAGAAACGTGTTCTCTTCTAAACTTGCCTAACTTTTGAAAATGTATTAAGGTAAGAGTTGCTTTAGAATTAGGGTTATTTAATTCATTAAAATTCATATTTGAACGTAGTGTAGCATCGCCAGAAGCTCCACCTCCAGGAGTTAAAGTTCTTGCAGTTTCATCACCATAATAAATCTGTGCAGGTCCAGGAGTTAATAATAATTTGGTTCCTGCTTCAAAAGTTCTGGTTCTATTTCTATCAAAAACTTCATTTGTATCATGGTTTGCCAAAAAATTCATAGCACTTTTACCATTTCCCAGTTGGTTTTGTAAAAGATTATCATATCTACTAAAAATACTTTCTAATCCGTCATTAGCATTAAACCGAAATTCAAAATTAATAAGGTTAGCAAATCCATTATCATAATAATCTACATTGAAACCATCTCCAGTAAATCTTCTTCCCATACTTGGTGCAGAATAACCAAATACTTCTCCTGTCATCCAGAAATCTAAATCATCTAATTTTTTATCTGGATTATTATTTTTCCATTCTCTTAAGGCAATTAAGCCCTCTGTTTCTAGCTCTTTCCAAACAAACTCTTCGACATGTTTAACTGTATCTACTCTAAATCCATCTACTCCATAATCTCTAACATAATCAGTTAGCCATTTCATTATATAAAACCTTGGAGCTCTTGGATAACCTGTTCTGTTAAAAAAATTATTTAATTCGTTCTCTTCTTGTTGTCTCCTCCCCTCCTGGCTCCATTTATTAAGTAACCAACCAGGAACTGAAACATTTCCATTTGATTCTGTTCTTATATCTGGTAAATTATCAACCAATTCACAGGGAATACTACCTCCTGGTCCTTGAAAATTACAAGTAGGTTCACGACGAACCCATTCTGATGGCCATGATTCATCGCTAGAATTATCGGGTCCTACATGATTTAAAACCACATCCATAATGATTCGAATACCGTGATCATGAGCTTTATCCACAAAGGTTTTAAAAAGAGCATCTGTTCCCAGGTTACGATCTATGGTCGTCCAGTCTTTTGCCCAATATCCGTGAAAAGCATACCCCGCTCCACCAATAGAACCATGTATGTTTTCATACGGTGGAGTAACCCAAAGTGCATTCACTCCCAAGTCATCAAAATATCCACTATCAATTTTATTGATTAATCCTTGAAGATCTCCACCTTCAAAACTTCTTAATGGTGGACCATTTCTTTGTCTTCCATAAGAAAAGTCGTTAGAAGTATCTCCATTTTCAAAACGATCGGTAAGTACAAAATATACCGTTGCATTCTCCCATGCAAATGGTATGTTCTTATTGGACTGAGCAATACTGATTCTAGGTATGCAAAAAGCCAATAAAAGCCCTAAATAAAATAATTTTTTCATAATACATTATTTGTTGATTAATAAGTAACTACTTGATAATCTATTTCTTAAATAGTTTCTCAAACGTTGTAATAAAGATTTCGAAAAAAAAACGGCATTTTATAACCATTTTTTTACGCAAACGTTTGATTGTTAATAATTTATTTATTTTATAGTTAAAAAATTAACAATAACTTATTTAAATAGCCAAAATTCAAAACATTCATTACATCAACTTTCATCATAAAGATTTCGTTTATGTATTTCATAAAATAGAAGCATTAGAATTAAATTACTCATAATACCAAAGAACATTATGTTTTTTATATACAGGGAAAAATCGACAAGAATTAGGGTAAAAACTACATTTTGAAGCAACGAATATCAACGCATCTTTACCATATCAAATTATAAGAGTAGGTATTCTACTAAAAAATTAATATAAAAACACTACAAAATGGAAAGTACAATTGAGAAAAACTTAAAACATGTTCATGAATTACTATCAAAAGGACAATTTATAGAAGCGATGGAAACTTATTTACATGATGATGTAGAATTACAAGAAGCTAATGATGCACCAAAAAAAGGAAAAGCATTTAATGTTAAGTTCGAACAAGATTTTATAGATAATCAACTTACAGAGTTTATTCGATATGATGTAAACAATTATGCTGTCAATGGTAACCATTCTTTTTATGACGCAATAATGGAATTAAAATTAAAAGATGGCAGTACTATGCTTTCAGAGCAAACCGTAGTAACTGAATGGAGAGATGGAAAAATTTACAGAGAACGTTATTATCATGCATAATTGTATAAACTCATACTTTTATTTATATGAATGAGACCCTTGTGCCTGTTACAAGGGTTTTTTCTATCTTATACTATCGATATTAAGTACTCCAACCTCTATATTTTGAATTGTTTATGCATTACGATATGCTAAAAGTAAATTCATACATTATTTTCTTCAATTTTATTTGGCCTTATATTAAATGATTTATTTATATTTGCACCCTCAAAAGGATAACCTTTTTTCGGGGTGTAGCGTAGCCCGGTTATCGCGCCGCGTTTGGGACGCGGAGGTCGCAGGTTCGAATCCTGCCACCCCGACAAATTATAGTACCAATTTATACTAAAAACCTGTTAATCGTATGATTATCGGGTTTTTCTGTTTTTAAAAGTATCATAACAATTGATACGATTTGATTAAAAAAGACAACAAATCGGATAACAAATTAAAATTTGAAAAAGTGTTGACCAGATTTGTAGCCAACGGTCTACTAATCGATAAATAAATGTATCTTTATAAGTGATTTGACTTTCGTCTGATATACAACAGTTTCACAAAGTGATTTAAGGCTATCCAAAAACCTGCCCCAATGGTGATTACAAAACCCAAAGAATTCACTTTCTTCTGCTCAATTTAAATGGGAGAACTTAAGAAACGTTCCTCCGTCTTTTTCTTGTAGTTCAAAGGATAAATAATTAATCCCAATCCATTCTCTATCTCCATCTACACACTCCCAATGAACTTCATTTGGTGAATTCAGTTTTACAACTTTTATTTTATTGAAATATTCATCACCAAATTTGAAATGATTGACGTTCCCTACTTCTGGTTTTGCATGGCATCATTTGTCAACCAATTCTTTTAAATCTTCTTCTTGAGTTATTACCTTATATACATATATAGTTTAAGCTTCAATTATTTAGTCATGTTTTATATTTTCCATTTTTTGATTGTGTTATGAATACACATAACAGTTTAAGGATTATATATTTTTCTCATAAGTTGAAAAGAAAAAGCCCCTCATATATACTTGTAACTATTGAAGGGCGGGAAAAAATTAAGTGAATTTTCTAACTTACGATATACAACTTTTATTCTGGAATATTAAATTGAGTTGTAATTTCTTCGTATGACATTTTAGAGTAATCTACATTTTTATTTTTGGCAAATTTACTTCCCGATGCACCACCTCCCATTAATTGTCCACCAGGAATAAGTACATAACGATAATCTGTAAGATAAGCGTTATTAGGTAGGTCTAATGACCCTGAAACCAATGAGACTGCTACCGTTAACTCTTTATTACTACCTACAGCAAAAGAATAATTAACCTGACTAGAAAAATCAAGAATTGTAGGTAGAGCCCAAACCGCATTACTAGCAGTTCTTCCATATACTAGAATAACACCGGAATCAATAATATCATCTTCTATATTTTCTGCTATTGGAAAATTTTGAAAAGAAGAAGGCATAGTTTGTGGAATTTCTGATGCTATCCAGTCAGAATATATAACATTTGCAGTACCTGGTTCTCCCTGTTCACCATCTGCGCCAGTAGGACCAATCGCTCCATCTGCGCCAGTAGGACCAATCGCTCCATCTTCTCCGTCTGAACATGAAAAAATTGAAACTGATACTATAACCATCACTATTAACGTTACTAAATTTGATTTTACATTCATGATTTTTTATTTAAAATGAATCGGCAAATCTAGTTGCGAAACTAAATCAAGTCTTGTACAAAATGGACACATCAATTTAATGCTAAAAGAATAATACAGGTTTAAGTTATTTTCATTTTAGAGTCCTTTATTAATTCATAAAGACTCCAAGTAAATTATGTCGACACAGAGACATATCTATTTCAATATTTAAAAAAGAAGTGAATCTCATTCAATAATTCTGTTTTCGATTTGCTCATATTTAGCACGTTGTAAAATAGGTTATTAATTGACTTATCAATTAACTTTCCATTCCTAATTTTCATTAAATGAGGAAACCTATTGTAGGTCTTTAATTTGTATAGAGATTCCGAGATAAACTCAATGTTGTAATCTGATTTAATTTCTTTTCCTTTTAGATATACTATTTCAATTGTGCTAGTAAGCTCAGGAATTATATTTTCTTCTATATAATCTTTTGAATCCTTTCGATTGTTATAACAAAAGAAATTTTTTCCATGATTTACATTTAGAAAATTGGCATATTTTTTTTCAAACTTTTTCCGCCAAAAATATTTTACAGGAAAAAGAATTATTATGAAAGGAATTAACAGAGTAAATAAAAAAGTCTTAGTTACACTCCTTAGCATAGTAATTGCTAAGTTTTTAATTTTCTCAATGGTTTTCATTTTTGTCTTTCTAAAAAAAACCTCGCAGAAAACTTTTTAAATCAATATCTGTTTGAGGATAGGTTAAATCTGTTGTTCCGTTTGACTGATATAAACAAATAATATCTTTTCCGAACTCTTTGTAATAACCTCCTTGTCCATCTGGTACACTTACGCTAAGCTCTTCTCCTCCAAAAATCATCTTCCCATAATTCCCATTTCTACAACGAATAAAAAAACCTTTTTCCTTACCTGTTAATTTGTATAAAGAAACATAACCTATTACTGGTGCGGTAGTCTTTTCATAAAGCAAGTCATAAACAAAAGAGGATTTAAGTTCATTGCTAAATATTGGAATTAATCCTCCTTTATGGGAAGTTACGATTGTTGAAGGCAACCCTTCTTTGTTGTCAATTTTATACCAAAGGTCAGTTTGTGTAGTGTCAGAATTAGTTTTTAAGGATTTAAAATCAAAACCGAATGTCTGCGCATTGCCAAAATCCATACTTTCTCCATTTTTAACTGCTGGAATACGAACTTTAAGATATGAAGGGTCGTAATACAGAACATTACTGTTTAAAGTAGAGTTTTCTTTTATTCTACGTAGTTTTAAATTAACTTCAATTACATTGTTTTTAAGTTTATTATGGCTCCTACTTGGTTGATAATCCTTTGCTATAGAGGCCACATCAATTCTATGTCCCTTACTAAACTTAATTTTATAACAACCATAGTCATCTGTTGTTAGCGTCTCTTCATCAAGATTATTATCATCTATAGTGTGACGATACCAACAATGAACAAGTACTTCGGCGTTTGGGATGGGTTTCCCTGTTATTTCGTCAATTATTTGCCCCGTTACGACAATATTGGTTTTGTCATCATTACAAGCTAAAGTTGTCAAAACAATTAGTAATAGTAGTATGTTATGTAAAGCTGTGTTCATCGTAATTTCATTTTAAAAAGTAGGTTTTGTTAGTTTTTCAAATCCAGATAATGGGTGTAACTTCCAATGTTCCGGTTGCTGTTCTTCTCCTATCAATACAAATTCAATACTTGCATTAACCTTTTGAATCTTGACATTATTATGAGTCAAATTTTTTCCGTCATTGAATAATTCTGTCTTCTTTTCAAATATAGTTTTACTAAGGCTATCTGTGTAACTCAAAGTCATATGGTGGGCAGAAAAAGGGGCACCTGGTTCGCGATACGTAATTCTAAATATTCCCGATTTAAATTCATGATGTATTAATTCTCTTTCTGGAGATGTCTCACAGCTTATAAGAAATAAACAAAATAAAATACTACAAGTGAATCTATAAAACATGGTTTTTAATAATTTTTACAACGTTTGGATAGTGCTTTTTAATGCAATTTTACATTGCTTGTTATGATAGATGTTTTTATTTTGTATTATCCTCAAACCATGGGTACACATAAGTTTCTGTTGTTTTTAATTTCTTTATTAGTTCTTCCTTATTCCAATCAATTTCAGAATATTCAGAACGTTCGTATAGTAAATTATAAGCAGATTCATGAAATCCCAGGTCGACTAATTTTTCAAAATTCTTTATAGCTACTTCCTTAGTCAAAGGAGATTCAAAGTATTCAACTTTTATGAGTTGATATAAGGTATCATTAACAAAATCTTCGTTCACATTCATTGACTGTTTAGTTGAAGAATGTTTGGACTTGAATGAGTGCTTTATGTCTTTGAGAATCTCGTAAACTACTTTATCATTCTTTTCTTGTTCTCTTCGAAACCAAAATTCTCGATAATACTTTACATTCAATTCTTTATTCTTAAATGCTAGAATTAAGCTGTCTATCAAATGGGATGGTTCTTTTTTAATGTATAAGTCTTGAAGAATAAACGGATTGTCGCCTAATCGATTTCCTATCAAGTCTATATAGCCAAATTTCATAAATGTCTCATGAATCGTTTTAAGATTTTGAGGGTTTCTAATCCATTGATTGGATGTCCAATCTCCATGTCTTAATTGAAAGAATGTTGTTTGAGATTCACTATAGTTTTGCTTTACTTTCTTTTTACTTTTCGAACAACTGAAAATTGCTAACAAACTAATGGTTAATATGCTGATTTTTGTTTTCATTGTGTTCTCATTGTTTTGAATATTAGTAGCTGGTTCCTACTAAAAACCTTTCTGTTTAGCACTGACCTCTGTATTATATTTCACCTTTAGCATTATCACTTAAACCGCTATTACTTATACCCCATGTTAACAAACGTTTTACTATTCTGCTTCCTTTCCAAAATACTCTTCATAAGTTTGATATTCTTCTTTTTTTAATCCAAAATATTCTTTCCACCCACCTATTTTTTTGTAAAAATCAAATGCTCCATATTTTACAGGCACGGTTCTTATCAATAAATCTTGGATATTTCCGTATCCAGAATAATCATGAACTTCGTACTCAAACACTTGAAATCTGAACTTGCAAACTGGTGACTCTCCAATTTGCCCTACATGAATAGGAACAAACCAAATCCAACTAAATCCAACAATCATAATTGATAGAATAATATTCCGAATTAATCTTTTCAAGTTCTTTTTTCGCATATATACTTTTATATTCCATATCGTATGTCTAACAAGAATTAATGCTATAATTCCAAATATCAATTCGGGAAACATCATTTCTTGTTCAACCTAATGTTTGCCAACAACTGTATATCGTTACCATATCCTATAAAACTCATTCTCAAATAGCCTTTACAAAAGTTATTACCTTCTTTATTTCAGCATAAACTCTCTCATCAATCCATTTTTTTTCATCATTAGATAGCTCATTCAAAAGATTCTCATTGTCTTCGTTAAAATCAACTAATACATCTCTAAAAAATTCAGATTCAATATCAGTTACTCTCTGCTCATTAGTAAAGTTTAATGCTCCTATTTTAGATATAGCACTTTGTAATCTGTTTACAGTGATATAATCTCTTAATTCATCTAATAAGAAAGATAAATCTTCCGATTTGGATGAAATATTAGGAATGTATGTCCATTTTTCGGCTTGATGATATTTCTTTTCTTCGTCAAACTCTTTATTTTTTAATTTGATTATAGGTCTTAAATGAATCGTTTTATAATCAACTTGATTAAAGGGTTTTATGACAACACCTTCTATTAGATTTTCTCTTATTTCAGGGAGTTTTAACTGCTTTGGAATGGTAGAATTAATTCTTGTATTAAAATTTAAGGCCTCTCCAAACTTTCCAATAAATAAGGGTTTGGCATGAAATACGTTGTGCTTTTCAAAGTAAAAGAGTGATGATTCATAGTCTAGATATAATTTGGTCTGTATACCATCTGTTTCCATGGCAATATCAAAGGCACAAAAATTAATTGTTGGGGTATAATATACTCCAGTTTGAATAGCTTGCACATTAGGAATTGATTCTACAGAAGGGTGCGGATATTCTCCACCAAAAAGCTCTCCGTAAACTATATATTTAGTGGCTTTTATTTTGAAGCTTAAATCTTCAAATAGTTGTATAATGGCATTCTCAATATTGTTTACCACAAGTTGAAAACCAAAAAAGTCATCATTCCAGGATAAATACTCTTTTCTTTTTGCATATTTTAAGTTCCCGTTTTCGTAAACAAAACTAAAATTTGCGCCATGAACTTTTTCTGTAACAACCCATTGAAGCTTTTCCATTTTTTCAAAATCACGGACATTTAACCCTAATTTTTCAAAATTACTGGGCATTTTCTCGTATTCTGAAAATGTATTCATTTTTACTCTTTTTTATTTTTTACAAACGATTTATTCAAGTATCAATAACAGATTAGAGTTTTCTATCAAGACTGTTACCTCTTTTTTATTTATTACCAAGTTCATATAATTTTTTAATGATTGTTGTATCCATTGATGTCTCACGAATAACCATGTGATAATTTCTTTTTGTACAATTATTAAGTTCGGGCGTAATTCCTTCTAACAACAGAAAAGGAGAATCGTTGTTCACCAGTACCGTATTATCAATATTAACAGGCATTGTCCAAAAATTCATTTGGTTTATCAACTCAACAAAGTCATTCCATTCACTAGCTTTTATTTTTTTTTCAGAATAATGAAAGGGGGGAAAGTCTTCGGGTTCAGGTCTATATTTTGATGTTGCTAACTGCAGTTTTTCTATTAGCTTCATAGCCTTTTTGTTTTTTTGGATTCTAAAAACTGTTATAGCATCGCCTATTATAGTCAAACGATATGATTCAATAGTCGCTTCTCTTAAGTTTGGTTCATTCATGTTATTCCATCTATTCCACCAAAATCTTGCTTCCATAGTAGTTTTCATGTCAAAAGACGCTATTATACTATCATTTTTCTTAACAAGATTATAGTCAATATCGCAATCCTTTTTTAATATGTTTCCTTTTTTATCTATCACAAACCATTTATCACTTTCCACTTGTTTATGTTCCTCTAGGTCAAAATATTCTTTTGCATTATATGCTACTTCTGCCCTCCCGTTTTGAAATGATTTGGCAAAATCGTATTCACAAGGAATAACGACTTGCCCAAATTTATTAGCATATCCCATTTTTCCGTTTCTAAGTACCCTGGTTAATCCCTCAACAAAGGGTTCTGGACCATTGTCAAACATCACAACATCAAATAAAATATTCTGATTTCTGTCTATAGCAATTTGTCTACCGTAAGTACTATCGCTTGGGTGTTCAATAACATTGGCATAATACTCTAAAGTATCTGTTCCATAGTAAGCATATTTTCCAAACGGGATTATCGTATCATTCTTTTCATTTACATATGCTACTCTTACACCATATTGAAGGTGTTCTTCATCTGTAACGGCTATCAACTTTTCTGTTGAGATAGTGTCTGATATCGATTTATCAAAATATTGATGATTGGTTGTTTTCTTGTCAATATATTCTCTACACGAAAGTGCTATCGATAGGCTAAAAACCAAAATGATCAATTGTTTTATTCTCATTATTTTAATCCATTAAAATCATAAATAATCATGCTTACAATTTTGAAATGCTACCACAATGGTTTTACTTCTTTGTTAATATCGTTTCTGAGATAAAAAATTTACCTTCACTGCTAGTTGTATTTGTTTTCTTCTTTTTAAAACCATCTTCTAATACGTACATCAAATTTTCTTGACTGATTGCCAGGGAACCTGTTGAAATACTTAATGGAGAGCCATAATTAGCAAAGTTATATTGCATCATTTTTTTATTAATCATATTGCTTTCTTGTAATAACCAATACTCTGGATTGGAAACCCTAATGATTAGAATTTTTTGACTATTAATTTTAATTTCAGAAAACCCCATTATACAACCCCAGTCAATTATTTTATTATTTGTTTTTTGAGGGTGCATATGAATCCCTTCGTCATCTACAACCAATGCAAGTTCCGCTTTTACTATACGCCTAGTTGCAACGTACATACCAAATCCAAAAAGTAATACACTCAATAAACCTATTCCTTGAATAAGGTAAGGAGTCTGTAAAAATGGGTTTATAAAAACTTTAGGATTCATTATAAAACAAAGACTAATAGCAACAAATAGTAATGAGATGACAAGAAGTCTTATTGCTTTTTTTTTACTGGTATATATTTCCGTTTTTATCATTTTTTATTTATAGATTGTTAAACTCAATAGCATCACAAGTACCTACAAATGGAATTCCTGCATTTCCAAAGGCATAAGTAATAAGGCCTACGTATACCTGATTGTCATATGAAGGTTCTGTTCCTGGCAACTTACCTGTACTACGGTACAACACCCATTCATCTGGAGTGCTATTACTGTTTAGGTTTGGTTGTTGCCAATAAAAAGTAAGCTCATTATTTTCATCTCCAACAATACGTATATCTACTCGTCCTAAAGGCGCTGTATCTATACCAGCATCATCTACAGTGGAAACTCCATCAACAGTGTTTTTTCCTTCTATGGTAAATTGTCTTGTTCCTCTATGCCCTACTACTATATGCGAAGAGTTTATAGAATTAAAATCTTCTGCATGTACTTGGATTCCTGCAAAATTGTATTGCGTTCCGTTATGAGATGGTGCTGTTTGCGAATCTGTGGTTATACCAATACCTATATTTCTTGCAATAACCTCAAAAGGAAAGGTCATTAATTTAGCATCTAATCTTCCTTGTTCTTGGTTAAAATGCAGAGTCTGATTGTTTGTGTTATCATCTAGGAGTGCATGATATCGTCCCGAAACCCTACCTACGTTAGGCAATACTTCGGCATTATTTGTTACATAATCTATTAACGGACCAGTACCATCAAAATCATCTACAATTGAGACCGTATTGTTTTCTTCTGGTTTGGTTGTAAAACTATATACAGTACTACTAGTTTCTCCGCCTTGATTGTCTTTTGCTACTACTCTCCAATAATAGGTTTCAGAAAAATTCAATTGATTTGTAACGTTAAAACTAGTAGTGGTTAAATTGGCTACATACAAATTTGTTGCAGCCTGTTCTGTACCCAAATACATATCGTAGACTACAGTATCTCCATCAGGGTCGTTTGCTGTTTCCCAATTAAAAACAGGTAATATATCTATGTCTGTTGCTTCATTAGTAATCTCATTTAGATTAAAAGAGGTTGGGGGATTATTTTCTTCTACTGGGTCTGAAGTATTATTGTCGTCACTACCACATGAGGTCACAAAAACCGACAACATAAGTATCATTAACAAATTGATTGTTTTTTTTGTATTCATCGCTTTATTTTTTTGATTTTACATTTAGGTGTCTCTTAGTTACTTATTTTATTAATCAAATGCCCAAACATCATTTAAGCCTTGATAATCACCATCTCGTCCTCCAATGACCCAAACTTTTTCTCTGAATGTTATCGATTTATGGTGATATCTTTGGGAGAAGAGTACATTATCAATTGCTTGTTTCCATTCGGCACCGTCGACACTGTACCAAACATCATTTAAAAAAACATCGTTACTAATGAAGCCACCAATCACCCAAATTTTATCATCAAATACTACTGAAGCATGACTGTGTCTGCCTGAAAATGGAGCGCTTGAAATTGCTTCTATCCAATTTTTCCCATCTTTACTATACCAAACATCACTTAAGCCTTGAATGTTAGCATCAAGTCCGCCAATCACCCATATTTTATTATCAAAAACTACAGAAGTATGGAGGTATCTACCAGAAAATTGAGCATTTGGAGTTGCTTCAGTCCAATTTTTTCCATCTTTACTATACCAAACATCATTTAAAAAATCACTTCCAATCACCCATATTTTATCATCGAACACTACAGAAGTATGCCCGCTACGTACTGAAAATTCAGCATTTGGGGTTGCTTCTGTCCAATCTTTACCGTCTTCACTATACCAAACATCATTTAAATATTGGTGATTAGCATCATATCCACCAATCACCCATATTTTACCATCAAACTCTACAGAAGTGTGCTCTGTTCGTTTGGAAAATTGAGCATTTGGGGTTGCTGCTGTCCAATCTTTACCGTCTTCACTATACCAAACATCATTTAAATTATCAACATCGCGTCCACCTATTATCCATAATTTATCATCGAACACTACAGAAGTATGTCCACTTCTCTCTGAAAATTGCGCATTTAATGTTATTAGTTCATTAGACATTCCTAAATCTCTTGTATTAAAACTATGTATTGCACTTGTTGCACTCGTGATTAGTACATTAGCTAAATTATTTTTTACTTTCATCTTTTTCTTTTTTTTGATTGTACATTCAGAATTCCAATAGAACTACCTTTCGATTAATCAAATACCCAAACATCATTTAAGTATATGTTCTCATCATACCCACCAATTAACCAAACCTTTTCTTTAAATACTGTTGAAGTGTGGCCAAATCTTTCAGAAAAAGGAGTATTATCAGTGACTTTCTCCCACATGTTGCCGTTGGCACTATACCAAATATCATTGGAAAAATTATCAGGAGTATCACCTCCAAACAACCAAATTTTATTATCAAATACGACAGAAGTATGTCCGCCCCTTTTGTCAAAGATAGGTTCGGTTATAACTTGATTCCACCCAACTCCATCTTCACTTACCCATACATCATTGTTATAATTACCGTCATATCCTCCAATGACCCATATTTTATTATCAAACACTACAGAGGTATGACTATTTCGTTTAGAAAATTGAGCATTTGTAGTTACTTCTGTCCAATTTTCTCCATCTTCGCTATACCAAACATCATTAAAGCGCTTCCCTTTTCCTTGTCCACCAATGACCCACATTTTACCATCAAACACTACAGAAGTATGGCTGCTGCGTTTTGAAAATTGAGCGTTTGCAGTTTTTTGAGTCCAATTTTCTCCATCTATGCTAGACCAAACTTCATTATTATAAGCACCATCATACCCCCCAATAACCCACATTTTATTATCAAACACTACAGAAGTGTGTCCTGTGCGCCTTGAAAACTGAGGGCTTGAAGTTGCTTCAGTCCAATTTTCTCCATCTTCACTATACCAAACATCATTGAAACGCTGCCCATCAGACCCTCCAATTATCCATAGTTTATCACTGAATACTATAGCAGAGGCTTCTTGTCTTCCATTAAATACAGTGTTCGGAGTTATTGGTTCATTAGGTATTCTTAAATATCGTGTACTGAAACTATGTATTACACTTTCTGTATAACCACCTTTATTATCTTTTGCCACTACACGCCAATAATAATCGTTTGACACTCCTAAACGATCTGTAGCCTCAAAATTAACTGTGCTTAAATTTTCATGATATAAAGCTTCTGGTGGGTTTTTAACATCAAGATATATATCATACGTTAGTACATCCCCATCAGGGTCGTTTGCCGCTTCCCAACTAAAAGTTGGTTGCACATCAACATTTCCTTCTCCATCTGCAACAGCTATAAGATTAAAGGTTTCAGGTGGTTTGTTTTCTGCTACTGGGTTATCGTCGTCATTTGAACATGAGGTAACAAAAACCAATACCATAAGCATCATTAATGTGCTAGCTAATTTATTTTCTGTTTTCACCTTTTATGTTTTTTTAGATTTAACATTCAGATATTTCCTAACTCACTTTTTGATTAATCAAATGCCCAAACATCATTTAGGTAACTCCCATCATAGCCAGCTATGACCCAAATTTTTTCCTTGAATACCGTTGAAATGTGGTCGAATCTCTTGGAAAAAGGTGCATTGTTCGTGAATTGATTCCATTCGGTACCATTGGTACTATACCAAACATCATTTAGGCTACTAGGCGCTGCGCCACCAAGCAGCCAAATTCTATTATCATATACTACTGAAGTATGCCTGATTCTTTTAGCAAATGGAGCTGAAGAAATGACTTCTGTCCAATTTTCTCCATCTTCTGTATACCAAACATCATTTTGACGGGTATCATCTGTTCCTGCAATTACCCATAATTTATCATCAAATACTACGGAGGTATGAAGTGACCTTTCTGAAAAAATTGAAGTTACAGGTTTTGTTTCCGTCCATGTTATTCCGTCTTCACTAGACCAAACCTCATTGTTATTAGTGCCATTATACCCCCCAATGACCCAGATTTTATTATTGTAGACCACAGATGTATGTCTACCTCTTCCCGAAAATTGAGCAGTCGCAGCCGCTTGCGTCCAATTTTGACCATCGTTACTGTACCATACATCATTTAAGTATTCATCTCCATTATACCCACCGATAACCCATATTTTATCATCAAACACAACAGAGGTATGTTCGCGCCTACCAGGGAATGGAGCTTCATCTGTTACTTGTTCCCACTTAATTCCATCTTCACTTTGCCAAACATCATTTAAATCGGAGAAATCATCTGTGTTTCCACTAATGACCCATAATTTATCCTTAAATTCTACAACAGATGCTCTGCGTCTTGTCCTAAATTCTGCATTTAAGGTTATAGGTTCATTTGGCATTTGTAAATCTCGTGTGATAAAGCTGTGTATTGCACTTTCTGTACTCGCTCCTTTATCATCTTTTGCCACTACTTTCCAATGATAATTTTTTAATAATCCTAAGCGCTCTGTTGTTTCAAGGTTGGTAGTATTTATGTTTTCACCATATAAGGTTTCTGGAGGATTTTTAGAATCAAGATACAAGTCATAAGTCACCGCATCACCATCAGGGTCATTTGCCACTTCCCAACTAAAAGTTGGTTTTATATCAGCATCTACCTCCCCATCTGCAAGCGCAATAAGATTAAAGGTTTCAGGAGATTTATTTTCTTCTACAGGGTCTGGATTTGTTACTGGGTCAGGTTCTGAAACTGGATCCGGAGTATTATTGTCGTCACTTCCACATGAAGTAACAAAAACAAAAAAGACAAGACTCAAGTATTGAATAATTTTGATTGTTTTCATTGTGATTTTTTTTTAAAATAGGTTAATGCTCTATCCAACACAGGGGTTTATTTTAAGATAGAATACATAAAACTTATATAGACTAATATTTTTTTCCTTATTCTTTTTTCATCAAAAAAGAATAAAACCCCTCGGGACTTATAACTTCCTAAGGGGCTCAAGCAAAAATTAGAAATTAGGGCAAACTTCTAACTTTTGATTTCTTATACCACTCTACTATTCTGAAATATTAAATTGAGCTTTAATTTCTTCGTAAGACATTTTAGAGTAGTCAACACTTGATGATTTCCCAGAAGAAGACGGTGCTACTGGAGCCCCACCTGGTATTATGACGTATCTATATTGTTGAATTAAGGTCACAGCTCCACTCACAGTGGTGCCATCAGTTGATACTACTTCGATTACAATGCCTCCAATAGCCTTATCCCCTGTTTGAGGCTCAATTCTATGGCGATATTGTAGATTTAAATTATAAAAATTATAAGGTAGTTGATAGATATCAATCTCTACTTCCTCAGCTACAGTAGTAAGTCTTCGGCCAAATACCAAAACAACTCCTTGTTCTAATACCTTTTCAGTAATTTCAGGACTCTCGATAACAAAACTTGCTGAAGAAACCCCTAAACCATCACCAAGTTCAAATCCGTTATCAATCCATTCAGAATAAATAACATTAGCTGTTCCTGGGACGCCATCTTGACCATCTACCCCATCTGTACCATCAACTCCTGCTGGACCAGCTGGCCCTATAGCTCCATCTTCACCATCTGAACATGAAAAAATTGAAGCTGATATCATAAGCACCATTAATAATCTAACTAATTTCTTTTTTGCTTTCATAATTTTAAATTTTATATGAAGTGTCAAATTTAATTGTGAAGATTAGTGAAGTCTTGTATAAAATGGACACAGTTCTTAAATCCTAGTTAAAATTATTGAGGTACTTAAAATTTTTGTTTGGAGGTATTGTTGTTTCTTTTTAGGAATTTTAAATATTAACTATAACTTATTTACCCCTCACCAGGCATAGCTTCATGAGGGGTAGTTGTTTTCTGTAAAATTTGGAGGAACTCTTATAAATCTTACTCTGGAATATTAAATTGGGCTTTAATTTCCTCGTATGACATAGATGAATAGTCTTTTGCAGATTTTGAAGCAGAAGAAGCAGGGTCAATTGTAACTCCGCCAGGAATAATTACATAACGTACTGAAGTTAATGAGTTATTAAGTCCAATATCACTTCCGTCTAACGTATTAATTCTTAAATCAAACTCTCCTCCCGCCGGATTTAATCTAAACTGATGAAATTTTTGTCCTATAAGTGCGGGTAATTGATAGATTCTGCTGCCAAAACCAGAATATCTACCAAAAACCAAAATCGTCCCTGAATTAATAATTTCTTCTGTGATTTGGGGCGCAGCGATTGTTGATTCTACTTCATCATTACCTACTACATTAGGAGGAAATCCTGGGTTCATCCACTCCGAATATATCACATTCGCCGTCCCTGTATCTCCCTGCTCTCCTTGTAAACCATCTAGACCATCCTGACCATCTACTCCATCAGTACCATCAACTCCATTTATCCCATCAACTCCATCTTCACCATCTGAGCATGAAAAGATTGAAATTGACACCATAAGTACCATTAATAATCTAACTAATTTCTTTTTTGCTTTCATAATTTTAAATTTTTAACATGAAGTGTCAAATTTAATTGTGAAGATTAGTGAAGTCTTGTATAAAATGGACACAGTTCTTAAATCCTAGTTAAAATTATTGAGGTACTTAAAATTTCTGTTTAGAGGTATTGTTGTTGCTTATTTAAGCCTTCTTAATACTATTAAGGATTACTCTTTATTATTAAGAATTATACTTAAGAACCATTTCTGTTAAACTAACGTCTCCATTTATAAACTCGCTTGGAGAAATTTGCATGAACTTTTTAAATTCTTTTGTGAAAGATGGGTGGTCGTAGAATCCACATTCTAATGCCAATTTGGTTAATGATTTTTCTTCATTCTGATTGATGATGTTCATGATCGTGTTCCATTGTAGGGTTCGATAGTACTTTTTAGGAGAAATACCTATTACCTTTTTAAATAAGCGAAAAAGGTACTTTTGGTGTACACCTACCTTTTCGCAAATGTCTTCTATACTTCTCTTACCGACAACGTCTGTTTGCATCAATTTTACAACCTCATCTATCAAAGGAATTTCAGGAAGAGCGGTAGGTATCATACTCAATAGATAAGTTTCAAAAACTTCTTGTATGCTTTTTATATCTCTGGTACAGTTTTCTAATTCCTTTTCCAATATTTGTGCACCTATGGTAGAGAAATCGGCAGGAGGATGATTAGTAAAATTACTTCCTTCTTTATGGAACAAACGATAAAATCCCGTAGGTGTGAACTCAATAAAAATCTGCTTAACTGTCCCTTGATGCACTATTGAAACACCTCCTTTTGTTGTTATTCCTAACACATAAGCTCTTTTTTGCAGAGGTTCATTTTTTCCATTATATACATTTCGCATTAAGTCTCCAAAGAAAAAAGTGAGCCCCATTGTATCTAAGGGAGGTATTGGATGCAACTGGGGCTCTTTAGTTTCGTTTTCTATGTAAGACATGCGTTTTACAAAGGGTGTTAAAGCTTTTTCTTGTAATGGTAGTATGGAAAATTTAAGATTTGACATATTATAAAGTTAATTGACTTACATAACTGTAGAAGATTTAAACGAGTATACAGTTTTGTTATTTATAAAGTTTTGAAACAAAATTAAAACCGACGAAGCTTCTGGACACACGAAATATTTGACATTCAAAACATTCGAACTATTGTAGTTCTATTTTTACCAAATAAACTCTTACCAGGCATAAATTGTTCTATTGCCTTCTTTTCTAATAATTGTTATTCTTTGTTTGTCATTGTAATCTGTCTTAATAAAATTAATGAAATTCTCAACTTAGACAGAGTTTAATTTACAGTCTCATTCTAACTTCTGCGTGATAGCCATTCCAAATAGGTTGAACCTTATCATCATAGCCCTTTTCCGAAATACTTTTACCTATTCTTAACCATAACAATCTTCCATTTTTTTTAAAACTAAACCTGAACCCTAAATTAAGATTCCCATTACTTATTCTTCTTTCTTCTCGTTCTTCTTCTTCTTCATCCCATACTTCTCCTATAAATGAATTTGTGCTATAGTCTACTGTAAACCTCCCGAATGCTATTCCTGTTTCAAGATGAGTTCCAAAAAGTGGAGCCACCCCCCCTGTAAGTCCTATTGATGCATATACTGGTACCTCTTTTATTATATTGTACTCTGCACTTACTAATAATTTATTTAATAAAATGGGTATTGCCACACCTTGATTACCATAGGCTGTGGCATAATAAACACTAAATTGAACTTTTTTAGAAGCTTCGTTAGCACTTTTAATTTCCTGACTTTGCATATAGAATACACTCATTACACATATTAAAAGGATAACTTTTTTTGGTAATTTTCTCATAATAAATTGATATAAACATTTATGTTTGCAAAACCTGTAATTTGTTTTTAACTATCTAAAGGGGTATTATTGTTCTAAATTCTATATGAGTACCTTTCGCACCAAATGCTCCATCATCATCACTACCCCATGCTTTTCCAGAAATACCTTGACCTACTTTTAACCAAAACAAGTATTTACCGAACCTATGCCTGAATCCTAAATTAAGGTTACCATTACTACCTTTTCGTCGTTCTCTTCGTTCTTCTTCTTCTATCCAAACTTCGTTTGTAAAAAAGTTTGTACTATAGTCTACTGTAAAACCTTTAAATGCAAATCCTGTTTCTAAGTGAAAGTTTGTGGGTATAATAGGCACTAATGTCATTCCTATTGCGGTATATACTGGCACTTCTTTTATTACGTTGTACTCTGTACCTAATAATACTTTATTAGCTAAAATGGGAAATGCGACCCCTTGGTAACCAAGGGAAAAGTCGGCTAATTGAAGATTAAGTTGAACTTTTTTAGAAGCTTCGTTAGCACTTTTAATTTCCTGACTTTGTATATGGAATACACTCATTAAACATATTAAAAGAGTTAACACTTTTCTTGTTAATTTCGTCATCATAAACTGATATAAACATTCATGTTTGCAAAACCTGTAATTTGTTTTTAACTATCTAAAGGGGTATTATTATTCTAGCTTCTGCGTGATTACCATTCCAAATGGGTTGTATATCATCATCATACCCTTTTTCTGAAATACTTTTACCTATTTTTAACCATAGTAGTGTTCCTTTATTTTTCTTTTACCTTGACATTTATTGAATTATTATTTTCTTTTTTATCAGTTTATCTGCCATCATAATTTTTACGATATATACTCCACTAAACAAATTTTTCACGTCGATTATATTCTGATTTGTTGTTAAAACTAACCTTCCCAAAGCATCAAATAATTGAGCTTTTTTAAGAAGGCTATTGCTTTTTATATACAATAGATCGGATACTGGATTAGGGTATATAGAGATTCCCTCGTCTTCTTCTATTGTATTGGTTACTGAAGAAGGTGGTATTGGAGATGTAATGAACCCCATTGATATGGTAGTACTTTCCAAATAGAGCTCTTGTATATTGACTTCTCCAATACTATACAGCACCTGTAACTCACTCACTACAGCACTTGCTCCTCCACTATCAACACTAAATTTCTCTATAGTTTGTGCTACTGTTATTGAAGTACTAAGCAACAACATGATGATTGTAACTAATTTTGTCATCTTATTATTCTTTAAACTGTTGTTCTAATTTTCCTAGACGTAATTCAACTGATTTTAGTTCGTTTAACTGCAAAGTCAGTTCTTCAATTTCATCATCTTGATTTGTAATAAGTTCTTGCTGTTGCTGGATAGCCTTAATTAGCACCGGAATTAAATCTGAATAATAAACTCCTAATCGACTCGTATGCCTATTTTTATTTGATGTTTTTACAACCTCTGGGATAACATCTTGTAATTCTTGGGCTATCAATCCTAATTTTAAATTTTGATCTAGTGTTTGTTTCCAATTAAAACTAACTGGGTGTAATTGTAAAATTTCTTCTAAACCATAATCGAGGGAGGTGATATTTGTTTTATCGCGTCTATCCGAAGTATTGATAGTTCCATCTACGGACCAAACAGCTCTCCATCGGTTAGACTGATTGCCTAAACTCATTAAATTATCTTCATTTGGTAACAAACTGGCATCAAAAGATAATTGATTAACTCCTGTATCTTCTATCGTTTCGGTACCTATTTTTAAAATACCATCGATATGTAAGCGCTCGTCTGGGTCATTAACTCCAATTCCTAAATTTCCATTTTTAAGTAAGGTTAATGCATTATTTCTATTTGAATTACTACCATTACCCACTATGAATAAAGGATCATCATGCACCCAGGTATCTGAACTACCTGTACTTACATTAAATCGACCAATCACTGTTTGGTATGATTGTGCTATGGTATTATCCCCTAAAGCAGTTGAACTATTTCCGTAAGCTGTTGTAGCATATCCCATAGCTAATGAATGATTACCTCGTGCTTCAGTAAAAGCCCCTATAGCTATTGCTCCTCTTCCTCTAGCTACTGTTTCTAAACCTGCTGCCATAGAGTTTTCACCAGTTGCTCTTGTCAGGTCCCCTAAAGCCACTGAACTCTCTCCTAGAGCACTTGTCTTGTCTCCTAAAGATACTGAACGATAACCTGTAGCAACTGCTTGCCCTCCCATAGCTACAGATGCTTCGTTATTTGATATCGTATTATTCCCCATTGATATTGAAAACTCACCTAAAGCATCTGTCCTGTTCCCCATAGCCACCGCTGCAATACCTGATGCAGAAGATTTTATACCAGCAACTACTGAATAATTAGACCCAGCTACTGATCCTCTCCCCATAGCAACCGAATTATCTCCTGTGGCAAATGTTTCATCCCCCATAGCAGTAGCATTGCTTCCTATAGCAAATGTCAAATCTCCCATAGCAGTAGAATTGTTACCGACTGCCTTTGTATATCTTCCCATTGAAGTTGAATTAATACCTGATGCTTCTGTACTATTTCCCATTGCTACAGAGTTACTTCCTATTGCCTTTGTATATACCCCCATTGAAGTTGTATTAGAACCAGAAGCTACTGTCTCATTTCCCATAGCTATTGAGTTTTCTCCTGATGCTTTTGTCTTTACTCCCATTGACGCTGAATTAATACCCGATGCTGTAGTTGCATTTCCCATCGCTACAGCATATCCTCCAGACGCTACTGTTTGATTTCCTGTTGCCATAGCACTATAACCGGATGCTTCTGTATCAATTCCCATACTAACAGCTCCCAGTGCAGATGATTTTGTATTGACGCCAAATGCCATTGATGATTCTTCTGAAGCTATAGCACCAAAACCAAATGCCATTGAATAATTTCCTGAAGCTGTATTGTTAAGACCTATTGCCGTTGAATTATCTCCTGATGCTATTGTTTGAAACCCCATAGTTGTAGATCCAAACCCTGAAGCAATTGTTTGAGTCCCAAATGCATTTGAAAAATCTCCAGTAGCCCCAAAAACATTTGATGGCACACTTGAATAACTCAAATCAACAGCATTATTACCTATAGTACCATAATTGTTCGCATTAACACCTATTAACCGCCAACCAACATTATTTGCTTCTTCAACCGTTTCTAAACCTGAAACATTGGCTGCTGTAGATGCATACTCCGCATAAGGTACAGTCATAAACTGCGTTGTACCTAAATCTACTAAGCCTTCACCTATATCTATTTGAACATTTAGCATTTGATTTTTTGTTGACCAATCTATCTGATTAAACTCTCCAAACACTGGAGATCCGTCTCCTATGTTTACAATTAAAACACCATTGGCATCTGTTTTAAATGATTGTATCTCTTTGTACACAGTTGTCTCATCTTGTTGGATTGTAAACTGTAACTCCACACTGGTATCAGCTAGAACATTACCTTTGGTATCTTTTATTAAAGCTTTATAATTGATTCCCTTTTGAGAAAAACCAACAATATTCATCACTAAAAAAATGAGTACTATAATTTTATGTTTCATCTTATTTTTTTATTTTTTTGCACATACTTAACCTATTTCGTTTATAACTAAAGTGGTAATACTATCCTAACTTCTAAATGATTTCCATTCCATACTGATTGTACATCCATCATTCCCTTTTTCTGAAATACTTTTGCCTATCTGCATTTATTAATCCATTAATATTCTAATTTCTGCATGATTTCCATTCCAAATTGGATGTACACCATCAAACCCTTTTCCTGAAATACTTTTACCTATCTTTAACCATAGTAGTGTTCCTTTGTTCTTGCCTAATCTAAATCTGAACCCTAAATTGATATTACCATTACTGGCTGTTCGTTTTGCTTTATCATCTTCATCATCTTCTTCTTTCACTAAACTTATGAATGCATTAGTACTATAATCTACCGTGAAACCTTTAAATGCTATTCCTGTTTCAAAATGTAAAACAGTAAATGGCGCTATTCCTATAGTAATTCCTGATGACGCATATGTCGATGTTTTTTTTGTAATGCTATATTCTACACTTGGCAAAAGTTTAGTCATCATAAGGGGCAATGCTACTCCTTGGTTACCAAAAGCAGCAGGGCTTAAATAAAAATTAAATTGAAATTTTTTCGAGGTTTTCTCAGTACTTCTAACTTCCTGACCTTGCATATAGAATACGCTCATTAGGCATACTAAAAGAGTAAATACTTTTCTTGTTAATTTCATCATCATAATCTGGCGGAAATCAAAGAAGCCTTTCTATCAAAGTCTTTACATAACATCACACTGTCAATAATCTATTGATTTTTTTGACAATAAAACTTTAAGAGTAGAATCCTTTTTGAGATTTTAAAAACTATTCTAAAGCAAAAGTTACTTTAACATAATGTTTTTGAAGTTCGTAAGGTCTTGCTGCATTAAAATATGATGTAGCTTTATTGGTATTAGGCGAGGTTTCTATATGCTGAATAGTACCAATCTTTTTGTTAATCTTTTTTGCTGTTAAATTAGCTCTATCTATAGCATTTTTTATAGCCATTTCATCAAGTATCGCAAGATCTGAATTTGTATTGTTTTTAGTTAAAATATCCACCACAGCTGATACTCCATTCATTCGCTGCTCCAACACTTTTTTTGCTTCTTCAAAAGATGCTGTTATATATTGATAAGTTAAAATTCTATTATAGGTTGATGTTGAAAAATTATACAATTTATTTAGTTTAAACTTTTTAAAATCAATACCTACTTTTTCTAATTGATTTTTATACTCTTCAATAACTTGCTCCTTTTTTATGGGGTCAATATTTTGATATACATTAGTAACAATGTCTTTAAAATCGACATGAATAACATACTCATTAACATCAAATTTTTTGGAAGCTTCGCCGATTACCGTTATTGTCTTATTTTGTTGTCCAAAAATTGGAGCGGCACACAATAATAATACTACAATTAATTTTTTCATGTTTTTTATTTTTAAACTAACCGATAAATCTAGGTGTCATTATCAACTAAGTCTTGTACAAAATGGACATCTACTTAAAAAAAAGAAAAACAATATTGTTATATTTAATTGTAAAGATTATCAATAAATATGACGTGATTTGAATGCCCGAAAATATTATTGACTTTTTCTCTTAAGAGCTAGTTTAGCTAATTGAACGTCATTATTAATAAACTTACTTGGGGATACTCCCATAAATTTTTTAAACTCTTTTGTAAAAGAAGGGTGGTCATAGAAACCGCACTCTAATGCAATCCTTGTCAATGATTCTTCTTTGTTCTGATTGATGATACTCATGATGGTATTCCATTGTAATGTTTTGTAATATTGTTTTGGAGAGATTCCTATAATTTTTTTAAACAAACGCAGAAGATATTTTTGATGTACGCCGACTTTTTCACAAAGGTTATTTACACTTCTTTTACCTAGAATATCTGTTTGCATAAATTCTATAACTGTATCTATCAAAGAAATTTTAGGAAGAGCGTTGGGGATTATACTTAATAGATAGTCTTCAAAAACCTCTTGAATATTGTTTACATTTCTGGGACAGTTTTCTAGTTGGTCTTCCAAAATTTGGGCACCTATAATAGAAAAATCGGCAGGAGGATTATCAGTAAATTTGCATCCATGTTTATGAAACAAACGATAAAACCCAGTTGGTGTAAACTCAATAGAAATCTGTTTAATACTACCCTGATGCACCATTGAAACACCTTCTTTTGTCGTAACCCCTAAGACATAAGCTCTTTTAGATAGAACTTCATCTTTTTGGTCAGATAAAGTCCGCATTAAGTCTCCAAAGAAAAAGGTAAGCCGAATTGTATCTGAAGGTGTTATTGGGTGCAACTGGGGATCAGAAGTTTCGTTTTCGATATAACATATCCTTTTTACAAAGGGTGTTAAAGCATTTTGTTGTAATGGTAGGATTGTAAATTTAAGATTTGACATAGCTTGTAATTTTAGGATTTAAAGCATTTTGATTGGTCTTAAGTATTCTTGACCACCTTTGGAAGAGTCTTCGAAAATTTAATGCCCAACTATGGCTCAGAATGAGACATATTTAACTGTGCTATACATTTTGGACAATGAAATAGTGGAAGACTTAAGTGAGCTTACAGCTTCTGTTGTTTTATAAGATTTTGGGATGTAATGAGAATTTACAAAACCGATAAACACCTGAAAATCTAAACATTACACAACTATAAATAACATTCACTGAAGCACCTGAAGCCTCGGTGTTCATGTTTGTACTTAAGCATATGATATGTCCTAATTGGCTATTGATTGATTTTACATCGATATCATTGCTTCGTTTTATCGATTGTCCTAATACAATAAGTATTAAGTTGATTAACTCTACTATTGAGGAGTTTGAATAATGTAGCATGACTGTATATTTTTAATATATAGTCAAAGCTATGTGAGGAAGTAAAAGATGTTTTGTATTATCGTTTCAAACACATGGACCAATGTCTCAAAACCATTAAAATTACTTTGTTTTGTGGTATTCTCGATATTGGGAAGGGGAACTTGAATAATTCTTCTTAAAAATTCTAGAAAAGTATGCTACATCTTCAAAATTGACTTCATAGGCAACTTCACTTATATTAAGGTTCGTGTTTTCTAATAGTGATTTTGCCTTTTCTAACCGAATTGTGTTAATATATAATGTTATTGATTTTCCTGTTAAAGCTTTAATTTTTCTATGCAATTGAGCTCGACTTGTACTTAACGATTTTGCTAGCTCATCTACAGAAAGCTTAGTTGTTTTAGATAATGCATAAGTTTGAATTTGCTCTATAAAATCAATGTCTATTTTCTGTATACTGGGTTGTTCTGATTGCTGTAATTGAAGTATTTTGCTAAAATACGTTCTGGTACGCTCTACTTTCTTTAATAAATTACTAATGATAAGTAATAATTCTTGTTCATTAAAAGGTTTGTATAAATAGGCATCTACTCCAAGTTTATAGCCTTTTAATTTTGCTTCTGTTTCTGTTCTGGCACTTACTATTATAAAAGGGATATGGGATGTTATTCCGTTTTGTTTTATTCTTTTACAAAATTCAAAACCATCCATTATAGGCATAGCCACATCACTTATAATAAAATCTATCGTTTTATTTTGAGCTATTCTAATTCCTTCTTCTCCATTCACTGCTGTATAAATACGATACATATTTTGAAGTAATTGTTTTAAATAAGCTCCAATCTCTAGATTATCTTCAACTATAAGTATTGAAAAATTGGTACTAGCCTTTACTGGTTCTTGATTTTTAATTACTTCTTTCAAGTTTTCACTTGCTTCTATAAATGGTTGAGATAATTTAGGTGATGTAAAAGTTGCATTATTGTTTATTGGCAACCAAATAAAAAATTGAGACCCCTTACTTACCTCACTTTTCACTTCAATTTTTCCTTGCATTAATTCTGTCAATTCTTTGGTTAGAGCCATACCAATGCCATTTCCCAAGTTATTATTTACATCAAAAGTTTTGTAATAACGATTAAAAATGTTTGGTAAGTGTTTAGCTTCTATTCCTGTTCCTGTATCTATAACTTGAACACATAATTGTTGCCTCTTCTTTTCAACTATCACAGTAACCACACCATTTTCCTTTGTGAACTTTACAGCGTTAGAAAGCAAGTTATTTATTATTTTCTGCAATTTATCATCATCAAAATCCATGATAAGCGTTTTTAATTTTGATGAAAATTGTAAATCTATATGTTTAGATTGCGCTAAGGAATAGTAATTCGAAACAGCAGTTTTTAAAAACAAAACAATGTCTGCCTGTTTATAATTCACCTCCATTTGCTTAGCATCTATCGATACCAAATCAAGCATTTGAGCGACCAATTGCAATAATTGATTGCTACTTTTTTCAATATGTTTCGCGTTATCGATAACACTTTTTTCAGAATAGTTTTTTTGTAGCCGCTTAGATAGCCCGTCAATAACCGTTAATGGTGTTCTAAATTCGTGGGAGATGTTGGCATACATTTTAGATTGTAGTGCATTTATCTCTCTTGTTTTTTGGGTTTTTATATTGGCTATTTTGATTTTTAGAAAAAGGTAGACGGCAAAGACAATACCACTTAAAATTAATAGTATATATAAAATGTAAGCAATGGTAGTTTTATACCATGGTGGTTTTATTTTAAGGCTAATTTGTAGTATGCTCACATTATCTTTATCATTTATATAAGCTTTGTAAACAGGCTTAACTGTTAAGACGTGTTTTCCATAAACTATATTTGAAAAATAGATTTCTTGGCTATTTGTTACTTTCCACCCTTCATTATCTAGCTTGTAAGCATAGTTAATATTATCTGTGTGATTATAATCAAAATTTGAAAAACGGAGTGTAAAGTCATTTTGCCAATGTGATAAAGTTATTTTATTTACAAAAGGAGCTTCAAAATTAGATAAATACTTTTCTTGTTTCCCATTTATTAAAATATCTGTTAAAACTGGTTTAGGCTTATTTTTATCAATAGGATGGTGTTTAACGTCTATACTTTGCACACCTTGAGAACCACCAAAATAAATCATATTGTTAGTTGAATCATAATATGCCGAAGTAAATAAATAAGAATTTGACACAAGCCCATCATCCGTTTTATAATTAATTAACCTTTTCTCTCGAACATTATAAATGTATATCCCATCATTATCGGTCGACATCCATATATTATTTTTAAAATCTGACCTTATTGCATTGATTTTTTTATCAAAAATATTATTATCAATTCGTAATCGTTCAAAATTACTTTCCTGATTATTATATTTAGATATACCGCTTTCGGTTGCAATCCAAATATCTCCAATATTGTCTTGAGTAATAGAAAATGTGATATTTGAATTTAAAGAATGTATATCGGTTTCATTAAATGTGTAATGTTTAAAAGGAAATTTTTTCATAGATAAATCAATAGATGTAACATTAGGCAACATAAATATGCCGTAAGTCGCAGTAACAATCCAAAGACGGTCATTATTATCTATTAGCATTTCTAAAATCTTAGATTCTCCGATATCTGATTCAGTATTTAACTTTATTCGTTTAATTACTTTTAGGTTTTTATCCGTCACAGTAATTCCAGAGGACCAGGTTCCAATCCATATTCTGTTTTTTCCATCTTGTTCTAGATCATAGATCCTAAAGTTTTTGTGATCGGATTCTTTTAGCGAAACCTTTTGATAAATGCTATCATTTTTAATTTTTAATAATTGCCCCTGTACATTAGTTCCGTATAAGTAATCTCCAAATTCACGAAGCCCCAAAATGTGGCTTCTAAATATGGTTTTAAGAGTATTATCATTGCTCACTTTTTGCAACCCTTTGCGTCCTCCTATGTATAGAGTATTGTTATGCTTTTCAATCTTTCTAGCTACACAAGGAATAAGTTTCTTGTTAAATAAAGGAAGCTTTAACGATTCTCTATAAACCCCTTTAGAGGTACCTATCCATAACTTATTTTGAGAATCAATAAACAATTTTTTAATAGATACTTTGTCGGTTGATAAATCTGAGCGAATTTTTATTAACTGATTTTGTTTGGAATTAAATGTATATAAATGATTATCTGAAGCGAAGTAGATTAATTTGTCTTTTTGTATAGCTTGGCTTATCTTATCTTCTACTAGTATATCTTTTGAAATGATATTTCCTGAATAAAAAAGCAATCTTTTACCTATCGACAATACAAGATTATCTTGTACCACATTTATCATTCTAATATTATTGTCAAAGGTTTGAGAGAATTGTATTTTATCTTCCAAGATGTTATATTTATATAGTGTTTTCCTATTAGTAAACCATAAATAATTACCTTGAGCTTGTATTAAACTTACTGTAGCTCCTTCTATAATTTTTTTAATGTTTCTAGTCTCTTTATCAAAAATATATACCCCTCCATCAGTTACCATGGCTAATAGGTTAGAAGATATTTTTTGCATCACAGATATTATGGTAGATTTTTTAAAACTAATATCTAATAAGCTTTCAATTTTTCGTTTTTTAGGATTAAAAATATTTAATCCTCCACCATGTGTTGCTATCCAGTATTCATTATTTGGGTAAGCTTCTATTTGATTAACAGCATTAGTTGTAAGTGAATTTTCATTTTCTATAGAGCGACGTAGACTATTAAACCTATAACCATCATATCTATAAAGACCATTATTTGTTCCAATCCAAATAAAGCCTAAACTATCTTGTATTATTTCATTTATTGATTGATTTGGTGAATTTTCAATTTTGGAAATTGACAATAAATCTTGCGTATAACTTATAGTTATAGTCATAAAAAATATAGCAAGAATTATTTTTCTCATATTTTAAAACTTTTAGTAAAAGATATTAAGTGAAATGTTTTTTTACAAATCATGTTGTATTTTACTAGATAATTTTTTTTGATGAAAACAAAAAGGCTGTAATATATTTAAGGATTTTATTAGTTCCTTCCTTTTAAAGCTAGTTCAGCTAATTGAACATCATTGTTAATGAACTTACTTGGAGATACTCCCATAATTTTTTTGAATTCTCTAGTGAAAGATGGATGGTCATAAAATCCGCATTCTAATGCGATTCTAGTTAATGATTCTTCTTCGTTCTGATTGATGATACTCATGATGGTATTCCACTGTAATGTTTTGTAGTATTTTTTAGGGGAGATTCCTATAACCTTTTTAAACAAACGGAAAAGATAACGTTGATTCACAGCAACTTTCTCACAAATATCTTCTACATTTCTTCTACCAGTAATATCTTCTTTCATCAATTTTATTACCGTACTTATGAGTGGTATTTCTGGAAGCGCAGTAGGTATTTTGGAAAATAAGTAGTTTTCAATAACCTCTTGAATATTTTCTATCTTTCTTGGACAATTTTCTAACTCCATTTCCAATGCTTGCGCATTTATAGTAGATAAATCGGCAGGGGGCTTATTTGTAAATTCTTTGCCTTCCTTTTTAAACAAACGATAAAAACCTGTAGGTGTGAATTTTACAAAAATTTGCTTAACAATACCTTGATGCACTATTGAAACATCTTCTTTTGTTATAATCCCAGCTATACAAGCTCTTTTAGGAAGAGGAACTATTTCTTGTCTATGTGCAGTCCTCATCTGGTCTCCAAAAAAAAAGGTAAACCCAATGGTGTCAAGTGGAGGAAGTAGATGAGACTGAGGTTCTATAGTTTCATTTTCTATATAGGAAATGCGTTTAACAAAAGGTTCTAATTCTTTTCGTTTTAATGTTCGCACCTCATATTTTAACGCTGATGTATTTAGTTTATTGACATTGTTCATAGGAGTTAGCCTAAAATTACAACTTACTTACAATTTGATTTATATAGAATTGTATAGATTGTTTACTTTTAGGTAATATACAACAAAAACTAGTTTTTGGATTTTTTTAATTCTTTAAAACAATCTTCCTACTTCCCTTTAGCTCCTTAAACTCAATCTCTAATTTCTCATTATCACCTAAAACAAACTTAGACAGTACATACACAAACCGTTTTTTCTCTCCAGTCTTGACTAGATTTGGCATTTTAAATTTGTGAATCACTTTTTGTTCCAATTTTTGATAAGAAGCTTTACGCTTTTTAATTAAATTTTCAAGCGTATGAATTGTTGGACCAATAGATTCTTTTGGAGACACATTATTGATTTCAAAAAAGTCCAACATCATAAGTAGTGTCATAGAATTAGATGCTCTCATTTTCTTACTAAAAACTCGAAACTTTTTAGTAACGGAAGCTTTAAAGGTAATCGTAGTAAATTCTTCTTTTTCGTATCCGTTATCCATTTTTACTCTAAAAATTTATTGGTTTTTCTGGGCTGAACGCCTTTTTACTCCTTTTTTCAATGATGCTTTAACGAGTGATTTTCCAATTCCTCTATTTGCTCCTGTAATTAGGGTAATTTTGTCTTTTAATGTTTGCATATTTCGTCTTTAAATTAATAATTACCATGCAAACTTACACTCATGCTAAAGCCTATAAAACCTGATACTTGCTGTCTTAAATATCAATAGTTCTAAAAGTTAAATTTATTCTTGCATTTTTTACTTTTTTGGTTGGTGGTAAACGATGTAACCAATTTGTTTGCGTTTTTCCTTTCATAACCAATAAGCTACCTTTTTCCAAATGGACAGAAACTGTTTGTTTTGTAGTTTTATGTTTGAATGAAAATTTACGCTCTGCTCCAAAACTTAATGAACCAATTGCCCCATTTTTCTTCAAATCTTTTTCTCCGTCACTATGCCAAGCCATTCCCTCATCTCCGTTATGATATAGGTTAAGCAAACAAGAATTGAATTTTTCCCCTATTTTATTTTCTATAATTTCTTTAAGTTCTAAAAGTTCTTTAGTCCAAGGTAGGGCGGATTTAGTGGTTTTTGAATAGGTGTAATTAAATGGTTTATCTCCATACCAAGCTACTTTTCGTTTGGTAATAATCAATTTTCCAAAAATGATTGCTTTGTCATTTTCCCATTGAATATTTTGTAATAATTGGTCAAAGTAATGTTGCGATTTTTCTATGCTCATTATTGAACCATAATAATTTACTTCTCCATCAAAAGGTAATATGTTTGCATTCTTTGTGATATTAAACAAGTCCATTTTTCCAAATTTTATAGTCGGCACGTAAACAATGTCCGCAGGGTCTAAACCCAAGTTCTTTGGCTTGTTCTACTGTATTGAAGAAAACACGATTTTTGGCTTTCATTCTTTTGCCTGATTTGCATTGCAGAGTTCCGTAAATTTTTAGGTTAAGATTTCCTCCGTAAACAATTTCTTTTCGTTTAATTTTTTGATGAAGTTCGGCAGCATCAATATCGATATGTTTTATCATTTTATTAGTTTGTTGCATCATGAAATATAACACCTAAAGTATGTCGTTCTCCACTAATTACTTCACTAACTCCGTGTTTCATATTTACTCGATAATAACCTCTTGTTCCTTTAACTGGTCGGAAATTTGTAGTAAAAATGAGCATATCGCCTTTTTTTGGTTTTAAAACTATAGCTTTTGATTGTGCTCTTGGTGTTTGTTGTGTCAAAACAAATTCTCCACCTGTAAAATCTTTATCAGTCTTGTTTAAAAAAAGAACACATTGTATAGGAAAATAAACGTCTCCATATAAATCTTGATGCAAAGTATTAAAACCTCCTTTTCCATATTTTAAAATCAATGGTGTTGGTTTTAACTGGTTATTTTGGTGGCAAAGGAATTGTAGTTCTTCCAATGTTTTGGGAAATATTTTATCGATATTCAATACTTTCATCCAAAGGTTTGCGATAGGCGAAAGTTTAGGATAGATAGTTTTTCTTAGTGTTTGAATAATTTTAGGAAGTGGATAATTGAAGTATTTATATTCGCCCAAACCAAAACGATAGCGTTCCATTACAACCGTTTTTCGATACAGGTTTTCGCTATTGTATTCTTGTATTAATTCATTGCAATGTTCATCTGATAGAATTTTGGGAATAATTGCATAACCTTTTTCGTTCATTGATTCAGATACAGATTGCCAATCGGTTGTAGCAATTTTTGTTTTTAGATTTTCCATTGCTATATAATACTATTTGAAGTATTGATTTTTGATGCTTCCCAACCAATAATGGCTGTTTTTCTAGTAGTTCCCCACATATAACCACCAAATACTCCTGTGGATTGAATAACTCTATGGCAAGGAATTAAGAAAGCAATAGGATTGTTTCCAATAGCAGTTCCTACTGCTCTTGGTGCTTTCGGTTTTTGAATGAGGTTAGCAATGTTACCATAAGTTGCTAAATTTCCCGTTGGAATTTTCAAAAGTGCTTCCCAAACTTTTAGTTGAAAATTGGTTCCTTTTAGGTGTAGTTTTATTTTATTAATCTTGCTCCAATCTTGTGTGTAAATTTGTAAAGCATTTTGTTGAATTTCGTCTGTTTGTTGAATAAATTTTGCTTTGGGAAATCGTTTTTCTAATTCAGAAAAAGCAATTTGTTTATCGTCCGAAAACCCCATATAACAAATGCCTTTGTATGTGGAAGCAACTAAAATTCGCCCAAATAAACTTTCTGAAGAGCTATAGTTTATAGTTAAATTTTCTCCTTTGTTTTTGTATTCTCCAGGTGTCATCCCCTCAATTTTCACGAATAAATCATGCAATCTACCTGTACCTGAAAGTCCTGTTTTGTATGCCGTTTCAAATAATGTGGATTGTGAATTATTCAGAATTTGTTTTGCATGTTGAACACTTATAAATTGTAAGAATTTTTTAGGACTAACACCTGCCCAATCAGTAAACATTTTTTGAAAATGAAAAGGACTTAAATGTACTTTTTTAGCAATCTCCTCAAGTGTTGGTTGTTCCGTATAGTTATGTTGTATGTATTCGATAGCTTCTGCTATTCGATTATAATTGATATATTCTTGTTCGTTCATACAAATGAAATTTTATAATAACAAAAATAAAAGTGATTCAACTAGAATAAAACCCGAAACTTGCTTATTATTTTTTATTATCTAAGACCTTGCCCCAAGCAACAATGGTATGCCAATTGGTGTCGGTCTGCTTTTCTCCATCTTTATCCTTATAGTTTTCATTGGTAGCCAAGGATAAACGGGCTACTTTTTTACCGCTTTCAAGATTGGTAATTGTTGGCTCAATACCAACGTTTCTGATTAACTATACATGATTTTTGATAGTACTCATAATTATAGATTTAAATTATTAAAAAATTGATTTACTTATTATATCCAGAGTGTTTTCCTTTTTTATTTTTTTAGCTCCACTCCCTTTTTGGATATTTTGAGATGATTTCATAGTCTGATATTTTGATTTACTTCCCATAGCCCCTTCGTTGTTAGCTTTTTTTGATGCCCCGTATGATTCAATATTCAGATTTGATAAGACGTATAAAAAAGAGGAAGGAACGAGCCTGATTTATACCGTAGTTCAAAACTGAATGTTGTTGTTTTGCTAACAAAAAAAGCTTGATGATGAGGGCTTGGTAAGCAGATTAAAAAACTTCAGGAATCTTAATATGGTGGTTGTGGAAGTAAGTTAATTTTGATTTTACGAATTATTGAAGATTAACCACTCTTTGCGTTGTAAAGTAGTATGCTTTAATTCCTAACTACTCACATAGCTTATTACTTTTTTTGTTAAAATATGTAGTTGACTACATATTTTAATTATATTTGTAGTCAACTACATAATATACTATGAACTATTTGAAGAATTTACAGATAATCGGAGTAACAGCACGAGTCAAAAGAATTAGTGACACACTAATGCATGATGCACGGAGAGTATATGACTATCTGGAATTACCAATTGAACCGAACTGGCATCTTATATTTCTATTATTAAAGGAGCAGAAACAACTTTCTGTAACGGAAATATCCAAGGCTCTTGAATTTTCTCATCCATCAGTTATTACAATTATAAAGAAAATGAAGAAAGTCGGTTACGTAACTAGCAGAGCAAATGCTAAGGACTCACGTAAGCAAATAATTGAACTTACAGAAAAAGCATATAAGGAATTGCCAAAATTACAGGCTGAATGGAATCAAATAAAAATAGCTGTCCGCGATATTTTTGATAATGAGTTTTTAGGACAATTGGCGATAGTTGAAGAAAAAATGGAACAAAAAGGGTTGCTTTCGAGAGTAATTGAGATTAAAACTAGTAAAAATGAACAAAAGTAATTTTAGTATAAGTTATAGTATTGAAATATTAGAAAGCACTCCAAAGGTAGTAAATGGTTTACTCAAAGGGAAAAGTGGATTATGGATTCAGAATAATGAGGGTAAAGGCACTTGGAGCCCTATTATGGTATTAAAGCACTTAATTCTAGCTGAAAAAAACAACTGGATACCAAGAATTGAAATTATCCTAACGGATAGAATTAACAAAACTTACAAACCATTTGAAAGACAAGAAAATACAATTGAGCAACAATCTCTCGATGAAATTCTAATGCATTTCAACAATTTGAGAGTTCAGAATATTAAGAAATTAAAATCAAAAAAAATCTCTGAAGATGATTTGAACAGAACCGCAATACACCCTGATTTTGGGGAAGTTACTTTAGCTCAACAAATAAGTGCCTGGTGTGTACATGATTTAGGCCATATCTCTCAAATATGCAGGACTATGGCATTTCAATACAAAGAAGAAATCGGTCCGTGGAAAAATTATATTTCAATAGTAGGTAATAAAAGATAAGAGTATGTACCAGATAAAAAATACTGAAATAAAAGATTTTGACTTTATCTGCTGGATGTATAAAGAGGCAATTAAGTATCAAAAGAGAAACAACTACTTCGGATGGGATTCCATTGACAAAGAGTATCTTTTAAAAGAAATAAAGAATGGATTAAACTATAAAATAGTATATAATAATACTATTTTATGCGCTTGGGGGGTGGTTTTCTCTGACCAATTAATTTGGAGAAAAAAGGAAAAAGGAACCTCTATTTATCTCCACAGGATTGTTGTAAACCCAAATTTTAAAGGCCAAAAACTTTTTCAAAAAGTCTTAAAGTGGGCAATCGATTATTCAATTAAAAATCGTTTGAAAACTGTTAGAATGGACACTTGGACCGCAAATCCTGCAATTATAGAATTCTATAAAAAATATGGATTTAAAGTTGTTGAAGAATATACAACAGGAGGTACTAAGAATCTACCAATTCAACATAGAAACTTAGAGGTTACATTATTGGAATACTTAATAAAATAATTATGCAAATAACTAACATTAATGAGTTCCTAGACTATTATTCAAAAATAAAGGATAGAACGGAAAGGCTATTTAACTATATCCCTGAGGAAAAAATTGAATGGACTTATAAGACTGGAAAATTTACAATAGGTGATCTAATAAGACATCTCGCCAATATTGAAAGGTACATGTTTGCTGAGAATGTTCAATTCAAAGAAAGTAAATATTCTGGATGTGGGAAAGAGTACGCACTTGGATTAGTAAATGTGATTGAATACTATAAAAACAAAAAGAAAGAGTCTATAGAAATGCTTTCAAAACTAACAGATGGAAATTTAAGAAAAAAATGCCTAACACCAAGTGGTGTTGAAATTTCTATATGGAAATGGTTACGCGCTATGCTTGAACATGAAATTCATCATAGAGGCCAGTTATACCTTTACTTAGTTATGCTTGATGTTAAAACTCCCCCTATATTCGGATTAACATCCGAAGAGGTAATAAGAAATAGCATTAAATAAAATTTATGGCTGATATTCTTGGGTATATGGGGTAATTACTGGATTACTTGCTGTAACCAAGAAGAAAATGCTCCCATTTAGGATATTGCATATTATCTCTTGTTCATTCTATATATTTTATGTTTTTTTACCCCAGCTTATCCCGTATTGGTTTCAGAATTATTGTTCATAGCAATACAACTGTATAATTTTAAAAAACTGAAACATACAAAAAACGGATATCATAAAAAGCACAATTAGAGGATTAACACTTATTAAAGATTCACGATAGTTAAATAGTTCGTAAGTATAAATCATTCTCACTGTTTTAGTTTTGAGTCAAAACAATTTACAAATGAAGTTTGATTCCTTTATTTCTAAGAAAGAAATGACATTTAAGTTCATATTCTATATATTCAAGAAACTTAATATCTAAAATGCGAAATTGGATTGAAACACTAGAGTTAATAGGAGAAAATGTCAAATTAATTCCAATGAAGAAATCTCATAAAAACAGTCTTCTACAAGCTGCATCAGATGGGAAATTATGGGAATTATGGTTTACTTCTGTTCCTTCAGCCAATAATATTGACAATTATGTCGAGACTGCTTTAACACAAAAGCAAAATGGAATTCAATTTCCATTCGTGGTAATTGACAGAAAAAGTAGAAAAGTTATTGGTTCGACCAGATACTGTAATATAGATTACAAACATAGACGACTTGAAATTGGATATACTTGGTACGCTAAAAAACATCAAAAGACAGGAGTCAATACAGAATGTAAAACTCTTTTTTATTAAAACATGCATTTGAGAACTTGAATTGTATATCTGTTCAATTTATGACGCATATACATAACTTCCGCTCAAGGGTGGCAATTCTAAGGCTTGGTGCAGAGCAAGATGGAATATTAAGAAATCATAGATCAAATAATAATGGGAGCTATCGAGACACAGTTGTTTTTTCAATAACTAACTATGAATGGGGTGAAGTAGAAAAATGATTGAAATATTTAAGAAAAAAATATGATAGACAATAAAGAAATTAAGCCTGAATTTAATAAACACAAGTATATACATAAAAGTGGAATTGATAGATGGGACTTCTATAAGCAAATTGCTCAATACTATTTTTAACGAAGTTCTTAAAATAAATGCTATTTTATATTGGGTTGAAATAGTATAAATAATATGTTTACACTATCAGAAAGTAAAGCATTTTGCTTTAAGTTCATTTATAGTATTATCAACAAATCGGCTAACAGTTGAGTTTCTAAATCTGTAACTAATTCAAATACAAAACATTGCGCATCAACACTATACTCCTACCATCCCGACAAATTAAATAGAACCTTGTAATTTAAAATTACAAGGTTCTATAGTTTTCAGACTATCATAAATAAGAATTGAATTCATATGATGTAATAAAACAAAATCCCGTATTTGCTATTTGCATACAGGGATGTTATTTTACTAATAAAGATTCTGATCAAAGTTTTACATAGTCTTTATCCATTATTTATATTTATAAGTGAAGTAGTTTTGCCCAGACACTATTCCTTTTTGAGATAATACTTTTTATGGAAGTACTTATAGCATAATTTACCAACTACAAAATAACAAAGAACTACAAATACGCTTCCTAAATATATACCATTCTCTAAAAGTCCTTTAAAGTCATATTTATAGATAAACAAACCAATCGAAGTACTAAAATTGAGTAAGCCATATATAATGTTTTGACTATTCCCAAAACCTAAACCGCTAAACATTCGCCCTTTCCAGATTCCGAGTACATAATGCGGAATTGTATTTATTAAAGTAAGACCTATAACAAAGTCAATATATGTTAATCCCATAGTATAATATGATAAATTAGTTATGCGTGATTGAAATTGGAATTGAGTAACAGAAAACCTGTTCTTCGCTAACCATGGCCCAAAATGGTTTTGAGTCCTTTAACAATTGTAAAACCTTATTTTCACCTGGTTCAACTTCTATAGAAATTACTTCTGCTTTCTGACCAGTAGTAAACCAAGTAACCTCTGATTGTACATTATTTCCATTTTTTATCTTTCCGCACATATTGACAATTCCTTGTGCTATCAAAGGTTCTGTTGCCTGTTCTTTTTTTAATTGTATATGTAAACGTTCATCTTCGTCTCCAAATATCGTGCTCATATAACTTCCTTTTTTGGCTGTGATACTGATTTCTGAAGAATATTGATATGGAAAGCCATAATTCGATTTCATACTGGCCAAAACTTCTTTGTTATTGGTTTCTCCCCAAATGGCCCAATGCCCTGGAGTACCATTTTTACTCTCCATAAATTCTACCTCGACATAAATAAATGCAATGGAAAAAATTGGCATTCCTTGTACACGTGAGGTTGTATACAACTCTAGTCCAGCCGTTACCTGGCCATCTTCTTTTATTTTTGGTTGAACTCCTTCAGGCAAAATTTCTTGTACACCATGGGCATCGAGATTGAACAGCACGATCGAAAAATTTTCACTTTTTGCCATAAAAGGTGGTTCTAGTATTTTTTGATCAAGTTTTTGAGCATTTAAAAAACAACTCGATATGATTGCTAGTATTAGCGAAAATAGTAGTTTTAAGTATTTATTTGTTTTCATTTTTAATGGATGTTTTGATTTCGTCATATGCGTGGCCCAGATTTAACTCACGCCCTCCAAAGAAGATAATTTTATCATGAAAATCACTTTGTATATATTCATCTCGTTTTATTCCTTGTTTGATCATTCTTATACTGGTAATAATAAAACCCGAAATGTCGTTAAGAAACTCTTTAATTTTATCCCGATGGTATAATCCCACTCCATGACCCGGGATGATTTTTCCTGTTGGCCTGTCAATAACATTTCTAAGCTCCTTTTCCCAAAGTATGAGCGAGGCACCAAATCCTTCAATATCCAGGGCAAGCCCTCCCCAATAAAGATCGGCTAGATATAAAAGCTTAGTGTCAGGCAAATACATTATGAGTGATTTCCAACTCTCATTCTGGTCGATAATTTCGAATTCTGCGGATCTATTGGCAAATGGAATAGTAAAATTTTTGTCCACTTCTATATTGGGATGAACTATATCATATGGTTTTACCAGTTTTTGTGGAGAAACTTCCTCATAGGCTTGATATAGAATTTTTGTGGTTTTTTCTATGTGATCGTTCTCTCCCTTAATTGAGATAACATCAATTTCACCAAATGCTTCTTTGAACAATTTAATTCCCATAAAATGATCTGCATGTGGATGTGAAATCACAATTGTGCCTACCTTCTTTTTAGGGAATATGTTTTTTAACTGTTCAATTAACAGCAGATTATTCTCATCAGAAAAATGTGTATCAATAAGGATAAGTGTATCATTGTCTTCTAATATAATAGAGGTCAAAGCCCACGTGCCACCACCTTGAAATATATATACATGATCTTCAATCTCATATAAGGTTTTAGTGGGAGCAGATGCTGATTGTTGTGAGAAAGCACAATGAAAAAATATAAGAAAACATATGGTGGAATCAAGTAATTTAAATCTCATTTGATTTGAGTTTATACATAATATTATAATTTATTTTATTGTTCTATTTGCGGCTATGCCGTATTCCTTGCGTTCCAACCTGCTGCAACATCTAGTGCAGCCCCCGTAATATACCGTGCTCCTTCACTACAGAGAAAAACAGCTGTTTTTGCTATTTCTATAGGATCTAACAAACCAATGGGCAACGTATGAACAGTAGATTTTAAGTAAGAATTGAACCCTTCTCCTCTATTTTCTACATCTGGTTTTCCGAATATTTGAGCCATATGCTCATTTAGTACAAGTTTGGTTTTCACACCAGTTGGGCAAATTGTATTACAAGTAATACCATATTCACCTAATTCGATTGCCATACTTTTTGTAAAACCGATTACACCCCATTTGGTAGCAGTATATACTGGAAAAAAACCTGTGCCCTCTCTACCAGCCATTGAGCTAATGGTTATAATTCTTCCTGAGTTTTGCTCTTTTAGAATAGGAATAACCCCTTTAACGGTATTAATTACTCCCTTTAGATTAATATTCAATAGGGTCTGGGTGACATTTTCATCATGACTCAGCAAATCTCCAAAACGCGTTACTGCCGCATTAGCCACTACAAAATTTATTTTTCCAAATTTTTTCTTCGTTTCGGATAGTGCCCTTATAAGGCTTTTTTCATTTCGCACATCACCTTTAAATATTATACAACTTACATTGTATGATTCTATCTTTCTTTTGGCATTTTCTAAATCATCAATTGAAGACAATTCATAGGGCACATCTTCTATGTTCATGGCTATATCATAAATAGCAATGTGAACACCTAGTTTGGCCAATTCTTCTGCCGTGCTAAAACCTATTCCTCTGGCACCTCCGGTAATAAAAGCAACTTTTTTTTCAAAATATAAATCATGAGCATCATCAGAAAATATGCTACTGGGGCTAAAACCAGCTATAGACATCCCACCCATGGTTAACGCAGAGGTCTTTAAAATTTCTCGTCTGTTCATTTTTCGGCTCATATCAATTGTTTTTTAATGTGGTGTTTGAATCAGATGGCTTATACCTTCACAAAAATAGAGCTTACGATATCACACGAACTTATTCAATTAGTTCAAAAAATTTAGAAAAAAGTTCATCTTAATTATTTCTTCATTTTTTCAATATAGATGTCCAAATATTTTGAGAAATTTACCTTGCAAAAAGTATCACATCATTAATTTTTACAATTATATTCGTATGGTACAAACCATGTTTTAGAAATAGAAACGGGTATCTTATCAAGGTTATCTTGTAAAAATCTGAGTAGTATTCAGAAAATTTGGTGATTATGAATCTATAAATCTTAAAATTAAAAGCAGTAGATTCTGAGTGGATGCTTTCTTTAATCCATACTATTGAGCTAACAAGTAATAAAGACAAGATCCGGTTTTGAAAAGATGATAACAAGAAATACAAAAAACCAATATCTTCATCAGAAAGATTGAGGTAAATTTATGCTATTATGAACATAATAAATCTTCCTGATATTTTAATTGGCACAAGAGTGCCTGAATATAATGATGTTATTTTTTATTATCATGTTAGTGATGATGTTGACTATAGAACAAAAATCACATTTAATAGTCATTGTATTACTCTGTTATTAAGCGGAAAAAAGCACATCATTGTAGGGGATAAAAATTTATTTTATGACCGCAACTCCTGTTTACTCTTCAAATCTGGTAATTATTTATCCACTAAAATTGCACCAACCGACAAGCCCTATCATAGCATCTTGATTTTTTTCAACTCTACTGCTTTAGAACGTATTAGGCATAAATATCAAGATTTATGCAACCATTCAAATTCTAAACTTTCTATACAAAACAAAATCTCGATTTCCACAGATTCTTATCTCGATAACTTTAAGACTACTATAAAAGAAATTTTTCATGACAATAGTACATTCTCCTCTAGGCTACAACTTATAAAGTTTGAAGAGATTATGTTATATCTTCTTGAACAATACGGGAAATCTGTCATTGATTTTTTTAAGACGCCCACTAGCTACAGTAATGAAAGTATGTTTAAAAAGATTATAGAAAAGAACATATTCAATTTGAGTACAATAGAAGAAATGGCTTTTCTATGTAATATGAGCATTTCTACATTTAAAAGGGTGTTTTTTGATTTATACAGAGTCAGTCCAGGAAAATGGATTCGTGAAAAAAGGCTTGAGAAATCAGCTTACCTCATCGGTGTTCACAAAAAAAATCCAAGTGAGATTTATGAAGAAATGGGGTTTTCTAGTCTTTCTAGTTTTTCTCAGTCTTTCAAAAAAAGGTTTGGAATAGCTCCAAAACAATACAAAACAAGAGGGAAGTTTTAATATTCAATCCAGGAAAACAAAGTGCTCTACTGCATAAAAATACCTACTCATCATCCGTTTAAATATTCTAAATCCAGTTTGGACACCTCACATCCTCAAAATCTTTTTTGGTAACTACTCCGTGAGTATATGAAAATACATGTATCGTACTCATAGGAATCATCTTAAATTATACTCAATTTGAATTTCTTAATTCTTAATCATCTTAAACACCCTTGCATGTTTCAGATTTACATTAGATGGTAATGAAATTGTAATACCTTCAGCATTCTGCTTAAATACAATGTCACCATCATATCCCAATAGTTTTATAGTATCAACCTTTATTTTTGATGAAGTGAGATATTTGATTTTGATATCTTTTGTTGGTTCGACCAACACCGTAGCATACAAAAAATCATCCTTGATCGTAAAACGAATGTCTTCTTCTGTAAAACCTTTATTTTTATCTTCAGAAAGATGACCGGTTTTGGTTTCTGTTGGACCCTCACCATATACCTCATAATAAGTCGATCCATAAATGGCTTCACCATTTATCGCTAACCATTCTCCTATATCCAATAATGTTTTTTGCTGATCCTCTGGAATAATCCCATCTTTTCTGGGACCAATATTAAGCAGTAAACAGCCATTTTTACTAACAATATCGACTAGGTCTGCAATTAACTCATCTGCATATTTAGGAATCCAGTTTTTAGCGTAGTACCATGAATTCTTACCAATGGATGTATCTGTCTGCCAATACTCGTTACGTAAGGAATCCATTTTACTTCTCTCCAAATCCAACATGTGAGTTCCTTTTTTATAAGATTCATATTTTAGATTCTTGGTTTGAAGTACTACATCTTTGCCTCTCTCGAGGCCTGAATTATAATAATACGCAGCTAATTTCTTATGATAAGGGGCAAATTCTGGACGATCCAGATAAAAATCAAACCACAAAATATCTGGCTGATACTTATCTATAATTTCTTTTGTTCGAGGCCACCACATATTAGCCAACCACTCTTTACTCACAGGAGCATTTCGCTCATGCCTTGGGGCATAGAGATCTGTATATTGTGGATCACCGGTATCAAAGTAATCTTGTTGGTTATAATAGTTCCAGTTAAAAGCCAAATGAGAACTGGCACCAGATATCAAGCCTTGTTTTTTAACCTCGTCTATCAATTCCTTAAAAACATCACGTTTTGGTCCCATATCCATTGCATTATAAGGTGTAATACCAGATTCATAAAGAGCAAAACCATCATGGTGTTCTGCCACAGGGATTACATATTGTGCGCCGGCCTTTTTAAATAATTCTGCCCAAGCCTTTGGATCAAAATTTTCCATTGTCCATAGCGGGATCATATCTTTATATCCAAACTCCTTTTGGTCACCGAATTTCTCTCTGTGATGTGCTACAGCAGGATGAGGCTCTCTACTGGTATATTCTCCTGTAATATGGTCTATTTGCCCTGAATCCATATACATCCAACGGGGATACCAGTCCGTATGTAGTTCGGCTACCGAGTTAGGTCCCCAGTGTATGAAGATTCCAAATTTAGCATCTTTCATCCATTGAGGAATCTTATATTGCTCTAAACTATCCCAATTTTCTTCAAACTTGAATGCTTGTGTTGTGAGTTTTTGATTTTCTGTATCAACTTCAATTTTATTCTTTTTTTTTGATTGACAAGCCACTAAACTAATAGTAAATAGTATGTAAATTATTTTTTTCATTCTTTAAACTTTTATAAAAAATTCAGTTAAGACTTCCTTTTAATTTTAAAAACACAAGCATATTTACCTTCAAAATTAGTAGGCATTTCAACTTTTAAATGATATTTTTTTTGTTGATATTTTAATTCTACATCGCTACCTAATAGTTCAATAGAAAGTATATCATCTGCATATAATCTTCCATAAGACCCTAACGAATTAATAGTAATTTCTCCTTTAGGTATTCCTAGACAAGTAGCATATAGTATATTATCTTTTTGGGTAAACCTAAAGTCTTTTGATGTATAGGAGGCATTAATTTTCTTTTCTGAATAGTGCCCTGTATTGGGAAGAAATGATGGGCCTTCTCCATATATAGACCAAGGCATGGTTCCATAAATGGCTTCTCCATTGATTTCTAACCAATCCCCAATTTCGTACAGTTCTTTTTTTATAAAATTTGCAAAAGCACCGTCAGGTTTTGGAGGTACATTTAACAACAGAATTCCGTTTTTTGATGTAACATCTACTAACATGTCAATTAATAAGTTAGCATCTTTAATTCCCATACCTTCTTGATACCACCAACTAACAGGTTGACATATGTCAATATCGGTCATCCAGGTATCATATGTCAATTGATCAATAAGTCCATTTTCAAAATTTCGCATTCCAATACCTGGTGGGATATCATGCTCTTTATAAACAAATGCTACATCTTGCTTATTTTTAAGTGCTGTATTAAAATAATGACTAATATATTCTCTTTGTCTACTTTCATTAACACCACTAAAATAGATTTCTTTAGAGACCACCTTTCCATTTTTAAAGGAGTTTATATTATGTGCCCGAACGCTACCCCCAAAAGAAACATCAACCCAAGAAATATCTGGGCTATATTTTGTAACGGCTTCTTTCATTTTTGCTAACCAAAGATCCAGATGCTCTTCTGTATACTTAGATTGTTTTTCAATATGATTTTCCCAAGGTATAGCATCTGTTACATCTTCATCATGAGGCGGTCCATATAATTCATAAAAATTGGGATCTTTTCTACCAGGGTTATCTCTATCGATAGCAGCGCGATACCAATATCCTGAATGAAAAGACATGATGAATTTCATATTACGTTTTGTGATTTCTTTTTTTAATAATGCAGATATGTCTTTTTTAGGTCCCATATCGACAACATCTAATTGAGTTAAATCACTATCCCAATGTACCATTCCGCTTCCATGCCATGAAACTGGACCCGCGAATTTGGCTCCTGATTTTTTAAAAAGTTCTGCCCATTCAGCAGCATCGAAATTTTCAAACTTGAAATCACCAATCATCTCATGCTGATATTTATTTTCATTGCCTTTGATAAACCTCATACTTTCTAAAGAAAAATGAGTGTATATTCCAAATTTAGCGTCTTTTAGCCACTGTGGTATTTCATGTCGCTGCAATGAAGTCCATGTAGGTTTATAGGTTTCTTGTATTTTTTGACCATATCCAATAAGGGATATGCAAACCAATGTTATACTTAATATCTGTTTCATAATACTTTAGAAAAAATGCCTTTTTACTTTTGCAGAATCATAGTTTGCCACTTTTCGGCAGCCTTACTTTGTGGATTAACTTTTTGAAACTTTGCCACATATTCTTGCCATTCAGACTCCCGAGGTAAAGTGCTCCATTTTTCTCCATCTGTAGCAAAATCAAAATCCATTTTGGTATCCATAATTAGGTACGCCTGATAGCCTTCCCAATAGATTTCCATATCTTTTATGCCAACTTCTTTCATATTGGCGGTGATCTCTGGCCAAGCCATTCCCTTACCATGTACTCGTTTATATTCTTTTTTTAATTCAGGATCATTGATGATTTCTAAGGTCAAAACATACTTTTTTGTATTTTCCTGAATGGATATCAGTTGTCCTTCAAGAGGCGTATATTCATGTTCCTGATCTAATTTGTAAACTCTTTCTAAGGGAGATAGAGATTCTAACAAAACAAATACTGAAGAATTGTTTTTTTGTAATGTAGTTAATACATCTTCGAAGTTGTAATTACCTGGAGCATCAATGATCAAAAACGCTTTATCATTCAATTTAAACACTTCTATCTCTATGGATGTATCATTTATATTCAGGTTTGAGGGTAATCTTACTGATGAAGAAATAGCAAATGTGAACCTTCTCACTTTTCCATCATCTCCCTTGTTTTGATTACAAGCACATAGCGTAAAGATCAATAAAACTATAGCGATGTATTTTTTCATTCTTATGTATTTTTAAGTTATGCAATCATTTCAATTATTAGCCACAATACGACCAATACTATTAATACTACAATACCAATTATTCGATAATCAAAGGTTGATTTTATTTTTTTAAAATACGCGCTACCAGAAAAGGTAAGAGCTTGTTGTGCTTCTGTTGGCGTAGGAGTCAATAAACTTATAATGATAAAGATCAGACAACAAATAACAAAACCCCACCACGCTTGCATCATAAATATGATGCCCCAAGTATCGGTAATTAATTTTATACCATTTTTATCCGGAAAATCTAAGGCAAACATTAATATCCCAATAATCAACCCTATCCCAAAAGTAATCTTTGCTGCTTCTTTAGTACCTCGTTTCCAAAAGTAACCAAGAATAAAAACTGCTGAAATTGATGGTGCAATACTAGAACCAATAGAGTTTACAATAGTGATGATAGAACCACCTTTTGATCCAGCAATTAATGAAAAAAGAATAGCGATAATCATTACCACAAAAGCAGTTATTTTTCCAAACCAAACCAAGCGGCCATCTTTAGTCTCTGGTTTTAGCCTTTTAATGATATCTATAGAAACTAGCGTTGAAGAACTATTTAGAGCAGCTGCAACCGAACTCATAAGCGCAGCAAGCAAAGAAGCAATTACTAATCCTACCAATCCTACCGGGAGTAATTTATTAACAAGAATAGAAAATGTTTGTCCTGTACCAGCAGTAGTAATTTCATCTTTAAAAAGCACATAAGCAATCAAACCAGGCAAGAGCATAAAAAATACTGGTGCTAGTTTTAAAACTGCTGTAAACATTGGACCAATACGTGCATCCTTTTCAGATTTTGACCCTAAAGCTCTTTGAACAATAGTCTGATCTGTAAACCAATACCAAATACCTAATACTGGATACCCTAAAAATACAGCATACCAAGGAATCCCACCTGTCTCAGCTACTGTGGCATCCGAGCGTAGCATAGATAAACTTCCTGGTTTGATGCTTTCTTTAAAAGAGGCTAAATCGGCAATACCTATATCTGGTAGCATCATTAAACCGAATACGGTTATGAGAATACTTCCTCCCAATAACATTACGGATTGTATAGATTCAGTAACTGCTACTGCCTTTAAGCCACCTAAAATAGTATACAGCGCTGTTAAACCTGAGATTAACAATACGCCCCATAATTGGTCTAGTCCAAAAAACTCCTTCATGATGGTAGCTCCTGCGTATAAACTAATTCCTATATGGATTAATAAGGCTGTTAAAATGGCAAAAACAACCATAAAGGTTCTGGAAACACCATCAAACCGTCTCTCAAAATATTCTGGAATTGTAGCGATTTGATTTCTAAAATAAAAAGGTGCAATAAAAATTCCTAAAAATACCAGGCATGGAATAGCCATCCATTCGAAAATTCCATCGGATAATCCCGAGGTAAATCCAGACTCTGCGAAACCTACAATATGAACTGTTGAAATATTGGAGGCAAAAAGTGATGCTCCGACAACTCCCCAACCCAATGATCTTCCAGCAAGGAAGTAATTGTTAGAAGATTGTTTTTTGAAACCACCTCCGGCCCAAATACCTACAATCACAATACCAATTAGGTAAATGGCTATAATTGAAAGGTCGATAAATGAAATATTCATATAAATAGTACTTACGGGTCTAAAAAAAATTAATAGTCAATAATTGCCTTTATCAATGCTCCTCCATAATCATAAAGTTCTTCAAACTTTGTTGGCACATCATCAAAATTCATTCGATGTGTTATAAACGTTTCAGGGTTTATTTTTCCTGCTTCTATGAGTTTAATAATCCTATTAAAATCAGTGCTTAATGCCGCTCTACTTGCCTTTAAAGTCAATTCTTTTTTATGAAAATAAGGGTCATTAAAAACAATGTCTCCCTGGAACAATCCTATAAAAACAATGGTGCCTCCGGCTGAAACATACTTGAACGTATTCAACATAGATTTTGGGCTACCTGTTGCATCTAAAACTATAGTTGGCAAATCACCAGCTAATAGTTCTTCTAAATCTTCTTCGATGTGATCTGAGACTAATAAGGTATCTTTTACCTGAGTAATTTCCTGTGCTTTTTTAAGCTTATTGGCATCAATATCCATTGCGATCACTCTGGCTCCTGTCAATTGAGCAAATTGAATAGTCCCTAAACCAATAGGACCAGCTCCAATAACCAGTACAATATCATCTTGTTTTACTTCTGCACGATCGACAGCATGACAACCAATTGCTAATGGTTCTATCATAGCCAGTTGGTCATTGGATAATGTACCTGAAGGGTGTAATTTTTTTGCCGGAATCTTCATGACTTCCTGCATCCCACCATCGACATGTACACCAAATACACGCAAATAATCCCCACAATTTGTTTTCCCTCTTCTAGCGGCCTGTCCAATTTTTTCATTATAATAGGGTTCTACAGAACATCGATCTCCTACTTTTACATTAGATACTTCTGCACTTATTTCTAATACTTCTACAGCTAACTCATGCCCTAATATTCTTGGATATTCAAAAAAAGGCTGGTTGCCTTTAAAGGCATGTAAGTCTGTACCACAGACACCCATTTTATGAACCTTGACCAATGCTTCTCCAGGTTGTAAATCCCTGCTTGGAAATTCCTTTGAATAACTTTTCCAAACTCCTGGTTTTTCTAATCGTATTATCTTCATAGCTCGTTTAATCTAATATAACTTTGCTTACTTCTTCAAAGGTTTCCTGATCCAGTTTTCCCAACTTCCAGTCATGAATTGTTGACTTTATTTGGGTAAGATTTTTTGCTCCCATAACCACACGGTCTGCTTCCTTGATCGAAAAGAGATAACGTTGTGCTAATGTTGCCAAAGACATTTCTTGTTTATCTGCTATTGCTTTTACCTTTCTGGCATTCAATAGATCTGATTCTGTAATCCATTCTCCATCAGCTCCATCGTTTTGATATTTTTTGAATCGATTTCCTAATAAAGAAAAGTGGAGTGCTGAAGCTGCATAGTATGCGATTCCTTCCTTTTTATACTGTTGAATTTCTCCATCAAAAACTGAAAGATTACAAGCATCCATTTTTAGAAAACCCGATACTACGGTAAAGTATTTCTTTTTTACATAAGGCATAAAAGTAGAATTAGGATTTCCCCCAACACCCAATTCCTTCACCAAACCTTGCGATTTAAATTCGAGCAACGTTTCAATCACATCTTCAATTTGATCGAGAGGGACTAATTGTGGTTCATGTAGAAACAACAAATCAATTGAAGTATTTAATGTTTCAAGGCTGTTTTCTAAACTTTTTTTCATTCCGTCTTTAGAATAATCAAGCTTTACCTCAAAAGCATCATTTCCTTTTAATCTTCCTATTTTGGTACTAACAAATGGATTTTTACCTTTCCATTGTCGTATTGCCTCACCCACATATTTCTCTGCATTGGCGTAAGAAGGTGCAGTATCCAAGACAGAAATTCCGTTTTCAAATGCATACAGTAAGGTATCTACAGATTCCTGCGCTTCTACTTTTCCCCATACACCTCCTAATCCTGAAGTGCCAAAAACCAGGCGACTTTCTCCTCTAAAAGCATCACTTATTTCATAGTTTTCTATGTAAGAAGGTCTATTCATCTATTAAAAATTTACAGTAGCACCGCCATCCACCGGTAATACCACTCCTGTTATATATCTTGCCGCCTCAGAACTTAAAAACACCGCAGCATTACCAATATCACTGGTTTGACCAAAACCATCCATAGCAATACGATTAACGATTTGTTGTTTACGTTTTTCGTCTTTATTAATGGCATTTAAAAACATATTAGATTCTATCCAACCGGGTGCAATGGCATTTACACGAACGTTACTAGTTGAATATTCTGTAACTAGAGCATTGACTAGTCCTGTTAATGCAGTTTTTGATGTCCCATAAGCTACTACTTTATCTATCCCGAATAAACCAGCCATAGAACCTATCATAAGAATGGAACCGCATTTTCGCTGCAACATATATTTGGCGCATTCTCGAGTAAGCGTAAAAACACTCATAACATTGGTTTGTAAAATCCTTTCAAAGTCTTTATCAGAAGTTTCTTGAGCATTTGCCTTATGATGTATACCAGCGTTATTTACTAATATTTCTATGGGTCCTTCTGTTTCTTCTATTTCTGTGACTAATACAGGTATTCCCTCTTTACGCGTAATATCATTTACACGGTATGTCGATTTTTCTCCTAATTCGGCAACAGCTTTTTTTAATACTTCTTCTCTTCTCCCGGTAATAACAACTCGTGCTCCTGCTTCAACAAAAGCTTTTGAAATTCCCAGACCTATACCAGTTCCACCTCCTGTAACTAATGCCAATTTTCCTTCTAAAGAAAATACAGATAAAGCCATATTATTTAATTTCGGTTAATCTATCATCTATAAAATTGAACCCCCAACCAGGTAAATCATGTGGTTTTGCATACCCATCTTTAATGACCATAGGGTTATCAATTAATGGATCTACCCAATCAAAAGATTCAGCTCCAACTCCATTGGGAATAGTACACAACAATGGAACATCATAATCTTTATAATAATGGGGTAATACGGGGAGATGAAAGCTATTGGCCAATGCTGCACTTTCTCTCCAAGCTTCAACTCCGCCTATCCTTAAAATATCAGGTTGCCAAATATCCAAAGCATTTCTCGAAATCAATTCGCGCAAGGCCAGCGTATCAAACTCTCTTTCTCCCATAGCCAAAGAAACTCCTGTTTGATTTTTTAATATTTCAAAAGCCTGAAAATTTTGATGGTTTACGGGTTCTTCAAACCAATGAATATTTAAATTCTTTGCCTCATTAGATAATTTAATTGCTGATGGTAAATCCATACCCTGATTAGCATCCATCATAATATCAACTTTATCTCCTACCGCTTCACGTACTTTTTTCAGCCTTTCTAAATCTGTACTAACTTTTGGAGATCCTACCTTGATTTTTACCGCTTTGAATCCACGGTTTGCATAGTCTGTAACTTCTTCTATTAGTTCATCAATCGAATACGAAATCCACCCACCGCTTCCATATATATGTACTTTCTCTTTGGTGACACCTAATAACTTATGAACAGGTAATTTTTGAGATTTGGCCCAAGCGTCCCACATTGCGATATTTACAGCAGCTTGTGACCATCTTAATAAACCTTGATTTCCAAAATACTCAAAGAGGTTTTCTAATTTCTGATGTACAATTCCTGTTTCAAAACATTGATGTCCTTTTACTGCCGGAACAATATCTTTTAAGGCTCCTATGATAGCATTTGGAGAATATTGAAAAGACAGCAGGTATGATTCTCCAATAATTCCATTTTCTAGCTGAATTCTCATTACAATAAAGGAGATCTCAGTTAATGTGTGAGTTGAATCTGAAATGGGTTTTTTAAGCTCTGAAGACGCTTTATATATTTTTACGTCTCTAATCGCTAAATCATTCATAATAATATCTTAGTTACTTTATGCAATACAAAGGTCTTTGATTTCATTGAAGAATTGATACAGCATATGGTTCATTTTATATACTATATTGACTATTAAGTTAATTTATAGCTTATCATAAATTAATAATGGTCATTTTTGTTTTTAAATATTAGCGTAAAAAAATATGAAAGCATACCTTAAAGAGGTTACAACTTCACCTGATAGCTCTTTTAAAGTTAAAGTCTTTGAAGGCAAAGAGTTTAAGCCTGTATGGCATTTTCACCCTCAATATGAACTTACATACATGGTAAGGAGTACTGGAATAAGGTATGTGGGAGATTCAATGCATTCTTTTAAACGTGGTGATTTGGTTCTAGTGGGTAAAAATGTTCCTCACTCATGGAAGACCATTGATACAAAAAATGAACACGTTAAATGTGTTATCATACAATGGGATGAAACCTTGTTCAAAAATTGGTTAGACAAACCAGAATTTATCGCTATAAAAGCTTTACTACAAAAATCTTCTAGAAGTGTCTCTTTTGATTATACTATTGCTACATCTTTAGAAAAATCATTTATTTCTATTGCTAAACAAGCTCCTTTTGAAAGATTAGTAACATTATTAAATATTCTACACACATTAGCTACCAAATCCACCATGCAATTATTAGCTGGGCCAGGATTTGGGAAGGTACTTTCTTCAAAAGAGAGCCATCGAGTCAACGTAATTCATAATTACATCAAAGACAATATCCATAGTCAAAATCTACTCCATGAGTTATCTGTAAAGCTTTCATTAAGTAAAGAGGCATTCTGCAGGTTTTTCAAGAAAACCTTTGACAAAACATTTTCTAATTACATAAATGAATACAAAATAACAATTGCCAGTAAGATGCTCATTGAAACCGACTTATCTGTTTCTGAAATCGGTTATCAATCTGGTTACAACAATTTGTCTTTTTTTTACCGGCGGTTTAATCGGTACAAACAAATGTCTCCCAAGAGCTATCGTCAACAGTTTCAAAATCTATAATACTTACTCTTCTTTAGTTGTTTCACAAATTACAAAGAGGTGTACAATTATAGTTTAGTAAGGTTTTGTTTTAGCTTTACCGTGCTTACAGAATTAATTTATAAGCTTTTTATTTTTGTAAATTTTTATTAATTATTACTTTTCAGATATTAATCTAGCGTTGATTATACTTTATTTTTCACCTAATTCTGTAATAGATAATATTAAAAAAGATATGACTACATGACTTATTGGCTAGAAATATTTTGTGGAATAGGAGCAATTCAAAGTATTTTATTCATATTATTAATACTAGCAAAAAAGAACAAAAGATTATCTGATTGGAATCTAGTTCTTTGGTTTTTAATTTTTTTCACTCACTTAGTATTAGCTATAGTAAAAGAAAAATATTCTATAAATGCTTTAGAAATACTAACAATGACCATTGGTTTTCTACATGGCCCTTTTTTTTACTATTACGCAAAAACTATATTCAATCAACACCCCAACAAATTTGATATTTTACATTTTTTACCTTTTTTGGTTTTCACTATTTCTGGCTTTTATATCAAACCTAATCAAGAATTATCGTTAGAAATCATCGTTCTTATTGCAAAACTTGCCTCTAGAATTATTTACCCTTTATATGTATTATTCTCGCTTAATGCAAAACTTAAATTTTTGAAATCAAAAAGAGCCGATCATAGTATATTAGAATTATCCTGGCTTAAAAATATAGCAATCTTGTTTTTAATTAGCTCAGGAATTGCGATGTTAAGGCTTACTACAGAACTTCTGGTTGGTGTTGCATACTTTGAACTTCTGGATGTGTTACTTTATGTTAGTCTTTTTACAATTATTGGTTTTTTTGGTTTGAAATATGGTATCGTCTATACACCAGAAATCTCTCTTAGTGCATTTCCGGAAGAAAAAAAATACAAGCATAGTCCTTTAAAGAATGATGAGATCAATATTTTTCAAAATAAAATTAATTCCTTTTTTAAAGAAAGTACTATGTATTTGCATTCAGATTTTTCATTAACCACTTTATCAAAATCTTTAAATATTCCCAAACATCACCTTTCTCAGATTATAAATTCGGACATGGGTACTACCTTTTATGATTTGATTAATACAAAACGAATAGAATATGCTATGCACAGAATAAGGAAAGGAAATAATAAACAATTGACATTTGAAGGGTTGGGGTATGAATGTGGGTTTAATTCTAAATCCACTTTCTTTCATCATTTTAAAAAGCATACAGGAAAAACACCAGGTCAATTTGTAAAAGGAATAAGTTCGGATTAATTAAGAGGTTCCGTTATCATCTTGTAAATCACTTTGTTTGTATCTCAATTTAAGATTAAACAAAATGAAGAAACGAGATTTTATAAAAACCATGGGAGCAGCTACAGCGTTTACATTTTTAAATCCATTAGAAGCTTTAACATATACATCAAATAGTGATAAAAACCATATTCCTAAGGTTCTCGTTCTAGGCGGAAGAGGTTTTATAGGACCAACTATTGTTAGTGCTTTTTTAAAATCTGGTTATCATGTTACTTTATTAAATAGAGGAAAAACAAACCCTCACCTTTTTAAAAATCTTCCCATAATAATCTGCGATAGAGAACTGGAAAACAAACAAGGGCTTAAAACTATTGATAAAAAACATAAAGAAACGTATTGGGATATCGTTGTAGACACATGGCAGAAATCTCCAAAAGCTGTTTCAGATTTCCTGGAGGAATTTGAGGGACAAATTGGACACTATCATTATGTCTCTACCATTTCTGTTTATGATAAATGGGACAAGAAATTTATAACAGAGACAGAACCTTTAAATCCACTTCCAAAATTTCCGAAAACCATACAAGAAGATTTTAGGTATGCTATTAGAAAAACATTTTCTGAAGTCATCATAAGAGAAAAGACAAACAAGTATACAATATACAGATCTCATGGCATGAAAGATTTTAGGACCACAAGACCCGAAGATCCCAATTCAGAACCATTTTGGCCTATTAGATTTTATAGAGGAGGTGAAATCCTGTTACCTGCAACCCACAATCATCACATCCAGGTTACTGATGTAAAAAGTTTAGTGAATTTTATCATTCACTGCGCTAAGAATAAAATTTATGGAGACTACAATGTTGCATACACTCCTACTCCCTTTAAAGATTATGTCTCCAGCCTAATACATGCTACCCAAATGCCGAAAAAAATGCATTGGATTGATGGTGACTTTTTAATAAAAAATGAGATCCTTCCATACAAAATAATGCCTTTATGGAAACCAAGTCCGGCTGGTTCTTATTATTTTAATGTTCAGAAAGCAATTGAAGCAGGGTTAGTGAATCGTCCAATGGTAGAAATGACCATAAATCAATTAGAAGGGTATAAAAGCAGACATCCAAATGATGATGTAAAATTTGGAGTTGTTATAAACAATAAACAAATGAAATATTATTCTATGGATAAGGAAAAAGAGGTTATCAAAAAATGGCTTGCTAAATAATTATTAATAACTAATACGTTTTAAGAAATCGTTCTTGTATGTTTTTCCGATCGGCATTACTGTATCTTGAACAAAAACCTGATTCCCCAAGACTTTTTCAATCTTATCCAGATTGATAATATAAGAACGATGTATTCTGACAAAATTAGAATTATGCAATTTTTCTTCCCAATTTCTAAGGCTATCTAAAATCAAAATACTTTTATCTTTTGTAACTACCTTCACATAATCCACTTCAGCTTTCAAAAAAAGAATATCATCAATATTTACCTTATAAATAGCCTTATCCGCATAGATAAAAAGCTGTTTTGTGTTCTCATTATTATCCAATGCTTTTATATCCTGTAACCTGTTTACAGCTTTAAAAAACCGTTCATATGAAAAAGGTTTTACCAGGTAATCCACAACTGCTTCTTCAAAAGCTTCAACTGCATAATCTGGATAAGCTGTAGTAATAATAACTTTAGGAGGATTTGATAACGTTCTCAAAAAAGATAAACCATTTAATTCGGGAAGTTGAATATCCAAAAACAAAAAATCTGTTTCATCTAGCTCTTGTAATGGTACATCCAATCCACTTTCATACACCCCCAAACAGTTCACAAAAGGGGTTTTCTCGATATAATTTTGTAAAACCTCTTGCGCTCCATGCTCGTCTTCTATAATTAAACAATGTATCATAATGAAATAGTAAGTATCACTCTAAATAGATTCTCTTCTTTTTTAATTTCTAATTGATGCTGTTCTGGATATAACAATTGCAGCCTTTTTTGTGTATTTTTTATTCCAATACCGCTCTCTTGCCAGTTTATTTCGATCTCTTGTTTTCCATTTTCATCGTATGGATTCTCGCAATAAAAAGAGAACTGGTTATCTTTTAATACTGCTTTAATATTTATTGGATGTTTATTACCCTTCAAAATACTTGTGTACTTAAATGCATTTTCTACAAAAGGAATTAATAGTAATGGTGCAATTTGTTTTTTTGCATTATCCATCTTACTCAAAAAATTAACTTTTACCTTAGTAGATAATCGTTCTTCTTGCAAACTAATATAGTCTTTTATATGAGTAATTTCCTGATCAAGAGATACATCTTCTTTTTGTCCTTCATGCAATACATATCTAAAATTATTTGAGAGTTTTAAAATTAAATCAGGAGTTTTTTCATCTCCTTTTAATGCATTTGCATAAATATTATTAAGTGTGTTAAACAAAAAATGTGGATTCACTTGTGCTTTTAACGCTCTAAGTTCTGCTTGTTGTTTTTCTTGTATTGTAGCATCTAACTCTTGTTGTTTTACATATAACTTCTTTACAGAATGTAAAGCAAAAAAAACCAAACTAAAAGATAAGTATGTTACCAAACTAGAAGTTATAGATCTCCAACGATGATGCTTATGTCCTTCTTCTGGATGAAAAAAAGTATCGGCATAGTAATGAATCAAAGCGTTGCAAATAAAGACAAGCAATACTAAAAGAATATATTTTCTCTTATTGTTTAATGGAAAGAACCACAAATACATTATATATGTGGGAATCATATTGAATAATAATGCTACCAATTCATGCATAAAACTCATAGGATACCCTCCTTCTCTACCCATATATTTTACATACGGAAAAAAGAGTACCATTCCCCAAAAGAACAAATGCAATACAGGCTCTGTCTTTTTCAGTTTTAGATACATCGTGTTATTATTCATAGAAGAGTACTAAGTTATTATTTTTATTGATGATAAATCACTAAATCCTTTATTGATGCCTTTGCCAGAATAGTTTTTTCTTTGGTTGTAGTGCCGCTTATTCTAAAAATCACATGTCCTCCTAAAAGTGGCGAAAAGTCTGTACGTTCGAAAATAACAATATCGTCAAGAGAAAACCATACACTATTCTCTTTTTTACCTATTTCTAAGGTAACCCATTCCTTAGACTTCATTATATTTTCTTCTTTTCGGAGATGAAAACCTCGATCTAATGAAGAAATGTTTTTATAAAAAAATGGAGTATATCCATGAGATTCATTATTAAAGGTCAAGTTATAATGGTTCATTTTTCTACGCCACTCCCATATTGCCTCTTCATCAGCGTTCTTTTCTGGTAAGGTGAGTTGTAATGTTTCTGCTGTATCAGATGCCGAAAACAATGTGATTAATACCGATGCTTCAGACAAAGGCTTTATCTTATACTTTAATACCATATCACCTTCATATCTTTTTGGGCTTATCAAAAAGAAACCATCAGAGCTATCTATCTCTTCAAAAACAAATTCATGATCTTGTATCGAAGTTTTACCTTTCCCTAGTGTTTCCCACCCAGAGAGCTCCTGAGAACTAACTTTTTCTTCAATAAGTTCATTAGAATTGCAACTTACTAGTCCTAATCCCAAAACTACCAATATCATAAATAGAAAAGAGTTCCTTTTCATTACATTAAATTTTACCATTGTTCAATTTTTAATTGTTAGAACTATTATGTCTATATTCTCTTTTTTTTCTATTTCTCTCTTTATTTTCATTTTTGAAAAGCATGTAATTGAGGCTAAAAAGAAATCCAAGAGTTTGTGATTGAAACTTCCACACGGTACGTTGATTAAACTCTGTGGTACGCGTATTTCGTTTCATTAAATTATTATCTAACACATCAACGACTCTAAGGTTAGCTCTCAATTTATTTTTTAGAAATTTTGCTCTTAATGCCCAATCTACTCTATGTCTTGGTTCAATAAAATTAAAAGCATTTTGTCGTCTTGGCATATGTCGATATGTAATATCTGTACTAATCTTTTTAGAAATCTTAAATGTATTTTTTAGTTGTAGATTTGATGAGTATAGCTCATCCCACGTAACCAGGTTATTATCATCTATCGCCGTATAATAATAGTTGCCCGTAAGGGCTGTATCCCAAAACTTAGCAAATTTGTATTTCACTGTAGTTTCAACTCCAAAAGAATGATTTACCCCGATATTTTGGAATGAGATTACCTGTACATTATTGTCTTCGATATCATTTACCCACAGGATTACATCTTTCCTATACCGATAAAATGTCGCTAAAGACCAATTTATTTTTTCGCCATTATTTTGATAATTCAATTCAATATTATCACTTGATTCTGGCTTTAATTCTGGATTACCATCAAACCTGAAGAAAGGATTACCTAACTGAAAAGGATTGATGTGATGTAGATTAGGACGGGAGACTCGCTTACTATATCCTAAACCGATTGTATTATCTTCATTAAACTTATAGGAAACATGTATTGATGGAAAAAAGTTAGAAAAATCCAAATCTGTTGTAGATAAATTCAACGTGTTTTGCGATGTCGAAGAAAAATCTTCATACCTCAACCCTACTTGCCAGTCTAAATTTTGAGCACTAAATTTTGCAAGTCCGTAAATACCTAACAATTCTTCTTCATAATCAAATGTATCTAGTGCTCCGGTAGTGTTATTTGCTCTAAAAAACTGCTGGTTTTTTGTATCGCTTCTATTCCAGGAAGCTCCTGTTTCTATTTGAATTTTTTCTGAAACCGGTAAAACGTAGTCTAATGATATTGCATGAATGGTATTATCTTCCTCTATAATTTGATCAAACAAAAAAACAGCATCTTCAAAATCAGAAGCAGGATATTCATTTTTATTGTCATTAAGATTATAATCTATCTCTAAAAAATGTCCTTCTTTACGAAACGCTTTGCGATAATTAGCATTAAAAACGGAAGTAAGATGTGAATGTGCTGAGTTTCGGGTATACACAAAATCATTACGATCTGTCACATTAAAATATTGTGAATTGTTATAAAAACTGTGATAATCATCAGTATAATCAAAACCTATCGAGAACTCATTATATTTATCTATAAAAAAATCCAATCCTACTGTTCCTTTTCTAACAAGGCCATTAAAATCATGAGGAGTAAAAATGCTTTGAGTATTACCATTCAGAAAAGTTCTATCGATAGTTTGCTTACTATCCATTTCTCGTCCAGATTGTGAAGCATTAAACCTTAGGTTTACAAACGATAAATTATAGTTTCCATCAATTCCATAACCATAACGTTTTGTTCCTACAGAACTATTGAGATTAAGATTTAATCCAGTATTCAAATTTCTCTTTAGAATGACATTGATAACACCAGACAACCCGTCTGCTTGATATTTTGCTGAAGGAGAAGTAATAATTTCTACACTTTTAATAGTAGATGACGGAATTTGTTCTAACAATTCTACAGCATCCATAGAAGATGGTTTCCCATTGATTAATAATCTTACATTATCACTTCCTCGTAAAGATATACTACCTGTCCCCAGGTCAGTTTGGATATCAACTATTTGGTCAAAAGCTTCGAGTGCCGTAGTTCCTGATTGCTGAATATCTGCTCCTATATCAATAATTTTTCTATCAATTTTGAGTTGTGTAGTGGTTCGGCCAGCTTCTACCACAACCTCTTCGAGATTACTCACTGTCGGTTTTAATTCAATTGAGATATTGGTAAGGTCATTAATTTCAGAAAGTCGTTTCACAAAGTTTTCATAGCCAATAAAACTAATTTCAAAATATGTAAATCGTTTATTAGTTTTTAACTGAAAATGTCCTCTATCATTTGTCGAGGTACCATCTAACAATTCATTTTTATCATTATAAACTGCGATTGTTGCAAAAGGAATTATTTCTTTAGTGACTACGTCTATTACCGTACCTCTAAAAGTTCTTACCTCTTGACTGGTCATGATTAGAGATCCAATGAAGAAAAAAAACATAACAACTACTGTTCGTATCATTTTTTTGAATTTGATACATCAAAAGTGATACTCTTACAGCTTTTAAGAAATTTTAATCTGTGAACGTTCTTTCTTTCTCTGTTAACGATATAACTCTTAAATTTTAAAAAGGTATTTAGTAAAATTCATTAACACAATCATGTTTTTTAAAAGCATTTATCTTTAGTTTACGATATTTGAACAAAAACAAATCTTGAAAAGAATATTTTTATTGCTAATACTTGTTTGTAGTTTTCCTGCTTACTCGCAACTCAATGTTACCGGAACCGTAATTGATAGTTCAAATAACCTGCCCATAGAAAATGCTAAGGTTCTTGATGTCGGAAGTAATGTCAGTATTTTAACTGATGTGAACGGAAAATTTTCTATAAAGGCTTTAGGTAAAATCGAATTTTCTAAAGAAGGATATGCCGGAGTTTACATCCTGATCAACAAAGACAATTATAGTAAAGATGAACATATAGAGATAACATTATCCCCCATTACAGAATTAACACAGGTATTAATTGAAGACTATTTTCGTCCGCAACCACATAAATATGCAACAGATGCTGTTTCTACTATCACTGCAAATGATATTAACCGAGGAAATCCGATAGAATTACACCCTGTTCTAAATCGTGTGGCAGGTGTTTTTATGCAAAACGGAACATTAAACACCAATCGAATCACAATTAGAGGAATTGGTGCCAGAAATTTATTTGGAACCGCAAATATCAGAGCTTATTTTGGTGATATTCCATTAACTGATGGAAATGGAGAATCTTCAATAGAAGATTTAGAACTCGGGACTGTATCTCAAATTGAAATTCATAAAGGGCCTTCATCTAGTAGTTTTGGTGTCGGATTGGGTGGCGCCATATTATTTAAGCCTGAATATGCTGAAGAAAATACTACCCAAAGTCAACTTACTACGTCATTTGGAAGTTATGGTTTAAGACGAATTCTCGCTAGAGCCTCTACATCTCTGAAGAATTCAAATATTATTGTACTCTATAGTAATAACCATACCGATGGTTATCGAGAGAATAATGAGTATGATCGAAATACAATAACACTCGCCTCTGATTTTGATTTAGGAGAAAAAGATAGCTTTTCTATATTAGGAAGTTATGTCGACCTCAAAGCGGGCATACCTAGTTCCTTAAATCAGGAAGACTTTGATAACAATCCCAGACAAGCTGCATTTACATGGGGAAGAGCTCAAGGTTTTGAAGACATAAATTACGGAATTTTAGGACTAACCTGGAAACATCGTTTCAATGAAAAAGTATCCAACAACACCAGTTTATTTACTTCTTTTAGAAATAATGATGAACCCAGACCATTTAACATTCTTAAAGAAAATACAAATAGCTTTGGTATTAGGAGTAGGATTTTAGGCACACATCTTGTCGCTAAAAAGAAACTGAATTGGACCATAGGCGGAGAATTGTTTTTTGAAAATTATACTGGTAAGACTTTTCAAAATCTTTATGAAGATTTCCCTATCGGAACGGGTAGTGTACAGGGAAATCAACTTTCTGATCTTGATGAAAAACGATATTATTATAACCTGTTTGGCGAAGTGAATTATGAAATTAACAAAAAACTTAGATTTAATGCTGGGGCACACCTTAATCAAACTTCCTTTGACATTGAAGATCAGTTTTTATCAGATGGAGAAGATAATTCTGGAGAATTTGATTTCGACCCTATACTCTCTCCAAAAATTGGTATAAACTATACTTTAAATTACAACGTTACTTTTTACGGTTCTATTGCTCATGGTTTCTCCACTCCTACAACATCAGAAACATTATTACCTAATGGTATTTTTAATCCAAATATAAAGCCCGAAATAGGTTGGAATTATGAAATTGGAACACGTTACAAACTACTTGACGACAGAGTATACGGTTCTTTATCTTTGTACACGCTTCGAGCCAGAGATTTGTTAGTCTCAAGAAGAACTGTAGATGACAATTTCTTTGCAATTAATGCCGGCAAAACCACTCATAATGGAGCTGAGTTTGAATTAAATTTCACCGTTGCCAGATTAAATCTTGGTAAAAGAACTTTAAATTTCTTTTTCAACGCATCTATATATGACCATACATTTGATAATTTTATTGATCTTGACAGTAATTTTTCTGGTAACGATCTTACTGGTGTTCCTTCAGAAGTTACCAATTCTGGCATCGAATTTATTACAGAAAAAGGGTTTTATGGTAATCTTAATTATCAAACCGTAGGCAAAATCCCAGTTAATGACGCCAATACTACTTTTAGTAAAAACTATGAATTATTACATGGTAAAATAGGATTTAAGAATAGTATTAGTAACCACTTCAATTATGATTTATTTTTGGGTGTAAATAACATTTTAGACACTGACTATGCTTCTCAATTACAGATTAACGCAAGAGGTTTTGGAGGTAACGCTCCAAGATATTTTTATCCAGGTTTACCATTTAATATCTATGGAGGGATTAACATAAATTATAGATTATAAACAATATTTCTTTGTATTTTTCCAGAGTAAACACATAATTTATGAAGAATTTTGTTCTCCTATTGACTTTTGCTTTCCTTACAACTTTTTCATGTGCTCAGGAAAAGAAAAATGATATTACTTTAGAAGAAGATCCTAAGAATTACACAACAGAAATAGTAGTTCCTGATTTATTAATTCCCTGGGGAATGGTTTGGTTACCTGATGGGAGTATGTTAATTACAGAAAAAAGTGGAGAGCTAATCCTCTTTAAAGATGGTGTTAAAACTTCAATTGCAAATGTACCAGAAGTATATAATCGTAATCAAGGAGGCTTATTAGACATCGAGCTACATCCTAAATACAAAGAAAATGGATGGCTATACATAACATACTCTTCTAAAGAAGGTCCAGAAAAAGGAGGAAATACAGCACTAATAAGAGCTAAACTTAAAAATAATGAGTTAGTTAACATAGAAAAATTATATAAGGGAACTCCAAATACTACCCGTGGACACCATTTTGGATCTAGAATAGAATTTGATAATGATGGATACTTATACTTTTGTATTGGAGATAGAGGAAATAGAGATGTAAACCCTCAGGATATTACCAAAGATGGTGGAAAAATATATCGTCTTAATGATGATGGAAGTATCCCAAAAGATAACCCTTTTGTAAGTAAGGATGGTGCAAAAAAGGCGATTTTCTCTTATGGACATCGTAATCCACAAGGAATGGCAATCCACCCTGATGGCACAATTTGGGTTCATGAGCATGGACCAAGGGGTGGAGATGAAATTAATCCCATAAAAAAAGGAGTAAATTATGGTTGGCCAGTAATCACTTATGGTATCAATTATAGTGGTACATCGATAACAGATATCACCAAAAAAGAAGGAATGGAACAACCTTTATATTATTGGGTACCTTCTATTGCTCCCAGTGGTATGGATTTTATTACCAGTGACAAATACCCCGATTGGAAAAACGACCTCGTAGTAGGTTCTTTAAAATTTCAATATTTGGAATTGGTAGAGTTAAGCAACAATAAAGTTACAGGACGAAAAAAACTATTAGATGGCATGGGACGTGTTCGCAATGTAAGACAAGGACCTGATGGATTTATCTATGTTGCTATCGAAAATAAAGGTATTGTAAAAATAGTTCCTTCCCTAAAATAGAAATATAAAATGAAGAAGCGTTTAAAACAACTTTTAATCTTTGAAATCATAATATTGGTTATGAGCGTATCGATTCTTGCTCAAAAAGGAAACACTGATTACACATACATTTCAAATACAGAATTAGAAATTCAAGATGCAATACTTTCAGAAAGTATTGCCCGTGGAAAAGAGATATATGCTGATTTTTGTATGCAATGTCATCTTCCAGATGGAAAAGGAACTCCAAAAGTATTCCCTCCCCTTGCAGGATCTGATTGGTTAGTTAATAAACGTAAAGAAAGTATTCACTCTATAAAGTATGGACTAAATGGCCCTATAGAAGTTAACGGAATATCATACAATAGTGCAATGACTTCACTAGGGCTTGAGGATGAAGAAATTGCGGATGTTATGAATTATATCATGAACACATGGGGAAATACACAGAAAAAAATGGTTACAACTCAGGAAGTTTCTAAAGTAAAAAAATAATACTCTTCCCAAAATATATACTACATAATACTAACTTCCTTGATTACTATTTAGCCTATCAATAGTTTGATAGCATTACTACTATGATGATAAAAGATATTTTAAAATATTATCCATGTGTAAAAACAACAAATTAATTGCTACAATAGTTTAACACAAACACTATATACCCCCTCTTTAAACACCTATATTTATTAGGTTCTTATTCAACTTCATATTTCTTTCTTATAGACTTTCCTGCTATTCAGTTAGAAGTTATTTTAAAACTCAATTTTCATTCAATTTTAAAAAACATTTGTATAAATCATTAGTTTAGACTACTTTAGTATACTGTATACCGTATACGAAATAAAATATAAGATGGAAAAACTCTCTAATAATGAACTAAGTGCACAGGCCTACAAAGAGGTCAGATCAATGATTATAAATAAAAAACTAGTCCCTGGGCAGAAGATTGTTCAAGACAAACTAGCAGAAAATCTGGGTATTAGCAGAACGCCTTTACGATCGGCACTACAAATGTTAGAAGGAGAAGGTTTAATAGAATCTGTTCCTCGCAAAGGTGTAATTGTAAAAGAATTTACAGATAGAGAAATTGTAGAAATATTCGATTGCAGGATAGCTTTAGAAGTAACTGCCATTCGATTATTTACAGACCGCGCTTCAGATGCCGAAATAAATGAACTTAGAAATCTATTCCTTCCTTTTTTAAATGGAAAAATTGACAACGATGCTTATCAAAAAGCAGATGCCAAATTTCATGATGCCATTATGCTTGGCAGCGGAAATAATTTTCTACACAAATTATTTCATAAAGGAAATTTATTGGTTTGTATTGACTTAATAGGTTTATTAAGACAACCTGATGAAACACTTCAGGAGCATATGGAAATGATTGACGCAATCCAGAAAAGAGACTCCGACTTAGCCGAAGAACTTTCCAAATCACATCTAGATAGAACAAAGCAACTAATTCTAAAAAAGTTAAATGAGTAAAAAAAGCACTTTTTTCCCTGTTAGGTATCGTATGGTACTAGGCACATTTGTTCTCTCTATGATTGTCCTTTTTGATCGAATTTTAATTTCGGTAGCCAAGGACCCAGTAGCAAATGACCTTGCATTATCTGATAAACAAATGGGTTGGGTATTATCTATTTTTGCTCTTGGTTATGCCTTATTTCAAACTCCTTCAGGATTTTTGGCAGATAAACACGGAGCAAGAAAAATTCTTACCGCAGTAGTTAGTATTTGGTCCATTTTCACAGCACTTACTGGAGCGGTTTATAATTTTTTCACTCTTATCATCGTCCGATTTCTTTTTGGAGTTGGAGAAGCAGGAGCCTTTCCAACCATGGCGAGAGCAATTTTTAGTTGGATTCCAATAAAAGAAAGAGGTTTAGTACACGGTATAAATTTTTCTGGCGGTAGAATCGGAGCTGCAATTGCATTGCCTATTGTAGCATGGTTAATTGATATTACAAGTTGGAGAATGAGTTTTGTTATTCTTGGATTAATTGGAGTATTATGGGCCTTAATATGGTATTGGTGGTATCGTGATTTACCAGAAAATCATGCTTCGGTTTCAGAAAATGAATTGAAAATCATCAAAGAAAATGTGCAAGAAACAAATAATAATAAGCCATCTATCTCATTTAAAAAATTATTTGGTTCTCGTGCAGTATGGCTAATGATGGGACAGTATTTCTGTAGTAATTTCACCTTCTTTTTTTGTTTAACCTGGTTGTTCCCTCACCTTAAGGCAAAATACAATTTAGATATTATTGAAGCTGGTTTCTATTCCTCTGCTCCATTTATATTTGGTGCCATCGGAAATTGGGTTTCAGGTTGGATGGTAGATTTCATTTACAAAAAAGGAAACTGGGGACTATCAAGAAAGGTACCTGCCATGATAGGATTTGCTCTTGCAGCCATCGGAATAGTAGCAAGTATCTATATGGACGAAGTCCTGGGAGCCGTAATCTTTATATCTCTGGCTGTATTTGGAGCAGATATGACGTTAAGTCCATCATGGTCAGCTTGCCTTGATATTGGAAAAGAGCATTCGGGAACTGTTAGCGGAACCATGAATATGGCAGGAAACTTAGGTTCTTTTTTTACTGCATTAGCTTTCCCCTATATGATAGCATTTACAGGTTCTAATACTCCTTTTTTCTTTTTAGCCGCACTACTTAATGTATTAGCTATACCTATGTGGCTGATCGTAAAACCACAAAAACCATTGTCTCTAACTCAATAAAGAAGTAAAGAATGATAAAATTTGAAGAATTTAAAGAAGTTTGTCAACAATCCATCGAGATGATTGAAGCTGCTGGACTATTACTAACACCAGAGGATAAAAAGAAAATAACAGCTGCAGATTTTGGTTTAAATCATATAAAAAAAGAAGGCGTTCAAATACTAACCATGTTTCAGACTGATAGAATAGCCGGTAAAATATTGGTTTTATTACCCAATCAAACAGAACCAGAGCACTGGCACCCTACCGTAGGAAATGACCCCGGAAAAGAAGAAGTTATAAGAGCTATTAGTGGAGAACTTTATTTCTATATCCCTGGAGAAAATAACATGACACAAGGTTTTATTGTAGATGGAAAAGAAGATTGCTACACCATGCGCAATGAAGTTGTACTTAACCCTGGAGATCAATTAGTATTACCAGCAGGGACAAAACATTGGTTCCAAGCTGGTAAAAAGGGAGCTGTAATGTATTCTTTTTCAACAACTGTAACAGATTTAATGGATCAGTTTACAGATCAAAATATTGTAAGAGATACCATTATCGAGCAAGAACCTAGTAACAGCACATATTAATACAACAACAATATCAAACAAAATATAAATGAAACAAAGTATTATAACCGCATTTTTAAGTAAAACACAGGATAGGTTTTCTGAATATCAAGAACCTACTGCTCTAAGAGAACGTCTTGAAATCGTAAAAAAAATTAATGGAGTTACTGGTGTTGAGATTGTGTTTCCTTATGAAACAGAAGAAGCTAATACAACCAAAGCTTTAATGCAAGAGATGGGATTAGAATTTGCTGCTGTAAATGCCAATATCAAAAAAGAAACAAAATGGGTCCCTGGTGCATTATCCAGACCAAAAGAAAATCTGCGACAAGAAGCTGTTCAAATGATCAAAGATGCAAAAGATTATGCAATTACCGTTGGTGCACCCTTGGTTACTTGTTGCCCTCTATCAGATGGGTTTGACAACTTATTTCAGGTAGATTATCAAAAAGCCTGGAAATATATGATTGATGCTGTCGCCGAAGCTGCAGATTATAAACCAGAAATGCCCTTGTTTATTGAATATAAAATTAATGAAACCAGAGTAAACTGTCATTTGGATAGTTGCGCAAAAACAATTGTGTTTTTAAAAGAAGTTCAGAATGCTGCAACCGGAATTACAATTGATTTTGGTCATTCTCTTTTAGCCAAAGAAAATCCAGCACAGGTACTCGCTCTGTGCGAACAGTCAAACGTAGATTATTACTTACACACCAATGATAATGATTGGCAGTTTGACTGGGATTTAATTGGTGGTTCTAGAAATTTTTTACATACGGTAGAGTTTTTCTTTTATGCAAAAGAATTTGGTTACAACAAGTATTTTACAGCCGATGCATCTCCCCGTATTTTTGATATGGTTGGTTTTTTTACTGAACATGCAGAAATGAATAAAGCCATTTGGAATATTGTAGAACATCTAGATCGTGATAAATACAGAAGACTTATGCATGAAGAAAAACATATGGATTTGATGAAATTAGTACGAAAAGAAATTTATAGACTTTAAAAATGCCAAAAGAAACTTTTAAAATAACGTATGGTGACGCAAAATCACTTATGAATGCTGCTACAAAGTCAGCATTTCAACATAATGTCCCAGGAGCAATTGCAATTGTTGATAGCAGTGGAAATCTAATATTATTAGAGAGTCTTGAAAATACAATGAGTAGTGCTGCAAAAATAGCAATTGGTAAGGCTGCCACCGCTGCTGCTTTTAAAAGGCCCACAATCGATCTCGAAAATGTAGTATTAGAAGGAAGAACACCTATGTTGGTTCTGGATAGTGCTACATCAGAAGCATATGTTCCTTTAAAAGGAGGATATCCCATTTGGCATAATGATGAACTTCTAGGTGCCATTGCTGTAGCTGGTACAATGGATGCAGAAATGGATGAAGTAGTCGTTCTAGAAGCTCTTGATAACAAAGGTTGGTAATATATATAAAATACAATGAGGACAAGCTTTAAAATAATGCAATATATGATGGTCATTTTTATAATATTGGCTTCTACCCTTTCTTTTGGTCAAAATTCAAAACAAACAGATTTTGAAAAATTTGAAGTAAAAAAAGGAACTAACATTGCACATTGGCTATCTCAAACCAAGAAAAAAACGGAAGAACGAACAAAGTTTTTCACAAAATCAGATGTAAAAAAAATTGCAGATCTGGGTTTTGATCACATCAGATTGCCCATTGATGAAGAACAAATGTGGGATGAAAATGGAAATCGATATGAAGATGCATTTCAATTAATGGAAGATTGTGTGAATTGGTGTTCTGAATATGGATTAAAAGTTATAGTCGATTTACATATTTTAAGATCACACCATTTTAATGCGAAAGTAAAACCATTATGGACTAGTACATTAGAACAAGAAAAATTCTTTGACCTATGGCGTGATCTTTCAAAAACGTTAAAAAAATACCCTAATCATTTATTGGCCTATGAATTAATGAATGAAGCCGTTGCAGACGATCACAATGACTGGAACAAATTGCTTGTTAGTGCTTTTTCTGCCATTAGAACATTAGAACCAGAACGTACAATTGTTATAGGTTCTAATCGATGGCAATCGGTAGAAACTTTTGATGCTCTTGAAGTGCCTCTAAATGATAAAAATATTCTTTTGAGCTTTCATTTTTATAAGCCTTTTTTATTAAGTCATTACAAAACACATTGGACTCCTTTAAAAGAATACAAAGGCCCTGTGCATTACCCGGGAATAATACTTACTGAAAAGGAATTTAAGAAACTTCCTCAAGCTGTAAAACCATTAGTAAAAAAATGGGTAAATGTAGAATTTAACAAAGCCATATTATTAAAAATGTGGCAAAAGCCCATTCAAAAAGCAAAAGAATTAGGCTTACCTCTATACTGTGGAGAGTTTGGAATTATTTCTGACGCACCACAAAAAGATAGTCTTATTTGGTCTGAGGATATGATCGAGCTTTTTGAAGAAACAGGAATTGGATATGCAAACTGGAATTATAAAAGCGATGAATTTGGTTTGGTTGGTAATGATGGTAATAAAAAACAAAAACTAATAACTATCATTTCAGGAAAAAAAACCAAAACTAAACTTTAAAAATGAAGTAAAAACTTATGAAACGTCTTTTTAGTCTTACATATAATTTTCTATTGCTATTAAGCCTGCTCCTATTCGTAAACTGTAAGGAAACACGAATAGAAAATAGTCAATGGGAAACTATTTCTGTACAGGGTAAACCAACTGCTCGTCATGAAGCAGGGATGGTGGCGTTTAAAGATAAAATTTTATTGATTGGTGGTAGAAGAATTAATCCTATTGATGTTTTTGATACAAAAACAAATACTTGGGAAGCTAAATCAAAGACCCCTATCGAGTTACATCATTTTCAACCGGTAGTTGTAGAGGATGCTGTATATCTTATAGGTGCAATGACCGGGAAATGGCCAAACGAGAAACCTCTTGATCGTGTTATCATATATTACCCTGAACGAGATGAATTTGTATACGGCCATACAATTCCTAAACATCGACGTCGTGGAGGCGCAGGTGTAGTGTATCATAACAATAAAATTTATTTGGTTGGCGGGATTACAAATGGCCATGTAGATGGCTACAAACCCTGGTTAGATGAATATGATCCTAAAACAGGAGCCTGGAAAGTTTTGGACGATGCGCCTGATGCACGAGATCATTTTCAGGCCGTAGTGGCCAATAATAAACTATATGCTTTTGCTGGCCGCAGGACTTCAAAAAAAACAAATCAAGATATGGCATTGACCAATACTTATGGAAATATCTATGATTTTGAAACTGGCAAATGGGAAACAGTAACTAATATACTAGAAATACCTACTCAAAGAGCCGGTAATTCTGCATTTTCATGGAATAATGATATTATAATTGGTGGAGGTGAAAGTATGGCGCATGAAGCTGCTCATAATGAAGTTGAAGCTTACAATAGTAAAACAAAAACATGGAGCAAATGGCCTTCATTACTACAAGGGCGTCATGGCACAGGGTTTGCCATTATTGGCGACTATGTATACATAGCATCAGGAAGCGGTAATCGTGGTGGTGGACCAGAGCTTACTTCAATAGAACGACTTAAACTACCCTCTAAGGATAATAGTGAAACCGTTACACAATCAAATGCTATACCTATTCATAAGCAATGGCATACCGTAACCTTATCGTTTGCCGGACCAGAAACATCAGAAACAGCTTCTGATAATCCATTTTTAAATTATCGTTTAAATGTAGAATTCAAACATGAAAAAACGCAATATACCATAAGAGGTTTTTTTGCTGCGGATGGTAATGCTTCTGAAACGGGAGCTAAAGAAGGAAATATCTGGAAGGCAAGATTCACCCCAGATCAAATAGGAAAATGGAGTTATTCTGCAACACTTCATCATAAAGATAGTATTGCTCTAGATGATGATTTAAAAAAAGGAGAACAAGTTGACATCACAAATGCTAAAGGTCAATTTATAGTAACAGAATCTGATAAAGATGGAGTTGATTTTAGAGCTAATGGTCGTCTTGAAGCTTCAAAAGGATATTATCGATTTCAAGATTCAAAAAAATACTGGTTAAAAGGAGGAGCAAATAGTCCTGAAAACTTATTGGGATATGTAGATTTTGATGACACCTATCGCATACAGAGTTCAAACAAAGATGGCGAAGCAAGTACTACAGAAGAAATACATAAATATGAACCTCATCTAAAAGATTGGAAGCCTGGTGATCCCAGTTGGAAAAACGGCAAAGGAAAATCATTAATAGGAGCTATAAATTTTTTAGCTTCAAAAGGAATGAATTCGATCTACTTTCTAACCATGAATATTTTAGGAGATGGTAAAGATGTATGGCCATATATACACCCTGAAGATTTTACCCGTTTTGATGTTAGCAAATTAGATCAATGGGAAATTGCCTTTCAGCACATGCAAGCCAAAGGGATTTTATTACATCTGGTACTACAAGAAACTGAAAATGAAACAATGCTCGATAAGGGAAATACAGGACCTATGAGGCAATTATATTTCAGAGAATTAATTGCTCGCTTCGGACATCATTTAGCACTAAACTGGAACTTAGGAGAAGAAAACGGTCCAGCTTCCTGGTCTCCAATAGGACAAAATGATAGTCAGCGAAAGGCAATGGCTAAATTTCTTAAAAATGCCGACCCATATAGACATCCTGTTCTTTTACATACGCATTCACATGATCCACTAAGAAGTAAAATTTTAGATTCTATTTTGGGATATCAGTACTTAGATGGCTTGTCATTACAACAAGACAAAAGAGAATTTGCATCACATGTAGTTGAAACCTGGAAAACAAAAGCAAAAGAAAAAGGACATGATTGGTTAATTACCATGGACGAAATAGGTTTATGGCATACTGCAGCTTTACCGGATAATGAAGACCCCGATCATGATTCCTTACGACAATATGTTCTTTGGGGAACTTTATTGTCGGGAGCTGCAGGTTTGGAATGGTATTTTGGCGCAAAACACCCACACAATGATCTAAATTCTGAAGATTGGAGAGAACGAACTCGACTTTGGGAATTAACTAATCATGCTATTACATTTTTTCAAGACAATTTACCATACTGGAAAATGCAACCAGAACATACACTAATCAACTCATCAAAAGCATATTGCTTACGTAAAACAGGAGAAATATATGCTGTTTACCTACCAAAATCGAAAGTACACACCATCAATTTAACTAATGTAAAAGGTGATTTTACAATACATTGGTTTGATCCCCAAAACGGAGGACAGTTGCAAAAAGGATCTGTAGAAAGTATACATGGTGAAGGAATACGAAAACTAGGTCTCCCCTTAACTCAAAAAGATGAAACTTTTCAAAGAGATTGGGTTTGTTTAATAAAAAAAGATAATTAGGATAAGCTATTAAGGAAAGAACTTAAGTGTAATGATAAAATTTATATTGGATAAATAGTAATGTAATGTTGGGAAATAATTTAAAGATTAATAATCAACCAGAAATTGAAGCCATGTTTTTAAAACACTATCAAGAATGGTGTTTACTATCATATAGTTATATCGAAAACATGTCTGAAGTCGAAGATATGGTTCAAGATGTTTTTGTTAAAATATTGAGAAGAAAACCTAAAAACGAAATTTTAGATTTAAAAAATTACATCAGTACAGCTGTAAAAAACAATAGTTTAAAAAGGATTAAAAGAAATAGAAAATTAGAAAAATTAGAAAATTCTAATGTAATTTCTTCTCCTTCTTATGAAGAATATTTGATTGAAACAGAAACAAAAATCAAAGTACAAAAGGCTATGGAAGTATTACCAGAACAAAGTAAAAAAGTTTTTCAGCTTTGCGTTTTGGATGGAGAAAAATATCAAAATGCAGCTGACTCACTTGGTATTTCAATAAATACAGTGAAATTCCATTTAAAAAAATCATTTAAAATATTACGCTTAGCATTACGAAATACATATGCTTAAATATTCATAATTCATTTAATGACATTTTTTTAATAAAAAAAATACGATTTTCCCATTTTAACACTACCCGATTTGACAATTTTTGGGTCTTATAATAAAGAGGATTTTTAGATTTTTTGTGTGCAAATGAATATAACCTAAATTATAATTAAAAAATTAAAAAGAAACCTATTAAAAAAATCTTAAACACTTTTATAAAAGATACTTATCGTAAATCTAATATTTATAAATAACAATGCCTATGCAATAAAATTGACATCAAGATTTCTGATTATTACAAAAAATATCGAGAAATGCTCCAACATTTCCCGATATATAATAGTCAACTAAAAATTAGCAACTATATAAACATTTCAAATATATGAAAAACCTTAAAGGCTCTGAGCAATATCAGCTCAATCTGCTTAAATTTAACTTAAAAATAAGACTCACCTTATTTTCTTTATTAGTTTCATTTTTTTCAATTCGGGCAAATACCCATTCAGGGAATATCAAAATAAATCCGGATTTAAAAAATGTATCAAACACGAAAACGATTGAGGACTCTAAAAAACGATCTGTAGAAATAGGTTACGTTTCTATTCAACAATCTATATCAGGTATAGTTACAGATACCAACGGACAACCTATACCCGGTGTGTCTGTTGTTGAAAAAGGTACTTCGAATGGTGCTGCAACAGATTTTGACGGCAATTATTCACTTACCGTATCTAGTGCAAATGCAATTTTAACCTTTAGTTCTATTGGCTTTACTTCCAAAGAGGTTCCTGTAGGTACAAATACTACAATTAACATTCAATTAGAAGAAAATGCAGAAGCTTTAAAAGAAGTTGTTGTTGTTGCATATGGTACTTCTACTAAAAAAGATCTTACTGGTGCTGTATCTGTAATTAGTTCAGAAGAACTTAATAATTTTGCTACTACAACCGTAGATCAAGCATTACAGGGTAAAACTAGTGGTGTACAAATCACCGCTAATTCTGGAGCACCAGGTTCATCTGTAACAGTAAACATTCGAGGTGTAGGTTCTTTTGGTAGTACTACACCTCTTTATATTGTAGATGGTTTTCCAACACAAGATATTTCTTTTATCAACCCTAACACCATAGAATCTTTATCTGTTTTAAAAGATGCATCTGCTACTGCTCTTTATGGTGTTAGAGCAAGTAATGGTGTTGTAATCATTGAAACTAAGAAAGGAAAAAAAGGAAGAGTAAATGTTGAGTTAAATTCTTTTTTGGGAGTACGTACCAAACCAAAAAGTGTTGATGTCCTTGATGTAAATAGATTTTCCTCACTTGCACTCGAACTTAGCGGAAGCAGTGATTCTGAAATTGCCGGTTCTGCAATTCCTTATGATGGATGGAACAATTCTGGTAGTCTGAGAAACATAGATTGGCAAGACGAGGTATTTAGCGAAGCAATCAGTAAAAGTACTACATTAAGTATACGAGGAGGTGGCGAAAAATCCAGAGTAGCATTAAACTTAGGGTTTTATGATGAAGAAGGAACTCTTATTGGCTCTGAATACAAACGTTATGATGCCGGATTAAATGCTCAATTTGATGTGACCGATAAGGTTCGTTTCAAAGGAAGTGTAAAATATATATCTTCTCAAAACTTTCAGCCGTTGGGATCAGGACGTGGAAGTCTATTAAATCTCTATGGAAATATACCACATTTAGCACCAGTAGGGGAACTTAATCTTAATGGAGATCCTAACTTAAGTAATGTACCCGTTGATGGAAATGGGAACTTTGGAGCTTATCCAGATGTGGGATCAGAAACGTTTCGTGATGGTAGAAATTTTGTAGCCAGAGCTTTAGAAGATGATCGCGATAATGTAACAAATGATATACTGGCTAACATAAGTGCAGAATGGGATATAATAGACGGACTTTCTACTAGAGTTAACATTGGTGCTCGAGCTACAAATTTTGCAGGTTGGGTTTTTAACCCACAATATTACCGTAGTAATGGAAATATTGATTTAAGAAATAACGCTGTCTTTACTGTTACGCAGAATACATTTAATGAAATATTAGCAGAACATATATTTCAATATAAAAAGACTTTTGCTACTAAACATAACTTAGATGTTCTTGCAGGATATTCTGCACAACGAGGGTATACAAAATTTACTCAAATTGAAGGTACAGGATTCTTAAATAACAGAATTCGGGATATTGCACAAGCTCAAGATATTACCAATAGACAAGGTAGCTTTGCCAGAGAAACTTTAGCAAGTACGTTTGCCAGGTTAAATTATAATTTTGAAAGCAAATATTACGCAACTGCTACTATACGAAGAGATGGTGTAGGAAATAGATTTCTTGTCGAAAATGCCTGGGATGTATTTCCATCATTTGCTGCAGGATGGAATATAGATGAAGAAGACTTCATGGAAGGTAGTATTTTTAATGTCCTGAAATTTCGCGGAAGTTGGGGAGAAACTGGTAACTTCTTTGGAATAGCTCCATTTGTATCTGGCACCACCTTTAGTAACGGAACACCTAGAAATGATTCTAGTTATAGTTTTGGAGGAAACACTACTCAATCATTAGGACTAGCTCCTGTAAGTGCTTCAAACTCTAATTTACGCTGGGAAACCCAAGTACAGAGTAATATTGGATTCGATGGAGAACTTTTGAATAATAAAATATACTTTACAGTAGATTATTTTAACAGAAAATCTAAAGATATCCTATTTGACATAACAACGCCTGGTCAATCTGGATTCCCTACAAGACCTGTAAACGGAGCTACAGCTGTTAATGAAGGATTCGAATTTTTAGTCGGGTATCGCAAAGATGAAGGTGATTTTACATTTGATATTAATGCCAATATTACTACGATCAAAAATGAAATTACCAAAATTGATTCTCCTGTAGGACAAATCAGATTTAATAACGAATTCTTAGATAGTTTTAATGAAAGTGCTTTTTGGTTTGACATAACACGATCAGAACTTGGTGGAGAGGTAGGATCTTTCTATGGCTTTGTAGCAGATGGTATTTACCAAAGTCAAGCAGAGATCGATGCATTAAATACAGCTTCTCCTAATGGAAATTATCAAGCTGCAGAGACCTCACCTGGTGATCGTAGGTTTAGAGATCTTAACGGTGATGGTCAAATTACTGGAGAGGACAGAGAAGTTATAGGTAGTCCTATACCTGATTTTTATGGAAGTTTAAACCTTAACTTTGCTTACAAAAACTTTGATCTGGGACTTAATTTCTACGGTACTTATGGCAATGAAATATTGAATCTTGTAAAACGAGAATTAGAAAGTGCCTCAGGTTATGGTAATTCGGCATCTTTCTCAAATGTAAGTACCGAATATTTCAATAATAGATGGACAGTTGGTAACCCTTCAAATACTTTTTCCAGAGCCTTAATCGATGATGGAAGTGTCCAAAATAACAGGGCTTCCAGTTACTTTGTAGAAGACGGTTCGTATTTTAGGTTAAGAAACATTAATTTAGGGTATACTTTACCTAGCGAAATAACCGATAAAATTGGTCTAAATTCCTTTAGACTATATCTAAGTGCTCAAAATCTATTCACTATTACAGATTATAGTGGTTCTGATCCTGAAGTAGGACAAAACTCAGATATCCAAGGTCAGAGCAGTGTTACTACCAGAGGTATAGATGCTGGTGCTTATCCAGTATCAAGATTTTTTACACTTGGATTTAATTTAAAATTTTAAATAAATTGTTATGAATATAAAACTCAAAAACACTAAGCTTTTCGTTTTCTTTGGAGTTGCAATACTAACCTTTGTATTGAGCTGTTCTGATGAGTTCTTATTAGATGAAAATGAAAAAGATTTATCAGAGAACATTGTTTTTAGCGATGATAATACAGCATTAGCAGCTGTAACAGGTGTATATGATGGATTACAAAATGATTCACAGGGTGATCCCGGTCTACCCAATGAGTTTAATGTTAAAGGTATTTTTAGAATGGCTAATAACATTACACTAGATTGGCAAGATAGTGCTGTACGGGGAGAATCAGAATATGACAGATTAGATCTTAGTCCCGATGGTGATGTTGCTGTTAAAATATGGCCCAACCTTTATAGAGCTATTGGTAGAGCCAATAATGCACTTGATAATTTACAACCAGCTATTGATGCTGGAAATGTAAATGCAGACCTAGGAAACAGGCTAATTGGTGAAGTATTGGTAATCAGGTCTATATCGTATCAATATCTTGCCGCAACCTATGGAAATGTACCTCTAATGTTGAGTCAAAATGATGACCCTTTTAAGGGTAGAGACCCTGAAGAGATGATCTGGCAACGAATAGTTACTGATATGGAAGAGGCAGTAGATAGACTTCCGTGGTCATATGATGAAGAAAAAGGCAGGGTATCCAAAGGAACCGCCTATGCCGTTTTAGGAAATGCTCATATGTGGTTAGGACAATATGATAGGGCAATTACAGCTTTTGAAGCTATAGAAACTGGAGGAGTTACTTCTTTAGAAGAAAATTATCTTGATATTCATGCCGTAGCAAACCCAAATGGTAAAGAATCAATATTTGAAATACAATGGGCTGCTAATGGTGATTTAAGCTGGAACAGAAATGATGAAGTAAATATTTTACAATTATTTGCTATGCCAACTGATATCACTGGTGGTGGTGGTTTTGCAGGTATCCCAAGAAAAGAATTATATGATTCTTTTGAACCTGGAGACTTAAGGAGGCAAGCCACAGTGATTGGACCAGGTGAAGAACATCCTGACCCATTAATTGATATTAATATGTATGAGGGAGTAGATATCAATACTTGTGGTACAATTGCTGACCCTTGGACAGGTGCACCAGCAGGGGAAGCAGAATCTGATCAAAGAACAGGATATTGGGGAATTAAAAGCTGGAGAGATCCTAATATTGATGGTTGGGGTAGAACTCAACTTTTTGGAGGTCAAGGTCATATTTGGATACGTTACGGTGAAGTACTACTAAGTTTAGCTGAAGCCTATCATAAATCAGGTAATGACGGTAAAGCCATGGAAAACGTAATGAGAATTAGAAATCGTGCCTGGGGAGGCACTGCCCCTACTCCAACAGGAAGTATGATGGATATTATTCTTGAAGAGTACAGACACGAGCTGGGAGGGGAATTTTCTTTATGGCCAGTGATTAGAAGGTCAGGTGAAGCTACCCGGTATATTCAAGAACGATATGGTCAAACCATACCTGCAGGTCACGAATTAGTTCCTGTACCTAATTCTGAATTAAGTATAAATCCGAACTTACTTCCACAGAATGAAGGATACTAAAAAAATATAATTATGATTTAAAAGGGTCTTAGATATTGTTTATTTGGGGCCCTTTTTATAATTTTCTAAAAAATTTAAAAATGAAGAGGATATATAGCATCGTATTTTTTTCAATAGTATTGTTTTCTTGTCAGGAAAATAAAGAAAAACAGTTTAGTTTGCTATCCAGTGATCGTACAGGTATTTTGTTTTCTAATGATATTATTGAGACGGATAGTCTAAATTACTTTACTTACCCATATATGTATATGGGAGGAGGAGTATCTGCTGGTGATATTAATAACGATGGGCTTGTAGATTTGTTTTTTACTGCTAATATGAAATCCAATTCATTATACTTAAATAAAGGAAAATTTAAGTTTGAAGATATTACAGATGCGGCTAATGTAGCAGGAGATGATAGGTGGTTTACAGGAACTACCATGGTTGACATTAATAACGATGGGTATTTAGATATTTACGTAAGTGTTTCTGGGAAAAGCAACAAAAGAAATAATCTTTTATATATTAATAATGGTCCTTCAGTAAACTCTGGGCAAATAACATTTACAGAAAAGGCTGAAGCATTTGGGATAAACCATAACGGGCATACCACCCAAAGTACTTTTTTTGATTATGATAATGATGGGGATTTAGACTTATATCTGGCCAACTACCCTCCCACTCCATTTAAAAGCCCCGTATCATTATATCGACGTAAAGTAAATAATCCAAAAATAGAAGAGTCTGATATTTTATTTAAAAACAATGGTGATGGTACTTTTACCGACGTTACTATCGAATCTGGAATATTAAACTTTGGACTGTCACTAAGTGCAACCATTGCAGATTTTAATGACGACGGTTTTAAAGATATTTATGTATCTAATGATTTCGATTCTCCAGATTTCATGTACATAAATAATAAGAATGGGACATTCAAGGAAATTGCTAAAGAAGCTGTAAATCATACTTCTCAATATGGCATGGGGGCAGATATAGCCGATTATAACAATGATAATCTTCATGACATAGCCCAGGTAGACATGACTCCAGAAGACAACAGAAGATCTAAAGCTAATATGTCAAGCATGAATCCATTGGGATTTACTAAAATGGTAAATTCTGGTTTAAACTATCAGTACATGCAAAATAGTCTTCAATTAAACAGGGGGAATGATGCTAACGGAAATCCAGTTTTTAGTGAAGTTTCAAGAATAGCCGGAATATCAACCACTGATTGGAGTTGGTCAATACTTTTTTCAGATTTAGATAATGACGGTTGGAAAGACATAACTATTTCTAACGGAACACGAAGGGATATTAATAACAGGGATTATTTCGCAAAATTAAAAACGAAGAACTATTTTGGGAATGCAGCATTATCAGCAGAAGAAGTACAACAAATCCCTTCAGAAAAAATATCTAATTATATTTTTAAAAACACCAAAGATTTTACTTTTAAAAATATGGTAGATGAATGGGGATGGGATGAAAAAACGTTTTCTAATGGATCTCTATATGCTGATTTGGATAATGATGGGGATTTAGATTTTGTTATTAATAATATCGATCAGCATCCCTCGATTTATAAAAACAATAATTTAGACCATAATAATTTTTTAACAATAAGTCTAAAAGGTACTAAAAACAACCAAAATGGTCTTGGAGCAAAAGTATATATAACGACCAATCAATCACAACAATTCAATGAACTTACCTTAACCAGGGGATTTCAATCTTCTGTAGCTCCTATATTACACTTTGGTTTAGGGAAAGAAGAAATCGTATCATTAGTAAAAGTAGTATGGCCAAATGGTGATATTTCTGAAATAAAAGATGTAAAAGCAAATCAAAATCTCCTGGTAGATTTTTCCTCTGCTCAGAAATCAAAAAAAGAATCTCTTCAAAATAAACCGCTATTTCAAACTATAGCTTTAGATACCATTGGTGTAGATTTTGCCCATATAGAAAACAAATATGATGACTATTATTTTGAGCCTCTATTACCTCATCAAACTTCTATGTTGGGTCCAGGGATTGCGGTTGGCGATGTAAATGGAGATGGCTTAGAAGATTTTTACATAGGTGGTGCTTCAAAACAAGCAGCAACACTATTTGTCCAAAATACTGAAGGTAAGTTCAACAGAACCAACGATATTATTTGGGAAGCTGATAAGGATATGGAAGATATGAGTGCATTATTTTTGGACTACGATAATGATGGAGATAAAGATCTATATGTCGTGAGTGGTGGTAATGAAGGTGATCAAGACTTAGCAAATTTTCAAGACCGACTTTATATAAATGATGGTAAAGGCAAATTTATTAAAAGTATAAGCGTTTTACCTCGCATAGAAACTAGCGGTTCTCGAGTAATAGCAGGTGACTACGATAATGACGGAGATTTAGATCTATTTGTAGGTGGGAGATTAGTTGTTGGACAATACCCCTGGCCGGCAAAGAGTTATATTTTAAATAATGATAATGGTATTTATAAAGATGTAACAGCAGAAATAGCCCCGGATTTTTCAACATTAGGAATGATTACAGATGCTAGTTGGACAGATTTTGATAATAATGGTACACTAGATCTTATTATCGTAGGTGAATGGACACCAATCTTATTTTATAGCAATGATGGTAATACATTTCAAGATACAACAACATCTACTGGGCTTCAAAACACCAATGGTTGGTGGTCAAGCATAACTCAAGATGATTTTGATAATGATGGCGATATTGATTATATAATTGGTAATTTAGGTCTAAATTACAAATACAAAGCCTCAAAAGATGAACCTTTTGAAGTATATGCAGATGATTTTGACGGTAATAAGAGAAAAGATATAGTACTGAGTTATTATAATTTTGGAAAATTATTTCCGGTTCGTGGTAAATCATGTTCATCTCAGCAAATGCCAACATTAAGAAAAAAATTCCAAGACTATAATTCGTTTGCAATTGCAGATGTTAATGAAGTATATGGTAAAGAAAAACTAGACAATGCCGAGATACATTACAAAGTTCAAACTTTTGCGAGTAGTTACATAGAAAATTTAGGTAAAGGAAAGTTTAAAATAACTCCATTGCCTAATGAAGCTCAATTTTCTTCGGTTAATAAAATAATCTCTGACGATATTGATGGAGACGGCTTCAAAGACATTATACTTGGAGGAAATTTGTATGCTTCTGAAATCGAAACCCCTAGAAACGATTCAAGTATTGGTACCTTTTTAAAGGGTGATGGTAATGGTAATTTTATTGCAGTACCAAATGATCAATGTGGATTATATCTTAAGGGGGATGTTAAAGATTTCTCCTTCATCACTATTGGTAATACAAGGTATATTGGTGTTGTTAAAAATAATGATGATCTTCAATTTGTAAAGGTTAAAAGAAATAACTCTTCTAAAGCAATCCAGGCGCTACCCTAAAAAAGCAAAACTTTTTAATCATTCTCCTAGAACACAAAACTACATTACAATATTGAGGTAACTTTTTTAAATCATTATTCTTTTTTTTCATATTACCACTACCCTTTTTGTGTTTTCTAGGGTCTTATTATAAAGAGATCTTCTATGAAGAGTACTAAACTTGTGTTTTAATATATAATCAAAAACTATTAATTAAGTCTGAGTTAGCTTTTTTTCTTAATTACAAGAGGTGTAGAATTGCCGTTCTACACCTTACTTTTTTTCACAACAAAGTTCAAAATATTGTGTTTTTATGAGTTAAAATTCAATGTCTATTTTATAATACAACAATCAAATCATATCTTACGTTAACATTACAACACACTTAATAAGGCTTATACTAATCAAAGACGATATATGAAACTCTTCACATTCATTATTGTATTTATACTCATATATCAAAGCAGCGCTCAAGAAATTGAGGAAGTTAATCCAAATACCTATCGGTTTAGTTATAAATCAGAATTATACAAAGGGACTAAACTCCAAATAACCAAAAAAATAAGGACGCTAAAGAATAATTCATGGTTTGTAAATATCCCTGAAGAAAAACAAGTCGAACTTAATATGCTTTTTAAAAAAGTACGAGAACAACCCATACCCCGATTGTATAAAAAACGTGCGATCATATTTCTTGATGCTTTATATGCTTATGAAGATTTCTTAACCATATATGACAATGCTCTCTATGCGGTGATTTTACATCTAAAAAGAGATATGCGACGTCTTGATTTTAAGTTTGAAAGACAATTTACAAAAGCTAAAGTAGCTCTGGATCGTGCTAATAAAGAAGATAAAAATAATATTAAAGAAATTAATCGACTGAGTAAAGAATTTCATGATAGCCAAATAAAATTAATGAGTCATCGATGGATGAAGAAAAAAATAGAACGATATAGAGGCATGGATGCGGTTAAAAATCCAGACGAGCTTATTGCAGAATTTAAAAAGGCTGAAGCAATGAATATCTTTACAATGATTGAAGAAAAAAAAATTGACAAAATCAATTCATATCTTGAAAATCAAATCATTGATTTCTTTTATAAAAAATCACTCCCCGAGATACATCTTGACAAGCTTGAGTTAGACTATATTGATAAAATATAAACTAAGTTTTATTAATAAATTTGTGAGTATCTTACTTTCCTTAAAAACAATTCATGATAGAATCATCAAATAAAGATAAAAATGCCTGGGCTTGGGTACCTTCACTTTATTTCACAGAAGGTCTACCCTATGTAATAGTAATTACAGTTTCTGTAATTATGTATAAAAAATTAGGTGTGAGTAACGCCGATATAGGTATATATACAAGTTGGCTATATTTACCATGGGTTCTTAAACCTTTGTGGAGTCCTTTGGTAGATATTAAAAGCACTAAACGCAATTGGTTTTTAGGTATGCAACTTCTTATTGCTATAGCTTTTCTTGGAGTCGGGTTAACGATTCCTACCAACAATTTCTTTATTTTAAGTCTTTCTTGTTTTTGGATTGCTGCTTTTGCTTCTGCCACACATGACATCGCCGCAGATGGATATTATTTAATTGGCCTTTCTGAAAAGAAACAATCTTTTTTTCTCGGTGTACGTAGTACATTTTATCGCTTAGCTATGATTACCGGACAAGGCCTTATTGTTGTACTTGCGGGTTTTTTAGAAGAGTATTATGGAAATAATCAGAAAGCATGGTCCTATACTATAACTATCACTGCTGTTTTTATGGTGATATTGACACTTACTAATTTCTTCACTACTCCAAAAATAGAACAGGAGAATACTCTGGATAAAGAGAAGAAAATAGGTTTTTTTGATGTTTTCAGTACATTTTTTCAAAAAAAACAAATTGGACTTGCAATCGCTTTTATCCTTATGTATCGTTTAGGAGAATCTCAATTAGTCAAAATGGCCTCCCCCTTTTTATTGGATCAAACCGAAGTTGGAGGACTTGCATTATCTACTACAGCTGTAGGTACTATATACGGAACTTTTGGACTTATAGCCTTAACTATTGGAGGTATTCTTGGCGGAATCGTAATCTCAATGCACGGATTAAAAAAATGGATGCTTCCTATGATATTGGCATTAAACCTACCTAATCTATTATATGCTTTGCTTGCATTTTGGCAACCTTCATCCACTCTATTTGCAACATTGGTAGTAATCATAGAGCAATTTGGATATGGTTTTGGATTCGCCGCATATTTAATGTTTATGATTTATGTAGCCGAAGGAGTTTCTAAAACCTCTCATTATGCGATTGCAACGGGATTTATGGCATTAGGAATGATGTTGCCAGGTATGGTCAGTGGCATTATCCAGGAAGCTATCGGTTATACGGGCTTTTTTATTTGGGTTGCAGTAGCAGCTGTACCCGGAATCATCCTTACCAGATATATACAATACCCTAATGATTATGGAAAGAAAGATAAAAAATAGCAGTATGAATATCGTATCCAAAACAGAAAAAATTGGTCAGTTCTTCTTTCCCGCTGCATTTATAAATGATAGTGATTCAGAAATAAAAAAGATTGAAAGACTTATAAAAGATTATAAAATAGGAGGGTTAACTTTTTTTCATAGCAGAATTAGTGCTGCAACAAACTTTGAAGGAAAGAAAAAAGTAATACGCAACGAAAATAGTGCACAAAGATTATCAGAACTTATCGAACACTATCAAAATATAGCCTCGCACCCTTTACTTATAAGTATAGATGCAGAATGGGGCCTAGCAATGCGTGTAGAAAACACTCCGCAATATCCCTATGCCATCACATTAGGAGCCCTCCCAAAAGACCAAACAGATTTGATTTTTGAAGTAGGAAAACATGTAGGAAATGATTTGGCTAATATTGGAATTCACCTTAACCTTGCCCCAGTAGCAGATGTAAATATCAACCCTAATAATCCTGTAATTGGTTATCGTGCTTTTGGAGAAAATAAAGAACAGATAACACTTAAGTCTATTGCATTTTACAATGGACTTAAAGCATCAGGAATTTTAGGATGTTTCAAACATTTTCCTGGTCATGGGGATACCGAAGTAGACTCTCATTTGGGTCTTCCTGTGATTATGAAATCAAAACAAGAATTACAGAACACAGAATTATATCCATTTATAAAAGCTATTGCTCAAGGTATCGACAGTATACTTATTGGCCATTTAGCAGTTCCTTCTCTTTCTAAAGGAAAAAATATATCAGCCACATTATCAAAAGATATTATTAAGGGACTATTAAGGCAAGAATTAGGTTTTAAAGGTGTTGTAATTTCTGATGCACTTAATATGCATAGCGTTTCAAAACTATACCCAGAAAAAGGACTTTTAGAATGGAAGGCCTTTGATGCCGGTAACGATGTTTTATGCTTTGCGGAGCATGTGGAAGAAGGAATACTAACTATTGAAAAAAATGCGACCACTGATCAAATTGAAGAAAGTTTTAGCAGAATCGCAGCATTTAAAGAAAATGCATTTACAAAACACTCTTCAGAACATAATATCGATATCAACAAAATAACTTCTCTAAATCAAAATATAGCCAAAGCATCACTTACTCATTATATCTCAGATCAAAAAAGTTTATCCAAATTCATGATTGAGGGATTTGATGCTATTTTAATAAAAAATACAGACCACTGTGTTTTCTTTACAGAAATCGAAAAAACAAAAAATTTCAACTTTATAAATCTTTCTAAAACGACTACAAATAACAATATCCTTATTGCCCTATTCCCTGATTCTATAAAACCAAAAAACGAATTTGGAATAAACAAAAAAATGAAGGAGACAATTGCAGAATTAAGCCGTACAAAAAATGTAGCTTTATACCTGTTTGGCAACCCCTACGCTTTGCGAATATTACAAACTGATAATATTAACAACATTATTCTTGGATACCAGGATCTTGAAACCTTTCAGCAGGTTGCGGCACAACATTTTATTGGCAAACATAAGGCTATTGGAATATCGCCAGTTCAACTTTCAATCTAAAAAACATGAATTCAAATAAAGACCAATATAAAGTCATAGGTTTAATGTCAGGAACTTCATTGGATGGTCTTGATATCGTTTATTGTCATTTTGAGAAAAAAAATGATATCTGGGATTTTACAATACTCAACACCCAAAGTGTAGATTATGACATAACATTTAAAGAAAAACTTAAAAACACGGTTAATCTTGATACAGTCTCATTATTGGCTTTTCATAATGAATACGGAAGTTGGTTAGGCAATCAGGTAAAAAAATTTATTCTTGACCATAACCTTAAGGTTGATTTTATCTCAAGCCACGGTCATACTGTCTTTCATCAACCCGAAATTGGATTAACTTATCAAATTGGCTCTGGACAGCATTTGGCTAATGCTTGTGAATGTAAAGTGATAAGTGATTTTAGAACTAATGATGTCGCTTTAGGAGGACAGGGAGCTCCTTTCGTTCCCATAGGAGATCAATTATTGTTCAATCAATATGATTTTTGTCTTAATCTTGGAGGAATTAGTAATATTTCCTTTGAAAATAAAGGAAAAAGAATTGCCTATGATATTTCGCCCGCAAATATGTTACTTAATTTTATTTGCGCAACTATCGATAAATCCTATGATAATCGTGGAGAAATTGCTAAAACAGGAAAATTGAATTTGGCCTTATTAAGTGCATTAAACAATTTAGAATATTATAAGCAACCCTTCCCTAAATCATTAGGATACGAATGGTTTTTAGAAAAAGTAATACCTATTATAAATGTTTCTGAAGATTCTCCTCAGGATCTCTTACATACGGCTGTACATCATATCGCTACGCAGATTGCGGACACTATAAAAAAAGTAACAAAAAAACATGCTACCATACTAATAACAGGTGGTGGAGCAAAAAATGATTTTCTTATAGAAATTTTACAACAAAAGTTAAATGAATTGACTACGGTTATTATTCCACCAGAAAACATTATCGATTTTAAAGAAGCATTAGTCTTTGGTTTTATGGGAGTATTGAAAGAAAGAAATGAAGTCAATTGCCTGCAATCAGTAACCGGAGCGAAGAAAGATTCCTCTTCAGGAACTATTTATTATCCTTCGTGAATAAGTTTATGTCAAAGATTAATTTTCATTCTGTAAATTTGCCAAAAAAATAGAAATGCTAATTATCGGTATCGCTGGCGGAACAGGATGTGGTAAAACTACTGTAGTCAATCAAATTGTAAATGAATTACCCGAAAATGAGGTATGTGTAATTTCACAAGATTCCTACTATAAAGACACCAGTCATCTCACTTATGATGAAAGAGTAAAAATAAACTTTGATCATCCACAATCTATAGATTTTGATTTATTAGGTGAACATTTGATCGCGCTTAGAAATGGTAAAACAATTGACCAACCAGTATACTCGTTTGTAGAGCATAACCGTACTAAGGAAACCATCACAACTGCTCCAAGTAAAGTAATTATTGTAGAAGGAATTTTGATTCTTACCAACCCAAAAATCAGGGATATGTTTGACATCAAAATATATGTACATACCGATAGTGATGAACGTTTAATACGAAGATTAAAAAGAGATATTGCAGAACGTGGTAGAGATATGGATGAGGTTTTGGATCGTTATCAAAATACATTAAAACCTATGCATCAGCAATTCATTGATCCAACCAAAGAATTTGCAGATCTTATTATCCCCAATAATAATTATAACAATGTAGCAGTTGATATAGTACGTACCATTATTAAAGAACGCTTGAATTAACTTTTGTACCTTTATAACCCATATAATTCTTAATGAGATTGAAGCTTAAAAGTTATTTTCAGAAACTTAAAAACAAACCGGCACTGATACCGATATTCGCAATATTTTTAAATAAATATGTGTTGATCGTTCTTCTTTTTGTGATTTGGATGTTGTTTCTTGATACAAACTCATGGCTTATTCATAAAGAATTGGATCAGGAGATTCGCGAACTTGAGGATAATAAAGAGTACTATATCAAAGAGATTGTAAAAGATCAAAAAGATATTAAAACACTAAAAGACAGTAGTGAACTTGAAAAATTTGCTCGAGAAGAATACTTTATGAAACGAGATAATGAAGAAATTTACATTATCGAATATGAAGATAGTGTTCCTAAAAACAAAAAAGATGACTAAATCCTTATTTGATAGTTTTGATGACGTTTCTGCAAAACAATGGAAACAAAAAATTCAATTTGATCTCAAAGGAGCTGACTACAATGAAGCTCTAATATTCAAATCTTTAGAAGGAATTGATATTAAACCTTTTTATCATCAAGAAGATCTGGAGCATATTAGTACAACAATTTCAGAAAATTCTTCCTGGAATAATTCACTAAAGATCGAAGTATCAGATGCAACTATTGGTAATCAAAAAGCACGGGAAGCTATTAAAAAAGGTGCAGAAAGTATTCATTTTGTTATCACAAAAGAAACTATTGATCTTAATCTTCTTTTAGAAAATATCAGTCCAAATACTCAGATTTTCATTGAAACTGAGTTTCTTTCGATTTCCTATATAAAAGAGCTAAATGACATTGCTAAAAATTTAAATTTAGATATCTTTTTAGCAACAGATATCATTGGTAATTTGGCAAGTACGGGTAATTGGTTTACAAGCCTAAAAGATGATCATCAAATATTACAAGATATTATTAAGCAGAGCAAACACCTTAAAAGTACAATTAGTATTGACGTAGGTTTATATCAAAATGCGGGTGCTACAATGGTCCAACAATTGGCATATGCATTAGCCCATGTTAATGAATATCTAAATCATTTTAAGGATATAACGCTCTCTTCATTTACAAAAACCCCAATACTTTTTAAGGTAGCGGTGGGTAGTAATTATTTTTTTGAGATTGCAAAACTACGAGCACTAAGAATATTATGGCGTTCGTTAGCCTCTGAGTATGACATCCTAGAAGAATGCTATATTTTGGCATATCCTTCACACCGTAATAAGACAATCATGGATTATAATGTAAATATGCTTCGTACAACTACAGAATGTATGAGTGCTATACTAGGCGGAGCAAATACGGTTCAGAATCTTCCTTATGATGATATTTATAATCTCGAAAATGATTTTGGAACAAGGATATCTCTCAACCAACTTCTTATATTAAAAAACGAAAGTTATTTTGATTTGGTTACTAACCCAGCTTCAGGATCTTATTACATAGAAAGTCTGACAGATCAATTAGCAGAAAAAGGATTATCATTATTTAAAAATATTGAAGAAGGTGGTGGTTTTTTAAACCAATTAAAATCTGGAATCCTACAAAAGAAAATAAAAGAAAGTGCTAAAAAAGAGCAAGAATTATTCGACAATCAAGCCATTATACTAACCGGAGCTAACAAATATGTAAACTCTGAGGAAGTTTTACCTCCTTTTCAAAAATCTGTTTTTCCAGATAAAAATGTAAGAAAAACACTACTTCAACCTATCACAAAACATAGATTAAGTGAGATAGTCGAGAAAAAAACACAATAAAACGTTAATATTATCTAATTTATTGTTAACTTTCGAGCTAATTATAAAACTTAGCTTATATACTAACAGTACTAAATCTAAATCAATGCCCCTAAAGATTAGATCTAGAATCATAGTCGTTTCTTTATCATTAATTCTGAATATGACTTATGCTCAAAATGGTATTAATTGTCATCGTGTAGATGAAACAGGAATTATCAAAAAAGCATTCGATTCTTTCGAAAATGACCTATTCGATTATTATAAATTTGGTAACGATTCTATTAAGACCTACAGAACTTTCCTTGCAGAAGTTGCAAGTTTATCTCTAGATCTTAGAAAACTTCCTTCTAGTAACTCTATTCAATTAGCCCGTGAGTTTAAGAAAATAGCGGATAATAAAAATTCACTTTGGATCAGATTAAGTGAGTATGAAAATCAAGAAGCTGTAAAGAAATCTTCTCCTTCTACTAATAGCAAAAAAAATGAAGAAGAAGTTTTAATATTTAATTACAGAGGTGGATTTATTCAATGTCTTAAAAACACGAGTGACAGTGATGATTTTAAAGAAATTATCGATACGCTTGAAAAGGATGGAAATGTTAGTACTTCATTGATCTCTCAAAGAATTTATTACATTCCTGATAAAGAGTTTTGTGCTGTTGAAATAAAAAACTTTATCGCTTTTGATATCTATTATTCTATTTTAATGGTTATTGAAAAAGCGTTTAAGTAATTTTTTTGCATTATTCTCTAAAAACCTGAGGTAGAATTGATTTTTTATAATAAAAATCATTTTTAAAACCTTAATTTTATGGCCTTGTTAATTTATCATTTCCAAAAATGAGGCGTTGAATAATGAATAGAAAAGACGTACAACACATCCAATTACAAAAAAAAGTAATTCCTACAAGACAGGAAGAGATTTCTACATGTACTACCTCAGAAGGAGTTAACATAAAATCCTCCTATACTGAAGATGATATTGATACTTTAGACCATCTCAATTTTTCTGCTGGAATACCTCCATATTTACGTGGACCATATTCTACAATGTATGTTAGAAGGCCATGGACCATACGACAGTATGCTGGTTTTTCTACAGCAGAAGAGAGTAATGCCTTTTATCGCAGGAATCTTGCTGCTGGCCAAAAAGGGTTATCAGTAGCTTTTGACCTTGCGACACATCGTGGATATGATAGTGATCATGAACGTGTATTTGGTGATGTTGGAATGGCAGGTGTAGCAATAGACACTGTTGAAGACATGAAAGTGTTATTCGATCAGATACCCCTCGATAAAATGTCTGTTTCTATGACTATGAACGGGGCTGTTTTACCTATTATGGCCTTTTATATTGTAGCGGCAGAAGAACAAGGAGTAGCTAAAAATCTTCTTTCGGGAACAATTCAAAATGATATTCTTAAAGAATTTATGGTGCGTAACACTTATGTTTACCCTCCTACTCCTTCAATGCGAATTATTGGAGATATCTTTAAATATTGTTCTACGCATATGCCCAAATTTAATCCTATAAGTATTTCTGGATACCATATGCAAGAAGCCGGTGCTACTTGTGATATCGAACTAGCGTATACATTGGCTGATGGTTTAGAATACATAAGGAAAGGAATTGAAACTGGAATGGATGTGGATTCTTTTGCTCCTCGCCTCTCTTTCTTTTGGGCTATAGGAATGAATCATTTTATGGAAATTGCAAAAATGCGAGCAGCACGTATGCTTTGGGCTAAACTAATTAAACAGTTTAATCCAAAAAATCCAAAATCCTTAATGCTACGTACCCATTGTCAGACTAGCGGATGGAGTCTTACTGCGCAAGATCCATTTAATAACGTTGCACGTACTTGTATAGAAGCAAGTGCTGCAGCTTTTGGAGGCACACAAAGTTTGCATACTAATGCTCTTGATGAAGCTATTGCACTCCCAACAGATTTTTCTGCAAGAATTGCCAGAAATACTCAGATCTACTTACAAGAAGAGACATACATTACTCGTACAGTAGATCCTTGGGCAGGAAGTTATTATGTAGAATCTCTAACCAATGATATTGCTGAAAAGGCTTGGAAACTAATTGAAGAAGTAGAAGAACTGGGAGGAATGACCAAAGCTATTGAAGCAGGTATTCCAAAAATGAGAATTGAAGAAGCCGCCGCCAGAAAGCAAGCCAGAATTGATAGTGAGCAAGATGTTATCATAGGAGTTAATAAATATAAGCTAGAGGAAGAAGAAGCTATAAGCACCCTCAAAGTTGATAATCAAGCAGTAAGAGCTCAACAAATAGAAGGGCTTGAGAAAGTAAAAGCTTCAAGAAATGAAAAAGCAGTACAAGAGGCATTGAATAATTTAACTGTGGCTGCAGCAGATGATAATCAAAATTTACTAGCTTTAGCTGTAGAAGCAGCAAAATTAAGAGCTACTTTGGGAGAAATTAGTGATGCTTTAGAAAAAGAATTTGGAAGATTTAAAGCAGAAATAAAATCATTTACAGGAGTGTATGCTAAAGAAATAAAAAATGATGATTCCTTTAACAAGGCCAGAGAACTAGCAAATCAATATGCAGAATTAGAAGGACGAAGACCTCGAATCATGATTGCTAAAATGGGACAAGATGGCCATGATCGTGGTGCCAAAGTAGTTGCAACCAGTTATGCTGATGTAGGTTTTGATGTTGATATCGGACCTTTATTTCAAACTCCGGTAGAAGCTGCAAAACAAGCTGTAGAAAATGATGTACACATTGTAGGTGTATCTTCTCTAGCTGGAGGACATAAAACTTTAGTTCCGCAGATTGTTGAGGAACTCAAAAAATACGGAAGAGAAGATATCATGGTTATCGTTGGAGGTGTAATTCCTCCCGACGATTATGATTTTCTTTTTGAAGCAGGAGCAGTAGCTATATTTGGACCTGGAACCAAGATTAGTGATGCTGCTATCACCATATTAGAAATTTTAATCTCGACTTTCTAGTAGTTTCCTAAAAAGTCGAGATTAAGATAATAATTGGATATATTGATGCTCCTCTAATTTGAAGATACAGCGGATGATACCGGTATCGTAGAATTAAATTTAAAAAGCTGTACTTTATTATTAAGATCACTTAACTTAAATACTTTTGTTTCTTCTTTTTGGTTTTTTCGTCCCCAATTCTTGTAAACTGTCGCTTTCAAATAAGTTGGATCATATTTTTTATTTCCCAAATATGTCATATTAATAAGCCAATCTCCACTATTCATATCATATATAAAAAACTCTTCAGAAGAATATCCTTTTGCTTTTTGATCTGCAACACGTTCGCTATTCTTTTCCATAGAATGTTCATAAACAAATGAATTTAATTTTGGATCAACAAATTCAAATTTAAATTCTGCTTCAGAAGTATTCCACTCAAAAACCACTCTTAAATCACTTTCTGGATTATTTTTTTTATCCTTAGGAATGAAAACTTCTTTTATTTTGGCAACCTTCTTTTTTTGTAAATACAAAGATTTCATCTCATTATAAACAATCTGCTCTATACCTTTATCCTGTAGCTTATTACCTCTTTGTAAATATCTAAGATACATATCCCAACCTTCTTTATATTGCTTGTTTTTTATATAAGCATTTGCAAGATCTCTAAAAGATTGTGTGTAAGATGATCTTAAAAAAGCAATTTTATAATATACTTTTATTGCTTTCGACTTCTCTCCTAACTCTTGATACGTATATGCCAAAGCTTTTAATGCCTCAGGATTTTGATCAAATGCTTCTTCCATATCTTCTAACACTGCCAAAGACATTTTTTTATTTCTTTTCTCGATTCTAAAGAAATTAGAAACATCTAAATAAAAACTAGGTGAATTCTTATACTGAGCAGATAAATCTTTATAAGAATCATATAATTCTTGATTTGGTACACGCTCCAATTTTTTCAAATATTCAGTATTAAATGAAAAGTCTCTATATGGCAATGCATCATTTTTATATTTAGATTGATTTCTAAAACCCAATTGCTGTTTTAATACTTCAGATTTTGAGGCTCCTTTTGTTCTTACAACAATTACTCCTGAAGCGCCTCGCATCCCATATAAAGTGGTTGAAGCCACAGATCTAAGGACAGCAACATAATCTACATCAACCAGATCTACATGCGGAGGATTATTTTCAAAAATCATCCCATCAATATCCCATAACGCAGTTTTTCTGCCAGAGAAAGTACCTGTAGGTCGTATTCCAAAACTTCCATATCCACTCAAAGCTAACTGATTTTGCAAAGACTGGGCAATATTTCCAGAACCTAACCACAAATCTTTACCCTCTATAATCTGAACAGCATTTGAAAAACTTCGTCTATCAATATCCCCGTAAGCCGTTGAAACTTTTGGTCTTTTTTGTTTTTTTGTGCCAAAACTCTTCACATTTTCATCTCCTTCTACCAAAACTTCTTCTAAATCACTTACTACTTTGGCCATTTTTACATTTAAAAAATCAGTCACATCTTCTACCACTATCTCGACGGGTTTCATTCCAACAAAGGAATATTGAATAACTTCTTTTTCTGATGCCTGAAGAGAATATTGCCCCTTTTTATTAGTGATAGCTTTTCTATCTGTTCCTTTTACGAAAATATTCACATTATTTAATGGTACATTATCATGAGTTACATATCCGGTTATTTTATTCATCGAGGAAGGTTGTCCAAAAGAAAGTGAATAATTTAAAAATAAAGTTAGCCCTATAAGGATTTTGGTAATACTGTTTTTTTGTAATAACATTTTAGTTGAATTTTGAAGGTTATGATATGTTACATTCCTATTAAATTTACTGAAGAAATCCCTCAGATTATAATATAGAAATGTTAATTAACTAATTTTATGAAGCCATTAAATCGCACTTCGTTTTCGCCTCCTAATTTACTGGCTAGCAAAATGATACCTACTTATTCTAGTTAAGAAAACCGCCATTAAGTTTTAGCAATCTCATCTTATAATTTTGATTGCATAGCTTAAAAAGTTTTTTCTCTTAGGGTAAATTTGCTTGTCTTAAATTCTTATATATTGAAGCTTTAAGATAGGTAGGTTCATACTTTTTGTTTCCTTAATAAGTTATATTAACCGACCAGTCTCTTTCTTCCAAATCATATATAATAATTAGTATTAGCTTAAAAACTAAATATCTCCTCAATGGTATTGCGCACATAATTAGATAATTAGCAAAAAACCTATTAGTTTTAATGCATCAAATATTTTGCCACATTGTGTCATAAAAATTTTTATTTATAATTTTTATGATTTTATTAAGAATATATACTAGAATCTAATGATTGAAGAAAGTATTATTGATTAATATCCTGCAGTAGAGAGTTTTGAATTAAATTTTAACAACCCCATCTTATATTCTTTTCTTTGAAGTTTGAATACCTTTATTTCCTGAGTTTGATTGATTCTCCCCCAATTTCTATACACAGTAGCTTTTAGATAGGTAGGTTCATATTTTTTATTTCCTTGATAGGTGATATTAATAAACCAATTTCCTTTTGCCAGATCATATAAATAAAACTCATTTGAAGAGTATCCTCTTAATTTTTCATCTACAATACGATCGTTATTTTTTTCTTGAGAATGTTCGAATGCAAAAGAACGGGATTCTGGATCTACAAATTCTATTGCAAACTCAGCTTCTGTAGTATTCCATTCAAAAACAACTCGAATATCACTTTCTGCATTCTCTAGGTTTAAGTTTTTAATCTCAGCATTTTCACGAATTCCTGAAGCATTCTTTTTTTTCAAATACAAGAATGACATTTCACTATGTACCATTTTTTCAATACCGTCTTCTAGTACATAATTACCTGCCTGTAAATATTGTAAATATGTATTCCAAGCCTTTTTGTATTCTTTATTAGCCGCATACGCATTAGCCAAATCTCTAAATGATTGTGAATAAGAAGGTCTTAATTCTATAAGCATTGTATATAAACCTATAGCTTTTTGATGTAGTCCACGTTCTTGATAAATATATGCGATAGCTTTTAATGCTTCTGGATCATCTTTAAACAATACTTCTGCTTCAGAAAGGACTTTTAATGAAAGTGTATCCAGTTGTTTTTCTGTTTTGAAATACCTTGCCATATCCATAAAAAAACTAGGTGAGTTTTTGTTTTTTTCGGCTAAGGCACTATAAGATTTATAAGCTTCCTTATCATTAGTAACTGTATCTAATATCGAAAAATAAGAAGGAGTCAATTTTATTGTTGAATAAGGAACACTTCCCGTTGTATAAATATTTTTATTAGCCTTATTTTTACCTCCTTTTTTCTTTTTTAACTTAGCTCCTTTTGTTCTAACCACAATTACTCCACCAGATCCTCTCATTCCATATTTTGTTGTTCCCGATACAGATCTAATTACGGTAACTTTATCAATCTCCCCTACTCTTAAATTAGGTGGGTCATCATAAATGCTTCCGTCGATATCCCATATAGCCAGACTTTCTTCTGGATTAGAAATAGATAAATTAGGAACTAATCTCACTCTTTTAATCCTTCGACTATCGTACTCTACACCTTGGTAGTTTATTAAACCACTTAAGGTTTCAATTAAATCACTCCCCTGAATATTAAGGCTATTACTTTTGATAGTTTTCATCTTACCATAAGAAACACTTTTCTTATTAATGGTTCCATAAGCAGTTTCAATATTTTGATCGTCTTCTTCATCCTCATCTCTAAACTTATTCTTTTTATTATTTGTCTTTATAACTACTGTTTCCAGATCATTCACTTCATCAACCATTCCTATATTTAGGTATTTCGTAATGTCTTCTACAATAACTTCAACAGGTTTCATACCTTTAAAAGAAAATTGAATTACAGCTTTTTCGGGCGCTTCAATACGATAATATCCTTTCCTATTGGTAGTTGTTTTCACCTTACTATCTTTTATTTCGACCTTTACCAATTCTAGTGGAAATTCGTTGTATGTTACATAACCTGAAATTTTATTTAATCTCGGTTTTGATTGACCAAAAGAGTGAGTAGAATTCCCAACAACAATGGTTAATAGTAAGAACTTAAACAGTATTTGTTTTTTCAAAAGCATTTTGTTTTCCTTATGATACTTAAAATATAATTTCTTTCTCCAAATAAACTGGTTGATAGCACATTATAAAAATAGGTAAAAGTTATTTACTTCTGTTAATCAACATATATATTTTCACTTCTTATAGAAAGTTGCACAATTGCAAATAATAAATGTTTTTACCTACACATCACTGCAAGCTTTATAAATAATAGTATTTTTGTTAAATACTCAAACAGGCAATAAAAAACTATGCATGCATAGTTTTTTAACTATAACTTGTTATATTAGCAAAATATCGATACAAAAATTATGAATTATACAAACAAAATGCTTCGCGATGGAGCGCTAGAAGGTAAAAATATTGTAGTCACTGGTGGTGGTAGTGGATTAGGGAAATCAATGACCAAATATTTTCTTGAACTTGGAGCAAAAGTAGCTATAACCTCTCGTAACATAGAGAAGTTACAAAATACAGCTAAAGAACTCGAAGCTGAAACCGGAGGTACTTGTTTACCTTTACAGTGTGATGTTCGTCATTACAGTGAGGTTGAAGCAATGCGAGATCAAGCTATTGAAGCTTTTGGTTCTATTGACATCTTACTTAACAATGCCGCTGGTAATTTTATATCTCCCACAGAACGTCTATCGGCAAATGCTTTTGATACTATAATTGATATTGTACTTAAGGGAACCAAAAACTGCACATTAGCTTTTGGAAAACATTGGATCGATACCAAATACAAAAACACTACTGTTCTTAATATTGTAACCACTTATGCATGGACTGGCTCTGCTTATGTAGTACCAAGTGCGAGCGCAAAAGCAGGAGTCTTGGCTATGACACGATCATTAGCAGTGGAGTGGGCAAAATACGGAATGCGTTTTAATGCAATTGCTCCAGGGCCATTCCCTACAAAAGGAGCTTGGGATAGATTAGTTCCTGGAGATTTAGCAGAAAAGTTAGATTTTTCAAAACGTGTACCATTAAGTCGTACCGGTGAGCATCAAGAGCTTGCTAACCTTGCTGCATATTTGGTGTCAGATTTTTCTGCTTATGTAAATGGGGAAGTAATTACCATTGATGGCGGAGAATGGATTAAAGGAGCCGGACAATTTAATCTTCTTGAACAGGTCCCTGAAGAAATGTGGGATCAACTTGAGGCAATGATACGTTCAAAAAAGAATAAATAAGTTTTTATTAACAATAAAATAGTACACTAGACCATCTCTAAAGGGGGATGGTCTTTTTTATATCCTACTGTTAACATTTTTCATTTTTATAATATATAATAAATTGTATTTTTACCTCTTAAATCCAAACCTCCCCTCATGGGTAAAATTATAGCGATTGCCAATCAAAAAGGTGGTGTAGGTAAAACTACTACCTCAGTAAATTTAGCAGCCTCTCTAGGCGTATTAGAGAAAAAAGTATTATTAATCGATGCTGATCCCCAAGCGAATGCTACTTCTGGACTTGGATTGGATGTGGATACCATAGAAAAAGGAACATATCAAATCCTGGAACATACTATCAAACCAGAAGAAGCAGTTTTGGAAACCAGTTCTCCAAATGTGCATATCATACCTGCACATATTGATCTGGTAGCCATAGAAATTGAACTTGTAGATAAAGATTCAAGAGAATATATGCTTAAAAAAGCCATTGAAGGATTAAAATCTCAATATGATTATATTCTTATTGATTGTGCACCATCTCTAGGTTTATTGACACTAAATGCATTGACTGCTGCAGACTCTGTAATGATACCAATCCAATGTGAATATTTTGCTTTAGAGGGATTGGGCAAGCTTTTGAATACAATTAAAAGTGTGCAAAAAGTTCATAATCAAAATTTAGATATAGAAGGACTATTACTTACTATGTATGATTCTAGGTTAAGACTATCCAATCAAGTAGTAGAAGAAGTACAAAAGCATTTTAATGAAATGGTATTTAAAACAATCATTCAGAGAAATATTCGTTTGAGTGAAGCACCCAGTTATGGTGAAAGTATAATTAATTATGATGCTTCTAGTAAAGGTGCTAGTAATTATTTAAGTTTGGCACAGGAAATTATTAAGAAAAACAGCTAAGGATTCATGGCGAAGGCAACCAAAAAACAAGCATTAGGAAGAGGATTATCAGCTCTGTTAAAAGATCCTGATAATGATATAAAATCAGTAGAAGATAAAGGTGCTGATAAAGTAGTTGGCAATATTATCGAGTTAGAATTGGAAAGTATCGATGTTAACCCTTTTCAACCTCGTACTAGTTTTAATGATGAAACATTACGTGAGCTTGCTACTTCTATAAAAGAGGTCGGTGTAATTCAACCTATTACTGTTCGTAAATTAGATTTTAACAATTATCAACTAGTTAGTGGAGAGCGTCGTTTTCGTGCTTCAAAATTAGCCGGATTAAAGTCTATTCCTGCATATATTCGTATTGCTAATGATCAGGAATCATTAACAATGGCATTGGTCGAAAATATTCAACGCCAGGATTTAGATCCGATCGAAATTGCACTTTCATACCAGCGACTTATAGATGAGATTAGCCTCACTCAAGAACAATTGAGTGATAGAGTGGGTAAAAAACGGTCAACTATTGCAAATTATCTTAGACTTCTAAAATTAGATCCTATTGTTCAAACAGGAATGAGAGACGGATTTATATCTATGGGTCATGGTCGAGCACTCATAAATATTGATGATCAACAACAACAACTTGATATTTATGAAACTATCATCGGAAAGTCACTATCTGTACGTGATACAGAAAAAATGGTACGATCTCTAAATGAAAAAACAGATAGTACTAATTCTTCTGCAAATAGTAGTTCTGCAACAAATTTATTACCAAAACATATTGCAAAAGGAGTAAAAGATTTTTCTGATTACTTTGGCGCAAAAATTGATGTAAAAGTTTCCAATAAAGGAAGTGGAAAGTTAATTATACCTTTTTCTTCCGAAGAAGATTTTAAACGCATAAAGAAACTTATTAATAGTGAAGATTAAATTCTTTTATATTATCTTTTTTGCACTACTTTCTGTTCAACATATTCTTGCTCAAGAAAATGAAGAATTAAAAGTTACTACAGAAGAAGTGCCTGTAAAAAAGAAGAAGAAAAAGAGAGAGAGAAAGATTCGACCATATGAACCTTTAGCTCCCGCAAGAGCCGCTTTTTATTCTGCGGTACTCCCTGGGTTAGGCCAAGCATATACAGGAAAGTACTGGAAAGTCCCTATCGTATACGCAGCATTAGGAACAGGAGTATACTTTTATATTGACAATAATAATAACTATAATCGCTTTCGTGATATTTTTAAACGTAGACTCGCTGGTTTTACCGATGATGAGTTTCCAAACATAACCAATGATCAATTAATATCGTTGCAAGAACGTTTTCGACGTGATAAGGAGTTATCATTATTAGTTACTGTAGGGATTTATCTCCTAAATATTGTAGATGCCAATGTAACTGCACATTTACAACAATATAATATAACAGATGATCTTTCTTTCAAACCAAAAATAAATTTTAATGAGTTTGATACCAGACCAAATTATGGAGTATCACTCAATTATAGTTTTTAAAAAAAGATTGATTCCTTTTTATAAAACATAAAAATAACACCAACCAAGATATGAAAATTGCGCTGCTGGGATATGGCAAAATGGGGAAAACAATAGAAAAAATTGCCACAGAAAGAGGTCATACTATTATACTTAAAGTAGACAAAGAAGATACCACATATGATCTTTCAGAAGCAGATGTAGCCATCGATTTTAGTATTCCGACTGCGGCTGTGAATAATATAACGAATTGCTTTAATGCAGGAGTACCTGTTGTTTCTGGCACTACGGGATGGTTAGATCATTATGAAGACATGGTCGCCCTATGCAAAGAAAAAAAAGGAGGGTTTATCTATGCCTCAAACTATAGTCTTGGTGTTAATTTGTTTTTTGAACTTAATAGAAAGTTAGCAAAAATGATGGCACCGCTAGAGGGCTATAATATTGCAATGGAAGAAATCCATCATACAGAAAAATTAGATGCTCCAAGTGGTACTGCTATTACTCTTGCAGAGGGTATTATCGAAAACACAGATAAAACTGAATGGCAATTAGATAATGGAGGCAAAAACATTATCCCTATAATAGCGAAAAGAATTGATAAAGTACCTGGAACACATACCGTCAACTACACTTCAGAAGTAGATGACATCGAGATTAAACATACGGCACACAATCGAAATGGTTTTGCACTAGGAGCAGTTGTAGCTGCTGAGTGGTTAACTGATAAAACAGGAGTTTTCAGTATGAAAGATGTATTAGGGCTATAAAAAGTGTAACGCTTGGTTAATAAGATGTACTTATACTAAAAAATATATTTAAAGATGATACTTACAGAATGGTTTATTTTTTTCCTGATATTACAGGCAATTCATTTCTTAGGAACCTGGAAACTATACACTAAAGCAGGACGAAAAGCATGGGAAGCAATTATCCCGGTGTATAATGCCGTCGTTTTAATGAAAATTATAAATCGCCCTTGGTGGTGGGTAATATTATTATTTATTCCTGTAATTAATGTAATCATGCTCCCCGTTATCTGGGTGGAGACCATTAGGAGTTTTGGTAAAAACTCTACTACTGATACTGTTCTTGTAGTAGTTACTTTAGGGTTCTATATATATTACATTAACTATATGCTTGATGTGACTTATATAGAAAATCGTGATTTAAAGCCAAAAACAGCTGCTGGAGAGTGGATAAGCTCTATTCTTTTTGCCGTAGTTGCTGCAACTATTGTACACACTTATTTTATGCAACCGTACACTATCCCTACAGGTTCCTTAGAAAGAACATTACTTGTTGGGGATTTCTTATTTGTAAGTAAATTTCATTATGGTGCACGAACACCTATGACCGCAGTATCTTTTCCTATGGTACATGACACTATACCGTTAGTAAGAACAAAATCATACTCTAGCAAACCGCAATATCCATATTTTAGATTACCCGGATTTCAGAATATCAAACGTAATGACATTGTTGTTTTTAGTTGGCCAATAGATACTGTTAGATATTTTAGAGATCGATCAAAATTAAGTTACTACAAACCTATTGATAAGAAATCTAATTATGTAAAAAGATGTGTAGGTATTCCTGGAGATTCTTTATCAGTAGTTGATGGATATGTATACATTAATGGAAAGCAGAATAAGCTACCAGAACGTGCGCAAGTGCAGTTTTCATATAGTGGAACTACAAAAGGCAGTAATTTCAATCTACCAAACTTATATGATCGTTATCGCATTAAACCAAATGAGTTTGGATACAACAATACTCAATTTAATGCTCAGGGAATGACTACTGATGCTGCGACCCGATTTAAAAACCACCCCAACGTTGCTGGTATTGAAAGAAATATAATGCCAAAGGGACTTAAAGACCCTAGTATTTTTCCTAATAACGGCAAAGTAAACTGGAACTCTGACAATTTTGGAGCAATTTATATTCCTGAAGCCGGAAAAACTGTTAAAATGGATCTTAAAAGTTTTTCATTATATAGAAGAATTATTGAAGTTTATGAAGGCTCTGAATTAGGTATAGATAATAAACTTACCGTAAATGGTACGCAAGTTTTACTTAATGGAAAACCTATTGATACATATACATTCAAACAAGATTATTATTGGATGATGGGTGATAATCGTCACAATAGTGAAGACAGTCGTGTATGGGGTTATGTCCCTGCCAATCATATTGTTGGAAAACCTGTATTTGTATGGTTTAGTTGGGATACTAATGCCAAAGGGCTGTTTAATAAAATAAGATGGGAACGTATGTTTACCACCGTTGGTGGAAGCGGAAATCCAGTTTCTTATTTTAAGTACTTTTTAATTGTTTTAGCTGGATGGATTATTTATGGTCAATATCGTAAAAAGAAAAAAAGCGCTTAATACATAGTCGATTAAATTGAATACCCCCTTATTACATCCAATGTATTTTGGAACTATTGCACAATATGTAGTAATGGCGAAAGCAACATCTGTTGTTTTTGAAAACGAAGACAATTACCAAAAACAGACCTATCGTAATCGTACTTATATTTATGGTGCTAATGGAAAATTACTTCTTAGTATTCCTATAAAACATATCGGAAATAAAGGGAGACAACTATATAAAGATGTTCGTATAGAAAATGATTTCCCCTGGCAGTCATTACATTGGAAATCACTTGAAACAGCATATAGAACATCACCTTTTTTTGAGTATTATGAAGATGAATTTGTACATCTTTTCGAAAAACCAAAAAAGTTTCTTTTAGATTTCAATTATGAATGCATGCAGGCAGTATATGATTGCTTACAACTAGACACTTCATATACAAAAACTAGTGAATATATCAAAAGCCCTGAAGAACATATAGATTTAAGAACGCTTATAAATGCTAAAAAGCAAAAACCTTATCCTTTAGAATCTTACATCCAGGTTTTTGCAGAAAAACAAGGGTTTATTCCTAATCTTTCTATTCTGGATTTACTCTTTAACGAAGGAACTAATACTTTGACCTACCTCGAGAATCAATCTATTATCGATGATTAGACCAATCCTGCACTATAGCTTTCATTTTATAATTCCCCTAATTATCGCACTACTCTTCTTTCCTAAACAATGGAAAAAGGTATACCTTATTTTTTTAGGAAGTATGCTAATTGATCTTGATCATCTTCTTGCCAATCCTATTTTTGATCCAAATCGATGTAGCGTCGGTTTTCATCCTCTACATAGCTATTATGCAATTGCAGTATATTGTATATCTCTGTTTTTTACAAGAACAAGAATTATTGGATTAGCATTGATATGGCATATAATAACAGATCAATTGGATTGTTGGATGATGTAAATATGGATATATCTATGCATTTATAAAATATTTATTACATTTATTATGAAACTATGTTAATGTTTCTTGTTTAATCTAACCTCTTATCTATGAATAGATTTCTATTTTTCGTTATACTTTTAGCCCTATTTTCTTGCCAGGAAAAATCAAAAGAATCCAAAAATAATTCTGATCAAAAAACAATAGAACAAGATACTATCCCTAAAATAGAATTAAAAAAACTTGATTCTATATCTATTGATCCAAAATGGGGAAATAAACTTTCTGAAAAAGAGATCAAATCAATTTTCAACAAGAGAGTAAGAATGCGATTTGATATTGAACACCCTATTCATCAGGCATATTCATATACCGATGAATCAGGTAAATATTATTTGGTATTATCCTTATCAGAATATATTCTAGAAACAGATGGAAAAAATGACACGCTAAACGACAAGTTACAATCTCTTTATCTGACCAATAAAGACAATCGACTCAAAAAGAAATCCAGTATCAGTGACGAAATAGATAAAGATTGGGAAAGCTCGATTTCGTTTTGGAATAAGTACTCAGAATTTTCAGACTTAGACAAAGATGGATTAGTTGATCTTATACTAGTTTACGGAACTACTGGTCAAGATATGTATGCAGACGGTAGGATGAAAATCATGATATATCACAATAAAAGAAGGATAACAATTAGACATCAAAACAGTGAATATGGTGGAAGATTAACGAAAATCAATGGACAATTTTATGGGTTACCTCTAGAGATACAAAAAGCCGTTAAAGAAAAAATGAAACTAATGACAGCCAACAAACATGCTATTTTTTCTAAAGGTTGGGAACAAAGAATGGCAAAAGAAGCCACTGATCTGCAGGATTAGTTAATAAACAATTGAGTTTGTTTTTTCTATTTAAAACCTTCATCATTTTGAGGTAGACTCAAACTCTGTATTAATTTTAAAGCTAAGCTCTAATGACTCAACTTTATCTTTAAAACAAATCCATGTTACCAGTTCCTTCTTCATAGCTATATAGTATAATTAATAGCAGCATATAAAGCAATACACTTAATATTAATGCTAAAGGAATTCCTAAAATCCATTTTGTTGTATTATTATGAACTCCTAGTTTTTTAAGTACCCATTTTACAGGAAATATTCCTATTACAGCTACTATTATAAAAAAAAGTATAATACTCATATTATTCGGTATTTTTAAAAAACAAGTTAATTTACTAAACTCATTAGCAAATAGTTTTTTTTGAATCTTTCAATTTTATTGATAAAGTAAATATAGTATTATGCAATGTTTCTATAGAACAGTAATATATATTTGTTGAATATGACTAGATATCTGAAAGGAAATTATTTTGAATGTATTACATATCAAAAAATAACAAAAGCTAAATACTTTAGATAAACTTTGATTATCCAATATCCTAAACATAAGACGTATTCTCAATAATATTATTAGGTAAATATTTATGATTTTAAAAAATTACCTACCCAAGTATATCCAACCATTCCTAAAACAGATATTGTACCCAGAAAAACTAAATCAGAGATAAAAAGTGGACCTATTAATCCAGCTAAAATAATTACACTTCCAATCACAAAACTAAGTAATCTTGAAATTTTATTTTGATAAAGAGCTCCTTTAGTTAATGGAATAATAGAACACAAAAATGAAATTGCGCTTAACAAAAACAAATTCTTACCAATTCCTACAAATAGAATTGTACTTATTAAAGAAAAAAGTAAACATAAAAAAAATATTATCCCCGACGTTCTATCATTTTTATCAAGCAAATATTTTCCATATGAGTGAAAAAGCAAAATCATACTAGACAATGGACCGATAATCCATCCCCCCAGAGCAAACAATAAGTAGGGAATAATAATCAAGAACACTAAGTAAGGATAACTTGAAAATTCGATTGTTTTTAACAAAAATCGGTACAAAAGGTAGATTCCAATAATAAAAATCCATTGGTTTTTAGTTTTCATATTGGATATCCAGAAAGCATATTTAAGATATCCTCGATAAACAACATTTTTTGCTTTAATAGCTTCTAACATTCCATCCTGAGCATATCTTGAATTAGGGTCATTTTTTAAGGATTCCTTAAAATGTTCCATAGCACTTTTATAATCTCCATGTTCTAACTTAACCCATCCAACGTTAGCATGTGAAAAACTACCTTCAGGGTCTTTATTCAATGTACTGTTAATTGTTTCTTTTGCCTCCTTTTTTCTTTTTAATTTTGTCAATGCTTGTGCTCTAACATTAAGGCACAAAATACTATTAGGATTAAGTTCTAAACCTTCATTTGCACAGGAAAGACTTTCTTCATAATCTTTGGATTCAAGGAGAACCAACCCTTTAAAGCCAAAGTAATCAGAATAATACGGATTCAACGATATTGCTTGATTAATAGCTTCTAAAGCTTCGATTTTATTTTTGTTTTCCCAAAATATTGCAGCCTTATTATAGAACAATTCATCTTCATTCGGATGCTGAGAAATCAATAATTCATTTAATTTCTTTGCTTTAGAATAATCTTCCAATTCAAGATAACATCTAACCAAAAGGCTTTTTGCAAAATAATCTTCTGGATGTCTTTGCAGCCCCTCTTGTAACGACTTTATAGCTTCTTTATATTTTTTTACTTGAAAAAGTTGATACCCTCTTTCGAAAAGTGCTTCTTCCATTTATTTTGTTATTTTCAAGTACGACAATATTTCATCATATAATCCAGAATCATTTGCATAAAGGGCATAATTTTTCGATGTAACAAACCATTCTTTAGTACTTGGTTTAACCACTTTAATTGCTTTTAGAATATCTTTTGTTGATAATGGCTTAGGAATACCATCATCAAATGATTCTAACAATTTTTTCTCTATTGCAATATCAATTGTTGCTTGTATATCTGCTCCAGAAAATTCTTTAGATTTTTTTGCTAATAAGTCATAATCAATATTATCAATCGGTTTGTCTTTTAACATAATCTCATAGATAGAAGATTTTGCTTTAAAATCGGGAGGTGACACAAAAATAATGCGATCAAATCTACCCGGTCTACGAAAAGCTGGATCCAAATGCCATGGCGTATTTGTAGCTCCTAATATCAAAATACCATCATTATTACTATCTATACCATCCAATTCTGCTAAGAATTGATTAATAACATTTCTACCAGCAGATTTACTCATATCGCTTCTATTAGCTCCTAATGCATCTATTTCATCTATAAAGATTACACAAGGTGTATTTTTTCTAGCAGTCTCAAAGATTTCATGAAGATTATGTTCACTACTACCAATCCACATATCAAGTATATCATTTATACCTACACTAATAAAATTTGCATTAATCTCTCCTGCAGTAGCTCTTGCAAGATGAGTTTTACCACACCCTGGAGGTCCGTAAAGCAATATTCCTCCTCCAATCTTTTTACCATATGCTTTATATAAATCTTTATGTTCTAAAGGTTTTATTATTTTTAAAGAAATTTGATTCTTTATCTCTTCCATCCCTCCTACACTAGCAAAATTAACAGTAGGCTTCTTTAGAAATTTTTTAGCATCTTCATCTACAAAATCGTTATCCAAACCAACTATACCACTAACTTTTAACTTGTTATCAAAATCTTCATTTTGATACAATTTATCTATTTTTAACAATAACTGATACGTTTCCTTTGCTTCTGATAAATTATTTTCTCGAATTTGACAATAACACAATAATTCTAAATAAGAAATATTCTTGTCATCTTCATGAATTAATTCTTCTAATATAATCTCTGTAGCGGACACTTTATTTAATTTGTAAAAACAATTTGCCAACCCAAACTTTGCTTCAATATTATCAGGTTGTCTTCTAACAACATCTGAATAGTGTTTCTCTGAATTTATAAAATCACTCTTAGCAAAATATGATTTTGCTATTCTAAGTCTTAGTGGAATATTATCAGGAGAGAATGAAAGTGCTTCCAACAAATCATTTATAAAATCACTACTCATAAGCTTATTTATTTATATTGTATATTATCATAATAAAAATACTAAAATTTAACTCTTGAAAATATAGGATAATGATCCGATAACTCAAGGTCATAACTTTTAAAATTCAACACTTCAAATTCTTCAGGTACCAATATAAAATCAATTCTTGCAGGAAATAATTCAAATTTAAAAGTTTTCCCAAACCCCTTCCCTGCCTTTTTAAAACTATCCTGAAGGTTTTCAGACTTAATTTTATTATACACATATGAATACGCTGTATTATTAAAATCTCCCATTATAATGTTCTTATAAGGTGAAGATTTCATATGCGCTATAAGTTGCTCAGCCTGACTCTGTTGTTTTTTAAAAGAAACTCCAATACGTTTTAATAATTTTTGAGAATCAGCCTTGGCCAATTCATCTGTTTTGGAGCTTATCCTATGAGACTGTAAATGAATATTATAGATCCTAACAGTGTCTTTACGTATTACAACATCAGCAAAAATCACATTATTAGCAGTTTTCTCAAAATTTAAAGATCCTTTATTGATAAAAGGAAACTTAGAGAAAATAACTAATGCTAGCTCCCTACTATTATGATTAAAATATTCGTATTTATATTTATATTGACTAAAGTTAATATCAGGATTATTGTAAAACTCCTGAGCACAGAAAATATCCACATCCTGTTCTCGTATCAACGAAGAAATATCCTGGGGGATTGAATCTGAATCAATCCACTTAAATCGATTAAAACTATGTACGTTATAGCTTAACAGCGAAATACTACCAGCCGTATCCTCTGAAGATTTACCTCTTAATTTATATAAAGAAGAAACGTGAGAAACCCCCAAAAGCAATACCGTAAGCGGAAGTATCATTTTCTTATTAAGCAATATCACCCAATACAATAAAAAAAATAGATTAATCACAATAAAAACAGGTACTGTTAAACTTAATACCGACAATAGAGGAAATGTTTTTGGGGAAACATAGGGCAATAGATAAGATAACAACAATGCAAAGGCTGCGATAGAATTCATCACAAAGACAATCTTGTTAATTATTTTCCTCATAATTACTCCTTACCTGCTTTAAACAAAAAGTCTTTTTCTTCTTTGGTTAGGCTATCATATCCACTTTTACTGATCTTGTCCAGAATAGCATCTATTTGCTTCTGGTTTGGGCTTTTGGTTGAAGAAACTGTAGTTCTATTTGGGGTTGTTTTACCAGTCTTTGATTTATGTACCGTTTTTAAAGGGCTTTTCTTTTTAGGTTTAAACATATTGGTTAATCCGTCCATTAGTCTTTCAAACCACGCTCCTATATCATTTCCTTTTTTAAGCTGAACCGCATATAGATAACCAAAAACTGCTCCGCCTAAATGTGCAATTAAACCACCAGCATTACCAGAGGTTGGTATTTGAATAAGGTCAGATAACACCACAAATACTCCTATTTGCCATAACTTAATGTTAAAAAAGAATATTCGCATTTCAGAATTTGGAGTATATGCCGCAATAAAAATCATAATAGCACGAACTGCCGCTGAAGCCCCAATAAGATAGGCTAATGTTCCATTTAATACAGGAAAGACGTTATATGCTAATACAAATAACAATCCTCCACAAATAGCCCCTAAGAGGTAAATGGTAAGAAACCTTTTTTCTGTAAATAAATTAAGTACATATTGTCCAAACCAATATAATACTAACATATTCCAGAAGATATGCCAGAAATCAAAATGTAAAAAACTATATGTAAGTATACTCCATGGTTGTACTAATAAGCTCTCAGGAGCAACAGGCAATACAAACCACTCCATTAAAGCTCCAGAACTTGTTTTAAACATCCAGGAACCTAATGTGGCAAATAAAAACAATACCACATTAATCACAATCAGCTTAATAATAATATTAGCTGTTTTAAATTGATATGTTAGATTATTACTAGCCATACTAATACCACCGTTTATCGTTAAACGAATTCTTTTTCCAATACCACATGGTGACAAAACCAATTATCGCACCTCCGATATGTGCCCAATGCGCAATATTTGTAGTCCCATAAAGGCTTTGACCTGTAATACCTCCTATTAAATCAGGAATAAAATAAAAGGCCATTAAATACTTTGCTTTAATTGGAAAAGGGATAAAAAGTAATTGCAAAGGCCTGTTCCAATACATAATTCCAAAAGCAGCAATAATACCCGACACAGCTCCAGAAGCTCCTACCATATGGCTTAAATACGCCCTGTACATTTCGTTTATATTCCCTTCAGCTGTATATTGCAAAACCAAACTAGAATATTGTCCTGTACGCATAAATTCTAAAATTTCACTTTTCACAAAACCTGCTTCTAAAAAAGCTTGATATCCCGGTTGAAATTTAAAATAATAAAAAAGTAACTGTAAACCTAAAGCGCCAAATCCAGCTGAAAAATAAAGAAATAAAAACCTTTTTTGCCCAATAACATCTTCCAAACTGCTACCCAACATAAATAACAATAGCATATTAAATAAAATATGACTTATACCTTCATGACTATGCATAAACATATAGGTTATGATTTGCCAAAAATAAAAATTGTCATTGTAAGGAAACCAAAATGCAAATAATCTAAATGCCGCTCCCTCTAGCGTGAGAGAACCTAGAAAAAAGATTACATTAGTAATTAATAGAACTTTTACTGTTTCTGTAATTCTTCCCATGTATTATTTAAAATTTCTTATCGATTTCATCTACAGTTAACGTGATGAAAGTCGGCTTATTATCTGGTGTAATCGTAGGTTCTGTACATGCAAACAAACTATTTACCATATATTGTTGTTGTTCTTGTGCTAATTCTACTCCTGTTCGTACCGCTATACTTTTTGCTATAGATCGAGCTAATAGATCTGTTTGTGAAAAACCACTATCTGGCACTTCGTTTTCAAGGTCATGAATCAATTGCTCTAACAATAAGGAAACCTCTTTTTCTGAAGTTACCGATGGTATTGCGGTAATTTCAATTTCGCTTAGTGATTGTTCTGCAAAAACAAATCCCATATTTTCTAACTGTTCTTTTACTGTTTCAAGAAGTGCTATCTCTTTTTTAGAAAAAGAAAGAGTAAGCGGAAATAATAATTGTTGACTTACTGCGCTAGCCATTGTGATATTGCGCAATAATTCCTCGTATACTATTCTTTCATGAGCGCGGTGTTGATTAACAATCACCATTCCACTTTTAATAGTGGTCACTATATATTTTTTTCGAAGCTGATATGTAGTATGATGTCCTATTTTCTTCTCATCTGATTCAAATAAAGAACCTGTAACCTCTGTACTTTCGAATTCTACCGAAGAAAAGTCATTCTCTACCGTTTTTACAGGAGCTACTTCTGAATCAAGCCCAACATAAAGGTTTTCCCAACTTCCTGCCGGTTCCTTCTTAAAAGGAGTATAACTTTTATCTAAAGATGAAGAACCTCCAGAAGCACTTCCTCCTGATATTTTCTCATCTTTAAATGGATTAAAACTTCTATCTACTTCTATCGTTGGTGTTTGGGCCGCTTTACTGTTATACTCATAAGGAGTATCCATCGAAGAATCTCTATCAAAATCTAACACCGGAGCTACATTAAATTGCCCTAAACTATGTTTTATAGAAGAGCGTAACATAGCATATAAAGCATGTTCATCTTCAAATTTGATTTCAGTTTTTGTAGGATGAATATTGATATCTATCGAAATAGGATCAACAGTAAGGTATAAAAAATAACTTGGATGTGCTTTATCTTTCAGTAACCCTTCAAATGCTGCATTAACAGCATGATTTAAATATGGACTTTTTATAAATCTATTATTCACAAAGAAAAACTGTTCTCCTCTTGTTCTTTTAGCATATTGTGGTTTTCCAACAAAACCATTTATAGTAACCAAATCTGTTTCTTCAGTAACCGGAACCAATTTTTCATTTGTCTTTCCACCAAAGATATTTACAATACGCTGGCGATCATTAGAGCTTGGCAAATTAAAAACCTCTGCTCCATTATGATACATATCAAATTTTATAGTAGAATGTGCCATTGCCACTCTATGAAACTCATCAATGATATGTCTTAGTTCTACCGCATTTGATTTTAGGAAATTTCTACGTGCAGGAATATTATAAAATAAGTTTTTAACGCTTATTGAAGTTCCCTTTGGAGTTACACAAACCTCTTGAGATGTAACTTCACTGCCTTCAATTTTTATTTCTGTACCTACTTCATCTTCTTCTTGTTTCGTCTTTAACTCTACATGTGCAATAGCGGCTATAGAAGCAAGAGCTTCTCCTCTAAACCCTTTTGTATCTAATTGAAAAAGATCTTCTGCAGTTTTTATTTTTGAAGTAGCATGTCGCTCAAAACTTAATCTGGCATCGGTAACACTCATCCCTGAACCATCATCAATAACCTGAATTAAAGTTTTTCCTGCCTCTTTAATGATCAGTTTTATATATGTCGCTTTGGCATCAATAGCATTTTCTAACAATTCTTTTACTACTGAAGCTGGTCTCTGAACCACCTCTCCAGCAGCAATTTGATTAGCTACGTGATCTGGTAAAAGTTGAATAATGTCAGACATTTAACGTCGTGCAGTAAATATGGATAAATCAAAATCTATTATATACAAAAAGATAAAAATCAAGATTATTGCTACGTAAATTACCCTTCTATTGATTTCACGATTACCTCGATTGCGACTCGAAGTACGGGCTTCTGCCCAATGAGCACCAAAATCTATATCATTTGTGGTATCCCGATATTTCGTAATTCTATTTTCAAAATCATAGATATTACCTTCACTTTTACCTTCATAGTATCTAGGCGTGTAGTTGAATCTTCGGTTTTTCCTTCTCTTTGGAATACTTAACTTCAAAATCTGTTCTATCTTTAGATTATCCAAATATACTCAAAATGCATTGCAATCTAAAGCTTTTAGCATTACAATAACATCAAAATATAAACAGCAAGGATTATGCCGCTTAGTAATAAAAGTCTAAAAATCTATTTATAAAAGGTAGCATCTTTGCGTAATTGTGCCATTTTGATAGCTGCAATTGCCGCCTCTGTTCCTTTGTTACCATGCTTCCCTCCTGATCTATCAATAGATTGTTGTAGTGTATTATCTGTAAGAACGCAGAAGATTACTGGAATATCAGAATTAATATTTAAATCTTTGATACCTTGAGTAACTCCTTCACATACAAAATCAAAATGTTTGGTTTCTCCCTGAATAACAGATCCTATAGCTATAACAGCGTCAAGCATATCAAAAGACTCTTGCATTTTCTTGCAACCATAGATCAATTCGAAACTACCGGGCACATTCCAACGTACAATATTTTCTTTTATCGCTCCACAATCAATAAAAGCATCAAACGCTCCTTGAAATAGTCCTTCAGTAATATTTTCATTCCACTCTGAAACAACAATCCCAAATCGAAAATCTTTCGCATTTGGGATTGTGTTTTTATCGTATTGTGATAAATTTTTATTTTCTGTAGCCATGGTGTTGATTTAAAGTTTTTGTTATTCAGACCAAGGAAATACCTTAAAACCTGAACTACAAATTACTTCATTGCTTGAGCCTGACCAAGATGTACATCAACTTGATTAGCTTCTACACTTTTAGGAAATTCTTCCTTAATTCGTTCTAAGTATGGTATTGCTACTTGTGGTTTATTAAGAGATATTGCTGTAATTGCTGCTTTTAATAAAAACTTCGGAGTTGTAAAATCGTTAGTTTTTGCTTTCGCCGCTTTTTCATAATATCCTAAAGCTTCTTCTGTTTGATCCAGTTGAGAAAATGCATCACCAATACCTCCAAGAGCAAGAGGTCCAAGCATCTCATCATCGCTTTTAAACTTATCAAGATAATCAATTGCTTCTTGATACTTATTCATATTTAAATAAGAAAATCCAGCATAGTACGTCGCAAGATTAGCCGCGTTTGTACTTCCATAATTCTCAATAATCTCTAGAAAACCGTATTTTCCTTCTCCTCCATTAAGAGCTAAAGTATATAACGAATCACTCACTGTTGAGTTACCATTAACAGCATTATCAAAATATTGTTGAGCTTTAAACATCTCATTTGCTGCTTCTTGTTCTTTTGGCTCCTGAATAAATTTCTGAAATCCAAGATACCCTAATATAACAAGTGCTACTACTCCAACTGTACCAAGTATATATTTTTGATTCGCCGCAACCCATTCTTCGGTTCTCGAAGCTCCTTCATCTAGAGTATTAAATACTTCTGCTGTTGTTGAATTCTCTTCAACATGCTCAACTTCTTCAGCTTTATTTTTTGGTTTGTGTCCTCGTTTCTTATAAGTTGCCATAAGTTTGCTTTAATGAACGGCAAAAATAAAATTTTTATTCATAATTAAAAGCACAACTATTTATTATTTTTCAATATTTTGCAGCGGATAACTAAGAATTTCATTAAAGTTAAGACTCCTTGACGATCAGTGTTTTATGATTTTAAAATCGCTTTCTTTACTCAATTATAAAAATTTTGAATCGATCAATTTTGAATTTGATGACAAGATAAACTGTTTTGTTGGAAACAATGGAGTCGGAAAAACGAATGTTCTCGACGCTATTTATCATTTATCTTTTGGTAAAAGTTATTTTAATCCAATTACAAGTCAAAATATTAAACATAATACTGATTTTTTTGTCATCGACGGGCTTTATACAAAAGAAGAACGGGATGAGAAAGTTGTTATTAGCGCAAAAAGAGGACAAAAAAAAGTAATCAAGCGCAATGGAAAGACATATGACACTTTTAGTCAGCATATTGGTTTTTTGCCTCTTGTAATCATATCTCCTGCAGATCGAGATTTAATTACAGAAGGAAGTGATACCAGACGTAAGTTTATTGATGGCGTAATTTCTCAAAGTGATCAAAAATATCTTACCGCATTATTAAAATATTCAAAAATAGTCGCACAACGTAATTCTTTATTAAAATACTTTACTGTTAATAATACATTTGATGCCACTACATTAGAAGTGTACAATCAGCAACTTAATGAATACGGCTCTATTATACACGAAAAAAGAGCAGCTTTTCTTGAAATCTTTATTCCTATATTCATCAGTAGATACCATACCATTAGCTCTGGACATGAAAAAGTTTCTTTAACCTACCAGAGTAAACTTTCTGAAACAAGTTTACTAACACTTCTACAGCAGAATCTTGACAAAGATAGAATGTTACAATATACTAGTGTAGGAATCCACAAAGATGATTTACTATTTGAAATTGAAGGATATCCGATCAAGAAATTTGGGAGTCAGGGGCAACAAAAATCATTTCTAATTGCTTTAAAACTTGCTCAATTTGATTTTATTAAAAGGCAAAGTAAAGTAAATCCTTTGCTCCTTCTCGACGATATTTTTGACAAACTCGATGAAAAAAGAGTAGAGCACATCATAAAATTAGTAGATGATCAAAATTTTGGACAATTATTTATAAGCGATACGCACGCTGATAGAACTGAAGAAGTAGTAAAAAAAATATCACAATCCTATAAGATCATCAAATTAGGAGATCATGAGCCTGAAAACCTTTAAATTTATCATATGAAAAAAGGTCTAACATATACATTAATGCTAACCATTCTATGGATCGTTGCTTCATGCACAACAACAAATCCAAAAGAAAACATCCAACACATTAATGGGTATTGGGAAATCAAGAAAGTGCAATTAAAAGATGGTAGTGAAAAAGAATATAATTTCAATCAAAGCATTGATTTTTTTGAAGTGAACGATTCTGTAGGGATTCGCAAAAAAGTACAACCTAAACTTGATGGGGGATTCATCATCACCAAGGATAGTGAAACATTCTCATTAGCAATCAAAAATGATAGTCTAAGAATACATTATAAAACTTCATTAGCCACTTGGACAGAAACGATTATTTCTGTAAAAGAAAACCAAATGGTGATCCAAAATGAGACGGGAAATGTTTACTTTTACAACCGATATCAGAAGATTAAATTATAATGGCAAAACGCAATCAAGAACATCAAAGCCTGGAAGAGGTTTTAAAAAACTTTGTTTCTGACAATAATCTACAAAAAGGTCTGGATAAAGTTGAAGTTCGTGATGTTTGGGAAAAAATCATGGGGCCTGCCATTACCAAATACACCAGGAATATTAAACTCGAAAGAGAAACATTATTTGTTGAACTTACTTCATCTGTATTAAGAGAAGAATTGAGCTATGGTAAACAGAAAATAATCGATAATATTAATACCGAATTAGGTAAAATATTGATTAAAAAATTAGTTATGAGATAATCTATCTTTTACATACTCTATTTTAGTTTTACCATGCGCCTTAGGCTTTCCGTTTTCATCAAGATTGACCATAGTGATATTCTCGACTTGAATTATCGTTTTACGTGTTAGCTTATTCCTTACCTCACATTTAAGTATTAAAGAAGAGTTTCCAAATTTTACCACATCCATTCCTATCTCGACAATATCACCTTGTACAGCAGAACTAACAAAATTGATTTCAGATATAAACTTTGTTACTACTCTCTTACTTTCTAATTGTATAACAGCATATAATGCCGCTTCTTCATCTATCCACTCTAATAACCTACCTCCAAACAACGTCTCATTAGGATTTAAATCTCCTGGTTTTACAATTTTTCTTGTATGGTACCTCATAGCCTTCTTTGTTTTCAACAAAATTATGAAAAACATCCCTGAGAGGACACATTTTATAGCTCTTCTAAAACGAATTATGAGTTTAAAAATTGAAAAAGCCGTACGTTAGCAAATTAAAAATTATAATCCTTATATTTTGCTATAATCATAATAAGATAATATTGCAAACCAATAAAAGATAGTTAGAAAAAAATTATGGGATACTTATGCTCATACAAAATCTCACTCCATCTGTACATCCTTCAATTTCGGTAACAATACAAACTTCATAAGTACCCGGAGTAAAATTGAATGTAAATTCATTGTCTCCATTTACTGCTCCTCCATCTTCTTCCTGAATATTATCATTAATGAGCCATTGATATGATATATCTTCTTTTCCCGGAAAATTTGCGACAAAGTCATATGTACTTGTTACTCCCTGCTGCATTGAAGTAAAAGATAATTCTGGACAAACTATAATGTCTCTACAAAGCTCGATCCCATTTGGGCATGATGGCGTCTCAGCTTTTATACATGCTTTATGAGTTCCTGGAGTAAAATCAAAAGTAAACATATTATCTCCATTAGCCCCTCCATCACTTTCTATAACTTCATTATCAATTATCCAATCATAAGATATGTCATCTATCCCAACAAAATCTGCCGTAAAATTATACGATAGACTACCGGGTTGCTGTACAAAATCAAATAATAAATCCGGACAAATTGGCTCTACAATTATTTCTTTACAAACACTCTTACCTTCGAGACAATCTGGTGTTATTGCTTTTATACAAACTTCATATGTCCCCGGACTAAACTGTCTTGTAAACACGTTTCCATCTATAATAACATCAGGAATAACCTCTTCATTTACCTTAAAAGACAATTCATATCCATTTCCTATTTCAAAATTTGGAGTAAACTGATATATATTATCCTGTAATGGTACGATATCGAATCTAATATCCGGACATCCTACACATGAATTCAAAATTTGATAGAACTCATAATAGGTTGATATCCTATTGGCTTCAAAATTTGGAACGACTAAAATATTTACGGGGAATGTAAAATCTGGTTGATAATTTTCTCCTTGAGCACTTAAAAAACGAATAAAACCTTCATCGCCATCAATAGTAGTTTCTTCCTTATTTCCGTTCTTAAGTATCACTGGATAATCAAACTTGAAGCATTGCTTAAAAAGTTTATTGAAGATATCTCTAAATGTAGTTAATTGACATTCTCGAATTACCTCAAATAAGGCGGCCTCATTCCCTATAACGTTTGTCGTTGTATTTCCGTTGTATATAATTTCGACCGGAAACTGAATTCCTGTAATATTAAAATTAGAACTTTGACCTGAAATCACATCCAATAAACCTTGATAACTATCAATTCTTATATTAGAATCTGTATTATATCCCAAAGTCAATGGATATTGAAATCTAAAGCATAGTTGATCTTCTGAAAAAGTATCTCCTTTAGCATTTAAATCATTAAGAATAGTAACGATTGCTGGGGTTGATGTAATTTCATTACCAGGATCTTCAGGAAAGGAACCATCATCGCTCACACATGAAGATACCAATAAGGCTATCATTAGTATAAAAACAGTATAATATGTGTAAATTTTATTCAATATGACTGGTTCTTATATATACAACGTTTAAAAACATATTTACCCTACCTCTTATTTTTAAGATAATCAATAGGTCATGAAAGTATAAAAATATAATCACAATCAAAAAAACATATAAGATTATACCTTCAAAAGTAGAATTCAATAATGAAATTCCCCGAAAGTAATGGCCATACTTTCAGGGAAATCAACCTAATTAATCTAACCTAAACAACTTAATTAATTATATATTTTTATTATTCAAATTCTATTACTTTACAGAATGAAGTTCCATTTGGACATTCTGGAGTTTCGATCATTAAACACACTTCGTATCTACCAGGTCCATCAAACTCATAATAATACGGATTGTTGTGTGGAAACTCTGGAGATCTTCCTACGTATTGCTCATCGACAAACCATTCTAGAACAACATCATCTATACCATCAAAAGCTCTAGGGTAAAAATAATATGCATTCTTATCTCCATCTCTTTCTGGCTCAAAGAAAAGATCCGGACAATCTCCTACTCTAATTTCTTTGCAATATTTAATCCCTTCTGGACAATTTTGAGTAGTTACCTTAAGACATACTTCATGAGCTCCAGAACCAAACTGGTAATATAGCGTTCTATTTCCTACTTGCGGGTCTGTAGGAGATTCTACAAGATCACCATTTACATACCACTTAATTTCTGCCACATCATCATTACTTTCTATTTGCGCTTCAAAAGTATAGGTGCCAAAAGTCCCTGGCTCCATTTCTTTTGTAAAAGAAACTTCTGGACACACTAAATCAGATTCCTCAATTTCAATCACTTTACAATATGATGTTCCTAGAGGACAATCTGGAGTCTCAGTCTTCATACATACTTCATATCTTCCTGCTTCTTTGAAGTTCCAAATCAAATAGTTATTTCCATTCTCTGAAGTATCTTTTACTAAATCACCATTAATAAACCATTCATAAGAAGCTTCTTCTACACCATCAAAATCTGCAATAAACTTATATGTAGATGGCCTTTCATATTGTCTAGTCTTAAAAAACAGGTCTGGACAAGGGTCATTTTCATCAACCTCAACCTCTATTTCTGTACAAGCTTCTATTGTTCGTTGATCGGTTATTACTTTAACACAAATGGTATGACTACCTGGCTTAAATAAATAATCCAAAATCTGATTGATAATATTTTCTTGATCTTCTCCTTCAATTTCTTTCCCATCCACAGACCAAATGACTTGCGCATTATCACTCATACCTATGGTTTTAGCTTCGAAGCTATACACTCCGCTCCCTTCCTGATTATCTATAACAATCTCTACTTTGGGTTCGTTATCAAAATCTTCTGTTTGTTCACAAGAAATAAATCCCAATAAAAGCGAAAGCATCAATGTATACCAAATTCTAAGTTTTTTCATTGTATTTGATTTTAGGGGTTATTCAATTATTAATTTAAAATTGGCTTTCTATTTGCCGTACATTTATGAAACGCATCAAGGGGGAATTCCCCTACCACCTTATTAAAAAAAACAGACAAAACCTATATAATTAATTGATAATCAATAAAAAAGAAGGTTACATATATATATACATAACCTTCTTTTGATTTTATATAAATAATATATTATATAGAAAAATCACTATGATTTTCTACACATTACCCTTTATAATCAATTTCGATACATTTCTCGAGAGTCCCACATGTTGGAGAAACAGCTTTATAGCAAATCTCGTATTTTCCCGGTTGAGTAACATGATCCGTAAGTCGGGCAACTCTAGGTGTTATTGGAGTAATTACTGTGCCATCGATGGTCCAAACCACAGAATTAGGATCAATATCTGTAATAGATATAGCACCTGCTACAGCTGCTTTATCTTTAAAGTTTACCAAATCAAATACAGAACAATCTATTGGCTTAGGTTCTGGTATAACAACTTCTTTACAAAATTCTATCCCATTAGGGCAATCTGGTGTTTCTGCTTTAATACAAACCGTATATGTTCCTGGATTGTAAGATTCTAAATTAAGTAAATCATCACGATCTTGATTCTGAAGAGATTCAGTTTCTACTAATTGACCATCTACAAACCATTCATAAGCTTCCAATTCTTCCATTTCAGGAAAATTAGCAAACAACAAATTCCCTTCAGTAATAAAAGATAACTCTGGGCATAATCCATTATTATCGTCTTTTACCTCAATGACTTTACAGTAGGACACTCCTTGAGGACAATCTGGTGTTTCGGTCATGATACACACCTCGTATTCTCCAGCCTGCTCAAAATTATAAATAAGATATTGATTATCATTTTGTGAAGCTTCCTGAACCAATTCTCCATTAACAGACCATTCATAGGATGCATTTTCAACTCCTTCAAAATCTGCTATAAACTTATATGTAAACGGCCCTTGATAACGCTTAGCTTTAAAAAATAAATCTGGACATGGGTTGTTTTGATCCACATCTACATTAATCTCTGCACAAGCTTCTATTGTTCGTTGTTCTGTTATTACCCTAACACAGATTGTATGTTTTCCTGGTTTAAATAAATAATCTAAGATTTGGTTAATGATATTTTGTTGATCTTCTCCTTCTATGTCTTTTCCATCCACAGACCAAATCACTTGTGCATTATCATCAATACCGGTTGTTTTAGCTTCAAAACTATAGACCGCGCTTCCTTCTTTATTGTCGATAACAATCTCTACTTTTGGATCATTATCAAAATCTTCTGTTTCATCATCACAAGATGTAAACCCTAATAAAAGTGAAAGTATTAAAAAATACCAAATACCAATTTTTTTCATTGTGTGTAATTTTTTGAGTTATTAATTTTAGAAGTCCTTTTCTACTTCTCTAAAATGAAACGACTCAAAAAAAGAACACCCTACCCTAGCATACTTTAATTTTTTTATTTTTGATAGCTTGAAAAAAAAATCTAGATTTGAAAAATATATTTTACCTCCCCAATGTCTGACAATAAAAATTCTACATGTAACGAAAATGCTTTTGACAGGTTTTTTAAAAACCACTCTAAATCTTTGAGAAACTATATCTATTATAAATTTGGAGATATGGAGCAAGCAGAAGATATCGTTCAGGATGCATTTATCAAACTGTGGAATAATTGCTCTAAAGTACCTATTGACAAAGCAAAAAGTTATGTCTATACTATTGCTACTAACTTAGGCATTAGCAATACACGTCATCAAAAAGTAAAATTCAAGTACAAAGATTATATAGTACAGCGTAAAACCGATATTAACCATGAATCTCCAGAATTTGTCATCTTAGAAAAAGAATATATGGAGAAACTAAAAAGTGCGATCGCTGATTTACCAGAACGACAAAGAGAAGTATTTCTTTTGAGTAGGATAGACAAAAAGACTTATAAAGAAATTGCAGAATTATCAGATGTATCTGTAAAAGCTATAGAGAAATTAATGCATAAGGCATTATTAGCCTTACGAAAAAAAATAGGAAATATTTAATATTAAATACAAAGATGTCGCAACATAAAATACTTAAAAATAGTTTTTTATGGTAGTAAAAATTAAAAATTCAATCTTTTTACAAATAAAAGGTAGGGTAATTAGCAAATGAAACGTTCACATATATATAACCGAAGTTATGTTAGACGATAAAAAAGACGATATTTTCTTATCCAGATGGATTAGCGGAGAGCTTTCTGAAGAGGAACTTCGTGAATTTAAGTCTCATCCTGAATATGAATATTATGTAAAGATAATGGCGGGTGCAGATGCTTTGGATCTAAAAGATTATGATGTTGAAGAAGAACTTCACACTTTAAAATCTAAACGAAATAGCACGACGAATAAGAACTCTGGTTTAGTTATAAAATTATGGCCATACACAGCCGTAGCAGCTTCAATCGCAATTATTTTAGGGTTATTTTTATTTAACTCTAATGATTCTTTCTCATCTGATTACGGAGAACAATTAGCGGTTACTTTACCTGATGGATCCGAAATGATTCTTAATGCTAAATCTACTGCAAATTTTGACAGTGATAGCTGGAATGAAAACAGAACAGTAACATTAAAAGGAGAAGCATATTTCAAAGTTAAAAAAGGAAGTAAATTTACTGTTTCAACCAAAAATGGAGAAGTATCTGTATTAGGAACACAATTTAATGTACAATCACAAAACAATTTCTTCGAAGTTGCTTGTTATGAAGGTAAGGTTAGTGTAAGCAATCTTAAAAACGAAGAAATTCTTACGGCAGGAAAAGGATATAGAAATTTAAATAATAGTAATCCTGAACAATGGACTTTTGAGTCTAATGAACCTTCATGGCTTACAAATACAAGCTCATTTAGAAGTACACCTATAAAGTATGTATTCGATGAGTTAGAAGAACAATATAATTTAGATATTAATACAAAAAACATAAATCTCAAAACTATATACACAGGAACTTTTCCTAATAACAATAAGGAAGTGGCTCTTAAAACAGTTTTTAGTACCTTAGGCATGGAGTATAGCGTATCGCAAGATGGCAAGACCGTGGTATTAGAAAAGTAATAGCATGACAAGACTTTTATGTGTATGTTTTTTTTTATGGTATATATCTGTTTTTTCTCAGGAAGAAACAAAAGGGATAACTGTAGAAAACAAATCGCTATTAGAGACCATTACGATTATAGAAAATCTCTACAATCTTAAATTTTCCTATATCGATAACTTAATTGATAACAAAAAAGTTTCAATTACCATTAACCCAGAGATATCCATAGAAAACCTTACCCAAGAACTACAAAAACAGACACAATTACAATTTACTATTACAGGAAATAACTTTGTTACTATTAGTTCTTTCAACCAAAAAGATAAGCTTTCAATTTGTGGATATATTTTAGATGAAGAAAACAAGCCTCTGAAAGATATTAGGATATTCTTTAAATCTGATCGCACCAATATCACAACAGACCAAAATGGATATTTTAAAAAGAACGAAGTATCGTTTAATTCTGTTATTTTGATTAGTGCTCCCGGATTTCGTCAACGAGTCTTAAACACCAAACAATTTATAACAGGAGAATGTATCAAAATACGCCTTATACATGCAGCTCAGGAAGAAATTCTTGATGAAGTTTTTATTCAGGAATATTTGGCTAAAGGAATTACACAAAACAAAAAGATAATCAATATTGACTTAGACAATGTTGAAGTATTACCTGGTCGAACTGAACCTGATATTTTACAGAGCATACAACTAACCCCGGGAGTTAACAACCCTTTTGAAACAGCTTCTGGTCTTTTTGTAAGAGGTAGTACTCCAAATCAAAACCTAGTGTTATGGAACGGTATAAAAACATATCATCAAGGACATCTTTTTGGTATGCTATCAGCTTTCAATCCCTATGTTGCTAAAGAGGTAAATTTTTCAAAAAGTGGTGTTAGCGCAAAATATGGAGATCGAATCGCCGGTGTAGTGGATATTAAGTCTGAAAATGAAGTTTCTAATCGTTTTACGGGCGGAGCTGGTTTTAATATGATTAACGTAGATGCTGTTGCGCATATACCAATCATAAAAGACAAAGTATCTCTTCAGTTATCTGGGAGAAGATCATATACCGATGTATTAGAAACTTTTACATACAAACAGTTATCAGATCGCGTTTTTCAGAATACAAAAATTGCAGAAACGGTAGAGCTTAATGATGAAGTTAATGATTTTTTCTATGCAGATTATAATGCAAATCTAATCATAAAACCATCTGATGATCACAAAATAGAATTCAATACTATTTACAGTAAAAATGATTTGGATTTTAGAAGAAGTGATGATGTAGAGTCATTTAATGATAACCTCGTTACCGAAAATGAGGGATATAACTTTAGCTGGAATCAATCATATTCGAAAAATCTTTCTCAAAATGTAAGTGGATATTATACCAAATATCTATTAAATTATCAATTCATTACCAGAGATCTAGGTGCAATAACAGAAATTGAAAGTAAAAAAAATAATGTCGCAGATTTTGGAGCAGAATTTGAATTGGACTACAAAATATCAGATTACCAGAGTGTTTCGGGAGGATATCAGTTTTCAAACAATACAATCAAATACGCGTTTGTAACTGCTACTCCCAGTTATGAATTAGTCTTGGATCAGGATGATCGTTTTTTAAATACCCATGCCGCATACGCTGAATATAAACTCGAAAACCCAAAAAACTTTTTTATTTCTACCGGATTACGTTTTAATTTTTACGCAGAACTAGATAAAACCTTTATTGAACCCAGAGTTTTTCTACAAAAACACATTACCAAAAATTGGGAAATCAATACCAGTGCAGAATACCGTAGTCAGGCAACAAGTCAGATACAAGAATCTGTGGTCAGTGATCTATCTTTAGAAAATCAGGTTTGGACATTAGCTAATGATGATCAATTTCCTATAGTCACAAGTTATCAATACACATTCGGGAGTAGTTTTAGAAAAAATAAATGGTTTATTGACATTGATAGTTACTATAAACAAATCGAGGACATTACAACATTAACCGCAGGGTTTATTAATCCTATTGATAACACATATCATGTAGGAGAAAGTCGAGTCTTTGGAATTGATCTTTTTCTTAAAAAGAGATTCAAAAACTATAAAACATGGGTGAGTTATTCCTATATTAATACACGCAATACATTTGAGGACATCAACAATAACGAATCTTTTCCTGGTAATTGGAATATTGAACATACAGTAAAATGGTCTCAATTCTACAAAATCAATAATTTTCAGTTTTCTCTAGGTTGGATATGGCATACTGGTAAGTCTTTCACTAATGTATCTGGAGTTGACGATAGTGGTGAAATTGTAATCTTAGAATTTGGAGAAATTAATAGTAATACATTACCCGAATATCATAGGTTAGATTTTTCTGCTATTTATGATTTTAAGTTAAGATCACATTCTAATTTCAAATATCGTGTTGGGCTTTCAATTCTTAATTTGTATAATATGAAGAATTTGCTAAACCGAGAATTTAGAACAACAAATTCTCTAAATAATCAATTCATAAACTCTGACATCCTTTCTCTAGGAATTACACCCAATATTAGCTTCAGAGTCTTTTGGTAAATAAAAATTATTTTTTATCACATTACTTCGTATTTTTTGAAGATGATAAACAAAAAAACCATTCCGAAAACGAAATGGTTTTAAAAAAATTCTGAATATTTTATCTTTAGAATTGCTCTCTTCCAGAAAAATGAAAAGCTCCTTCGATAGCGGCATTTTCATCACTATCACTTCCGTGTACTGCATTTTCACTAATAGAAGTTGCATATTTCTTACGTATAGTACCTTCTGCTGCTTCCTCTGGATTAGTTGCTCCAATAAGAGTTCTAAAATCTTCTACTGCATTTTCTTTTTCTAAAATAGCAGCAACAATAGGACCGCTGGTCATATATTCTACAAGCTCACCATAAAAAGGACGTTCGCTATGTACTGCATAAAACGCTTTTGCATCGTCAGTAGTAAGTTGTGTTAATTTCATTGCTACAATTCTAAATCCTGAAGCGTTAATCTGCTCAAGAATTGCTCCGATGTATCCTTTTCTTACCGCATCCGGTTTAAGCATCGTAAAAGTTCTGTTTGTTGCCATGGTATTTTTTTTACTTTCTATATACTTCTTTATCTAAAAGTATTTCAGATTATTATTTAGGTATATTACAACCCGATTTTTTAATTTTTGTGCAAAAATATATATAAAAGCTTCAAAAACAAGAATTATTATTAGGAATATGTAACCTTCTTGAAGATTATACAAAAAAAGATTAATCTTTGGGATATTGCTGCTTAAATTCTTGAAGTACAACATTATTCTTTCCCCGAATTTGCATAGTTACTTCATAAGAATCAAAATCAAATTTTAGAACTCCAAAACTCGGAATAGAAACAACATTACCTATTCTATATTTATTAGATTCTCCTCTATATGCAGAATACGAATGTGTTAATCCACTTGATGTAAAATCTATTAATGGATATTTTAGACTTGGTATCTTAGTTATCGAAAATTCAGAAATATGTCTGTCTCCACTTAGTAAAATTGCATTTCTAACCTTCTTATTTAATAGTATCTCTTTAAGACGTGCTACTTCATGAGGAAAATTACCCCAGGTTTCAAAACCATGTTCAGAAGACAAAAACTGAATACTGGTGACAATAACAACAAAATCAGAATAATTATTCTCTAATTCTTTTTCAAGCCATTTCCATTGTTCTTCTCCCAAAATTGTACCCTCATTATTATCATAAGGTTCATAGCGACCATTACCATTAGCACTTTTCTTTAACTGAGATCTAAAATATCGAGTATCCAAAACAATTACCTTTATATTTCCTTTGTCTATTTCAAATATTCGGGACGTGTATACTCCACGCTGTGTTCTTCTGGGGCTATCTTTTGATACTTCCAAAAAATCTAAAAACAACTGCTGACTTTCTTTTTTCTTACTCCACTCTATTCCTGCATCATTTTTACCATAATCATGATCATCCCATGTTCCCATTACTGGTACAGATTGTTTTAGCTTCATATACCCAGAATTACTATTCTGAAGAGCATAATCATTTTTTATTTTTAATACATCTTCAGAATCCGCATAGATATTATCTCCTCCCCAAATGAACACATTAGGGGTGTTTTTTAATATTTCATTCCAAAAAGGTTGCGGATTGTTTTGTTTATTACAACTTCCAAAAGCAATAGTAAAATCGGTATTATTAACTTCGATTTTTTTCTGACTAAAACAAAACTGTACGACAGCGACATACAATACGAGGTATGTATATTTTCTTTTCATTATTAGAGCATATAAAGTACATATAAAAGTAGTAGTTCTAATATTACCAAAATATTATTTATTGTATCTTCGCTGACCTATGAATACTAATGAAATAATCGAAATAAAAGGATTATTATCCTCTTCAAAAAAAATTGTTATTGTAACTCATAAAAATCCAGATGGTGATGCTGTTGGTTCTAGTTTAGGCTTATATCATTATCTTACTGCATTAGAAAGTAATCATAACGTTACTGTTATTACTCCTAATGATTATCCGGATTTTTTAAAATGGATTCCAGGACAAGATACAATTCTTAAATACGATAGTGAAACTAAAAAAGCTATATCAAAAATTGAGGAAGCTGATCTTATTTTCACTTTAGATTTTAATCACTTATCCAGGAGTGGTGACATGGAAAATGTTTTGGCTAAAACTAAAACCACTTTTATCATGATCGATCATCATCAACAACCCGATACTTACGCGGCATATACCTATAGTGATACAGGGATGAGTTCTACCTGTCAAATGATTTATCACTTTATAGAAAAACTTGATGATTTAGATCGTATTACTCCAGAAATTGCAACTTGCATTTATGTTGGAATAATGACAGATACGGGATCTTTTAGATTTAGATCAACAACAAGTATCACGCACAAGGTAATTGCAAATTTGATTGATCATGGTGCTGATAACACTGGTATTCATGAAAGTATCTACGATATGAATACTTTATCCAGGATTCAATTACAAGGTGTTGCTTTAAACAATTTAAAAGTTATTCCAGAATACAAAACTGCTTATATCACTTTATCTCAAAAAGAATTAGATGATCATCATTTCAAAAAAGGAGATACCGAAGGTTTTGTCAATTTAGGACTCTCTATAAAAGATATTAAGTTTGCCTTAATTTTTATTGAAAACAAAGGAGAAGGAATCATTAAAATTTCTTTACGTTCTAAAGGAGATTTTTCTGTAAATGAATTCTCAAGAAGTCATTTTGAAGGAGGGGGTCATCATAATGCTGCCGGTGGAAGAAGTAATCTTTCATTATCTGATACTGTTGAGAAATTTATTAGTATCTTACCTGCTTATAAAAACGTCCTAAATCAATGAGGTTAGTACTTCACATACTTTGTCTTGTCTTCTTCTTATCATCTTGTAAAACACCTGAAGCCAGGAGACCTATAAATATTAAATCAGGGTCTTTCATAGATGAATCTATAAGTCGTAATAAAGAACTTGCAGCTAAGGAAGAAGCTCGAATTCAAAAAATAATTAATAACGACTCTGCTCATAATTATCTGGCATCACAAACCGGTTTCTGGTATTTTTACACTAAAAAAGACACTATATCAGGTACAACTCCAAAATTTGGGGATATAGTTACATTTAATTATAATGTAACAGATTTAAACGGCAATGTAATTTACACACAACAAGAATTAGATACTATAACATATCGTATTGATAAAGAAGAACTTTTTCTTGGTTTAAGAGAAGGTTTAAAACTCATGAAACAAGGAGAAATGGTTACTTTTCTTTTCCCTTCTTATCAAGCTTATGGATATTATGGTGATGATAATAAGATTGGCACAAATATTCCGTTAATAACAGAAGTAACACTTAACACAATTACAAAAGAATCAACAACAGAAAATTAATTACCAACAAAAATGAAAAGATTAAATTTATTATTCCTAGCCATTATTGCAATAACACTTAATAGCTGTAATGAAAAATACCCAGATCTACAAGATGGAATTTATGCAGAAATTATAACCAATCAAGGAACTACGGTAGCAAAATTATATCATGATGTTACTCCTATGACGGTTGCAAACTTTGTGTCTTTGGCAGAAGGTACTAACACTATGGTCGATAGCACTTATAAAGGAAAAAAATATTACAATGGAATTATATTTCATAGAGTAATCAAGGATTTTATGATCCAAACTGGAGATCCTTTAGGTACTGGTACTGGTGGTCCTGGATACAAATTTCCTGATGAAATCGTAGATTCACTTTCTCACAAATCAAAAGGAATTCTATCTATGGCAAACTCTGGTCCGGGAACAAACGGAAGTCAGTTTTTTATCACATTAAAAGAAACTCCATGGTTAAACGGAAAACATACTGTTTTTGGTGAAATTGTACTAGGTCAAGAAATTGTTGATAGTATAGGTATTACTAAGACCGCAGCAGGAGACAAACCAGTAGAAGAACTAAAAATGATAGAAGTTAATATTATCCGTAAAGGTTCAGACGCAAAGGCATTTGATACAGATTCTGCATTTACTGATAAATTAAAAGCTCTTGAAGAAGAAAAAGCTGAAAAAGAAAGATTAGCAAAAGAACGTGGCGAAGCTATTGCTGCAAAATTTGTTGAGCTAAAAGCTAAAGCTACAAAATTAGAAAGCGGTTTAGAAATTCATTTTATAAACCAAGGAGATGGTGAACAACCAAAATCAGATGATACCGTTGGTGTAAACTACGCTGGTTTTTTTACAGATGGAAGAATTTTTGATACTAATATTGCAGAGACAGCTAAAGAATTAGGTGTATATAACGAACAGAGAGCAGCAGATCCTAGAGGATATGCTCCTATTCCAGTACCATACTCACCAGATGCTCAAATGATCCCTGGTTTTAAAGAAGGAGTTCAAAAAATGAAAGTAGGAGACAAAGCTGTACTTTTTATCCCCTCTCACCTTGCATATGGAGAAAGAGGAGCAAGAACAATTCCACCAAACACTGATTTGATATTCGAACTAGAAATTATGAATATCCAAGGTAAAGAAGAAGCTAAATAAAAAATAGTTACAGAAGAAATATAAAAAAAAGCGTCCTGATCAGGACGCTTTTTTAGTAACTAAAAGAACGATTACTTTTATTATCTATTGCAACGGAATATTTGCTAAAATTTCTTTAACAAACTTCCAATATTTCTGAACAGAAGAAATGCTTGCTCTTTCGTCTGGAGAATGTGCTCCTAAAATTGTCGGACCAAAAGATATCATATCCATATTTGGGTAATTTTGCCCCAAAATACCACATTCTAAACCAGCGTGACAAGCAGCTACATGCGCTTTTTCTCCGTTTAATTTTTGATATAATTCATCTAATACTTTTAGAATTGATGAATTCATATTAGGTGCCCAACCAGGATAATCACCACCAGTAATTACTTCACACCCTATCAATTCAAAAGTTGCTCTTAATTTATTAACCAAATCTTGTTTAGAGGATTCTACGCTACTTCGGGTTAGGCATTCAATAGTCATTTCTCCATTTCCTATAGTAACTTTTGATATATTGTTAGAGGTTTCTACTAAATCCGAAATCGACGCACTCATCTTATACACTCCATTATGCGCTGCATATAACGCTTTTAACATTCCTTCTTGTACTCCTAATTCCATTACTTTTTCTGGCAGATTAGTTTCCTTAATCTCTATACTAAGATTTGGATCCACTGTACTAAGTTCATTCTTAATTGTTTTTATCAATTCATTGAGCTCAAACTCAAAAGCTTCAGCTTGAACAGTATCAACAACTATATTGGCAAAACTCTCTCTAGGTATAGCGTTACGCAAACTTCCTCCTTTGATTTCACTGATTTGTAGTCCGAAATTTTCAAAACCATCAAACAATAGTCTATTCATTATTCTATTGGCATTTCCCAATCCTTTATGAATATCCATTCCAGAATGACCACCATTAAGCCCTGTAACCGAAATGACATATGCTTTTTTACCTTGTTCTATAGGTTCTTCTCTATAGGTTCTTTTGGCAGTTACATCTATTCCACCAGCACAGCCTACTCCGATTTCATCATCTTCTTCTGTATCCAGATTTAAAAGTATATCCCCTTGTAACCATCCGCCTTCTAACCCCATAGCCCCTGTCATACCAGTTTCTTCATCAATAGTAAAAAGTGCTTCAAGAGCAGGATGAGCAATATCTGTTGCTTCAAGAATTGCCATAATTGTTGCTACTCCTAATCCATTATCAGCACCAAGTGTTGTTCCGTTGGCACGTACCCAATCTCCGTCAACATACATTTCTATTCCTTGAGTATCAAAGTCAAAATCGGTATCTGCATTCTTTTGATGAACCATATCCAAATGTGATTGCATTACCACAGTCTTACGATTCTCAAGCCCTGCTGTAGCTGGTTTCTTTATAAGGACATTGCCAACTTTATCAACTTCGGTTATCAATCCTAAAGATGCTCCAAAATCTTTCATAAACGCGATTACACGCTCTTCTTTTTTTGAAGGTCTTGGTACTTCATTAAGATCTGCAAATTTATTCCAAAGTCTTTTGGGTTCTAAGACTCTTATTTCTGAATTCATATGTGTATTATATTTAGAATTGCGAAATTCTTAATTTAAAATTAAGAATCAAAGTTTCATGAGTTAAACTAATTGATACTAAAAAACTCTTAATTCGTTATCCTAAATTCAGAATTGTAAATATATTTACCCAATGCAATCTAAAACAAAGCTATATCTCACGATATTACTGCCAATTCAGGTCATTCTGGTTAAAGTACTCTCTTTTTTCCCTGATGTTATCGAACAATTTTACAGTAATGGAATTTTTATTTATACTTCTAAAATTCTACGGTATGTATTTGGCTGGATTCCGTTTTCTTTTGGAGATATAGTCTATTGTATTTTGATTGTATTGTTAATTCGATTTTTATTCAAAAAGGTATTTAGAAAAAAAATAATTTGGAAAGAAGTCCTATTCGATATTGGAGCTACCTTATCTATCATTTATGCTAGTTTTCATATCCTATGGGGCATGAATTATTATCGACTGCCATTACATGAAATACTAAAAATTGATGATCAATATACCGAAGTGGAACTTATTAAGGTTTCTGAGAAATTGATTTCACAAGCTAATTCTCTACATTTAGAATTAGAACCCAACGACTCTTTGCCAATACGAATCCCATATACCAAAGACGAAGTTTTTCAAAAAACAGTCCCTGCCTATGATCAACTTAATACCATATTCCCTACATTAAAGTATCACCCTAAGAGTATTAAAACATCACTTTTAAGTCTTCCTCTTACCTACATGGGCTTTAGTGGATACCTAAATCCGATTACTAATGAAGCACAAATAAATGGATTAATTCTTAACTATAAAGCTCCAACAACAAGTTGTCATGAGCAAGCTCACCAATTGGGGTTTGCAAAAGAAAATGAAGCTAACTTTATAGCCGCCTTAACCACAATAAACTATGATGATTCTTATTTTAATTATAGCGGAGTTACATTTGCTTTAAAGTTTTGCTTAAATGACCTCTATCTTCGTAACGAAGAAAAAGCCATTTGTCTTATTGAAAAATTACGTCCGGGAATTCGAAAAAATTATCTAGAGGTAAATCAATTTTGGGAATCCTACGAAAATCCTCTTGAACCTATCTTTAAAAGTACTTATGACAGTTATCTAAAAGCTAACGATCAACCTGATGGATTAGACACGTACAGCTATGTAGTAGCCTTATTAGTTAATTATTACAAGACCAAATTATAAAACTACAACGTATTATAGTAGTCTATAATTTTAATCAAATCTTCCTTTTTTTTAAAACTTAATTTTTTTGAAGAAGCAAATTTTTCTATTTCAGTTTTTTTATCTTTTAAGACAGCTAAAACCTCCTTCTTTTTAAGTTTTATCTTTGTTAAATCTCCGCTTTTATCTTTTATATAATATTTGTAGTCTTCATAAAAATTTGCCGGAATACTTCCTCCTAAACCAGAATGTGGTTGAGCTGCCCTTTTAATCTTTTTCCTCGCCTTTAAAATCAACGACACATTTTTACCGTTTTGAAAATCAATAAAATAGCTTTTTTTTCGGGCATCAACATCATCATTTAAAGTTTTATAAATGTACTCATCAAAAACTACTTTTACATTTTTTTTAGGTAAAAGAGCTGATACTTTATTACCTTCCATAACTTCTATTTCATCATGAAAACCATTATACCTTACTGGATATTCTCCGATTACTACATCATCAACAAATATATTTGCTACTCTGTAATCTTCTTCATAATACTTATTACCATTAATGGATTCTTCAGAGACAGTATTTTTTAATGCTGTTCTTACAAATTGATTCAATAGTATTTTATTAGTTGTTTGATTAAATTCAACAGGTGAGCTTGCAGGTGTTTGTTGTGCATTCATTAAAATACAAAAAAAAGCCGCTAGAATAAAAAGATAATTTTTCATGATGGATATGTTTATGTGGTAATTTAGTCAATAAAAAAATAAATAGATATCAAAGAGTATACCTACAACTGTTAAATAAACCTTAATTAACAAACTCCTTTTGATTCAACTATTATCTTTAAAACCGATTCAATACACTTTACGCAACTCTCATGAAAAAACTTCTATTATCACTTGCAATAGCATGTGGAATATTAAATTCTCATTCTCAAGATTATTTTCCTAAAAATGATGGAGTTAATACCACAGATTCTAATTACACCGTATTTAAAAATGCGATTATTCACACTACACCTGATACAGAAATCAAAAATGGAATTCTGATTATCCAAAAAGGAAAGATTGTACAGGTAGGTAATTCCTTATCCATTCCCACTAACAGTGTTGTTATTGACCTAAAAGGAAAACATATTTACGCTTCTTTCATTGATCCTTTTACCAACTTTGGTATCGAAAAACCAAAACGCAAAGGGGGTAGTCCATTTAGAGGAAATCCACAATATGAAGCTTCTAGAGAAGGATATTATTGGAATGACCATATACGTCCCGAAACTAATGCTCTAACTCTTTTTAAGTATGACACAAAAAAAGCTACCGAATTCATAAAAGAAGGATTTGGTGTTGTAAATACACATATGCCAGATGGTATAGTGAGAGGAACTGGATTATTAGTAGCATTAAACAATCAAGGAACAGAAGGAGAACGTCTATTAAGTGATCGATCAGCTCAATTTTTATCATTTTCTAAAAGCAATAAAAGCAAGCAAATGTATCCCACTTCTCTAATGGGTAGTATGGCTTTACTTAGACAAATGTATTATGATGCTGATTGGTATGCAGGTGGTAATGCTAATAACAAAGATTTATCATTAGAGGCATTAAACAGAAATAAAAACCTTCCTCAAATTTTTGACGTTGGAAGCAGAATTAATGGTTTTAGAGCAGATAAAGTTGGTGATCAGTTTAATATACAATATATATTAGTGGGTGGTGGAGATGAATATGCTCGTATAGATAAAGTAAAAGCTACTAATGCAAAATATATCATTCCACTTGATTTTCCAGAAGCATATGATGTATCTGACCCTTTCATGGCTAATTTGGTTAGTTTGGGTGATATGCGTCATTGGAATCAAGCTCCAACTAATCCATATGTTTTATCTAAAAACGGAATTACATTTTCTTTGACAACACATAAGTTAAAGAAGATAGCTGATCTAAAAACCAGAATAGCAAAGGCAATTGAGCATGGCTTAGATAAAAAAACTGCTATTGCCGCTTTAACCACCATTCCCGCTGAAATCTTAGGAAAAAGTAATCTTTTGGGAAGTATTAAAAAAGGAGCGTATGCCAACTTTTTAATTTCAAAAGATGAATTGTTTTCAAAGGATAATATTATATATGAAAACTGGATACAGGGACATAAAAATATTATTAATGATATGAATATTACTGATATTAACGGAAAATATGAATTATCAGTTTCTGGAAAAACATATGATTTATTGATTTCGGGAAAAACCTCTTCTCCTAAAGCTGAATTAAAGCTTGGAGAAACTAAATTAGGTACTAAAATCAATTATAAAAATGATTGGGTAACTATAACATTTACTGATCCAGACACCACAAAAACCCAATATACCAGAATCATTTCAAAAATCGGAGACAACTCAAATTTCTGGAGTGGAAAAACTATACTTCCTAATGGAGCACAAACTTCTTTTTCGGTTAAAAAGAAAACAGAAGATACTGCAGGTACAAAAGATGTTAAAAAAGATGCTAAGAAAAAAGATGCTCCTGAAGTTCTTCCAGTGGTATATCCTAATATAGCTTATGGTAACACTCAATTACCAAAATCTGAAACTATACTATTTAAAAATGCTACTGTATGGACTAATGAGGTAGAAGGGATCATGCAAACTACAGATGTTCTCATCAAGAATGGTAAAATCTCAGCGATAGGTAAAAATCTAAATTCTGGAAATGCTAGAGTAATCGATGCTACAGGAAAGCATCTTACTGCTGGTATTATCGATGAGCATTCTCATATTGCTGCTGCTGCAATTAATGAAGCAGGGCATAACTCTTCTGCAGAGGTTACCATAGAAGATGTTGTTGACCCTGATGATATCAACATTTACAGAAATCTTGCCGGTGGGGTAACTTCTATTCAGATACTTCATGGTTCTGCAAACCCTATTGGTGGACGTTCTGCCATTATAAAGTTAAAATGGGGTGAAGATGCAAATCATCTAATTTACACTAATGCTCCTAAGTTTATCAAATTTGCTTTAGGTGAAAATGTTAAACAAAGTAACTGGCAAAGTTTTAGCCGTTTTCCCCAGTCAAGAATGGGAGTTGAGCAGTTATATGTAGATTACTTTTCTAGAGCAAAAGAATATGAAAAACTAAAGAAAAGTGGGGTTCCTTATCGTAAGGATACAGAAATGGAGACTATAGTAGAAATTCTTAATAGCGAACGTTTTATTAGTTGTCATTCTTATGTACAAAGTGAGATCAACATGCTAATGAAAGTTGCTGAAAAGTTTAACTTTAAAATTAACACATTCACTCATATTCTTGAAGGATATAAAGTTGCTGATAAAATGGCTGCTCATGGTGTAGGTGGATCTACTTTTTCTGATTGGTGGGCATATAAATATGAAGTTAATGATGCAATACCATATAACGCTGCTATTATGCACAAACAAGGTGTGATAACTGCTATTAACAGTGATGATGGTGAAATGTCTCGTCGTCTTAATCAAGAAGCTGCAAAATCTGTAAAATATGGTGGAGTTAGCGAAGAAGATGCCTTAAAATTTGTGACTTTAAATCCAGCAAAACTATTACGCATAGATGATAGAGTAGGTAGTATTAAAGTAGGTAAAGACGCTGATTTAGTATTATGGACCGATCATCCTCTTTCTATATATGCTAAAGCTGAAAAAACTATAATTGAAGGAGCAATTTATTTTGATCTTGAAAAAGATAAAGCTATGAGACAATCTATTACAAAAGAAAAGAACAAGCTTTCTACGATGATGCTAAAAGCAAAAAACAGTGGGCTTAAAACACAGCCTGCCAAGAAAAAGGAAAAACAAAATTTTGAATGTGAAACCTTGGAGACTATTAACTAAATAAAACATTTATCAGACCGAGCTTGCCAAAGTCTATAATCATAAAAAACATGAAAAATATAATTGCCATAATAGCACTCTGTCTCATCTCATACGGAAAGATAAGTGCTCAGCAAACACCTGCAAAAAATCAAAAAACCGCCATTACTATTACTGGAGCCACTGCTCATATCGGTAATGGAGAAGTGATCCAAAACAGTATAATTATTTTTGAAAATGGAAAGATTACCGCAGTTGGCTCATCAGGAAGTTCTGCTTCAAAAGGGACCGTGATTGATGCTTCTGGAAAACATGTTTATCCCGGTTTTATAGCCCCTAACTCTACTTTGGGGCTAGTAGAAATAAGTGCTGTTCGCGCAACAGATGATGATAGTGAAATTGGAAATTACAACCCTCACATTCGCAGTATCATTGCTTATAATGCTGAAAGCAAAATTGTAGAAAGCATGAGACCAAATGGTGTTTTAATAGCTCAGGTAACCCCAAGAGGAGGTAGAATCACAGGAACATCATCGATTGTACAACTAGATGCATGGAATTGGGAAGATGCTGCTATCAAAATTGATGATGGGATTCATATCAATTGGCCAAATACATTTACAAGAGGACGTTGGTGGCTTGGTGAAGACCCTGGGTTTAAAGAAAACAAAAAATACGAAAAACAAGTAACCCAGTTAGTAGATTTTGTTCAGCAAGCTAAAGCCTCGATACAATCTAATAAGGAAACAATAAACCTCCCTCATCATGCAATGAAAGGTCTTTTTGATGGCACTAAAACGTTATTTATGCATGTAGAAACAGAAAAAGGTATTCTAGATGTCATTTCCTTTGCAAAGAATAACAAAATCAAAAAACTAGTTTTAGTAGGAGCATATGAAGGGCATAAAGTAGCTTCACAATTAAAACAGAATAATATTTCTGTACTTAGTACCAGAGCTCATAGTGTTCCTGCTATGGAAGATGATGATTATGATCAACCATATAAAAATGCAAAATTACTTATGGATGCTGGTGTATTAGTTGCAATACAAAATAGTGGCCAGATGGAACGTGCCAATGCTCGAAATTTACCTTTTCAAGCTGGAACTGTTGCCGCACATGGATTAGACAAAGAAAAAGCGCTACAACTCATTACTGGTAATAGTGCAAAAATCCTTGGCATTGATGACATTGCAGGAACCCTAGAAGTGGGTAAAGACGCTACCCTATTTATTAGCAAAGGCGACGCGTTAGATATGCGCACTAATCAATTAGAAAAAGCATTTATTCAAGGACGTGATATTAGTTTAGAAAGTCATCATACCAAACTTTGGAAACGATATAGTAAGAAATACAATTCTAAGTAACAACTTTTTTAAGTAAATCTAAGAAAATCAAAACAATACACCCCGTAGTCTTTTAAACTACGGGGTGTATTTTAAATTTTAAGCATTAAATTCTTTCATATCTTCAAGAGCGCTGATCAACATATTGACGTGATTAAAGGTACAACTCTCTCCCATAATACCAATTCTCCATATTTTTCCGGAAAAAGCACCTAACCCACCTCCTACTTCAATATTATAATCATTCAATAATATAGAACGTATTACGCTTTCATCATTTCCATCAGGTAAGAATACAGAATTAAGGTTTGGCAGCCTATATTGTTCTTCTACCAAATATCTAAAGCCTAATTTTTCTAATTTAGTTTTTAGCACTTCATGAACCCGCTGATGCCTTTTCCATCTGTTTTCCAAACCTTCTTCTAAAACGATACGTAAAGATTCTCTCAGTGCATATACAGATGAAACTGGCGCTGTATGATGATAAGCCCGTTTTTCACCACCCCAGTAGTTCTTAACTAAACTAAGATCTAAAAACCAGCTTTGCACCTTAGTTTTTCTATTTTCCAGTACCTTAACCGCTCTATCAGAAAAACTAACCGGGGATAGTCCTGGAGGAGCACTAAGACATTTTTGTGTTCCTGTATATATTGCGTCAATACCCCAATCATCAACTCTTAGTTCTACACCGCAATACGAAGTCACCGCATCAACCATTAATAAACCTCCTGCATTATGAATCAGGTCACTAATTTCTTTAATCGGCTGTAAGGCACCTGTTGATGTTTCTGCATGCACAAGAGCTAACAATTTTGGTTTTGGACACTTGTCTAATACTTTCCTAATGTCTTCTGGTGATATTACGGTTCCCCAAGCTACTTCGACTTTATGTACAATTGCTCCACATCGTTCTGCAATATCAGCCATCCTACCACCAAAAACCCCATTAATGCATATGATAACATCATCACCTGGTTCTAATAAATTCACCAAACAAGTTTCCATCCCTGCGCTTCCGGGAGCTGAGACCACAAAAGATAAATGATTCTTTGTTATAAACGTATCCTGCACCATTGTTTTTACCTCATCCATAATAGTCACGAACTGTGGATCTAAATGTCCTATTAAAGGAGTTGACATTGCTTTAAGTACTCTTGGATGCGCATCAGAAGGTCCTGGACCCATCAAAATTCTATTACTGGTGTTAAGTTCGCTATACATGATTTAGATTTTTACTTGTTATCAACTATATCGTTTTCGTAATCAAAGTTGAATAAAGGATATAAAGTTAGCTAATTCTATAAACCCAAAATTTTGAAATGCACTTGATTTTAGTGAAAATCATATTGAAGAATACTAATCTTATATTTTGGCAATAAAAAGTTAGATGTATTTTGTATAATTCTTAAAAAAGGCATGGAATTTTTATCAAAAAAAGTCAGCTTCTTTGTTTAAAAAAGATGAACCCGTTACTATAGTAACGGGTTCATCTTTTTTAAAATAATCTTTTATTTTATAATGTTTTACTTTCTTCTACAGTAGGTTTTTTAAATAATGAGGGAGAAGGCTTTTCTTTACTTGCGTTAGCATTTGCAAAATTTCTTTCACTCCTTACCTCTCCTACTACACCGTTCTCAAATACTCTCCACTTAAGAGTTTTAGGCAACAATAGCCCGTTTACATCATTCCAATCAGAGTATTCAATTAAATTGATTTTCTCACTTTTTTCTTTACTAAAAAAAGTAACTGTGTATCCTAAAAACTTCATTTTTTTAGATGCTTCATCATAATACACAAAATAATTATCTTTAGGAGAATCTCCAATACCATCACCATATGATATTTTATACCCGGGATATGAAACATCCTCTACTTTAAGATCTTCTATTTTTTCATAAGAAATACCCTCATCTCCTAACACAAAGGGCATGGCATAAAAATAGAACATTAGGTTATGATAAAAACGAGGGTTTCCTTTGAAGGATGTAGAATCTTCTTGTTCTAACCAAGCTTCATTTCCATCAAATCCTAAAGCAAATTTATCAGTTTCGATACGGGCATGACGTGTTTTAAGATCAGTAGTATGTTTTTCGTTTCCTTCTGGCTTTACCATTTCAAAAATTAGAGTATTCATTTGGTCAAAAGCTTGAATACCTCCATGGGCTGTAAAGACAGCAGCTATATCTTCAGGAAAATTACCTGATCGATCTGGAATAGTTTCTTCTTTTACTGGTTCTGAAACAACAGTTTCTTGTTCTGTTTTTACTTCCTGCTTACAGGATACAAAAGCAACAATTAAAAGTAATAGTGGGATTAGTTTTTTCATAATTAAACTGTATGATATGAGTTAATTTTAGCAGATGTAGTCGTATTAACAACTTAACCTTACAATAAATATCATCACAGTTTTTATTTCTTTACAACTTCTCCTGCTTTGTAAGTATTATTTTTATCAGAAAAAGTATACTTCATATCATTATATTTAAATGTTTTTGAATCTGCACCCGGTATCACCTTCCCATTAAAAAAAACATATTTCACATCTTTAGCATATCCATAACCAATTTCTTCAAAAGAAAAAGCATCTGCTGCTTCTAAAATAACTCCTTCATAATAAATTTTGTCATCTACTTTAATAAAAGCATGATCTTCAAAAAACTTAATCGTTTCGACATCTTTAAAAGGAATATTAATAACCTCATCAACTTCTTCATAATTTCTTCTACCTATATGTATATAAATATACTTATCATCTCGAATACAAGAATTGGTCAACGCTACGACTTCGGAGAGGTTTACTTCCTTTATTATACGTAGCGGTTTTTGATACCTATAAAAATAAACCCCATTATTATCTTTACAAAACTCGTCGTTAATCACTTCAAAAGATTCATGATTTACTTCTTTAATTTTTTCATTATTTCTAAACACAAAATTTTTATCCTTTGCAAAATTATAATTTAATTGTACATATGTATTTGGATCTGCATCTTCTAGGATCTTAAAACCTTCCCTAGAATCGTCTAAATAATAGAGATCATCTACAAGAACATAAACATGATTTTTATCCAGAGGAACATACCCTTCTTTTACATTAAATGAAGGCACATCTATTTGAAAATTAATTGCTCTAGACTTAAAATAAGCATATTGCTGATCTTTTGCATAATCCCTTCCCAGAACCTTAAAAGTAGAAAGATCAACATCCATTTCATGTTTCCCAAGGGAAAACCAATTTCCCATTGGACTATATATTATATGCTCTTTATCCCTAGAATAAAAATAGGAGTCTGATACTTCTTCATTAACCAATTCACCAAATGGGTTAAAAAATCTATAAATTCCATATCCAACCAATGAAATAATAATTACAAATATTACTGCTAATGTCATTAATACTTTTTTTATCATAACTTTTTTCATCAATATTATGAATCAAAAACAAAGCTATAAAAAGCAATACATAAGTTTATCCCAATAAACAGTGAAATTATGTATATAAGTGAAGTACTTTGAGGCTTAGGTTTTTTGCTTTTTCTTTTTTGCAGCAGGAAAGAGTACATTATTTAAAATCAATCGATACCCTGGAGAATTAGGGTGCAACTCCAGTTCTGTTTTCGGATCTCCCACCCTATGTGTATAATCCTCGGGATCATGTCCTCCATAAAATGTAAAAAAACCTTTTCCTTTGATTCCGTGTATATAACGAGCTTCTGAATTTGTCTTATTTTCACCCAATACCAGAACATTGGATTTAATCTCATTTGGATTATATGCAGTGGTTTGCCCCATAAAACCTTTTACTAGGGCTGTATGATTTTGGCAAAGCATTGTTGGGATTGGGTCCCATTTTGCAGAAAAATCCATGAGAGTGAAATAATCTGTGGTTTTAGAGATACGACGATTTCTGGTCATATCAATAGAAGAAAACTCATAGACATTCGGGCTGCGTTCTAATGTAAAGTTTTTAAATGCAAACGTTTTATTATAGTCAATTTTAGACTGATATCCGGGTTCGCTAGGATCTCCATCAAACATAGGCTCACAAATATCTACTCCTTCTGCTGCCAAAGCAATCTCAAAACTATCAGTAGCACTACACATTGCAAACATAAATCCTCCTCCAACAACGTAGTCTCTAATTTTTAAAGCTACCGCTAGTTTTTCTTGTGATACCTTTGGATATCCCAAATCCAAAGCTAGTTTTTCTGCTGCAGCTTTTTCTCTAATATACCAGGGTGCAGCTCTATAAGAAGCATAAAATTTACCATATTGTCCTGTAAAGTCCTCATGATGCAGATGCAACCAGTCATATAATATTAGATTATCTTCTAGAACTTCTTTATCGTATATCGTTTCATAAGGAATTTCAGCAAACGTTAACACCATAGTTACAGCATCATCCCATGGCTGATTTCCCTTTGGAGAATACACAGCTATCTTAGGTGCTTTTTCTAATACTACAGCTTCCATATTCTGAGAAGGACTACTAATTTCTTCAAGAATCTCTTCTGTTTCTCCATCACTAAGTACCTCATAAGAGATTCCTCGGATAGTACATTCTTTTCTTATATTTTCGGTATCAGGCAAGAGAAAAGAACCACCTCTATAATTTAACAACCATTTTACTTTCAGATCTTTACTTAAAGTCCAATAGGTAATCCCATAAGCTTTTAGATGATTTTGCTGGCTTTCTGCATCCATTGGTATCAATACATAAGAAGCATAGGATTGAAATGTAAATAGAAATAAAAATAATAAAACAACAAAAGATTGCATCCTTCTTTTAATCATAAAAGTAGATCTCTGAGTCGCAAATATTTTAAAAAGGTACTTCATCATCATCATTAGAATCATTTATGCTACTCCCAAAAGCTTCATCTGCACTAGGAAGATTACCTGTTTTAAAAGGTTCTTCTTCCCCACCATCATTCATCTTAGAATGAAATTCGAAAGGAGTACTAAAGTCATCTAAGTTATCAAATTTACCTAAGTGACCAATAAATTTTAACCTAATATTTTCTAAACCACCATTACGGTGTTTTGCAACAATGAACTCTCCTTGCCCTTGAGTAGGTGATCTTTCTTCATCATCCCACTCATCAATTTTGTAATATTCTGGTCTAAAAATAAAAGCAACAATATCTGCATCCTGTTCTATTGCTCCAGATTCACGCAGGTCACTAAGTAGTGGTCGTTTGCTCCCTCCACGAGTTTCTACTGCACGTGATAGCTGAGATAAGGCTATTACGGGAATATTTAATTCTTTTGCCAAAGCTTTCAAGTTACGAGAAATTGTAGAAATCTCTTGTTCCCTGTTTCCATTCTTACCGCTTCCTCCAGCTGTCATTAGTTGAAGGTAGTCAATTACAATCATTCTAATACCATGTTGCGATGCCAGACGTCGCGCCTTAGCTCTAAGATCAAAAATTGATAAAGAAGGCGTATCATCAATAAACAAAGGAGCCTTTTCTAAATCTTTGACTTTTACGTTAAGTTGCTCCCACTCATGTTTTTCTAATTTACCCGTACGTAGTTTTTCTGAAGAAAGTCCTGTTTCTGAAGAGATCAAACGTGTAATCAATTGTACTGAAGACATCTCTAAAGAGAAAAAAGCTACAGGAATATTACTTCCTACGGCCATATTTCTAGCCATCGATAAGGTTAAAGCGGTTTTACCCATACCTGGACGAGCAGCTACAATAATTAAATCACTTGGTTGCCAACCCGAAGTTAATTTATCAAGCTTATCGAATCCAGAAGGAACTCCACTCATTCCTTCTTTGTTTGATATCTCTTGTATTTTTTTCTTTGCTTGTATTACAAGATTTTGAGCACTTTCTGTAGATCGTTTTATGTTTCCTTGTGTGACTTCATATAATCTGGATTCTGCCATATCCAAAAGATCAAAAACGTCTGTAGTTTCATCATATGATTCTTCTATAATCTCATTTGAAATTTTAATCAAACTACGTTGAATATATTTCTGGAGAATAATACGAGCATGAAACTCTATATGGGCAGAAGATGCTACTTTTTGAGTTAATTGTATTAAATAATAGTCTCCTCCTGCCAGTTCTAGCTTTGAGTCTTTTTTTAATTGGGTAGAAACCGTTAATAAGTCGATTGGCTCAGAGTTTTCGAAGAGTTTAAATATAGCCTCGAATATATATTGATGCGCTTCTCGATAAAAAACATCTGGATTAAGAATATCAATAATTTCATCAACCCCTTTTTTATCAATCATCATTGCTCCAAGCACAACTTCCTCTAAATCAACTGCTTGAGGAGGTATTTTTCCTTTCTCCAGCGATATTACGTTCCCCCGACCGTAATTTATTTGCTGAGCTTGCTGTACTTTTTCCATGACTACGAATGTAAAAAAATTGTAAAGAGATGTACCTACATATAAAGATACGAATGTTCACCGGTCTTCAACAAAAGAACTGTTAATAAGTTTATATTATTGTTAATAAGCATAAAAAAATCTGAAGCTTACAACTTCAGATTTATGTAGTAAGTGATTCTTTAAGGGTTAATCTTTAAAGACTCCCATATTCGCATATTTTTCCATACGATTTTCAACCAATACTTCTGGTGATAAGTTTTTTAATTCTTCAAAAGATGATAGAATTTTATCTCGTACTGTTTTGAAGGTAGTTTCCCGATCGCTATGAGCTCCTCCTAATGGTTCTTTAACGATTTCATCCACCACTTTCAGTTTAACACTATCTTTTGCAGTAAGTTTTAGTGCTTCTGCAGCTTGTTCTTTTTGGTCCCAGCTTCTCCATAAAATAGAAGAACAATTTTCTGGTGAAATAACAGAATACCATGCATTCTCAAGCATTAGTACTTTATCACCTACTCCTATTCCTAATGCTCCTCCACTTGCTCCTTCACCAATAATAATTACAATTACGGGAACTTTAAGCCTAGTCATTTCTAATATATTGCGAGCAATAGCTTCTCCTTGTCCACGTTCTTCTGCTTCTAATCCAGGATAAGCTCCTGGTGTGTCAATAAAACTAACTACAGGGATATTAAATTTCTCTGCACTTTTCATTAAACGGAGTGCCTTGCGATATCCTTCTGGATTTGCCATTCCAAAATTACGATACTGTCTTGTTTTTGTATTATAGCCTTTTTGCTGACCAATAAACATAAAACTTTGGTTTCCTATTTTTCCTAAACCTCCAATCATCGCTTTATCATCACGAACAGTTCGATCTCCATGCAGTTCTAAGAAAGATTCTCCACAAATTGCATCGATATAATCCAAGGTATAAGGTCTAGAAGGATGTCTAGATAATTGAACCCTTTGCCATGGAGTAAGGTTCTTATATATTTCTTTTTTGGTTTCTTTCAGTTTTTTTTCAATCTGCTTACAGGTGTCTGTTACATCAACTTCACTCTCTTCACCTATGGCGCAAGCCTTCTCGAATTGTTCTTCAAGCTCTTTAATGGGGAGTTCAAATTCTAAATATTCCATAACTAAGAATATAATTTATATTAACTAGGGTTAGCGGACAAATATAAAAACTTTACTTCGTAATGTTACCTAAAGTTGTCTGTCTTTTTCTTTTTTTAGCATTTTTGAATATTCCATTCAAAACAACTGTAGACAAAATAATGATTGCTCCGTAGTAAAACTGGGGGTTCATCTTTTCTGTTTCACCAAAAATTAAAAATGCTAATAGTATACCATAAACAGGTTCTAAGTTGATTGTTAACATTACCGTATAAGGACTTAAATACTTCATTACCTTCACAGAACCTATAAAAGCATATGCTGTACAAACAGATGCCAGTATCAACATATACACCCAATCAGAAGTAGATAGTTGAAAAAAAGAAACTGTAAAACCTTCTGTAGATGTTCCAAAAATTGTTAATCCCAATAAATAAAGTGTAATTACCCCTACACCACTTAATAACTCATAAAAAGAAATCATTGAAGGATTATATTGTTGGGCTATTTTTCCATTCATTAAAGAAAAAACAGAAGATAAAAATGCGGAACACAATGCATATATGATTCCTAAAAGATAATCCCCTTCTACTTGAAAAATAATATACAAACCTGTAATTACAAGTACTCCAAAAAGTACTTCATACCAAATCACTTTTCTCTTATAAAAGATTGGCTCTAGGATTGATGTAAAGAACGCACCTGTAGATAGCATTGCTAAAGTAATAGAAACATTAGAAACCTTGATTGCTGCAAAAAAGGTAATCCAGTGTAACGCAATAACAATACCAGCAAAAAAAAGGATAAAAAACAATTTCCTTGAGATGGTTAACGATATTTTCTTAAAGTAGATGTACCCAAGAATAAATCCAGATGCTAATAACATTCTATACCAAACTAGTGGCAATGCTTCAATTGATAATAACTCGCCAAGTATTGCGGTAAATCCCCAAACAAATACTATAAAATGTAAATGCAGATAATTTTTAAATTTAGCGTTTGGCATTGTATAATAAATATATAGCTAAAATTCCGAAGGATATATTGGGAAACCAGACCGCTACAATAGGTGGAAAATCAGACTGATTAGCAAGGGTCCCCAAAACTTTATCAAAAAATATAAAAACAAAAGCCAAAGAAATACCTACAGCAAGGTTCACCCCCATACCTCCTCTTCTTTTCATAGATGAAACTGCTACTCCAATAATGGTTAGGATAAATGCTGATATCGGCAAACTCCATCTTTTATATGCAACTACCTTATATCTATTAATGTCAGAAGATCCTCTTTTACTTTCTTTCTCTATAAACTTACTAAGTTCTGCATAATTAAGAGTTTCAGCGACGTAAGAGACGGATGTAAATTCATCAATATTAAAAGGTAAGACTGTATCTTTTGTCTTACCTTTCTCGATAATATCTCTATCTTTTAAAACTCTTCGTTTTACATAATTTTGTAATTCATAAATACTGTCTTTAAATGTAATTTTTTTGGCAGATATCTTTGTTGTTAATGTATTACCGCTAAAATATTCTATAGTAAAGTTAGTCGCAGATTTATCTAAAGGTTTAAAATTATTGGCATATAGAAAGACACTATCATTAAGTTGACGATATATGTTCTTAGTATCCTGTACTTTTCGTCCTTTCTTAAGATAAGAATATTTAAATTCATTAAACCCTTTACTAGCTCTTGGTGCTAGAAATAATCCCATAACCAATGCACCTAGACAAATGAGAACAGCTCCAATCATATAAGGGCGAAGAAACCTCCAGAAAGAAACCCCTGAACTCAAAAAAGCAATAATTTCGGTTTTATTTGCCAGCTTAGATGTAAACCAAATTACAGATAGAAATACAAAAAGTGGAAATAATAAATTGGCAAAATAGACCGTAAAATCAAGATAATACCCAACTATAGCATTAAAAGGAACACTATGTTCTAGCATGTTATCTATTTTTTCAGAAAGATCTACTATAATTCCTATCGGAATAAACAACAGAATCATTGTAAAAAATGTACCTAAATACCTTTTAAGTATGTACCAATCTAATATCTTCAATCTATAATCTTTTATCCATTTGTTTAACCATCATATTTTTCCAGGAATTAAAATCCCCAGCTAATATATGTTTTCTTGCCTCTCTAACCAACCATAAATAAAAGCCTAAATTATGTATGGTTGCAATCTGTTTCCCTAACAATTCATTTACAGAGAATAGATGTCTTAGATAAGCTTTTGAATACTCTGTGTCTACAAAGGTGATTCCCATCTCATCAATTGCAGAAAAATCATCTTCCCATTTTTTATTTTTTATGTTAATAGTACCATGTGCCGTAAATAACATTCCATTTCGCGCATTACGCGTAGGCATAACGCAATCAAACATATCTACCCCCAAAGCAATATTTTCTAATATGTTAATAGGCGTACCCACTCCCATAAGATACCTTGGTTTATCTTCTGGTAAAATATTAGTGACAACCTCTGTCATTGCATACATTTCTTCAGCTGGTTCTCCTACAGATAATCCTCCTATTGCATTACCCACAGCTCCTGCATTTGCAATATACTCTGCAGATTGTTCTCTTAGATCTTTATATGTACTTCCTTGCACAATCGGAAAAAAAGCTTGATCATACCCATACTTAACCGGAATTTTTTCTAAATGTTGCATACAACGATCCAACCACCTATGAGTCATATGCATACTTCTTTTTGCATATCTATAGTCACAAGGGTACGGAGTACACTCATCGAAAGCCATAATAATATCTGCTCCAATTGTACGCTGAATCTCCATTACATTTTCTGGAGTAAAAACATGATAAGAGCCATCTATATGCGATTTAAACTTTACGCCTTCTTCTTTTATCTTACGATTAGCTGACAAAGAATACACCTGATATCCACCACTATCTGTAAGAATATTTCTATCCCAATTCATGAACTTATGCAGTCCTCCTGCTTTTTCCAAAATTGGTGTTTGAGGTCTTAAATATAAATGATATGTATTTCCCAATATAATATCAGGGTTAATATCATTTTTCAACTCTCTTTGGTGTACTCCTTTTACAGTAGCTACAGTACCAACCGGCATAAAAATTGGAGTTTCGATAATACCGTGATCTGTGGTTATTTTTCCTGCTCTCGCTTTACTTTGAGAGTCTTTGGACAAAAGGTCAAATTGCATAATTCCTATTTGGTAGAGCGCAAAGATAACTAACTAAAATCACTTTGATAAACTTAGGTTTTCGAAAACTTTTCGTTATTAACAATAGTTTCTTAATTAAAAGCGCTGTATACATTTTGTCACCGTATACAAAACCTGTATTTTTGGGCTTTTATTATCAAGAAATCAGCATTATAATGCCAAAAACAAAACAATTAGAGGATTTTGCAACACAGGTTCGCAGAGACATTTTAAGACAAGTACACAAAGTCAATTCTGGTCATCCAGGTGGTTCTTTAGGTTGTACAGAATTTTTTGTCGCCCTTTTTCAAGAGGTTTTAGAACGAAAAGACGATTTTGACATGGATGGTATAGGTGAAGATATTTTCTTCCTATCTAATGGTCATATTTCACCTGTGTACTACAGCGTATTGGCAAGAAGCGGATACTTTCCTGTAGAAGAACTTAACACTTTCAGGCTAATCAACAGCAGATTACAAGGACACCCTACTACACATGAGGGACTTCCTGGTATCAGAATTGCTTCTGGATCATTAGGACAGGGAATGTCTGTCGCTCTGGGAGCAGCACAAGCCAAGAAACTAAACAATGATCCTCATCTTGTATATAGCCTTCATGGTGATGGAGAGCTTCAAGAAGGTCAAAATTGGGAAGCTATTATGTATGCCGCTGGAAAAAAAGTAGATAATATTATTGCTACTATTGATCTTAATGGTCAGCAAATTGATGGGTCTACCGATGATGTACTTGCTATGGGAAGTCTAAAAGGTAAATTTGAAGCTTTTGGATGGGACGTTTTGGAAGTAAAAGATGGTAATAATATCAACGCTGTAATTGAAGGACTTCAGGAAGCTAAGAGCAGAACAGGAAAAGGGAAACCAGTTTGTGTATTATTACACACTGTAATGGGTAATGGAGTTGATTTTATGATGCATACTCATGCATGGCATGGTAAAGCTCCTAATGACGAGCAACTAGCAATTGGATTAGAGCAAAACCCTGAAACATTAGGTGACTATTAAATTACCCAAATTAAAAACAAAATGAAAAAATATATAGATACAGGAAAAAAGGATACACGTTCTGGTTTTGGAGCCGGTTTGGAAGAATTGGGAAAAACTAATGAAAATGTAGTAGCCTTATGTGCTGATTTGATTGGTTCTTTAAAAATGGATGCTTTTATTGCAAATCATCCTGAACGTTTTTTCCAGATAGGTATTGCTGAAGCAAATATGATGGGAATTGCAGCCGGATTAACCATAGGAGGTAAAATTCCTTTTACAGGAACATTTGCAAATTTTTCGACTGGTCGCGTTTATGATCAAATACGTCAATCTATCGCATATAGTGGCAAAAATGTAAAGATTTGTGCTTCTCATGCTGGATTAACTTTAGGAGAAGATGGTGCTACACACCAAATCCTTGAAGATATAGGTCTTATGAAAATGCTTCCTGGGATGACTGTAATCAACACATGTGATTATAACCAAACAAAAGCAGCTACAATTGCCATAGCGGATCATCAAGGTCCTGTTTACTTGCGTTTTGGTAGACCAAAAGTAGCTAATTTTACTGCGGAAGATCAAAAATTCGAAATCGGAAAAGCCGTTCTATTACAAGAAGGTACTGATGTTACTATTGTGGCGACTGGTCACTTGGTTTGGGAAGCATTACAAGCCGCTGAATCATTATCAGAACAAGGAATAAGTGCAGAAGTTATTAATATACACACGATAAAACCATTAGATGACGAAGCAATCTTAAATTCTGTAAAGAAAACAGGTTGTGTTGTTACTGCAGAAGAACATAATTTCTTGGGAGGTTTAGGAGAAAGTGTTTCTAGAGTTCTAACTAAAAATCATCCTACTCCACAAGAATTCATTGCTACTAATGATACTTTTGGAGAAAGTGGAACACCTGCACAACTTATGGAAAAATATGGTTTAAACGCTGAAGCCATCGTTAAAGCTTCTCAAAAAGCAATACAAAGAAAATAATACTTATAAAATAAAGCATATTTAAGAAAACCTTCTGATTTATTTCAGAAGGTTTTTTGTTTTTAGAAAGAATAAAAAGGTATTCTAATCGTTTTATAAACACTAGCCATTACACCAAAATCACTCAAATTATTTATTAATCTTTAAAGTAAAATTATTTTACAATGAAAAATGTATTTGTATTTTTTTTGTTATTTATCTCTTGCTCTCTTTTTGCTCAGGAGAAAAAAATAACTTTTGGAGTAAAGGCTGGTCTTAATTATGGAGACAATGGTAAAATCGAAGTTGCAGATGTAACCAGTGTTCGGGCAGACGATCGAGTCGGCTACCATCTAGGTGTATTTTTGAGAGGAAAATTAACTGACAATATTTATCTTAAACCAGAATTACAATACACTGTAAACAATAGTACATATACTAATGTTGGAGGAACCGATCTTGATTATAATATCAAAAAACTAGACTTGCCTATTCTTCTGGGAATTTCTGTTTTAGGGCCTATACATGTCTTTGGAGGACCTTCTTTGCAATATATAGTAGAAAACGATCTGGAAGACGTAAGGCTTGGTGATGTCAAAAACGAGTTTACCGTTGGCCTACAATTTGGAGCCGGTTTACAATTAGGGAGTTTTAATGCAGACATTAGATATGAGAGAGGGTTAAGTAAAAACCGAGCAGAATCTATAGATGATGGAATTAGAGTAGATTCTAGACCTAATCAATTTATAATAGGCGTCTCTCTGGATTTATAATAGCCAACAAAAAAACTCCGGTACATATACCGGAGTTTTTTTGTTAATTATTTTTCACATCTCTATCATCAGGGTCGAGATGATTACTCACTCCATCCCCATCATCATCATAAAATGTAATTTCATCTATTGTTATAATACCATCAGCATTACTATCCGTAACTGTAATTTCATCTCTGGTTAGTGTACCATCCCCATCATCATCAGTATCAAGATAATTTGGAGATACATCTCCATCGGTATTATCATCTGCAACTATACGATCACCATCAAGATCTTCAAGATCAGAAGGAATTCCGTCTCTATCATGATCGGCTTGATTTACTTTATATAGTTGTATATTAAAGATCAAAGGTGAGTATGATGGGATTCCAGGCTGAGAAGTATTAAAATACCCAAGTCCCGAAGGAATAAATATCACCATATGTCCAAAACCGATTGCTGATACTGTACCATCAGAATTCTCAACAAAATTTTCACTAAGAGTCCCCTTAAAATCTACTACAGCTTCCTTCCAACCCTCTATTAAATTAACCTGATTAAACCATACTGGTGTAACCGCACTATCGAATCCATTATCATCATCAAATAACAATTCACCCTTATAGGTTACCAAAGTAGAATCTGCAAAACTGGGTTGTTGCGGTCCTTCTCCTCTATTTAAATTTAGAATATAAAGATTATATTCTACATCATTACTAGTGATTTTCTTGGTAGTCAAAAGGTCAGAATCAAAAATTGCCGGCTCTCCACTATTAGCTCCTTCGATAGTATCTAATTTGACAATTTGATATTCTGGAGTAGTATCTCCATTTATAAACACATCTTCAACTTTATAAAAATGAGTTTTTAAATACTCCTGAAGCATTGCATCATCAGTAACTTGTTGCTCTGCTCTATCTCTAGCAGGAACAGCTGCTGCTGCTTCATCGTCATCATCACTTTTACAAGCATATAAAGATACCACAACCAACATAATGGCAAAAATATATTTTCTTACATTCATCTAATTACTTTTTTGAAGGCGCAAGATACGATTTTCTTGTACTTTTGCTTTACAATTATTTAATATAAAAACGCATTTTAATATTTTTTTATGCGAGTTGACAAATATTTATGGTGTATCAGATACTTTAAAACAAGAAGTATCGCAACAAAAGCATGTAAAGAAGGTAAAGTTAGGGTAAATGACACCCTTATTAAACCTTCCAGAGAAATTTATCCAATGGATAAAATTACCGTTCGCAAAAATCAAATCAACTATGAACTTGTTGTATTAGATACACCTGATAATCGAATTGGAGCAAAGCTCGTCGATATATACCGTAAAGACACCACTCCTAAGGAAGCGTTGCAAAAATTAGACCTTTTAAAGTATTCTAAAGATTATTATCGAAAAAAAGGGACTGGAAGGCCTACAAAAAAAGATAGACGAGATATCGATGATTGGTATACTGATGGCACGAATACTGCGAGTGAAGAAGAAGAATAGTTTAGGTAAAAGTTTCTAAAATTCGCAAAACCGTTAGAATTTGATAGATTGCATCAAGGTTAACAAACTCTTTTTTATATTTGAAAATCTTTAATCGTCTACCTGTTATTCTATAATAGTGACTAATGAATCTAAGTATGCAAACAGACCACAATATAATCCTTACGCACGAGCAAATACAACATAAAATAAAACGAATTGCATATCAAATCTACGAAACTAATGTAGACGAAAAAGAAATCATAATTGCCGGAATTGCAGAAAACGGATACGTTTTTGCACAGAGATTAAAAGAGACATTAGAAGATATTTCAAACATCCAGGTTACGTTATGCACAGTCACAATGGATAAAAAATCTCCTCAAAATACTGTAAAGACATCGTTAAACTCTTCTGAATATAAAAACAAGTCTTTAATTCTTGCTGATGATGTTCTTAATTCGGGAACAGCTCTTATCTATGGTGTAAAACACTTTTTAGATGTTCCTTTAATTAGGTTTAAAACCGCGGTTTTAGTAAACAGAAATCACAAGAAATATCCTATCAAGGCAGATTTTAAAGGTATTTCTTTATCCACTTCATTACATGAGCATGTCATAGTACAATTTGGAGGAGAAGATCGTGCATATCTAAAATAACGCAGAAATACTTTCTTCACTTATTTGATTTGCATCTTTTTGATCTGTAACCACCTTATAATCGGCTTGATTATAGTAGAAGGATCTTTCGAAAAGATGTTTACGAACAAAATCTTTAAGTTCATCGATCGTTGTGATATGAGCAATTAGCGGTCTTTTATTCCGTTCTGCAAATAATCTTTTTGTCAGTTCATCCAATGATGTTTGTAAGTAAATACTTTTTGTATTTTCATTTTCTTTCACAATTTCAAGATTTCCCGCAAAACAAGGTGTACCTCCGCCAAGTGAAATTACACTATCAGTATGCTTATCTAAGACCTCTTTTAGGTATAATGATTCCTTTTTTCTGAAATATATCTCGCCGTGATCTTCAAAAATTTTTGAAATTGTTTTTTTTTCTTGATTTTCTATATATTCATCCAAATCAAGATATTCTAATTTCATTTTTTTTGCCAAGTCTCTGCCTACCAAGGATTTTCCGCTCCCCATATACCCAATTAAAACTATACTCATATCATAAAAATTAAGTTGATATTGCTCAAAAGAAATATCATTTAAAATAAAATGCAAATTTATATCAATTTCTTCTTGAAAAATAAATTAATGATAGTATATTTGCACCCGCATTCAAGGAAAAAGAATGTATGACCTGGTAGCTCAGTTGGTAGAGCATCTCCCTTTTAAGGAGAGGGTCCTGGGTTCGAGCCCCAGCCCGGTCACTAAGAAATAGATACTAATTATTTTATATATAGTATTATCTATTTAGTTCTTAAAATATTTTGATAAATAAATTATCTATGACCTGGTAGCTCAGTTGGTAGAGCATCTCCCTTTTAAGGAGAGGGTCCTGGGTTCGAGCCCCAGCCCGGTCACTAAAAAGTATCGTAGTTTCTACGATACTTTTTTAGTTTTATGTTATATTGTAGTGTTAATTTATTGCCCAGGTGCTGGAATTGGTAGACAGGCATGGTTGAGGGCCATGTGTCCATTAGGGCGTGCGGGTTCGACTCCCGCTCTGGGCACTATTTCAAAAATGAACTATAATTAATAGCTAAAACGGAGTAGTAAGAATATCTTGAAATAGAAATAAGTAGCTAGCTCTTCTTTGACCACCTAGAACCTCTTCTTTCAAATTCTAAAGTATTAAATTTAATATATCGGGTTAATCTAAAAGCTTCTAGAAAAATATATTCGAGAGCATTTTTTTCTTTTGGCTGTTGCCAACCATTTAATTTAAAGACCCCATCATCAATGACTAATATATTTTTACGATGGTCAACAATTTTCAAATAGCCTTTTTTCATTGCTTCTCGCACGTACTCTACTATTAAATTTTCATCAATCTTCATTAGCCGTTGAGTTTAAATAAAATTTTAAAAACTTTATTGAATTTTAAAAAATAGAGACTAATATATATAAAATCTTCAATTTTTAATTGCAAATATCTACAAATCTATCAATTCGGTTAAATTCAGACTACTATAATCAATTTTAAACTTATCAAAATTTATTACTTTTTACAATCACAATTCGGTTTTTTCAAATAGATAGTAATTGTATCCTTTATGCTAAAACTCTGGAATCAAAACTCGCGTATAAATCATCTCTTTATCGATAATGCTGATTTTGTTCTATAAGTTTAAAAATAGAATTTACTGATCCTATACTACTATAAGAATCTTCTGGAGTATTTTTACAATAATCAATCAATTTATCTATAGAAGAGACTGCTACATGCATACGAACATCAGAAGAGGCATAGTAAATAAAGACTGTTCCATCCTCATCTTTGATCCAACCATTTGAAAATAATACATTACCTACATCACCAATAATCTCCTTATCATTAGGTGCCATAAAATATCCTCCAGGCTGATATTTTATTTTTGTAATATCTTCTAATTCGGTCATAAACACATACAGCACATATCTTAGACCTGCAGCAGTATTACGTACTCCATGAGCCATATGCAACCAACCTTCTTTTGTTTTTAAAGGCGCTGGACCTAAACCATTTTTTAGCTCATATATGGTATGAAACTTTTTATTAAAAATGACTTTCTCTTCTTTGATAATAGCTTTGCTCATTGATTCAGCATATCCTATTCCTATTCCTCCTCCAGATCCTGTTTCAATAAAACCATCCTGTGGCCTTGTATATAAGCAATATTTTCCGTTTACAAATTCGGGATGCAACACCACATTTCGTTGTTGATTTGATGGTGTTACTAAATCCGGGAGTCGTTCCCAATGCAATAAATCTTTAGTTCTTGCAATTCCTGCATTTGCAATAGCACTAGAAACATCTCCCAAAGGAGCTTTAGGATCTTTTCGTTCTGTACAAAAAACCCCATAAACCCATCCATCCTCATGAGGTATTAAACGCATATCATACACATTAGTATCCGGATCTCCTGTTTCGGGCATATGAATGGGCTTTTCCCAAAATCGAAAATTATCGATTCCATTTGGGCTTTCTGCAATAGCAAAAAAGGATTTTCGATCATACCCCTCTACTCTTACACATAAAACATACCCATCATTCCATTTAATTGCACCTGCATTAAAAGTCGCATTAACCCCAATACGCTCTTGTCTCCATGGGTTAGTTTTTATATTTAAGTCATATCTCCAATGTAATGGAACATGATCAGCAGTTATTATAGGGTATTCATATCTCTGATAAATTCCGTTATTTTCTGTTATTGGATTATTCCTTGTATTTAGTAAATTTTCGTGTTCTTTAAATAATTCCTCAAACCCTTTTACTGGAGGTAGCTGTATTTCGTTCGACATATCATATTAATATTAAAGTTCTTTTTCTCTTCTTTCTGTTAATTCCTTATTAATCTGTAGCACAAATTGATCATCAAGCTTGTAAAAATAGATGAAGATCGCAGAGCCAATTGCTCCAATTGCGGGAATAAAACTAAGCATCATTCGAATTCCAACTTTTGCATCTTCGGTTTGAACGGCATTAGCTTCGAATCCATAGTACGCCAACATCCAACCCGTGAGAGCGCCTCCCAGAGTCCATCCCATTTTTTGAGACATCGAAGAAGATGAAAAAATTAATCCCGTCGCCCTTCTTCCTGTTTTCCATTCTGAAAAATCAGCTATATCTGCATACATAGACCACAACAATGGGAAAATAATTCCTGCACATATACTAATCAAAAACTGAAAAATAAATATGAGTTCTATGTTGCTTTCTTTAAACCAAAAGAAAATACAACTTAGTATTGTAGCCAAAATCATAGCGAATAAAAATGTATCTTTTTTACCAATTCTGCTTGAAACCGGCTTAGCCAATACAACACCGATAATATTTGCTATTTGCCCAAGTACCAGATACAAAGTGCTATATGTTATGTCAACATTTATAACAGGAAGATGGAAAGCATCTTGATTTTCAAAATAATATTTAAAATAATATATCGTAGAACCATCTCTAAGTGAATTGAAAATCAAAGAACATACTCCCGCTCCCAAAAGAATAAACCAAGGTTTATTTTTGGCTAGATCCTTCAAGTCTGAGGTAAGGGATATTTTTTGTCCTTTAGGAGGACTAATTCTTTCCCTGGTAAAGGAAAATGTAAAATAAAAAAGTAATGCAGCAATAATTCCGAATATAATTACAGCATATTGCCATCCTTTTGCAGCATCTTCTATCCCCGAATCAGTTTTACTAAATATACTTACTAATGGCTCTGCAAAAGCAAGAACCAAAATACTTCCTGCAAAGGCAAAAACAAATCTATACGTTGCTAATGAAGTTCTTTCTTTAATATTAGAAGTCATTACTCCTAATAATGATGCATAAGGCACATTTACAGTTGTATACACAATCATCATAAGTGTATATGTGATATAAGCATATATCAATTTATGGGGAGTCTCAAGATCTGGAGTTGTAAAAGTAAGTATACCTATTATTGCAAACGGAATAGCCATCCAGAGGAGATAAGGTCTAAATTTACCCCATTTGGTATTTGTTCTATCTGCTATAATTCCCATTATAGGATCATTTACACCATCAAATATTCTTGTAACCAGGAACATAGTCCCTACCATTGCAGCAGAAATCCCAAAGACATCGGTGTAGAAGAATAACAAATACATTGAAAAGAGTTTCCAAAACATAGATGAGGCGAAATCGCCAAACCCATACCCCACTTTTTCTTTGAGTTTTAATTGCTGCATTATTAAGTTTTTATTGAATATTATTTTCGATATTTAATCTATTTTATTTTCTGTATTTCATCCAAAAAAAGAACGTGCGGTAACTTTTTAAAATTTAAAAAATCTTTACTAGTCTCCTGTCCTTTATAAGGTACATAAAAATGATTCATCCATGCGTTTCTCCAGAATAATGCCCAAGCAATTCCTGAATCCGAAACACTTTTATCCAAAACCTTTGTCCACCACTGCGGTACTCCTTTTAGCATACTAAATCCTGTTTCTGAAAGAGCAAATGGCTTATCTTTTTCTGCACCTACCTTTTTCAATACAGCAATATCTCTTTTTAACGTATTCATATACTCTGCTTCTGTACCATATTGATATATATCCACTCCTAACATATCTACATATTCATCACCTGGGTAATATTTTAGGAATTCACTTTCGGTGTTCAATGTGTTTGGAGAGTATAAATACAATAAATTATGAACTTTATATTCATCCTTAAGAATGTAAACAGTCTCTCGCCATAGGCGTTTATACTCTTCTTCTGTACAGCTTGCTGCACCCCACCAAAACCAATCTCCGTTCATTTCATGAAAAGGTCGAAAAACAATAGGAACTTGCGGCCCAATAAATTTTTTAAGTCCATTCATAAAATTAGCTACTCTTTTTAACCAATTTTTATATTTATCATGCAATATTCCTCCTCTAAGAATTTGCTTTACTGTAGATGTAGTATCCCAACTACTCTTATTAGATAAAGGATTATCTGGATGCCAGCTTATGGTGACTATACCTCCACTCTTATGTGCTTTTTTGATTAATTTTTTCATTAATTTAAAATTAACCGTATCCAAATTATGTTCATGATCTAACTCTATATGACCAATATCAAAACCATAAACTGCAGGATACTGACCAGAAACCTCCTGAACATCACTTTTATACATCGTTCCGTCATTTTTCCATCCTATACCATAAGCAGTTGCATCCTGATGACCAAAAGCATATCCTAGTTTAGAAATTTCTTTAATTCTATGATATAAATATTTTGTTTGTTGTTTGGCTTTAATATCTACTAAAAAAGCTTCTTTTTTCATCAAATCAGAAGTAGGCTTACAAGACATGAGAAATAATGAATAGATAAAAACAAAAATGAAAACTAAATTATTTCTTAGTAATGAAAAATCTACATTTACTAAAAACCCATTACTACTTAAACACAAAGTCAGAATTTTTTTTAACATCATTAAACTCATTATTTTGAATAATTGATAACAATATTTAAAAATCTATAAAATATTCTTATCAAAATCGATGTCACAAAAGTAATTTCAGAACAAATACAGATGTAATACTATTTTATCATTTACTATACAGATTCAACGAAATAAACTCCATTTAGGTTGATTTTTGAGTTAGAAAAGAAAACACGGGTTTATTTATTTTATAATTTGGATACATGCTCTACTATTATGATATGGGCATTTCCACATTCCGACTTTTTCATGTTGGGGGTTATATTTTCCATTTTTATCTACCAACCAATGCCATTCACCATACTTATGGTCAATAATGTATGTATTGGTAAATTTCCATATTTTAAATGCAATATCGAGATACTTGTCTTTTTTAGTAATTCTATATGCGTTGTATAATCCAACAATAGCTTCTGCCTGTGGCCACCAATGTCTGTCTGTATCTATATTTCCTGTGGTAATATCTATTTCGTTCATCACTCCATCTTTATCATCAATAGCTTCATTAACAAAGGTATTTACAACTAGAATAGCAATATTTTCTATTTTTTCAAGTAATTCTTCATTATTCAATGTTTTCGCTGCTTCAACCAATAACCAAGAGGTTTCTATATCATGCCCATAAGAGTAAATTGAACTTTTTAAATTCCAGTGTTCATCAAAAAATAAATTAAAATGTCCATCATGACTAAGTAATTTATCAGTAAATATTTGCAATAAGTTCTGCAAAGCCATTTGCACTTTTTTGATGGGGTAAATCTTATATAATGTAGTATAAGCTTCTAAAATATGAAGATGGGTATTCATTGTTTTGGCCGCATTATCATCTTTTTTGCTTAAACGCATATCTTCTATGGTATTCCAATTTTGATTAAACGCTTCGATATAACCACCATACTTAGTATCTAAAGCTATATTTTCTATGGTTTCAAAAATTTCTATAGCCCAAGATTTTGCTTCTTCATTTTTTGAAAAAAGATAGTATTCAGAAAGTGCATAAATTGTAAATGCCTGTGCATAGATTTGTTTTCGTTTATTTATTGGTACGCCTTTATAATCAACTTCCCAAAATACTCCTCCTTCTTCATTATCTCTAAAAAAATCTTTGAGATAAGAAAAGCTTCTTTCACACAGATCAGCATATCTATTGTCTTTATAGAAATTAGAAGCTGCCGAGAATGTCCATAATATTCTAGAATTAAGAATAATCCCTTTATTCATTTTAGTTTTCTTAATATCAGGATAATCTATATGACCAATAAAACCTCCATACTTATTATCTATTGTATTATTTTTCCAATAGTTAAGTATACTTTCTAATTCTGTTGTAAGATGTTTTTTTAGATTTCCTAATATATCCATTTGCTTAACTTTACCTCTGGTCGAACATCATTTTCAGGCAAATGTTACATTTTGCGCTAAGGGTACATAGTTCGATCAATTTTATATTTTTACAAAAGTAGTGTTGTATTAATTGAAGATTTAGCACTATTTTGTCAATTTGTAAGCTAATTCTAAAAAATGAAGCTTTTAGAGCAAAATATACATAGAGAAATTACTCCTTTAACTTCTAAAGACTGTTTTCTTGTTTTTGACAGGGTAAAAGATGATTTTGATTTCCCTATACATTTTCATCCAGAATTCGAGCTTAATTTTATACATAATGGCAAAGGAGTACGTCGTATTATAGGGGATCATATGATGGAGATAGACAATATCGAATTGGTTCTGGTAGGGCCAAACCTTTTTCATGGCTGGACATTACATAATTGTACTCAAAAGAATATTCATGAAATCACCATTCAGTTTCACAATGATTTACTTCAAGATCAACTTTTAAGCAGATCAATAATGAAACCCATTAAGGATATGTTCGAACGCTCATCGCATGGTATCCTTTTTTCAAAATCTACAGCTGAAGAGATATATCCTAAAATTAAAAATCTTTCCACGCTTCAAGGGCTAGAGTATTTCCTCTCTTTTATTTCTATTTTACATTTCCTGGCAATATCGAATGGGCAACAAAAGCTTTCAATTTACTCTCCTACGACAGAAGAATTTCATAATAGTGATAAGATCAAAATCGTATATAATTATTTGCAAGAAAATTTTCATACCAAAATAAAGGTTCAAGATATGGCTTCTATGTTAAATATGACTGAAGTATCCTTTAGCCGGTTTATCAAAAAAAGAACAGGTAAAACATTTATTGAATACCTAAATGATGTTAGAGTGGGATTTGCCTCACAATGGTTACTTGAAAAAAAAGTTTCTATTTCTGAAATTGCTTATGGTTGTGGTTTTAATAACGTTTCTAATTTTAATCGTGTTTTTAAAGCACATAAAGGATGTACTCCTACTGAATACAAAAAAGATTTTGAAGGAATAAAACGTGTTCTTTAGACATCAAAAGTAGTCACACTCTATTTACCTATAACTACACTCCTATTCTTTTTAGAAAATCTGTTTTATAACTATCGCCAATAGGAATTCTTACATTATCAATAATAACTTTGCTTCGCTGAATTGCATCAATACTTCTGATATTAACAACATAGGATCTATGTACTCTTAAAAACTGATCATCTGGTAATTTTGTTTGTAAATCTTTAAACGTCATTAGGGTAAGTATTGGTTTTTCCTCTAAAACATGAATCTTTAAATAATCCTTCAATCCTTGAATATATTTAATGCCTTTTAGTTTGATCTTTACTGTACCGTAATCACATTTTACAAAAACAAACTGATCTATATGAGACATGGCAGTCGAACTAGCATCAGACATAGAAATCTTTAATGATTTTTTATTTCTTTTTTTGAGTTCATAAATTTCTTTTGCCCTATTTACTGCTTTTACAAATCTTGGGAAAGAAATTGGCTTTACCAGATAATCGACTGCATTAATCTCAAACCCTTCTAATGCATATTGAGAATACGCTGTAGTAAAAATAAAGAGAGGTTTATGGTCTAACGTTTTGATAAAATCAATTCCATTGATTTGAGGCATCTCTATGTCCAGAAAGACAAGATCCACGTGAGTATCATTCAAAAACGGAATAGCCTCTAATGCATTGGTAAATGCTCCTACAATTTCCAGAGTTCCAATATCCTCACAATACGACCTAATAATTCCCAAAGCCAATGGTTCATCATCTATTATTATACATCTCATATCATTCAAGAATTAGGGTTAAATCTACTATGTAACGATTATTCTCTTCTCTAATATCAAGAGTATGTAAATCTGGATATAGAAGTTCTAATCGATTTTTAATATTAGTTAAACCAACTCCAGAATTATCTATATTCTTTCTATACACTCCTATGATATTACTTACATTAAACGTGAGCCTATTTTCTATCACTTCTATTTTTATAAGTATATCAGTTACTCCTTTAAAATCAGTACCATATTTAAATGCATTTTCTATAAAGGATATCAATAACAGTGGATATATATTTTTCTTTTCATATTCTCCTCGTATTGACAATTTTACATCTTCACTATTCGAAAGACGTAATCTTTGCAGGGAAACATAATTTTTAATATACTCAATTTCTTTAATTAAAGGCACAATCTCCTGATTGGCTTCATAGAGCATATATCGCATTAGTTCTGACAACGTTAATACTGCTTCTGGGGCATCATTAGATTTATTACGAACTAAAGAATATACACTGTTTAAAGAATTAAAAAGAAAATGTGGATTTAATTGTGCTTTTAAGAACTGAAGCTCAGTTTCTGCACGATGCGCTTCGGTTTCTTTGGTCATTTTATCTCTTTTATAAAAGTCCCTCATTAGACAGAAGATTCCTCCCAAAAGAAAAAAAGCAAAGAAAAAAACACCTCGTATGGTGTGTTTTAAATGTCCTGCTCTTGGAAATTCATTACCATATTGAATAATACTGTCAAATCTACCTAGAGGAAAATGTTTAGGAATATAGTTACTAACTATAAAATTAAATATGAGCAAAAATCCTATTGAACTAATAATATAGAATACAATTTTCTTTTTTAAAAGAAGTTTTGGCGCTAGTATAGAGTAATTAGCATAAAACACAATTGGATTAAAGAAAACTTGTGTAAAGAAACCCGGTCGTATTGTCCCAACTTGAATAAGAGAAATTCCCAAAGGGAATGATAATAGACAAACCCAAGAGATAACATGAACCCAAATCTCTTTAATTCTAAAAGTCTTTTTCAAAATCATTGTTTTTATACATAACTAATTTTTAAAATCTATGTTACAACTATCCAATTCTGCTTTGGTTATATATGGTAAAATTCTACATTCTAGCTTATCAACCACCAGAAGAGCTATTTTTTGAGCATCTTTTTTAGATTTAAAATATTGATTTCCCAAAGCTCCGGGTATATTTTTTTGTTGTATAAACAAACGACTATCCTTGTATATCTCATAATACCACCCGTTGTCATCAGAGAGCTCCTTTACCTTCACCCTATAATATTTAGAATATAAATCGGGATTTGTTTTTCTTTCGAGAAAATAATTTCCTGCTAATACGCCGAATACTATAATTTCAAAAATCAATAAATAAGTTAATGTTCTTTTCATTTCTCTTGAAAAAAAGGTTTAGGAGCTGACTGACAAACAAACAAATGAATACACAATCAATCAATTAATCATCATCGTTTTCTTCTTGTAGGGGAAAGAACTCCCAATTATCATCTAGATATAAATTAGAACTTCTTCCCAGAGCTACAAATGCTTTTGTCCCATTATAAAATGTTATTGCATCTTGTCTTGAAGCTCCTTCAAATGATGTTTTTTCATCCCAAAAATCTGTTACCGGGTTGTATTCCCAAATAGATGTTGTAACTCCACCACTAATACTTCCACCTGCCAAATATCCTTTATCCCCAATACTAAATCCAACTGCGCTACTACGTTTAACATCATAATCATCTGTATCAAGATCTCCTAAAGGACTCCATACTTCTGTAGTAGTGTCAAAAACCCAAAAATCATCCTGATCTAATCCATTAGAAATTCCGGTTCCCATATATACTTTATCGCCTATACTAAATGTGGTGGCTTCTCTTCTTTTATCACCTCCAAAGCCTACTAATTCTTCCCATGTATCTGTTTCTGGAGAGTATTTCCAAAAATCTTTTCTATCATTATCTCCATCAAAACCTGTCCCAACATATCCTGTGGTTTCAGAATTAAATGCTATTGCTGCACGTCTTGGAAGTCCTTTAAATTCAGCAATTGGATTCCAACTATTTGTTGAGGGATTATATCTATAAAAATCTCCTAATTCGTTATCTCCATCAAAACCAGACCCTACAAACCCTTGATTACCAACAGCAAAAGCTACGGCAGAACTACGAGGGCTTCCTGAGAAATCTGCTAATTGACTCCAAAAATTACCTGTCATGTCATAGGACCAAAAATCATTTAAATAGTCATCTCCATCATAACCAGTACCCATATATCCTTTATCTCCAATTGTAAATGCTACTGCGCTACTTCTTGGTGTTCCGTCAAAAACTGAGCTATCTACCCAATTTCCTAATCTACTATCATCATCATCACTAGAGCAGCTTAGCATACAAAGAGTAATGAAGAAGTATAATACAGTTTTAGCTTCTTTACTTACGAATTGCATTAGTTTGTCATTTGTTTTCATTTTTTATTTGTTTAAATTAAATTTTAACCCCATAGATATAAACACAGTGTTATCTATCTCAAAATCATATATTTCTTTATTTTCTTTATCCAGGATTTTTAATTGATTCCATGGAGAATACCCTATTCTGATTACAGTAGTCCAATTAGGTTGTATTCTATAGTTATATTCTACACTAGTATCCAGCGCATTGTATTGCAATTTAGTATCTGTTAAATTCCCTAAATCTTTAAAGTTCATTGTGGAAGATATATTTCCAAAGAGCCCTTTAAAACTTGCGGATATAGAAACTTTATGCCGTAAATCAAAACTGTAATTAAGCTTTGTTTGAGGTATACCCAAGTTATAACTCCACTGTGTATTTATCTTTTTCTGATATGAGATCACAGGAATAAATTGAGGTTTACCAAATGCAGTACCGAAGCTGATTCCAAAAGTCAATACGGATGACTTGGTTTCATTATCCCAACTTTTTGAGACCGTAGCCGCAGAACTCATTATTAAGTCTTCACTGCTCAAACTCCCCTCTAAATTGGATGATAATGACGGAGAAAACAGTACAGTAGCAAACCATGAATTATTTATAGAATACCTATAAAACAACCGTGTCTTTATGGTATGTATAGTTTCATACGATTGGGTATCAAAATCTATGGCAGCATTATTAAACATAAAATTGTAGGAGTCATATGATGCCCCAAAGCCCAAAACACTTTTATTGAATTTCTTTCCAAAATTTAGATTCGCAGTATATTTTTCTATACCAACCTCTCCTAGACCGGGAATAACAGTATATTCAAATCCCGCAACCTCCATATCAGGATTTTGCGCCCACAAGACATTCCCTACTCCAAATACCAAAACAATGTATTTTAAACAACGTTGCATTATTAATTTTTGATAAAAGTATTTAGGTAGTCTTACGGAAGAAAAAAAAATATACCGAGATTAGAACTCTATAGACAGAATTGTATTTTTTATCTACCAATCTATAGATATATGTTTCGTCTCTAAAAAACACATATCTGTCTATACATATTATGAATAGGTATAATATAGTTTCAGATTAGAAGCTTCTCTATTTCATTTGTTAGAGAAATTAATAGTCTAAATGAAATTTTTACCATTTTTATTGTGTTGTGGCATTTTAACAATAGCCTGTTCTGAAGAAGAAGATATACCTACATTAGAAGTAGGTCAAGATTTTACTAGCTCAAATGTTAGAGTAATATCTATAGATACATTTACAGTAGAATTATCTACATACAAAATAGATAGTATAACTACATCATCACCAAGTCGAATTTTGGTAGGTCAGTATATCGATGAGATATTTGGCATCACTATAGCAAAAAGCTATATGGAACTCACACCCGAAAGTTATTCTATTCCCAATGACGCCAAATTAGATAGTATTGCATTAATCCTTAATTATGACAACTATTTTTACAATGACACCTTAAAAACATCATCTATTAATGTACACTTATTAAAAGATGAAGTAAGACCCGAAGATGATGTATTTTACAATACAAGCACAATACCGTATGAAGAGGCTCCAATTGCAACAAAAAATTATAAACCCGAACCGATACGTGAGGATTCTCTTCATATTTCGATTCCGATAGATATTGGCCAAACGTTATTTGACAAAATACAAGAAGGGGATATAAATGATAAAGAGGAGTTGCGTAATGAGCTAAAAGGTTTTGCATTACTACCTGGCGAATTAGACAACTCCTCAATAATTGGCTTTTCAACAGATAATACTGTAACCTATCTTAGATTTTTCTATACACTCGAAGACTCTGAGTTCGAAGATGATGAACAAACTTTTGACTTGGGTATAAATGTAAGCGAATCATTCCCTACCTATTTTAATAATATTCAAAGCAACACAGATGGAACCTTTTTTACTACACTTACCGATCAAGAAATAAACCTCTCATCTACAGAATCTAATAACCGAAGCTATATCCAAGCTGGAGTTGGAATTATCACAAAAATTCAATTTCCTACGATAAAAAAAATTCAAGAAATTCCAGGTACCGGTACAATAGTGGATGCAACACTACGAATAAAATCACCTCTACAGGTTCATAGCAATATTCTTCCGATACGTGATTCTCTTTTTGTCAACAACATTGACCAAAATAACAACATAGGAAATCAATTAGCCAATGGAACAAACAATGTGTTTGCTACAATCGATGAAAGTGATAAAGAATTTAATGAAATCGTGTATGAAATTCCTATTGGTGTTTATTTAGAAAGTGAAATATCAGAAGCTCCAGAAATTGATAATGGCATTGCTATTTTTCCTCAAAATTTTAATGATACGGTAAACCGAATTGTACTAGAAGGAGAAAACAGTACCGATTTTGAAGCTCAATTAATTATCACCTATGCGATATATGGTAAAGATGAATAAACATTTAAGCATCCTCTTAATTTTCTGGTCAACACATTGTATGTTTGCTCAAACCAATAACCTTACAGGGTCTCCTTATTCTCTCTTTGGTTTAGGTGTTCAATCGAACTCCAACATTGGAAAAAATAACGCATTAGGAAGAGGTGGTATAGCTCTCGAAAGCAATCATCTAATTAATATTTATAATCCAGCTTCTTTCGCTTCAATTCCTAAACAAAGTTTTTTACTCGATATTGGTTTTTTAGGAGAACTAAATGAAGTTTCGAACAGTAGTAAAGATGAATTAAGATTAGCTGCTAATTTCTCTAATCTGGCTTTTGCTTTTAGTGTAAGTGATCGTTCTGGGCTGGGCATATCTATCATTCCGTTTACAGATGTGGGATATTCATTAGTTGGCATAAGGAGTAATATCGAGGGATCTCAAAACGAATTTGTTAGTAACATAACAGGATCTGGAGGGCTTAGTGATTTAAAACTGAACTATGGCTACCAGCTCTTTGACAACTTCAGAATTGGCCTTACCACTTCATATTTATTTGGATCTATTAAGGAAACAGAAAATGTTGTAATCGGAGAAGCTTTCCTGAATATTACTGAAGAGAATTTTTATAACGGATTTAGATTTGGTTTCGGGTTTCAGTATGATATCAATGACACCTATACAATTGGCTTTACAACTGATCTACCAACATCATTAAATGGTTCGCAAGATCGATTTGTAACTAAAACTTTAGATTTTGTTGCCACTGATGAGGAAAGTGAAAAAGGACTAGATATTTCTAATTTCAAATTACCATTAGAAATTGGTTTTGGCGTACGTGCAAAACCTATGAATGGTTTAACTTTAAACATTGACTATAAAAGAAATTTATGGAGTACTACCGATCAAAAAGATGAAATAGGAAAATTCGTGGATCAATCCATTATTAGTCTTGGAGCACAATATCGTGCAAGAGAGAGAGGTCTTAAATATTGGCAAAACGTAGAATTTAGAGCGGGAATCAATTATGATTCTGGATATCTAAAAGTAAATACCGAAGTTATCGACAATTACAGTTTTAGTGCAGGAATAGGATTTCCAATAAGTAGAAGTGGTAATTCTATGCTCAACATATCTTTTACCTCTGGGCAAAGAGGTAGTGTAGAAGGTATTCTGATAGAGGAAAAATTCAACCTCATTAATATCAACTTAAGCCTTAAGGATATTTGGTTTAAAAAAATAAAATTTAATTAGAACACTTTCTTTAGTCTTTTCAAAAAAACAGAAACCTTTATTTATTGAACTTAATTCTATTCGTTACTAATCTGGTTATACTCATTATAGCATCAAAACAATCATATTCATCATAAAAAAAACTCTACGTGTCATTACATAAAATTACGTATCCCCACGTATTTACAACAATAAAGTCTCTAATTACCTTTGCATCACCAAGTTATTTAAAACTTAAGAATTTTAATTCAATATCAGATATTAAAAAAAATACATTATGAATCCATTTAAAACCAAAATCAGATTCAATTTCAAAGCTGTACTAGAATTTTTATCAAGTCTCCCAGGAGCTTGCAGTCATGCCATTCACAGATAATTCATTAAAAAAAATCGGTATTTATCTTCTTAACTATTAAAACCATCAACTATGAAAACTGTTCTAAAAATTGACAGCTATTTTGTTGCTAAACTTTGTCTTTTATTCAGCGCAGCATCACTTTTGGCTATTGTAATGATGTTATAAAAAAACAGGCAGGGACAAATGACGATCCTTGCCTGTTTTTGCAAACAAAACTAAATTAACAATATCAATTCTAGCTATAAACTAAAATTAACTCTTGCGAATAAGAATCTTCCAGTATATCCAAATTGTGATGTCCTTCTAGAGTACACAAATTGATCACCTGCTGTCCCTCCAGCTCGGTTTTCATCTGGATATACGTCTAATAAATTATTGGCTCCTATTGTAATATTCAAATTTTCAAAGATCGTGGTAGAAAAAGAAAGGTCTGTAACTACTTTTCCTCCATAAACGGCATCATCGCTTACTGTAGTTCCTTCTACTCGTGGATCTCCGTTAAAATCATCAGGATCAGTAACTTCTCCAAAGAATACATTTCTCAACAGTATATTATACTTACCTATAGATAAAGCATTGGTAAGACTCACCTTGGTTCTTGGTTGTGCTAATGTTAAAAAAGCCTCTTCCTGAGCATCAAAAAAGTTACCACTTTCGCCAGCATTGGCTATTCTTTCAGGCACTCGAATCTCTTCAACTTCTGTTTCTGCAAAAGTACCAGAGAGGTCATTCCTCAATGTTGCATTTGATCCAATATCGAGCTTATGTGAGATTACAACATCAATCCCCTGTGATTTTGTATCAATTGCATTTACAAAGAAACGAGCACTCGTCGCTCCTGCATCTTGAAATATTCTTGTAAGTTCAGGATCTCCTCCATTTCCAAAACTACCACTATACACAATTCTATCATCAATATTGATCAAATATGCATCTGCGGTAATTGTAAAATTTTGAATTTTTGCAGTGACACCAACACTATAACTATCAGAAGTTTCTTCTTTTAATTCTGCAATTCCGATAAGAGCTGCCGCTCTACTATCATTAGTAAAAGTACCTTGTTCAAAAGGTTGGTTATCCACAAAAACAGTACTTGTTCTACTAAAGAATTGTTGATGTAATGATGGCGCCCTAAATCCTGTACTATTTGCTCCCCGAACAGAAAAATTCTCTGTTATTTTATAGCGAGTAGCTAATTTATAATTAAACGTATCTCCAAAGTCAGAAAAGTTTTCATATCTGGCTGCTAAACTTACTAACCATTTCTCTGTAAAATCAGCTTCGAGATCTATATACCCTGCAATACTATTTCTATATTTATCGGTTTCGTTATTTGGATCATACCCTCTAAATACTTGTGACCCTCCACCAAGTGGAGCTCCAGTAAAATTATTACGAACTAATTCTGCATCAGTAGTAATACTAGTTACGGGGTTCCCATTAACATCATAACTAGTATAAGAAGCTTCTTCTCCCGCTGTGATGGTATAATTTTCAACTTTATATTCTGCACCCATTGCCACGTTAAGTCCACTAAAAATATCCTCATGAAATTTTGTAATATCCAAATTCGTGGTATTTTGCATAAAGCTTAATGCACCGGCATCAAAAGTTCTGGGTGTTGCCACTCCCAAGGTTCCATTACTCGAATTACCAACAGTGATATCAAAAATATTAATACCATAAGTATTTGAAAAATCTATATTCCAATCCTTAATTTTACCTTTGATTCCTAATGCGATTGATTTATCAACAATATCGGTTCCTATACTAGGTAAAAAACCATTAGGAAAAGCAGGAGTATTTGCTCTACCATCTCCTTGTGCTGGTCTTCGATAAAATCCAGAAGCTAATCCTTGTCGATAACTAATTCCCCCAAAGCTATATAACTCTGTATCTTCACTAAGCGGAATTGACATATTTGCAAAGAATTTACCTTCTCTTAATTTGGCCGTTCCTACTTTAAATCTAAAATCTTCACGAGTTAACCCACGGGCTGTTAATTCATCTTCATCAACATCAACATCCAGTAAACCTCTTAAAGTTTCTACATCTGCTGCATTACCAACATCTAATGTTGCTATTTGGTCTCTAGTAGCTTGATCAAGATAGGTTATCCCTTGTGCTGCTGTTTGGTAATCTGCTAATGTCATTTCTGCCACATTTCCTCCACCTGTAGCAAAAACTCGTTCTGCACCATGAAATCCTCTAAAAATATCTCCTTGATAATCACGATTACGTAATGCAGGTTCTCTTGTGGACAAAGATCCCGTAAAATTTATAAAGCCTCCATTTTCTCCTATGGCTAAACCATAATTAGCTTCTAATTTTACTTTTTCACCATCACTCCCTCCTTCAAACTGATTAGAATTTTCACTAAAATTAGCTCCTGTAGTAACGGTAAGATCTAATTTCCCGGTTGCTTTTTTCAATACGATATTAATCACACCTGCTATAGCATCCGAACCATATTGTGCTGCAGCTCCATCACGTAGCACTTCTATTCGTCTAATAGCAGCAGTAGGAATTGCATTCATATCTGTTCCCACACTACCAGCTCCAACAGTACCATTTACATTAACCAAAGAAGTATTATGTCTTCTTTTTCCATTGATTAATACCAAAACCTGATCTGGTCCCAGACCTCGTAGAGATGCAGGATCTATATGATCTGTTCCGTCAGAAACAGTTTGAGTCTGAGAAGTAAAAGAAGGAGCAACATAATTTAAGATTTCGTTTACAGAAGTCTGCGGGCCTTGTGATGCAATTTCTGTAATATCGATAACATCAATAGCTACTGCAGTCTCTGTAGCTGTACGACTAGGGTTTCTAGAACCAACTATTACAACATCATCTAATTGTGCTGATGCATCTTTTAAAGTTACCGATATAAAGTCTTTACCTTCTGCATCTACTTCTACAGTCTCAAAACCAATATAAGAAATCACCAAAATATTGTTTTCTTCTGGTAAATCGATAACAAAGTTACCTTCAAAATCTGTTTGCGTCCCAGTTGACGTTCCTTTTACCAGTACGTTTGCTCCTGGTAGGGGACTTCCATTAGAATCTTTTACATTTCCTTTAATCTCTTGTTGAACCTCCGTTTTATTTTCAAGTAATGGAGTTTTTTTCAATACAACTTGTTTACCAATAATGGTATAAGAAATATCTGTATGGTCAAACAAGAGTTGCAAAACATTATCTAAGGTTTCTCGATCAACTCGTATGGTCGTCTTTTTTTTAAGGTTTATTTCATCATTAATATAGAAAAATTTGTAAGATGTCTGATTTTTAATAGCTTCAAGAACTTCTGATATTGGAGTTTCTTTAAAGTCTAGTTCTATTTTACCTTGCGAAAAGCCAGATGTAGCCATCATCTGAAAGATAGAAAAACAAAATAAGACTAGTGTGAGTTTCATTTTTAATGCAATTGATTGGTGTGCTATGTGTGAAAATAGCGCACGATTACCCATTTTTTTCATATTTTTGAAAAGTTTGATTGTTAAGTACTCAGTTATATAATAATCGAATCAGTAAGGGAAGTGTAGCAGCACTTCCTTTTTTTTACTGATAAATTGTAATCATTTTGTGTTTACATAAGCAATGAGGTTTTTATTGTTTTTAATATTACTAATGAATCTTGCCATTAGTTTTCTGGATGTATTAAAATTTTATTTTGATCTATTTCATAAGTAAATTTTAAAGTTCCTGAAAATGTTTTTAGGATTTCTTCAATATTTTCTATGTCAAATTCTCCTGTAAAATTTGTGTTATTTAATTTTCTATTCTGACTAATTATAGTAACATTATACGCTCGTTCGATTCTTTTATATGCTTCTGCAAAAGATTCATTTTGTAGAATAATCTTCCTATCCATCCATGAAGTATATAACATGGTGTTTACTTTCTTTTTATCTAAAACATTCTTTTCTTTACTATAAATAGCCTGATAACTTGGAGAGAGTTTTAATGAACCTGTATTTTCACTCTGATCATTTACAACTACTGCACCTTCTACCAAAGTGGTCTTTACTGTTGTATCCTCTGCATAAGAAGACACATTGAATTGTGTACCTAACACTTCTACATCCACAGTAGATGTTTTTACAACAAAAGGTTGTTTTTTATTCGTAGTGACATCAAAAAATGCTTCTCCTTCGAGGTAAACGGTTCTATGTTTTTCAGATGCAATAAAATGTTGTGGAAATTTTAGAGTACTAGCCGCATTCAACCAGACTTTTGTCCCATCAGACAGTGTTAGTTGAAAAAGCTTTCCTTTCGGAATGGAGATTTCCATATACTTAGTCTCAGTTGTAGCCTCATTTGGCTGCACTATAAATTGATGTTGATCTTTTTTCCCTATTAAATTTCCACTTGCGTTTGTTATATCTGTTTTATCATCAAAACTCATTAAGGTTATAGTACCTTCTTCATCCGTTATTTTGATCTTATCCATTGATGATGTACTTGACTCTACAATATCAGTATTTGTCTTATGAGTAAACCTGTCTAGTGTAGTATAATAGTATCCTGCTAAAATTACTCCTCCTAAAATTGCAGCATATTTTATAATCTTAATCCATGGTTTAAATACAATTTCTTCTTTAGCCTTTTCATCTATAGTTTGCTTAAAACGTATATAAGCATCATTTGAATCTACCGGGATATCTTTTTGTTTAGCATACCATTCTTTTATTTTTTGTCTGAAAAGTATCTCATGATTTTCTTCTTCAGCAAGCCATTCTTGTAAAGTTTTTTTCTCTGAAGCTGAGATGCTCCCTTCAAGATATTTTTCAATTATTGTTAAATAATTATCCATTCTTTGCATTTTCTAATTAAAAGATGCAGAAAAACCACAAATCCCTTACTTTATTTTATTTTTTTTAATTTAGTCTACGATTTTCATAATGAATACTAATACACGTGACATAGAAAAGTTACTGATTCAAGGGCTTACAAAAGGGGATCAGCATAGCTATAGAATATTATTTGATAGATATTATTCGTGGCTTTATAACTATGTATATAAACTATCTCACGATTCTTCATTATCAGAAGACCTTGTGCAAAATGTTCTACTCAGACTTTGGGAAAAAAAGTCTTCATTAAACATTACTACTTCTTTAAAAAACTATCTTTTTAGAGCTTGTCATAATGAATTCTTGATGCATCTAAGAAAAAAGAAGAAAGAATACGATGCTTTGGATACGTTAAAGTGGGAAGTAATATTTGATACATACAATGAGATAGAAGAAAGTCAATTAGACACAGATTGGTCCAAACTTGAAAAAGCTATTGAAAAGCTCCCAAAAAAATGTAGAGAAGTATTTAAGTTAAGTCGATTAGAACAAAAAAAACATAAAGAAATTGCTGTTATTTTGGGGATTTCTACCAAAACTGTCGAAGTTCATATTAGTAAAGCGTTGCGCTTTCTAAAAACTAATGTTTCTATTTTTTTCTTATAAACAATTCAAAATCAAAATTTTAATTTCATTTTTAAAAAAATTAATTTTTATTAAACTTTAGTATTAGATACCATCAAGAAAACGCAGTTATTACCATAATAGAATCTTTTTTTAACAATTATCTTAATTATTTTAACAAATAATGGAAAAATAAGTGTTTTCTTTTGCTTAAGTTTGTTTAACTATTTTTAAAAAAAGGTGAACAACGTTAAACAAATTTTTAGTATTAAGGACTTAGAAAATCTTTGTGGTGTAAAAGCTCACACCATAAGAATATGGGAAAAACGCTATAATCTACTTTCTCCTAATCGTACTGAAACTAATATAAGGACTTACAACCTAAAGAGTCTTCAAAAGCTACTTAATGTTACCTATTTGGTTAATAGTGGATACAAAATATCCAGAATCTCTAAACTGGATGAACAACAAATTAATGAATATGTTAGAAGTATTGTATCCGATAACAGTACTAAAAATCAAGCGATAAATTCCTTTAAGATTGCAATGCTTAATTATGATCTTGAATTATTTTTAGGAACCTACGAACAACTTGAAAGTAAGAGAAATTTCAGGCAAATATTTGTAGATGTTTTCATACCGCTTCTCAAAGAGATAGGATTATTATGGCAAACGAATACTATTAGTCCTTCGCATGAACATTTTATCACTAATTTGATTAAACAAAAATTGTTATTAAACATAGAAAAACTTCAATATTCTAAACCAACAAAACAAGATAAAGCATTTGTATTATTTCTTCCCGAGAATGAAATACATGAATTGGGGTTATTATATGTAAATTATGAGATTTTATTACATGGGTACAAAGCGATATATCTCGGGCCAAGTATTCCTTTAGATAGTTTACCTAATATGCTTTCTTTTCATGAAGAAACTATATTTGTATCCTATTTTACTATAAAACCTGAAAAAGATAATATTTCTAGTTATGTAGATGATTTTAACAAAATTGTCTGTACAGAAAAGGCAAATGAACTTTGGATGCTAGGTAAGCAGATTATGCATATTGATAAAAGTAATGTGCAAAATCATCGTTATTTCAATACAATTAGTGCATTAATTTCCGAACTTTAAAAAGTAAACATCCATTTCTCTAGTTATGTCAAAAAAAATAACGATCATTGGTTCTGGCTTCTCTTCTCTTTCTGCTTCGTGTTACCTCGCACAACTAGGATATGAGGTTACTATTTATGAAAAAAACTCTACTATTGGAGGGAGAGCAAGACAATTAAAAAAGGAGGGGTTCACATTTGATATTGGCCCTTCTTGGTATTGGATGCCCGACGTATTTGAGAGTTTTTTCAATGATTTTAATACAACTGCTTCTAACTTTTACACTCTTGATAAACTAAACCCAGCATACAAAGTATTTTTTGAAAACAAAGAAAGCATTGCGATAGAAGACACGTTAGACAAAATATATACAGCCTTTGAGAATGAAGAAAAAGGGAGTTCTACTAAATTGAAAAAATTTATCGCTACTGCTCAAAACAATTATGAGATAGCCATAAAAAATCTGGTTTATAGACCCGGGGTTTCTCCATTAGAATTAGTAACTAAAGAAACCATCCAAAGGATAGGTCAGTTTTTCAGCACAATTTCTAAAGAGGTTCGTAAAGATTTCAAAAACCCAAAACTAATTCAAATACTCGAATTTCCAGTCCTGTTTCTGGGAGCCAAACCAAGCGATACTCCTGCATTTTATAGTTTCATGAATTATGCAGATTTTGGATTAGGAACATGGCACCCAAGAGGAGGTATGTATCAAGTAATACTTGGAATGGGAAAATTAGCGCAATCTCTGGGTGTTAAAATTCATACGGATTCTAATGTCAAAAAAATTGTCGTTGAAAACGGAAAAGCTAATGGTATTGTAGTAAATGATAAAAAGATCGATGCCGATATTGTATTATGTGGCGCAGATTATCACCATGGAGAAACATTATTAAATATAGAACATCGACAGTATTCTGAAAAATATTGGGACAAAAAAACCTTTGCTCCTTCTTCCTTATTATTTTATGTAGGCTTTGATAAGAAATTAAAAAACATAAATCATCATAACTTATTTTTTGATACTGATTTTGATAAACACGCAAAAGATATATATGATTCTCCTAAATGGCCTGATCAACCTCTATTTTACGCTAATTTCACCTCATTAACAGATGCTAAATCTGCTCCGGAAGGTAATGAAAATGGTTTTTTTCTTATTCCATTAGCTCCAGGTATAGAAGATACAGATGAATTAAGAGAACAGTATTTTGATAAAATTATTACCCGTTTCGAAGCTTTAACAGAACAAAATGTTAAAAATAATATTATCTTTAAAGAGTCCTTTTGTGTAAAAGACTTTATTAAAGAATATAATTCGTATAAAGGAAATGCATATGGAATGGCGAATACACTTTTACAAACTGCTTTCCTTAGACCCAAATTGAAAAGTAAAAAAGTAAAAGATTTATTCTTCACAGGACAGCTTACCGTTCCTGGCCCTGGGGTGCCACCATCACTAATTTCTGGTAAGCTAGTAGCAGGATTAATTGAAGCCGAATATCAACAACATAAAGAACTAGAACTAATCACAACATAAACCATCTCAACAACTCTTAACTAAACTCAATCCATATGAAAGCAATTTTTGATACAGTATCCTATAGTTGTAGTAAAATTGTCACCAATTCATACAGTACTTCATTTTCGCTAGCATCAAAAATGTTATCAGATTCTATACGACAAGACATATACAATATTTATGGTTTTGTAAGGTTTGCAGATGAAATTGTAGACACATTTCATGATTATGACAAAGAAAAATTATTTAATGATTTTGAAGAAGAAATGTATAAAGCAATTGAAAATAGAATTAGCTTAAACCCTATTCTTAATGCTTTTCAAAAAACTGTACATCAATACAATATTAATCCCGAACTTTATGAAGCCTTTATGAAAAGCATGAGACTAGATCTTCATAAGACCAAATACCTAACGGATTTAGAATACAAAGAATATATTTACGGATCTGCAGATGTGGTTGGATTGATGTGTTTAAAGGTTTTTGTTAATGGAGACCAGAATAAGTATGACGGACTCAAAGAAAGTGCAATGCATTTAGGATCTGCATTTCAAAAAGTTAACTTTTTACGGGACCTTAAAGCCGACTACGAAAATTTGGAAAGAACTTATTTCCCTAATACTGATCTTAACAGGTTAGATGAAGATTCAAAACTTAGGATTATAAAAGAGATAGAAGACGATTTTGAAAAAGGGCTTAAAGGAATTTTAAAACTTCCTGTCGAAGCAAAGTTTGGGGTATATACTGCATTTATTTATTATCGTAAATTGTTAAAAAAACTTAAAAAAACTCCTTCTCTGGAAATAAAAAATGCTCGCATACGAGTCCCAAATTACCAAAAATTTGGTTTATTAGCCAAATCATATTTTGACTATAGATTAAATCTAATTTAACCGTATTTTTGTACAAATCTTATGCTTGTGAAAATCTTTATTCAAATATTAGTTTTTCTAGCCGCATTTTCTATTATGGAGTTTATGGCTTGGTTTACTCATAAATATGTAATGCATGGTTTTTTATGGTCTTTGCATAGAGATCATCATCATAAAGATCATGGTAGCTGGTGGGAACGCAATGATTTATTCTTTGTGTTTTATGCAGTAGTCAGTATGTCTTGTATTTTATTTCATGATTCCCTCACATTTTGGGTAGGAAGACCGATAGGTCTAGGGATTTTGGCATATGGTATTGCATATTTTGTGGTTCATGATATTTTTATTCATCAACGTTTTAAGCTATTGAGAAATGCAAATAATTGGTACGCAAAAGGTGTTAGAAGAGCTCATAAAATGCATCATAAAAATATTGGCAAAGAAAAAGGAGAATGCTTTGGAATGCTGGTAGTTCCATTTAAATATTTCAAAAAATAACCTTAGAACTCAAAACCTACCTTACAAAACATTTAAGATCATAGCGGTTACTTCTTTAGCAGGCATTTCTGGGAGATTAATGTTTGTGAATGGAAAATGGATTTCAATAGTTTTATAATTTTGAATAACTTTTAAAGAATCATCATCTATAAAAGTGATTGAGTCATATGAGGCTTTCCAGCTTATAAGAGCATCTTCTTCTTCTAATATATTCACCATTATATGCTGAAGTTGTTCTGTAAGTTGCAAAACTCTATTTAACTCATATCCATTGGTTGGAAGTATTATTTTTGGAGCACCTATTTTCAAACCATAAGTATCCTGAAGAACGTCTGAAAATCTTCGTAATGCTTTTTTAACTTGTAATTTTCCTGAGGTATCATAAATTTTGTCAAAGACAGTACCTTTAGACAAAATATTGAGAACATTCTGGCTTTCTATAAACTCAAGAGATTCAATCTTATCAATTGTAATATGTAATATATTTTCGGTTATTATATCCTCAGGACTAACAATTTGTAACAGAAGTATTACGTCTTTATCTTTTCCTTCCACTTTCACTACAATTCCCTTATAAGTCTTCCCTGAAGAAGTTACTATAATTACTAATGTAGATTCTTCTTTCTCTGCCAAATATGATAAAAGCTCCTGTTTATTATAAACAGGAACTTTTTTAATTTTGTTTTTTAACATATCAACATTTCTATATTATAATTGAGATTCTAAAATCTCAACAAGAGCAGAGGTACGCTCATCAACATTACCCACATTCGAATAGCTTGAGTGATCTACTGTAAGTACACCATCTACAAAAGCATAACATCTATTAGCACTATAAATGTCATTATCATCTTTTATTACTATTTTCACTAATGTTTCCTGAAGTGCCTCTTTACCCATATCATCTGCGGTAATTTCATTAAATGCATTTATAATTGGTGTAAAATAAACTTTTGTGAATGACTCCTCCCATATATGAGAATATTGACCGTTAGAGGATAAACTATCCCAATTTATATCAAATTCAATCTCACTTCCCATCAATGAATTTATTTCATTCACTAAAGAAACATATTCACCTTCTTGATATGCTTTTACAATTCTTCTTTCTGCTAATCCCATAATTAATCTTAATTATTATTATTTATTAAAAAATTTAATACTGAAACAAATATAGTAGACCTCGTCTTTTTACCTCCTCCCCATTTTCAGTGAATTTTACACCCCCGAAAATGGTATGAAAAATATCCTTTTTTTGAAATTAGCTAATCTAAAGAAAGAGCCTCAAGAATTTTCTAGGTTCAATATAAAAGGGCAAACATTACTTTAAAAAACACGAAATCTTCTTTTATCGAATAAAAAAGAAATTGATTAATGGGATAGGATTACTTATACTTATTCTAACAATAGTCTATCTATTGTTTCTCTTACTTTGGATGAATTCCAATTTGCAGCATTTGTTTTATCTATAACTATATCTCCCTTTTTACTAATAATATAGGTCTGAGGAATAGGATTATTTACAAATGGTTTTGGTAGTTCTGATAAAGATCTATACACAGGGAAATCATAATTTTTATTATTCATAAACTTATGAAGCTCGGGGTCGTCATCTGTAGTAACAAATAAAAACACAACCTTATCCTTATAATCGTTATAGAGTTTTTGCAAAGAAGGCATTTCAGCAATGCATGGTGGACACCATGTAGCCCAATAATTTATTAAAACAACTTTATCTTTGGCTGTATCAAAATTAATCGACGTTGTATTTACACCATGTAATTTCCAATTATAAGAAGCAACTTGTGTTCGTTCATCTACTTCAACAATTCCTGGACTAAAGGAGAAAATTCTAGTTAGAAATATCTGCATCATCCCTCTAGTATTTGGGATAAAAAACAATACCAATACGATAGCAAAAACGATGTTAAAAATGTTCTTTTTATTAAATTTCATATTCCAAAAATTATTCAATACATGTTTCGTCTTAAAAAACACTGCAACTTACAAAATTACACAAACAAAATTATGATACCCCAGAGATCTTAATAAGTTATAGTATCCACATACTTTATATTTAACTCAATTGTAAAACTAATAAAGCGCAATCTTAGATTGCGCTTTAAAAACTAACAAATAAACAACGAACTATTATTTTATACCTTTATAAAAAAGGTTAAATCATTAAGTCCAATTGTATAACCGATTGTTTGTGTATTTTTTTAAGGGACAGGATTACGAGTAACTTCAATAGAATTTGAAAAATCGTAACATCCATCAAGACCACTAGTATTACTCATTGCTGTTAACCCTTGTAATCCATCTTCATAACGTAAATACCAGATAAAACAAGTTCCCACTCCTGCTGCATTAAAATCTACATTTTCTACATCTGCTATTGTTGATGGTAACCCAAGAATTACACCAGTATCATCAGTAATTACCCATGTTCCGTTTTTACCAGAAACATTAGTATTATCTAATGCAATACCGCTTACCATATCAGGTGTACCATCTACCGTAATGGTAAAAGGACCTCCAGTAATTGTTCCTCCATCAGGCTTATTACGCACCACTTCAACAGAGTTAGAAAAGTCAAATGTACCAACAAGGTCGCTAGTATTATTCATAGCTGCTAATCCTTGCAAACCATCTTCATAACGTAAATACCAGATAAAACATGTACCTCCACCTGCATCATCAAAATTTACATTTTCTACATCTGCCAATGTTGGTGGTAATCCGAGAATGTTACCCATATCATCAGTAATCACCCAAGTGCTATTAGCTCCAAATGCATTAGTATCATCTAACATAATACCGCTTACCATATCTGGCATACCATCTACACAAAAAGTATAAGGTCCTCCTGATAGAGTCCCAGCATTTGTTACCTGGTTACGTACTACTTCAATAGAATTTGAAAAATCAAATGTTCCATTTAGATCACTGGTGTTATTCATAGCCGCTAATCCTTGTAAACCATCTTCATAACGTAAATACCAAATGAAACAAACTCCTGCTCCTGCTCCATCAAAATTCACACCTTCTACATCTGCTAGTGTTGGTGGTAACCCAAGAATTGTACCCATATCATCGGTAATCACCCAAGTACCGTTAGCTCCAAAAACATTAGAATCATCTAATTCGATACCCCTTACCATATCTGCCTCTCCATCCACATTAAATTCGAATGGACCTCCTGAGATTCTTCCTGCATTAGTTACCTGATTACGAACTACTTCAATAGAATTCGAAAAATCAAAAGTTCCGTTTAGATCACTAGTATTACTCATAGCTTCTAATCCGTCCAATCCATCTTCATAACGTAAATACCAAATAAAACAAGTTCCTGTACCTGCGTCATCAAAATTTACTCCTTCTACCGCTGTTATATTTGGTGGTAATCCTAGAATAGTTCCTGCATCATCTGTAATTACCCAAGTACTATTAGATCCTGAAACATTTGTATCATCTAAAGATATACCTGTTACAAGATCAGGTTCTCCATCAACATCAAAGGAGAAAGGACCTCCTGAGATAGTTCCCGCGTTGACCACTATTGTATTGTCATCGTCATCACTACAAGAGACAGCTATAAAACCTACAGCTAACACCCCTATAATTAGTTTTTTTAACATTGCTTTGTTTTTATGATTATTAGACCATAAAAATATTAACAACTATACTTTTAAAATGTTAGCCATCTAACATTAGGCAACAATTTTTAATCGAATTTCTTTTCTATTAAAATCGATAATATTAGATTCTTTTAATTCGTTTAGAATGATATTTAAGGTAGGTCTTGATGTTCCTATCAAGTTTGCGATATCTTTTTGAGTGTAAGGATGTTCTATTACCATATCTCCTGTATCAGGACAGCAATGTCCATAATCCTCTTTAAGTTCGTTTAAGAATTCTAACAATCTTGTTTTAGTATCTTTAAAAAGAAGTAATTGCAATCTTCTTTCTAAACGTTTAAAACGCATACCAATAAATTTATAAATTCTAAGACTAAAAGATTGATTATCTCTCATAAGCCCGTGCATGGTTTCTACTCCAATAGGACAAATAGAAGTTGTATTATCCACAGATTGAGCAAATTCTGTTCTTATATTTTCTCCTAAAATAGCTTTTTCTCCAAAAATCTCTCCCTTAGTTAAGATTGCTTTTACGACTTCGCAACCATCTTCTGCATAATATCCTATCTTAACTTTTCCTTTTTCGATAAGATATACTTTATTAGCAGAATCTTCCTCAAAATAGATATAGTCATTCTTTCGATAAGCGTCAAAATCGTGGTCTTTTTTATACCTTTTAAATTTATGAGGACATAATACTTTGAAGAGGTTTGCATCCTCGAAAAACCAGACAGCACCCATGATGATTATGTTTTAAGATGTTAGTTATACACTTAAGTCGTAAAACGCTTAGCATCCTTACATTATTATTTACACAACTTTATTTAAAGTTTTATAAACTATATCATATTAACATTACTCTAATAATTTCCTTTAGAAAAAGCATTATTTTAGTATAGAGACACATTCCCTGAGTGTTTTATTTAAGTTCGGGGAGTATTACACAAAAACAATATGAAAAAAACACTTTTAAATTTTGGAAAAAGCTTAAACAGAGCTCAACAAAAGAAAATTAACGGAGGCGGACCTTGCAGTGGTTACACAGGACCGATAGTAGTTTCTTGCAGTGAATATGAAGCACTTCCTCCAGAATACAAATTTTGCGTTATGGTTAGCGTAGAATGCTTTCCTATTTAATTAATCACCATTTTGAAGCACTACATTATTTCTTATTCAGAATAACTTAGAAATATATGATAGCTTAAAATAAAAACTCCTAAAATTTAAATCTTAGGAGTTTTTTTATTTAATAATTTATTTATCTCTTATTAATTTTGTTTCTTGATTAAGTTCAACGCAGACCCCTCTCTAAACCAATCTATTTGCGAATCATTATATGTATGATTAAGCATAATAGTATCATTGGAACCATCTGCATGGACAACTTCTAATGTTAGTTGTTTACCAGGAGCAAATTGATCTAAATCTGTAAAGTTAAAAGTATCATCTTCTAAGATCAAATCGTAATCTGCCTCATTTGCAAACGTTAAACCTAACATTCCTTGTTTTTTAAGGTTTGTTTCATGAATACGTGCGAATGATTTCACAATTACTGCACGTACACCAAGGTGACGAGGTTCCATAGCGGCATGCTCACGTGATGATCCTTCTCCATAATTATAATCTCCTACAACTACAGTAGGTACTCCTGCAGCTTTATATGTTCTTTGCACATTAGGTACACCATCATATTCACCGTTCAACTGGCTTTTTACAAAATTGGTTTTTTTATTGTATGCATTTACAGCTCCAATTAAACAGTTGTTCGATATATTATCTAAATGACCACGGTAACGTAACCAAGGACCTGCCATAGAGATATGATCTGTTGTACACTTACCAAATGCTTTAATTAATAGTTTAGCTCCTGTTATGTTTTTACCATCCCAAGGCTCAAAAGGAGTTAATAATTCTAAACGTTCTGAGTTTGGATCTACAGAAACTTCAACACCTGCCCCATCTTCTTCTGGAGCTATATATCCTGCATCTTCTACTTCAAAACCTTTTGGAGGTAACTCCCATCCAGTAGGCTCATCAAACATTACCTCTTGTCCATCTTCATTAATTAATTTATCTGTTAACGGATTAAAGTCCAAACGTCCTGCAACGGCTATTGCCGCAGTTAACTCTGGAGATGCAACAAAAGCATGTGTATTTGGATTACCATCTGCTCGTTTTGCAAAATTTCTATTAAAAGAGTGGACAATACTATTCTTAGGTGCATTTTTAGGATCACTATACCTAGCCCATTGCCCGATACAAGGTCCACAAGCATTCGTAAAAATCTTGGCATCTAATTTTTCAAAAATATCTAACAACCCATCTCGCTCTGCGGTAAAACGTACTTGTTCAGAACCAGGGTTAATTCCTAATTCTGACTTCATTTTCAAGCCTTTATCAATTGCCTGCTGAGCAATAGAAGACGCTCTAGACAAATCTTCATAAGAAGAGTTTGTACAAGAACCTATTAATCCCCATTCTACTTTTAATGGCCAATCATTAGCTTTTGCTTTTTCGGTCATTGTATCACCAACTTCTGTAGATAAATCAGGAGTAAAAGGTCCATTTAATAATGGGCCTAATTCAGATAAGTTAATTTCAATTACCTGATCAAAATATTGTTCTGGATTTGCATATACTTCGGCATCACCAGTAAGGTGTTCCTTTACATCATTAGCTGCATCAGCGATATCACTACGATCTGTAGCTCTCAAATAACGCTCCATAGATTCATCATAACCAAATGTTGATGTAGTAGCTCCAATCTCGGCACCCATATTACAAATTGTACCTTTACCTGTACATGACATTGCAATGGCTCCAGGACCAAAATACTCTACAATAGCTCCTGTTCCTCCTTTTACAGTAAGAATTTCAGCTACTTTTAATATCACATCTTTTGGTGCTGTCCAACCTGATAACTTACCAGTTAATTTTACACCTATTAACTTAGGAAACTTTAATTCCCAAGGCATTCCAGCCATTACATCTACCGCATCTGCTCCACCAACTCCAATAGCAACCATACCTAGACCTCCTGCATTTACAGTATGAGAATCAGTTCCTATCATCATACCTCCTGGAAATGCATAATTCTCCAACACTACCTGATGAATAATACCTGCACCAGGTTTCCAAAATCCAATTCCATATTTATTTGATACAGACTCTAAGAAATTAAATACTTCACTACTCGTGTTTAATGCAGATTGCAAATCTTTATCAGCTCCTACTTTAGCTTGAATTAAATGATCACAATGTACGGTTGTTGGAACTGCAACTTTGTTTTTACCCGCTTGCATAAATTGAAGCAACGCCATCTGAGCTGTAGCATCCTGACAAGCAATACGATCGGGGGCAAAATCAACATAATCTTTACCTCTTACAAATGCGGTTTCTACTTTACCATCCCAAAGGTGGGCATATAAAATTTTCTCTGCTAATGTTAAAGGCTTACCGGTAACCTCACGTGCCGCATTTACACGATCAGCTATTTGATTGTAGACCTTTTTTATCATTTCGATATCGAATGCCATAGGACAATTATTTTATTTATGTTATCTCTACGAATTTAACAAAAAAACAAATTGAAAACACCCAGAATGCTATTGATTATATCGATTATAAATAAGCAAAAAATTGATAGTACACTTATCACAAAAGAAACATGATTTATAAATAGAAGAAGCCCAAGTTTTCACTCAGGCTTTATTTTTATTTTTAAAAAAGTAACTTAATTACTAAACTACTAATTGTTTTTGTGAGGGTTTAAATTTAGTTAATATAATTCCATCAACAGCAGCTTCATACTCTTCCATAGTAGGCGTTCTGCCTAAAATAGCAGATAAAACCACAACTGGCGTAGAAGATAACAGAGATTCTCCTTTTTTATCATCAGCATCTCTAACAACTCTTCCTTGAAATAAACGTGTAGAAGTAGCCATCACCGTATCCCCTGGTTCTGCTTTTTCTTGGTTACCCATACACAGGTTACATCCAGGACGTTCTAAGTATAACATATTCTCATACTTTGTACGTGCCAACCCTTTTGGTGCACTATCATCGAACTCAAAACCTGAATATTTAACTAAAACATCCCAATCGCCTTCTGCTTTTAACTCATCCACAATATTGTATGTTGGAGGCGCTACAACTAAGGGAGCATTAAAGTTAACTTCACCCTGTTGAGCTTCAATGTTTTTTAACATTTGAGCTAAAATTTTCATATCTCCTTTATGGATCATACAAGATCCTACGAAACCTAAATCTACCTTCTTTGTTCCTCCATAGAAAGATAATGGTTGAATATTATCATGCGTATAACGCTTAGATACATCTTCATTATTCACATCTGGATCAGCTATCATTGGTTCCACAATCTTATCTAGATCAATGACAACTTCAGCATAATATTTAGCGTCTGCATCTGGTTTTAATGCCGGTTTAGTTCCTGTTTTAATTTCAGTGATACGGTTGTTTGCTTTATCAACTAACCCTTTAAGATCCAGCTTCGGATTATCCATCCCTTTATCAATCATAATCTGAATACGATCTCTAGAGATTTCTAATGACTCGATTAAAGTATCATCCTCAGAAATACAGATAGATGCTTTTGCTTTCATTTCGGCAGTCCAATCTGTAAATGTAAATGCTTGATCAGAAGTTAATGTACCAATATGCACTTCAATAATTTTTCCTTGGAAAACATTTTCACCTTCAAACTGATTTAACATCTGTTCCTGAGTAGCATGAACAACATCACGGAAATCCATGTAACTTTTCATATTGCCTTTAAAAGTTACTTTTACAGATTGTGGAATTGGCATCGTAGCCTCACCTGTAGCCAATGCTAAAGCAACTGTTCCTGAATCCGCTCCAAAGGCAACACCTTTTGCCATACGTGTATGCGAATCTCCACCAATGATTACATCCCAATCATCAACTGCTATATCATTTAATACTTTATGAATTACATCAGTCATTGCATGATATTTCCCTTCAGGATGACGCGCAGTAACTAATCCGAAGTCATTCATAAACTTCATTAATCTTGGAATATTAGCTTTAGACTTATCATCCCAAACTGAAGCTGTATGACATCCTGATTGATACCCTGCATCTACAATTGGAGAGATTACTGTAGCAGCCATCATCTCTAATTCTTGAGAAGTCATTAAACCAGTAGTGTCTTGAGAACCTACAATGTTTACTTCAACTCTAACGTTAGAACCAGCATGTAATGTTTTACCCGGAGTAGTTCCTACTGCATTTTTATTGAATATTTTTTCAACAGCAGTTAACCCTTGTCCTTCTATAGAGATTTCTTTTGATTCAGCATATACTTGAGGAACATCAATTCCTAAAGTTTTAGCGGCAAACGTTTGTAATTTTTTACCAAAAACGACGGCATAAGAACCTCCTGCCTTGATAAACTCCATTTTTTGAGGAGTCAACGCTGTTGAAATATCTTTTAATTCTTTATCTCCGTTATACAATTTCTTTGTCTTCGTATTTATGGTAAGCACTGTACCTGTATCAACGGAATATGTTTGCTTTAATACTGGTTCTCCATTTTCATCAACGACCGTGTTTCCATCAGCATCTTTTTGCTTCACCCAGTTTTTTAAATCAATACCAATACCACCTGTTACCCCAACTGTTGTTAAGAAAATTGGTGCAATACCATTTGTACCAGCTATTACTGGCGCTATATTAATAAATGGAACATATGGGCTAGATGAAATACCTGTCCATAATGCTACATTGTTTACACCTGACATTCGTGAAGATCCCACTCCCATGGTTCCTTTTTCTGCAATTAACATTACACGTTTATCAGGGTGTTGCTCTTTTAGCGCTAACAATTCATTTTGCATATCTTTATTGTGCTCAAACATACACTGACCATGTAATTCACGATCTGATCTTGAATGTGCATCTGCTCCCGGAGATAATAAATCTGTAGAAATATCACCTACTCCCGCGATATAGGTAACAACCTCTATTTCTTCATCAATCTCTGGTAATTTAGTAAAAAATTCTGCTTGAGCATAGCTTTCAATAATATCTCTAGCAACAACACTTCCTGCATCATAAGCCAGTTTCAAACGTTCTGTATCAGCCTCATAAAGAAAAACTTGCGTTTTTAAAACTTTAGCTGCTTCTTGAGAAACAGCCTCATCATTCCCCAAAGTCAAATCTAATAATACTTCTACTGAAGGACCACCTTTCATATGTGATAATTGCTCAAATGCAAAAGCAGGCGTAATCTCTTCAACAACAGATTCACCAAGAATAATTTCTTTTAAAAATTTAGCTTTTACACTAGCGGCACTTGTCGTCCCAGGTAAAGTATTATAAATAAAAAAACTAAGGGAATCTTCTCGATGTTCGTTATTCTTATCTTTGATTTGCGAAATAATTTCGCTTAATAACTCAGCTCCATCAATTGGCTTGGGGTGTAATCCCTGAGATTTTCTTTCTTCGATCTCCCTGATGTAATCCTTATAAGTGTTCATATAGTATAAAATAGAATTCTTCGAATGTCAAATGTGATTATTTAGATAGCACATAAATTTCCTTTTCTTGCCTCTTGAAATTACAACAATTCAATTTGTATAGTTGTCTCATGACAAATTATAAAATCAGTAGATAAATCTACATCATCCTTACAGCTTGTATATATTTTAATTGTTTTAGTTTTCAAAAGGTGTGAACATAAAACTTTTTCAACATATAATAACAGATATGTAAGACTTTACAAGTAATACATACTTCTTCTACAATTCAGGCATATACCATTTTTATCATATTGATATCGAATGCCATATCTTATTATTTTTAAGTATTGAAAAGTCCTGCGAAAATACGAATTTTAAAGGATTTTCTTAAATGAATAGTTCTAATCCTATCTTTTTACGTTTTTAAAAAAAATAGGGGGGTCATTTATCGAAATTCACAAATTAAATTTATGAATACTACAGAATCAATAAAATTTTATAAAAGAAAATACTTGCTCATTAAATCGATTTACGAAAACGTTATAGTTAACTCTTAAAAATTAATTAAAATAATAGCAAAATTGTCTATATATAAAAAATGAAGTCATATTATAACTTCATTTTTATCTACAAATATTAATTATCCTTATTTACGTCCTCTTCTTTTTTTACCTTTTCTCTTCCTTAATTCTTCATATTGTACCAATTGAGTTTCTGAAAGTGTTGCTTTAAATTTTTCATCCTCTATTTTCATCATTTCTTTATGGTTTTTAGACAATTCTTTTTGTTCGGCACTTAAGGTAGAGTCCAAGGTTTTTTTTCTCTCTTTTCTAGAAATCTCGCGATTTTTAACAATCGCAAGTTGTTCTTCGGTAAAGGTAGCTTTCATAGTATTTTTATGCTCCTTTCGTAATTTCTTTTTGGTTTCTAATTGAGCCTTTTGATTTTCTGAGAGACTTTGATGAAACTCTTTTCTTAATTCTTTACGCTTTACATGTTCTTCATTTGATTGTGCAGAGACTGATGAAACTCCAATAAATACCGAAAACACCAAAGCATATATTACATAATTTTTCATTCTATTATTATCTTTTTATTAAACAATACATTTCTTTTGAACGTTCTATACATTAGACTTTCAAAAATAAAGAAGGTTTAATTTTGATTGACACAATAGTAATTAGTGAAGAATCTGTAAATTTTATTCGTACAAGAGCAAAAATTTTATAAGTTTCTTACATTAAGATAATAATTATAGTAGTTTTTTAGAATAAGCTACTAATCACATCTTCTACAGTTACATTTTCAGCTTCAGCTTTATAATTCTTTATAATTCTATGGCGAAGAATTCCCATAGCAACTGCTTGCACATCTTCTATATCAGGAGAAAATTTACCTTTTACCGCAGCATTAGCCTTGGCAGCAAGAATAAGGTTTTGAGATGCTCTTGGCCCTGCTCCCCAGTCAATATAATTTTTCACTAATTCTGTAGCTGTTTCTCCATTAGGTCTTGTTTTACCAACCATACCTACTGCATATTCGATTACATTATCTGCAACTGGTATTCTACGAATCAGATGTTGAAAATCAATAATTTCCTGTGCTTTAAATAACGAATTAACAGTATTAGTTTTATCTCCTGTGGTACTCTTTACAACATCTACTTCTTCCTGAAAACTTGGATACTTTAATTCTATTGCAAACATAAATCTATCCAATTGTGCTTCTGGCAAAGGATATGTCCCTTCTTGTTCTATAGGGTTCTGTGTTGCCAAAACAAAGTAGGGTAAATCAAGTTTATAATGATGTCCTGCAACGGTTACAGCTCTTTCTTGCATAGCCTCTAATAGTGCAGCTTGAGTTTTAGGAGGAGTACGGTTTATCTCGTCTGCAAGAATAATGTTAGAAAAAATAGGACCTTTAATAAATTTAAAATGCCTTGTTTCATCTAAAATCTCACTACCTAATATATCACTAGGCATTAAATCCGGCGTAAATTGAATTCTTTTAAAATCTAATCCCAGAGCTTGCGAAATTGTATTTACCATGAGTGTTTTAGCCAAACCAGGCACACCGATAAGTAATGCATGCCCCCCAGAAAAAACTGAAAGAAGTATCTGATCGATAACCTTCTCCTGCCCAATAATTACTTTGGAAATTTCTTTTTTAAGTTCTGAATGTTTTTTTACTAAGGTTTCAATAGCTGCTACGTCGTCTGACATATTATTTTTCGTTTTTTAACCAGTTACCACTATACTCGCAGTCTCTGTACTCACCGTTTACTTTTATATAGGTATCCATGATTTTTTCACTCTGCCATTTACGAATAGCGTCAATTTGTTTTTTCCTCAACGCTAATTCTTGTATTTTTCGATAATCATTAGCATAATCTGCTATATGTTCATCATATCGGTTAAGTACTGTAATCAATTTAAACTTTTTTCTACCTTGACGATCCTGATCTGGAATAACCAAAGAGATGTCATTCGTTTTTAATTTGGATACTTGATCGTACAATATAGGGTCAATTTTGGTAAGTTCAAAATGAGTATCTCCTGTAGTTGGATTAAGTAGTTGTCCACCGTCTTCTCTAGTCTCTTTTTCATCACTGAATTTTCTAGCAGCTTCCTTAAATTCAATAGAACCAGAAACGATACTTGTACGAAGAGAATCTATTAATCTTTTAGCTTCGTCTACACTTGCTCTTGTTACATCAGGAACAAGAAGTATATGTCTTACATCTATTTCTTCTCCTCTTATTTTATCTACTTTTACAATATGCCATCCAAAATCTGTTTTAAAAGGTTCGCTTACTTCTTCTTCTTGTAAGCTAAAAGCAACATCTTTAAATTCTTTTGCAAAGTTTGTCTGGCGATCTAATGTATATTTACCACCTGTAGATTTAGATCCCGGATCTTGAGAATACAGTACCGCTTTGGTTGCAAAACTGCTCCCATTCTCAACAATATCTTCTCTAAACTGATTTAACCTATCGATCACCTTTTGTTCTTCCTCTTGAGGAATTTCTGGTTCTATTACAATTTGAGCTAGCTCGAGTTCGGTTCCAAAAAGCGGTCTTTCTTCTTCTGGAATATCATCAAAGAATTCTCTAATTTCTTCTGGTGTGATTTCAATATCTTCAATAATCTTAGCTCTCATCTGCTCTGATAACCTATTTGATTTGTTGATTTCAAAAAGTTCTTTCTTAAAATCTTCTAAGTTATCTTTTTTATAAAATCTTAATACTTTTTCTACAGTCCCCAACTCATTCGTCATATAGTTTAACTGTTGATCAACCATAGAATTAACTTCGGCATCTTTTACTACTATACTATCCTGAACGGCATGATGCGCATATAATTTTGTTTCAAACAAACTTCCGGCGAGCTCACAACGGCTTACATCCGAGGACGAAACTCCTTCACTAAGTAATTGTCTGTAAGCTATATCAACATCACTATCCAGAATCACATTTTCTCCAATCACTGCCGCTACACCATCTATTTTTACTCTTTGGAAAGGTGGTTTTACAGTATCGATCTTTGGGTTAATACTATCATTAACAATAGCAGCGCTCTGGCCTGCGATGGTATCTTGTTTCACTATGGTATCCTGAGATACTTCTTCAATAATCTCTTGGGAATAAAGTTCTACTCCTACACCAATAATGAACATAACGCAAAGCGCGGTAGTTTTAATCATAGACTTCAAATTGTTTGTTCTCAACTGCATCTCTTGTAATATCTTTTTCTATTTTTTTAATCAGTTCCAGCTTTCTCCTATTCAGGATAATTTGCCGTATTGTAGGTTTTATATACTCTAATGGAGCTATTTCATTATGTTTTAAAACATCTTTTATTTTTACCATATATACCCCAGTAGAATCTCTAAGTTGTATATATTTTCCTTCTTTCAGAAATTTTGTCTTCTCCTGTTTTCTTAAAACTGGTATTTTACTAAACACCTGTTCTAGCTTTATCCAGACAGAATCATTTAAAGAATAGGATAGGTATTCATTTTTTTTTCCTCCTAATTCCTCTACATCCTCTTCATTAAAACGATTTAATTGTCGTTGCGTTGCAACAATATTTCCATAATCAGGTGGCAAATGTAAGTAACGTAATTTTACTAACTCCTCATTGAGATTAAAATTTTTCAAATTTTGATCATAATACGTCTCCAAATCCTGATTTGTTATATCCATATTGATCGCTTTATTAATAACAGCATTCTTATACGCATTGATATATAAAGTGCTTTTGTAACTTTCTACTAAATCATCAAATTCTTTTAATTCTTCTTCAGTAAGGTTTAGTTTAGCCTTATCAATAAATAATTGACGAGTTGCCCAGGTATTGATGTAATTATTGACAATATTTACACTGTCTGCTTCAGAAGTGTTTTTGGGCACTAGTGTTTTGATGTCCTCTTTATACAAATAGGTCTCATTTACTCTGGCTATTGCTTCTTTTTTAATTTGATTTTTAAAATTCTGGCAAGAAACAACTATTAATAACAATAGTATTAAGTTATAATATTTCACAAGTCTTAATCTTTTTATTTATCCAAAAACAATCCCAAAAATTGTAAAACCAATAATAATTTCGGTTTGAAGTAAATATTTAGAGGCTATTATATTTACTTTATTTATATAGATAATTCTTTTTTAGCCCTTTTTAATATTTTCTTATTGACTTTTACCGAGTATTTTGTTCTCAATTGATTAAGCCATAGTTCTTCTACATTTTCTTGAAAATCATTAATAACTTCGCCTTTGATTTCTTCAAATGTTTTGATTCTTGAAGGTAAGATTTCTTTTATCATAATCAAAGTCACAAAACTCTCTCCTTCTGTAATCATTATTTTCCCTTTTTCTGGAGACAAATCTTTAGGGAATGTATCCTCACCTTTTATGAATTCCTCTTCAGAAAAAATCACTAGAACAATATCATCCTTATTGATTTCTTTTTTGATTTCTTCTATTGATTTTTGAGCTTTTAACAACTTCTCTACTTTAGTTATCACTTCTGGTTTTGAAGAAGAAGCCTTGACTACCTTATACGTTTCATTCTGTGTATACTTATCTTTTTGAATCTCGTAAAATTTCTTAAGCCCAACAGAATCAGTCTTAGATACATTCCATATTTTGGATTCCATAAGATCAAAAAGTAAAAGTCCGTCACGATATTCTCCAATGACACTTGCAAAATCTGGATTATCTTCTTCAAGATGATTCTCATAATATTCTAGTAACGAAGAAGATTCAAATCGATCGTACATTTCTTCTAGAAAAACAGAAACATCTTGGTAACCAGCTACCCTGCCCTGATTATTCTGTAAGAATTTTGCAAAATCCATGTATGAAAATCCTTTTTCCTTTATCCTAAAAAATTGCTTCTCTAGATTCTTATCCTCAGGAATATTCCATTCTGTAGTAAGAAAAGCATCAGGAACAATTTTTTTGAAATACGAAATAGCCTCTTCATTTCTGTTGATGGCATACTTTTCTTTTAGTGAATTAATAAATGATGCGGTAACGAGTTTAGATCTGCTATCTCTCTTCACTTTTTTGGTAAGCTCTTCTTTTTGTTCTTCAAAAGTTTTTGGAGGATGTTTCTCTATTAACTGAATAATATGCCAACCATATTTTGTTTGTATTGGCTCAGAAATTTCATTTTTTTCTGTTAAACTAAATGCTGTTTTTTCAAATTTCTCAGAATTTAATGCTCCTTGTCCGAAACGTCGAATTTTACCCCCATTAATAGCTGTACTGGGATCATCACTATACTGTTTTGCCAAAGAAGCAAAAGAAATTCCTTGTTGAAGTTGCTGATTGATTTCCTGAACTCTACTCTTCGCTTCTTCTGCTGTTCTATTTCCATTAATAGCAACCATTATATGTGCCACTGTGACTTCTTCCCTTTTTTTCTCTATACCATTAACTTTTACAATATGATATCCAAATTGTGTCCTAAATGGTTCAGAAACTTCACCGACCTTAGTTTTAAATGCTGCATCTTCAAATGGGTATACCATTCTAAAAGCAGAAAACCATCCCAAATCTCCACCATTTTTGATGGCAGATGGATCCTGGCTATAGGCTTTGGCTACAGCATCAAATGAATCTCCATTAATAATCTTATTTCTGGCTTCAATTATTTTTTCATAAGCTGCTATCGTATCTTTTTCTAATGCATTTGGTTTCACAGTGATCAATATATGGCTTGCATGTATTCGCTCCAATGATCGATCATATGCCTCTTTTATCAACGCATCAGACGTTTTGGTGTCTGTAAGATATCCCTTTGCTAATTGCTTTCTATACCCATCTAATTCCTTTAAATAACTCTCTTTCTTATCTAAACCAAGTTTCTTTGCTTCCTTGAGTTTTAGTTTATAGTTTATAAAAAGATCTAAATATTCATCTACATCTTTTTGCGAATCGTCCTTAACAAGATCTATATTTTTTAGATATACCTTTTTAAATTCGGAAATATAAACCGGAGAATTATCTATAGTAAATAATACATCTTTGGGTTCCTGAGCATAAGTTAATGTTAAAAAAACACCTCCTAAAAAAAACAATAATGACTTTTTGCGCATGATTTGTGTATAATGAAGTCCTTAATCGGACAAAAATAATAATATTAAGACGTTTTACAAGCTTCTTTTCTAACGACATAAATACTGCTGTAGTATTAGCTTTTAAAATTTTTATGATCTATGTATATTGTATTCAAATTACACAACTAACAAACAATAAATCACACAATGGAATATACACTAGACATAGAGATCAAATTACCTAGAAATCAGGTGATTGAAAAATTCGACAATGAAGAAAACCTAAAATATTGGCAAAAAGGTTTTATAGGCATGGAACATCTTAGCGGTCAAAAAGGAAAAACGGGAGCTATTTCAAAATTAACGTACAAAATGGGTAAACGAGAAATAGAAATGATTGAAACAATTACTTTTCTTGATCTTCCTGAGGCGCTTCACCTTACATTTGATGCTAAAAATGTATATAATATTCAAGAAAATTATTTTGAAGAACTTTCTAATGGAAATACAAAATGGACTTCAAAAAATGAATTCAAATTTAGTGGTTTTATGAAGTTTATGGGATTTATCATGCCAAGTGCCTTTAAGAAACAGTCATATTCGTATATGCAGGATTTTAAATCTTTTGCTGAAGAAGGAAAAAGTGTACTCAACAGTTAGTAATTCTAAAATTGATAAAGATTGATTGAAATTTTAAGTAAAAAAACTATAAACTCTTATATCTTAGAAGATATCCAAAAGTTATTTAGACAGTTAAGCCCTAATAAAGTACAAATCCCAATAAAAGACCTACTATCAGAAACAAACGACTCTCTAATTTTTGCTTGCTATACACTAAATAAAAAAATAGTCGGAATTGCTTCATTATGCTCTTACAAAGTAATTTCTGGACATAAAGGTTGGATTGAAGATGTGGTTGTAGATTTGGATTACAGAGGTCAGGGAATCGGTGAAAAGTTAATTCAAAAATTAATCAGTACTGGAAAAGAAAAAGGACTTACTGAAATTTATCTATTTACAGAAAATGAAAAAAAAGCAGCTATACATTTATATTCGAAATTAGGATTTAAACAACGAAATAGCAGGCTCTACAATTTAAAGCTAACATAGGACTATAGTTAAAAAACTAAGAACACATTATGGAACGAAAACTGAAATTAATTTGGGATTTTAGGGGATCTACTGCAAGTAAGACTGCGCAACATCATGAAATTCATCTTAAAGAATATATTTCTTTAGAAAAGATATCTCTCAACATAACAGGTTGTCAAGAACTTAATGACATGCATAGTATAGCATATATGGTAGTAACAGATTCTGAGATGAAAACTGTTCGAGATGCATTAAAACCTCACCGCGGACAACTATATGAAGAATAGATTTTTAAAAAATATAATTCATGGCACGTATATTGTCTAAGACCTTATATATTTGCAAGAATTTTAAAATCAGAAAATAAAAAATAAGATGAAAAAAGTAATAACATTAATCTTAGTTTTGGTTGCTAGTTTTCAAATCAACGCCCAGGCTAAGACCGGAACAATAGACTCAGAATATATTCTTTCTCAAATGCCGGAACTTACAAAAGTTCAAGAGGATTTAAAAGCATATAATGGCAAAATAGAAGCAGAATTAAAACTTAAGATTGATGAGTATCAAGCCAAAGTAAAAGATTATCAGGAAAAAGTTGCTTCTTTTACAGAGCCAATGAAAAAAACAAAACAAGACGAAATTATTACCTTAGAAAATGATATCGCAAAAATTCGTCAAAATGGGGCTAAGCTTGTTCAATTAGAACAAAATAGATTATTACAGCCTTTATATGAGAAAATAGGAAAAGCTCTAGAAGAAATTGCTAAAGCAGAAAAATATACTCAAGTATTTACTATTACAAGTAGTGGCTTAGCGTATATAGACTCTAATTATGATCTTACTAAAAAGGTAATGACAAAATTGGGAATCAAAATAGAAGAAGCAAAAAAATAATCTCAGGATTTTATTTATAAAAAAACGCATCAATAATTGATGCGTTTTTTTTATACTTTAAAGTAACGTATACCTAAAATTTTATCGTCTACTATAATTAGGAGCTTCTTTAGTTATTGTAACATCATGAGGATGACTTTCATGAATACCACTTGCTGTAATTTTAACAAAACGTCCTTTATCTTGTAATGTTGCAATATCTTTTGCTCCACAATACCCCATACCCGCTCGTAATCCGCCTATAAACTGATGGATACTTTCAATAAGATCCCCTTTATATGGCACTTGTCCTACAATTCCTTCCGGAACTAATTTTTTAATATCATCTTCAACATCTTGAAAATATCTATCTTTAGATCCTTTCTTCATAGCTTCTACAGAGCCCATACCACGATACGTCTTGTATTTTCTTCCTTCATAAATAACAGTTTCTCCAGGAGACTCTTTAGTACCTGCTAAGAGAGAACCTAGCATTACAGTATCAGCACCAGCGGCAATAGCCTTAGGGATATCTCCTGTGTATCTAATTCCTCCATCAGCAATTACAGGAACACCTGATCCTTTTATTGCATTAGCTACTTCTAGAACCGCGGAGAACTGTGGAAATCCTACACCAGCTACTACTCTAGTTGTACAAATAGACCCCGGCCCTATTCCAACTTTAACCGCATCAGCCCCCGCTTCTACCAAATATTTTGCCGCCTCAGCAGTAGCAATATTACCTACTATAACTTCTAATTTTGGAAACTTTTCTTTTACCTGCTTTAATACGGTTACTACTCCTTTAGTATGACCATGAGCGGTATCAATGACTACAGCATCCACACCAGATTTAACCAAGGCTTCTGCACGTTCAACAGCATCTCCCGTAACACCAATAGCTGCAGCAACACGCAGACGTCCAAATTCGTCCTTATTTGCCATTGGTTTAAGTGTTAGTTTGGTAATATCTCTAAATGTGATCAGACCTACCAAAGTATTCTCTTTATCTACTACTGGTAATTTTTCAATTTTATTGTTTTGTAGAATAACTTCTGCTTGTTGAAGTGATGTACCTTCTGCAACAGTAACTAGGTTTTCACTGGTCATCACCTCAGATATTGGGCGTTGATCATTCTTTTCGAAACGAAGATCCCTATTCGTAACAATACCAATCAACTTATTATTACCATCTATAATCGGGATTCCTCCAATACTATGCTCGCGCATATTATTCTTGGCATCAATTACTTTTGCATCTCTTGGTAGCGTTACTGGATCTATGATCATCCCGCTCTCTGCTCGTTTTACCTTACGAACTTTAATTGCCTGCTCCTCGATTGTCATATTTTTATGCAATACACCAATACCTCCTTCCTGAGCCATAGCAATAGCCATACGACTCTCTGTAACAGTATCCATCGCTGCAGAAACGATTGGAACATTAAGTATTATATTTTTTGTGAATTTAGTCCTGATACTTACTTCTCTAGGAAGAACTTCAGAGAATGCCGGAACTAAAAGAACGTCGTCATAGGTTAAACCTTCTCCAACGATTTTGGATTCGTGTGCTGTCATCGCAATTAAAATTTAATTGCGTGCAAATATACGTCTTTTTTAAAGAATACTAGGAGGATACAATTTTATTTTCATCTTTATAATTTAAAAAAAAAGAATGCATCATAATCATCAAATTATACATTCGATTAGAATGCAAAACGTATTCTTTTCGAAGTTCGTAACATTTGTTAATTATTTATTAACAAAATATATTTTTTTAACATTTTTTTAATAAATATATAGTATATTTCATAAGGTATTTCTTGATATATCATTTCAAAAATTACCTACAGCCCCAAAAAAATACTATGAAAAAAATGTTTCCTCTAGCATTGATATTGCTATATATCAATGTTATAAATGCTCAGTTTACTGATGTACCGATTACAAGTACTCGTCTTGCTAACTTTGGCCAAATAGAACTTAACCAAGAAAATAGTTTATTTACCAAAAGAATTATTCCAATTACTCTTATTACGACAGGATTTCTTTTATCCACAAGTGATTTTGAAAAATCGCTTCAGACAGATTTAAGAAAAATGGTAGGCGATGATTTTTATTTAAATATAGATGATTATACCAGGTATGCTCCGGTTGTCCAATTATATACCGCAGACATACTGGGAGTACGATCAAGAAATCATTGGTTTGATCAAACAAAAAATCTCATTCTATCTTCTATTATAAGCAATGGTACCACGGCATTATTAAAAAAAGAAGTTTATAAAAAAAGACCTGGGGATTCTACCAATTCTAACTCTTTCCCATCGGGTCATACAACCACGGCTTTTACAACAGCTACAGTATTATACGAAGAATTTAAGGATACTAATCCCCTTTTGGCGTATAGTGGGTATTTTTTTGCTATTACTACAGGAACTTTAAGAATGCTTAACAATATGCATTATCTATCTGATGTTCTGGTAGGAGCGGGAATAGGAATATTATCTGTAAAACTAGTTTATCATTTTGAACATCTTATCTCGTGGAATCCTTTTAAAAAATTAAATGGAATGACAGTAGCTCCGCAATTTTCAGGAAATTCTTTAGGGTTTTATCTTTCAAAATCATTTTAATTATTCAATTAACGTAAACATATTGCTCAATAGAAATCAAGTCAAAAAATGTATAGGGGCAATATCCCCTGTACAAATTCCGTGTTTTCCCTCTACCACAATAATAGTTTATAGACTACTTTTGAAGTAACAAATCATCTAACTCATTTTTAAAAACTTAAGTAATGCTAATTTCATATAAAGTAGAGCGTTTTAGTCTTCAAATTGTAAGCAATTATGCTGGCGGCGGCGGGTACCAAATGGGATTTGTATATCTCTACGGTGAGAACCAGGAATACCTTGGATATCTTGGTATTATAAAAGATGGAAATACTTTACCACAAAATACAAAACATAACAATGGCAATTTGAATATATATTTTCATGAGGCCGAATTACAATCTATCCTTGAAACCCTTAGACATGAAAGTCCTGTAACGATTAAATTTAATACAAATTCAAAATGGGGGGCAATCGAAACGGGCAAAGAATCAGCAGGCAATGGGGAGCTTGCTGCATAAATAATCGAAAGATCTGAAAAAACACCGAGTACCATTGCTCTCAATTAACACATGGGCCAACCGTAAATGAGAGTTAAAAAAATAAATTGTGAAAAATGTAATTGGTTCACAATTCGGTAACAGTGGAAGTGTGTTAAATTAATGGCAACTACCGTTTTTTCAGATCTTTTCGATCTTATTCTATTCGATACCGATACACTGAATTGTTATATCGGTTTTTATTCACTTATTTTAGTCTAAAAGTATTTAGATACCACACTTAAATCGGAAGCTTATCAATCAAAATAAATGATTTTAGATATCTTTTCGTAATTTTACAATACCAAAAACACAATTATCTTATTTTCAATAATTTAACTCAACAACATTCAATTGTAAAATGAAAAAACAAACAACGTACTATCGCATAACAACACTAGTTTTTACATTTGTAGTATTCGGGTTGTTGTTACACTCTAGTTTATCCAAAGATGACAGAACATCTCATGAAAGTTTTATTGTAGATACTTACCAAAAGGCATATCTAGAAAAAGGTGAATTAAATAGCAAAAAGCCTGACAAACCTGATTATGCAGCTCTGCATGAATATCTTACTACTTTAGATCCCAATACCCGAAACGTACCTAAGGAACGTTTGTTAAAATCATATCAATTTACCAAAGCACAAGCACTTAAAAGTAAGTTGATAAAAAAGGATGGAAAGGATGATATACAATGGGAAAATGTACCAGCTAATATAGCAGGTAGAGTACGAAAAATTGTATTTGACCCCTCTGATGCTACTCATAAGAAAATTTGGGCAGGATCAGTTACAGGTGGACTTTGGTTTAATAATGATGCTACAGACCCTGCTTCTTCTTGGGAAAATGCTTCAGGGTTCTTTGAAAATCTTGCTGTAGGTGCTATTGCTTTTGATCCTGACAATAACGACATTATGTATGTTGGAACCGGTGAATCCTATACCGCTGTAAATATCTATAGAGAATCGTCTGGTAAGGGTACTGGTATATGGAAATCTACAGATCATGGTGAGACGTGGCAACTTATACCATCTAGCACAGATTTTGCTTATGTTAATGATATCTTGATAAGAAATGAAGCTGGTATCAATGTAGTATATGCGGCTGTTGTATCTGGGACTTATAAAGGTGAATTACAAGGATCCAATACTACGAACGGACTATATAGATCTATTGATGGAGGACAAACTTGGACTCAAGTATTACCAAATATTATTGGAGATACAACTCCTTATGCCCCATCAGATATAGAAGAAATAGCAGGCGGGAAATTACTTGTCGGTACGATGAGAAATACCGATGAAAATGGTGCTGGAGTGATATTAAGTTCTTTGGATGGTATAAACTGGACCATCAATGATTCTTTTGCTAATGACAAGTTTGATCCAATGAACAACATATATCCGGGAAGAATAAAATTTGCAGTTGCTCCTTCTAATTCTAATAGAGTATATGCAGTGATTAGTGGCGGATTTAAATTTCCTTCTGGTTTTATTAGAGATTCTAGTAGTCTTTGTATTCTTTTACAGTCTTTTGATGCTGGTGCAACCTGGTCAGAATTTGCAGGACCAAGTCTTAATTTAGGCTGGGGACGTTGGGGATCACTTACCTGGCATGCAATGGCCTTAGGGGTAGATGCTAATGATGAAAATACAATTATGCTTGGAGGGTTTAATTCTTTTAAATTAACGGGAACTGATACAGCTGACAATACAGAAACTACAGGATTAAAATGGCAATCTATGTCCTATTGGATACCCAATCAAGAGTTTTACCCTGAGTTTGTTCATGCCGATCATCATACTATCATGTATAGACCCGGTTCTTCTGATGAAGTATTTATTTCTACAGACGGAGGGGTATTTTATTCAAACGATATCACTTCTTCCAACGTAGCCGAAATTGGAAACCTTGCAAATGTATTTCCTTCTTTTGTTGAAGTCAATAAAGGATTAAATACTGTACAATATTACACTGTTGGAATTCACCCAAACAAAGGGTTTAATTCTTATTATGGTGGGACACAAGATAATGGTACTTTACGATATGATGGATCACCTATTGATGTAAACGATATGGTAAGTGGAGGTGATGGAGCATTTGCGTTTGTAGATATTAATGAACCTAATATTGTGATAACTTCAGTCTATCACAACCAATATATTGTTTCTAGAGATGCAGGAGCAACTTCTGAGTTTGTAAATGCACTTAGTGGTACTTTTATTAATGCCGCGGATTATAATTCCATAACCAATACGCTTTTTGCAAATGGGATGGGGCTTGGTGGTGCAATAACCTCTACAGATAACCAGCATATTGATGAGCTTCTACGAATAGAGATAAAAGGAAGCGAAATTACTTCAAAATTTACACCTTTAAACACTGGATCCACTGTACCATATTCTAGTATAAAAGTGTCTCCATATGATAAAACACGTACTTCTACCTTATTTATCGGAACCCAATCGGGGAAACTCTTTAAAACTACAAATGCGCAAAGTGATACTCCAAGTACAATAGAAATTGGAAGCGACTTATTTCCTCCTGCTAATATATCCAGTATCGATTTAGGAGAAAATGAAGAGGAAATTTTAGTCACTTTTTCTAACTATGGGATTAGTTCTGTTTGGTACACTAACGATGGAGGAATTTCCTGGATTGAAAAAGAAAGTAATCTCCCTGATATGCCCATACGATGGGGACTTTTTAACCCTTTTAATAGTGATGAAGTATGGTTAGCTACTGAGATTGGGGTATGGTCTACCGACGATATAAAATCAGAAGATGTCGAATGGTTTCCTAAAAATGAGACTTTGGCCAATGTGAGAACCGACATGATTGCTATACGAAAATCTGATGCCAAAATTGTTGCTGCAACACATGGTCGCGGAATGTTTGAAGCTACCTTAAACACAAAAGAGACGCCTATCGAACCAACTCCTATTGTGGAAAAGGAAACTTTTATAATCTATCCTAATCCAACTCCCAATAGCTTTACAATTAATTCAACAGCCAAAGGCGCCGTCACCTATCAAGGGGAAATATATAGCGTTGGAGGCAAAATCGTTGGAAGGTTTAACTATACTTCTGGAGAGGAAATAAATATTAGTATTAGTGGATACAGACCTGGAATTTACTTGGTCAATCTTGAAGGAAATGACGGTTCGCAAATAATTACTAAAATGGTAAAACAATAAAAAGAACATATAGTATAGTTTGATGTAAAAAACATAATCCCTGTTTAAAAGTGAGTATACTTTTGTAGTTTACTCGCTTTTATTGTTTTTTATGAGTTCTTAGAGCAATATCCATGGTCCACCAGTATTTTTTTGAATTCAAAAACCATAACACTTTAAGTACATCAAATTGTCCATAATATTGCCACTCCCATGAAATAAAGGTTCGAAACAACATTCTTGAAGCAATATGTTTTTTGATTTGAGCAACCTCATTTGGATGAATTCCGTTTTTCTCTAGCTGCTGTAGTATTCTTTCCTTAAGTTCAACACTACATTCTGTATCCAGGAATTCTTCACATATCAATGACCAGTTATCCATTGGATTAGTTAAAATTATATTAGCTTGATCTTTAAGTTGGATACATTTTTCTTCATCCAAACCTAAGAGAAATACTATTTCATTTGTATTTATCCTTGCAGTAATTGGGAATGTATTGGTCCTTATTTCATTAATAACCGAAAAAGGTAACTTATCTTTATTTTTTAAATAACCGAACTTAAAATAGTAACCTTTCGGGAAATAAATATGATCTTTCTCTACAATACAATTAGCGGCTTCAATTCTTTTTTTATTTTGCAGTAATGACCAATATTGTATTTTATGTTTATTAAAATATAGAACGACTACGCATCCTAAAACTAAAATAAGACTACCCCATGTTAGAACTATGTCATATTCTACATTCATAAGATTCATTATTAAGTCAAGTAATATCTAAATTTTTAATATTTTTTATAATATAGGTTATTTATAAAAATCATCAATATTAACATTGATTATATTTATAAAAAACTAAGCAACCTTACAGCTAATAATGTCAAAATAAATCTATAGTATTAATAACTATTTGATTAAAAAAATAAGATAACTAATATTCAATATTATACGAATGGTAACGTATCTTTATATTGATGTATCGAATTATAGGATTATTAGTATTTTTTTGTTTATCTCAGGTGCTATTTGCACAGGTAAACTCTAAATTTTATGGTGTAAAATCTCACTATGGTTTTATTATTGCGCATACTCCAGATCTAAAACCGATTTCGCAAACTAATCCTTATGGATTTCAGATAGAAATGAGCAAACTACGAACAAGTGATAAGGCTTGGAAAACTTGTTTTTGTTATGGAAGAAGCGGATTTTCTTTTGCATATTTCAATTATGCTAATCCAGAAGTTTTAGGTAATTCTTATAATCTAAATTATTTTGTAGAACCCTATTTTATATATCGTGGACCTTTAAAACTTTCTTTAAGAGGATCAATAGGAGCAACATATCTGGATACTATTTTTGATGAAGAATCGAATCCTGACAATGTCCTTTTTAGTACACATTTTAGCTTTTATCTAGCTTTGTCCTTAACGCTTAATTATCATATCAATGATAAATATGCGATCAACCTATCTGGAAATTATAATCATATTTCTAACGGAGGACAAAAACAACCTAACAAAGGAATGAATTTCCCTACGCTTTCTATAGGAGTAGATCGAATAATTGATTATACCTCACCTCAACCAAAACCCGCAGAATTAAAACAATTTAGTCGTTCCTGGAGTTACTACTTAGGAGCATTCGCTAGCTTAAGATCTGCAGATCGCGAAGCTGAATCTACTAACCACCCTCTTTTTGGTATTTCTGCAGGTGCTTTAAAACCACTTTCTGGGATCAATGGTTTTAATCTTGGTACAGAATTTTGGTATGATTGGTCTGATCGTAAACAGGTGCAACAGCGTCAACTAGATGATTCTTCTTTTTCCTCTGCTGTTACAGCAGGGCATCATTTCTCGGTAGGAAATTTCTATTTCTTACAACAATTTGGATTTTATATAACTCGTCCTAGAAACATACAAGATAATTGGATGTATCAACGGTATTCACTTTGGTATCGTATTGCTAACCGGTGGACCATCGGAGCATCATTAATTGCTTATGGTCGTACCGCAGATCATATGGATGGTAGATTAATCTATATAATTAAATGAATTTTACTTACAATTTTAGCTTCCTGAAACATCTCATCTTTTCACCTCATTATTTAATATATAAAATAGAATCATCGCTACAAAACAAAAAACGGAGTACGTTTAAAACATACTCCGTTTTTAAAAAGTGGTTTACGTTAAGCTATAATTACAATTATAACTCAGTGGCAAATATAGTTTTTTCTTAGATAATGAAATAAAAACTGCTTACGGTCATAAAACGCAGAATTATTTTTTTATATGTTGGTGATTATACATCATTATGTAATTATTTATAGCATTTTTATAAAGATGCTACTATACCAGATGAAACTCAAAATTCATTTGTATTCATTTTAGTTCATCGAGTAAAAAATGTAGTTGAGAGAAAATAATAGTCTAATCCCCTTACTTTTGCGATATTACAACTAGTATTTACCAAGAATCGCATTATGCTTTATACATACTATGATTACTAGCTTTTTTTTAAAAAACCGAATCTTAAAACATATTCTATTTTGGATATTCTATTTACTAATATGGGTATTAATGGATGTGATGTATGGTATTCCTTTCACTAAGGCTTTTTATAATTATTTAGGATGTCTTATAGAAATTCCATTCTATTATGTACATATGTATTATTTGTGGCCCAAGTATATCGGTAATAAACGTTACTTACCTTATTTTTTAATTTTCATTCCTCTTTTACTCATAAACGCATTATTGGTTAGACTATCTCAATACTATTTTATCTATCCTGTTTTGTTAAACGTATCTGATCTTCCTAATGATTATCTTTCATTTTCCAGAATATTAAGTTTAGCCAGATCCATATTATTATGGTTTGGTCCTCCAACCGCAATAAAAATTTTACGAGATTATTATGAAAATAAGATTAGATTAGAAAAAGTTCAAAACGAACAAAAAACTAGCGAATTAAACTTTCTAAGGTCTCAGGTTAATCCTCATTTTCTTTTTAATACCTTAAATAATCTATATTCATTATCATTAAAAGGATCAAAAAAAACTCCAGAAGCTCTGCTACAATTATCGAATCTATTATCTTATACTTTATATGAAGGTGCAGAAGACAAGATTTCTTTAGAAAAAGAGATACAGCATCTTAATGATTACATCGAATTAGAAAAATTACGTTTCGGAAATCGACTTCATCTGAAAATGGAAATGGACGGTGATTTTAATAACATTATGATAACTCCCCTTATATTAATTCCTGTAGTTGAAAATGCTTTCAAACATTGTTCGCTAAATGAAAGAGGAGATGTTGATATATATATAAAAATAGCATTCGACAAAGGAGATTTATGTATTAAAACTATCAACCCTGTGGCTAATTCGAAAAAAGATAATACTAAGCATGGTATTGGAGTACAAAATTTATCTAAAAGATTAGAGATTATTTACCCTCAAAGGCATACCTTTAGATTAGAAGAGCTTAACCACAAATTCTATGTAGACCTTTGCATTCAATTATATAACTGATGAGTACTATAAAATGTATTATTATTGATGATGAACCTTTGGCTCAAGATGTAATTTCTGATTATATCAATAGATTAGATTTTTTATCAGAAGTTGGAAAGTTTGATGATGCGCTCTCTGCTATTGAATTTCTTAGTACAAAAACCATTGATCTAATTTTTCTAGACATACAAATGCCGATGCTAGATGGGATTAATTTTCTAAAAGCGATCTCTTCATCTCCTAAAGTTATTTTCACTACCGCCCATCGTCACTATGCGGTAGAAGGATTCGAACTTAATGCCATTGATTATCTTGTAAAACCAATTCCTTTTTATCGTTTTGTACAAGCTATCGAAAAAGTAAGACAACAGATTAATCATGTTCAAAAAACAAGTGATAGTACTGATGCTGCTTTCTTTAAAGTTGATAATAAAAAAATTAAGGTAAACTACACAGATATTTTATTTATCGAAAGTTTAAAAGATTATATCAAAGTGGTTCTAAAAGATAGATTTTTTGTTACATATCAAACACTTTCTGGGATGTTAGAATTATTGCCTTCTTCTCAATTTATACAGGTACATAAATCTTTTATAATTAATTTTCACCATGCAAAAGGAATCCAAGGAAACGTTATTGAAATAGAAGATCATATAATTCCAATCGGACGGATATATCGAGATGAAGCTCTAGAAAAAATCTATCAAACCGGAAAAAAGGTTTGGAAATAGAAAGAACTGGGACTTACTTATTATATTTTTCTGATACAGCTCAATATTAATATTCTGGCATTCATAATACTATATGTTTCTTAGTATAATTTTATCTGTTCACCTTAAAATCAGCAGTTCTTTTGAGCTGTTTTTTAAGATCCCAATCTAATTTAAATCTAGTCTTCAAATGGGCTGCAAGTGGTCCTAATCCTACTGATTTCCTTCTTTCATCTACATTCATAGGATCTACTATTGGCCAAACATCAAAAACCTTGGTTTCTGGATAATACTTTACCTGACTACCATATATCTGAAGTTTTCCTTGTTTTGACGCTACCCTATCTTCTAGGTATGCCAAATTTCTAGGGTATACATCCCCTTTTTTCGCTGCTTCCCTCATGACTGGCAGATATTTTACCTGAGTATCTAAATCTGCATGTTGAATTACTAAAAAAAGTGTAGTATTACCTTGTTCGCCAATAATATCAGTTCCTAACCAACCATAAGTATCAATAATATTCATTACTTTGGGTAAAGTAATCATTTGATTTTTTAGAAATATTTTATTCTGTTTTTTGACTTCTTCTGATTCAAGCCCATATTTTTCCCTTAGTCTTCTAGCTTCATCTATAGGATCTTGATCTAAATGATAAATCGTATCTAACACCTTTATAAGATATTGACTATGCCGTTTTTCTTGACCATATGACAAGGTTATAGTAAAAAAAACTGCTATAACTACTAGGTTTATTTTTTTCATAGTTTATACAATTTCATAAATCATTATTTTTCAGCAAGGTTTTAGAAAAACCTATCCAGAAAAAAAATTTGAAACTGGTTACTTATTTCTTTTGAGGAACATTCCATTCAATACCTACTTGTTTAGCAAACTTCTGGATAGTTTTGAGTCCTAATTTTCTTCTTCTTTGATTAATGTATTCTGGTTGCTCTACTGTAAAAAAAGTTCCTTTCCCCTTCGAATTATACTTATATTGAGTACCATATATTTGTGGATTATCGGCATTGATCAACATCCTATCTACGAGTCTGGCATAATGCATAGGTTGTGATTCCTTTTTTAGAACAGATTCTTTTAACAAAGGAGAGTATTTTTCTTTTGATTCAACCGAACCATGCTGTAAAACTGCCCATATAGCAGTATTGGCCAACTTCCCTACTTGAGATATTCCTAACCAACCGTATTTTTCAATTATTTTAATCACTTGTATTTCCAGAACCTTATCTTGGGATTCGACAACTTCCCAGAAGTATTCCATTTCATTAGAATTTTTACCTAGTTTCTTTTCTGCCTCTATATAAATTCTTCTAAACGTTTGATCTTTCATAAAAAGGACTTCCAATTCATTTCTTAATGAATCTAATTCTTTCTTTTTTGTCTGCCCAATTTGACTATGAAGCGTATTAGATAAAATTCCTAAAACTGCTAACAAGATCATTTTTTTCATATTTCTGATAACTTCTATTATTTATATTAACTAATAAAACTTGTTTCTATTTACTCTTTCATTTTATACCTTCGGACATCTTTATGTTGCCATAGTAGATTTATAATCTGCCAATTATCATTTATATAAATCAGATGTAAATACTCGACCCAATTATCAGATATAAGTTTGACACTGGCAACATGATTATAAATATCCAGGATAATGACTTTGTTGTTTGGTTTTGGAGGAAATTTAACACCTGACTGATTCCATGATTCGGCAAATTTTACCATTTGTTTATAACTGGTCTCTCTTATTATTTGTTGTTTTTCTTTGGGATCATACCCTAATGTTCTTTTAGCTAAATCCTCATGAAACACACTTTTCATTAGGTCGGGTTTTAATTCCTGTAGAGCGATCAGGTACCCTAATGCTTTTTCTTTAATCTCCAAGGTATCTTTTTTACTAGCAGCAGAAGCCACTTCAATAATCCTATTAGATGGCAAATCCCGGGTATCTATTAAATTGTTATTTTCATCAAAAGTGGATCTTTTAGTATTATTTCCGATGTTATCATAATCATTTTTTCCTATTGCAAATCCCCATTGGTTTTTTACTAACTTATCATTTTTATCATGATACGAATACTGAATATGATTTCCTATATCATCATATACATCTTGATATGAAGCCACTCCAACATCATTTTCTTGAATTTCTAATTGTTCATTAAGATTATAATTCCCTTTTGGAGCTCCATCTTTTTGGTATAAAATCCCTGTTATTCCAAAATCAAAGTAAGGTGAGATATTGACATGTCTATTTTTTAGGTTATATCTTTTTTCTATAACCATTTTTCTGTTTTTACTCCATTGATATCTTGCTATTTTCCAATTAGACTCCATTGGGTTATCATCGAGATCATAAAAATTTAATTTGTACTTAAACTTCTTTTTATCAAATGTATATTGCTCTTTATACACCTGTCTATCATTCATCATTCGATCTCCTTTTTTATCGAAAAAAATGCGGACTTCTGAAGTATCTGTATACCTAAAAACTGTTCTGTATGCCCCAATGGTTGACAAAGGATGTCTGCGCTGATCGTGATAGTGATAATTAATAATCTCTTTCAGTTGATTTACTTTGTTATATCTAAATACATAGTGCGATGTTTGTTGGGCTTCTTGAAAATTTATTTCATGAATCCCTCTTAATTCTACATGAGGTGATACATGGTTATATCTTAAATGTCTAAAATACTTTTCTTGTACATTTTGTTGAGCACTAGATTTAGGAAAATGCAATACCGTTAGTGATAGAACTGAAATTATTAAAAGGAGGTTGTTTTGCAATACTTTTTTCATAAATATTTTTTTTAGTATTTCTATATGCTGGTACTTCTTAATTTATTCGATCAATATGCCTTATCTAACCAATGTATTAAATTAAGCAACAGTTGATAGTTTTCACCAGCTTCCACAGAATTCATTCCAACCTTAATCCTTTCTCTACCCGCAATTTGTGCAGTAAACATGGCTGCTTCTCCAAATACGGCTATTCTACCTTTTCCATATTCTAAAACCGCTCCCTGAGATAAATTCTCTGCAGAAATCTTAGGCGTTTTTTCATTAAAAACCCACATAGTATCAGTTATAAATACAGTATATTCCTTTTTTAAATTTAAAATTGAAATAGCTTCTTTAGGTGTTTCAAATCCTTGACCAGTAAAAGTTCTTATGTGATTTACCTGCTCTTTAGCAGTTCTACCATTTGTTATCATGTTATGACTAAGCATTTTATTTTTCCTAGAAAAATCAAAAATGCCTCTAACATCAGGATCCATTACAAAGCTGTCATAAAATTTAAAACCAAACGCTTTTGCCAGATTAGCAGAGGCACCAGCAAAAGGCATATGATCTGCAATCAAAAAAAGAGAGCCTCCATTTTTGACCCATTCTTTTACATTATGTATCTCATTTGTCGAAAAAGCACTTTCTGTAGGAGCTACAAAAGGCGGCCTGCTGTTCTCTGATAAAGCATTAGAAATCACTAATATCTTAAGGTTTTTTAGCTTATCTTTTTTGAATTCTCCTTCAAAACTAGCTACTCTATATCCATCTTTCGACAATAGTTTTGCAAAGGGTAAAAACCTATTATTCTTCGTGTGAAAATTACGATGACCTTGATCTATATGTATCATAGTACCAGAGTTTTTTGGATACATTTTTGCTGGTATTTCAGGGTTATAAATAGTATCTGGTATTTGTTGAGAAAATATATGATTCATAGCTAAAAGACTAATTATAAGCATGATGTTCCTGTTCATTATTTTTTGATTTTTAACTTTTTAACTGACAAAAGAATCAATTATACCAAATGAATTATTAATGATTTAAACTATATTGGTTGTTTTAATGTTTATTGGGTATTACCTGATGAAACCATATGACTCTTATTAACAGTGATTAATTATGTTCTATGTATCAAGGTAATACAATCATATTCTTGTAGCTAAATATTTTTGCTGAACGACATGATCATATCTCTAAGTTATATGTCATTCTCGACATCCTGTAAAAAGGTAAGTATTTGTATTTGATCGAAGTAATAATGTCGTTTAGAGAAAACTAAGATGTACGCTCATTAGGAAAAGAAAATCATGTCTTGTTTGGATACTAATCTCTTGTTAATTTAAGATTCTAAATGTTTTCCATAGGTGCAATCCTTTACTAATGCTTTTGAATAACTTGTCTTGGCGTTGATATCCATAACTAAGTATTTTTTTTTCTTTATAGAGATAGTTGCACATTCTTTTTCCCAATGCACCCTGATATCTTTTTTCTTTAGATTTTTGATATAGCTATATTTATTGGCAAATGTTGCCGGTAATGGCGCGTCTCTTCTTCCTTTTGTAATTTCATACGGATGAATATCAGAAGACAATGGATCGACTACAGCGCATAAAAAACCATCAAAATCAATACTTTCTTTATCTGGATTTAATAAATATGCCCAAACTGCATATGCTTCTTCTTCTATCATTAATATCCTACCTGAGGTAGTATGAGTAGATGTTAAAAATATTCTACTATCATCATGTACTAGATTTTCTTGCTGATTTTTAGAAAACAAAACATTAAATATGGATAATAATTGAGCCATCATTACAACTATTCTTTACAAACTTACACTTAGATATTTAAGGATATATTCTTAATTCTGGTTGATTAAACCCTATAACCTCAAACTTTCATTCATCTTATTCTATTGATCAATTTCTTATTTTACTTATTTTGAAATAGTAATTATCTTACTATATCAAAGTATTCTGTAAAACAAATACAATATTGTTTAATAGATAAAACAATACATATTGGCGACCTAAAAATTTATTGAGGGTGTGAGATTGCTAACATAAATAATAATTTTAAAAATTACTTACGGGTTTCCATAAGTACATTAAAAAATCGTATTTCTAATAGTATAGATGAATTAAAGAATACGTTTTATCAAATAGTATTATTTACTTTTTTTGATCATGGATAGTGTAAACCCTCCTAGTAGTAAAATGACAATCAACATTATAGCCCACAACCATATTTTATTAGTAAATAAAGGTTCTACTCCTGATGATTCTTCATAATTGATGGTCTGAGCTACTCCTGGAGATATAGTTGTTATTCCTTCTGGTAATTTAGTGGTGACATAATTGAGATCATAAAAGGGTTTTTCTACTTTATTATTTCCGTAAACCAAATAATATGCAGCAGAATCGGTGAAACGTGTTACTAGCTCATGTTGGTATCCTTTCACCTTTACTTTGCTAATTTTTAGTGGTTGATTATCATGGTTATCAACTACAATTCTAAGTTTTTGTGCAATAGTACTTTTGTTTACAAAACCATTACTTTCGATTGAGTTGAGTATTCCTCTATTGAGTTCGCGATATCGAAATATCCATTCTCCTTTAGGGTTTTGAATACTATCTGTAACATATCGGATAGATATTGGTCGATAGTAATCAAAAGTATCTTGTACCTCAACATAAATGTAGCTTACAGGTACCTTTTTCTGTAGTTTTACATCTATAATTGTTTGCTTGGTATCCTTTGGATTCTGGATATTAAAATTTGTTATTTCATAATTACGATAGCTTGCTTCTTTCTTTTCATATTTAATAACTTCAGAAGACTGTAAAATTGGTTTTTGGTTACTTTTTACTAATATTCTAAAATATTTATACTGTGCTTTAGGAAATTGTAGCGTAGTAAACTTATAATTAGTAAGCTCATTTTTAATAGAAAGTATACGATAATCTTCAGTAATTGTAAACCATTCTTTACGATCTTGACTTCCTTCGAGTGTAACAAGCCAATCAAAATTAGATTTCTTAAAATTAAGAGTTATCTGATTGATAGATCGTTTTGTAGGGACTTCCATAGTAATATATGACCCTTTATCATTATAGGTTGTGTTTAAAATGGTAAACGGGATTCTCTCTCTTGATACTTTTTCATTTTTTAATCTCAAAATATAAGGAGCTTCTATAGTATCATTTTTAGAAGTAATTCCAAAAACTCTAACGTCTGAAAGATCGGGAGAAACTTTACTAAACACCTCATCAGGTAAAGCTATAGAATGCCAAACATCTTTAACGCCGGTCAATTTACTCTTATAAGAGTAATCTTGCATTTGTGCATATGTAATAGAACATCCTAATAAAATCGTATATATAAAAACCTTAATGTTATTCTTCATCTGATTGTTGTGTATTAATATCGGTCTCATCTGTAATAATGTGTTTGTATTTATTATACAAGAATGAAATTACCAAAAGAAGTATCCCCAAAGACAAGAACACGACAGTCTTTGCAATAGTGCCTAAATGCGAAATATCATAGAAGAATAGTTTTATAAGTGTAATTCCAAAAAGTATGATCGCCAGGACACGTAAATATTTTTTTCTTTTCCAGATTCCTAAAACTATAAGCAGCAAGGCATATACTCCCCATAGAATACTTAATCCTAACTTATATGTTCCTGCATAATTTGCAAGATCGAGCCAGTGAACTAATTCACTACTTACTATCCAAAGTAACGTACCATGTAATATTATCTCAAAAGCAATTTTAAAAGTCCTATCCAGAAATTTTTGACGTACATAGGTATAGAAAGTATATAAAAACACTCCTATAAATAAAAATGACACATATCGTATTCCTTGATAAGACCATAGTCCAACACTAAATTCTGTATCTTTTAACTCGAGATAAGCCATTCTAAATTCGCTTAATACATACAACCCTCTGGTTAAAAAAACAAAGAGCGCAAGCATCATAAATCCAATAGTAATATATCCAAAAATATTATTTTTGATTTTTTTAATATTTACAAAAGATAACAAGACAAGGAAAAACAGGGTATAGTTAATTAGCCATATAGATCCAAAGTTTCTAATATTTGATACTATAGTGTACTCATAGGTATTACTATCTTGTGAAAAAAGTAATTGTTGTGTCTCCAAACGAGCTTGATTCCAATAATTATCTATTTCTATCCAGAATGAAAAATAACTTGTACATATCAATAATAATGCAAGTCCTATGGTAAGCATTGTATATAACCAGGATTGTTTAGGCCAAGGGAAAGAAAGTTTTTCTTTACGATGAGTCCAATAGATAAATCCGAAAGATAAAACACACAATACCGATGTCATTAAATAAATATTAAGACCCGGTGTTAATGCAGTTTCAGACGTAGGTTCATATCTATAGTATCCCATTGACCAATCGTGAATAAGGCTAAAAAAAGTTAATCCCCATAATGGATAGGATAAAATTTCATAAATAGGCACTTTTTTAGTACGCCCTATCCAAAACAATAATGCAGCCTCACCTGCCCATAATAATGTCACCCAATTTCCATCTAATTGTACAGGAAAAGCTATTGTAATAAAAATAAGCACCATTCCTGACACAAAATAAAACAGGTTACGGTCAGCCAACTTTAATCTGTAAATAATAACACTAACTACAAAATGAACTACTGCATTTCCTAAGGTAAAAACTCCAAGTAATTGTTCTCCTGTCTCATGGTCTTTTAACATTGAAAAACCAATGCCATAAAAAACAAATGAATTACTTAATTGTAAAATAACATCGCTAGTCCGAAAGCTTTCTTTTTTTCTCAGTTTATATATGAGGAACATCAGATAAAATGTTATAAAAAAGATAAATAAAAATAATAAACCAAGCGTAAAATGTTCCTCAATATCATATTGTCCGACATACCATGTAAAGAAAATAATCCAGGTAAGGAAAAAGGATGAGAACGATAAAGCTTTCCAGTACTTTTTTATTGCTATAGCTAGTATCCCTGCATTAATTATAGCCATATAACTAAAAAGTATTACCACTCTGCCAGATCCATCACTTAACAAAAATGGAACAGCATACGCTCCTACCAATCCTATATGAGCAATAATCTGTTTATTATAATGTAATGCTGTTACTACGGTAAATGCGGTAAATAGTAACATAAGTACAAACGTAAGTGTTTGCGGAATGAGGCCATATAGATTATACGCTAAAAAAGTTATAAAATACATAATAGCCATCGCACCACTCACCAATACAGCACTAAAGTTTTTGTACTTTTTCTTAAGCTTCATACCAACTCCTAAAAGCCCTACTCCCATTAAATATCCCAATACAATTCTGGTTAATGGGCTTATTAGATCATGCTCTATGGAATATTTACCACCTATTGCCACACCAATTATGATAACTATTATACCAATCTTATTGATAAGGTTTTCTCCGATAAATTTTTCCAGATTAGATTTCTTTTTTGGAGTATTGACCTTTGATACTGGGTTTGATAAAGGTTTTGTTGTTGCTTGTACCGCTTCTTCTTCCTTAATGATATCGACAACAGGGATTTTTTCTTCTTTTACCTCATCGACTACTTCTATGACTTGTGAAACCTCGGGTACAATTTCTGTTTCTACCTCGTTTTGCTGCTCTAAGGATGAAGTTTTTAATTGATAGATCTCATCTTTGAGATTTTGTATTTGTGTTGAGAAATCTTGTTGTCTTTTTAGTAAGATCTCAAGTTTTTCCAGAAGTTGATGTATCTGATCTTGATTGTCTCCCATATTATTGTATTCTCATTTACCAAATACCCCGTTGTCACAAAACAGGCATAGGTTGATTAGTTATTTAGTTACTTTATACCATTGACAATAATAATCACATAAAACTTGTCCTATTGAATCTATATTATCAAAAGTAAAATATCGCATTTAAAAGCTTACAAATATCTATGACATTTCCTATTTATACTACCCGGTTTCCCGTGAAACCTAATAATTAATCTTATATAAAGTATCAAAACAGGTACTATATCATCCTGAAAAGGTATAAAGATTTTCTGAAACAATCGAATTATAGTTTTAAATCTTGATCATTTTCAATTTAAAATATGTGCAATTTTATCTTTTAGAAATTGTTTTTCTGGTTTTGATTGAGTGAGTTGTACTGCTTTTTGATAATGCTCTATAGCTTTGGTATTATGTCCTAAACGTTGTTGAATTTCTCCTAATGTAGCGTGATATACATAATATTTTTTAAGCATTGTATTGTTTTCGACATTTTTGAGAGCAATTAAGGCTTCTTTAGGCCCTTTCAGTTCTAAAATAACTAAGCACTGGTTTAAAAATACAATAGGATCATTTCCTATCTTCAACAAAAGTTTATAATACTCAAGTATTTTATTCCAATCTGTATCTTTATATTCTTTAGCATTACAATGCTCATATGCGATTGCTGCTTCCAAATGATACGTGGTTAATCCTTCTCCAAAAGCAGCTTTATTTAGATATTTCTGTCCCGAATTTATAAATTCTTTATCCCATTTGGATCGATCTTGTTTTGTAATTAAAATCAGTTCTCCTTTTTCTGTAAGCCGACTATTAATTCTAGCAGTATGAAAACACATGAGAGCCATTAAAGCATAAACTTCTGGTAACTGAGTTCGTTTTACAGATAATAATGACTTACAAAGTGACATTGCCTGGCTGATTAAATCTTTACGAATTAGTTGATCGTTATGCGTAGAGTTATATCCTTCATTAAACATCAAATAAATAGCACTTAATACTGTATGTGTTCTTAAAGAGATTTGTTCAGAAGCCGGGATTTTTGGTTTTATTTTATGTTTTCTAAAAAATTCTTTGGTACGATATAAACGCTTTGAAATAGTATCTTCACTTGTTAGAAAAGATTTTGCAACTTCTTTGGTACTAAATCCGCATAATGATTTTAAGATAAAGGTAATTTGATTCTCTTGAGAAATATCAGGATGGCAACATGCGTACATCATTCCCAGAAAATCATCTTTAATATGTTCCTCCTGCCAATAATTATTCATTGTCGTTGTAAGAGTGTATCCTGATGTTAAAAGTTGTTTCTGGGGATCTGAGAAATCAATAACACGACTATGCTTATTACGTCTTATGATATCAATAGCTTTATTTTTTGCAGTACGATATAACCATGCTCTTGGATTATCGGGCATTCCTCTATATTTCCATGTTTCCAAAGCCTTAACTAATGCATCTTGCACTACATCTTCTGCCATTTCGATGTTTTCAGTTCCAAATATTTTAATCAATACAGAAACCATCTTTCCAGACTCTTGTCTAAAAAGATGGTTTAACGTATGATCTATAGAGTTCTTTTTTTTCAAAAAACTATTCTAATGGGCTTATTTCACGAACCTCTACACTACACTTATATTCAAAACTCGGACATTCTTTGGCAATAAGAGCTGCCGATTCTAATGAATCTGCCTTAATAATCAAGTATCCTCCTACTAATTCTTTGCCTTCTGCAAATGGTCGATCAATTACTTTTTCACCTGCTTCTGTAAGTGTTTTTCCTTCATTCATTAGAGGTTGTCCTCCAATCAATTGATTCTTTTCTGCCAACCCTCCCATCCAACTTTGCCAATGTTCCATATGCTTTTGCATTTCTTCTGGAGAATTGGCATTATACTCTTCCTGTCCACCGCGGATAATAAACATAAACTCTTTCATAAGTTCGATTTTAATTGATTACTTCCTTTATTCTAGTTTTCTGGCCAAATTTCACGAACCTCTACTGCTTTATTGTCCCATTCAAATCCAGGACAACCCTTAGCTATTTCAGTAGCTTCATCTAATGAATCGGCTTTTATTCTAAGATATCCACCAACCAATTCTTTGCCTTCTGTTAAAGGACGGTCAATCACTTTTCCATCGTTCATAACGGTATTGCCATAATAATGTAAGCGCTCTCCACTAATAAATTTATCTTGTTGGGCAATCCCTTCGATCCATTGTTGCCAATGTTGCATGTGCTCTTGTTGCTCTTCTGGTGACTTTGTATTCCATACTTCGTCTCCTCCTCTAAAAAGGAACATAAATTCTTTCATGTGATTGTTTTTTTAATTGTTTATTTATTTTTCACACTACTATAACGAATTCACTTTTAATATTTGGACAGTTCAAATTTATTTTTTTAATCCCTTATTTTTATTTTATGGACATTAAGCAATTACATATCCTTTTGATCAAGATTGTCAGTAGCATAAAAGTTATTTGATTGACATGAATTTAATTATTAAAAATAAAGAATAAAGTATTCTCTTTTACATATTATCTTCTATTTTAAGAATAGAATATGTAGTTTAGAATACAAAAAAATACAATATAAAATGTATAAAATATAATTGTGGAAGGACCAGCTCTTAAGGATAAGAGCAAAACCTATGGCTTAAAATTTTATATCAAAAACATAGGTTTTGGCTATATTATTCATTTAGACACACACCTATAAGGGGCTAATTTTCAAACAGGTTATAACAACAATTACTCTATATAAGTTCATATGAAACTTATACAAAAAGTATTAAAAAACAAAACTTCAATATATTATTGATTCATCGATTTATTGTATTTCACTCTTTTTTCATTAACAAGAAGAAAAAGGGCAGTCTCGGTAGCTTCGAAATAAATACATTTTTCATTTCCAATACAAACTTCACGGCTTTTTTCATTTACAGACCACTTATTTTCTTTTGTCTGATCTTTTGATTTTTCTGTAACTGTAAAATCAGATTTAAATATAAGAACTGTTTCTGGATTGTCCTCTTGAGTCCATGTCCCTATTAATCCATAACTTTTTTGGATTTCAAGAGTTTCTACAGTATTAACAGTTATATTATCTTGTTTTCCTGAAAAACTTGTAAGAGACATCGCTAATAGAAATACAGCAGAAATTACGGTGATAGATTGGGATCTTTTCATAATTTAAATTTTATTAAGGGTATAAATTTAAGTTTTTTTTTGGTAACCTTAGGTTTTTGGGCATTCTTGTATATCAAAAAAGAATATCAGAACTAATACTATATCTTATATAACAAAGTTTATACCAGTATTCTATTTCTTTGCTCTTATATACTGAAGTCTCATTTTATTTATTGTGAGGGTAAGTATATCTTGTTCTAACACATATTCTATACATACTTCTGAATCACTTGCTAAACTTGCTTTTAAACAGAGTTTTTTTTCTTTTATAGACCAATATCGTTCTAATGGTTCTCCTATAGATTTCTCTATGACAGCACCATTTGAGCGTAGATCAATATAGGTCTCGGGATCACCTTCCATCATCCATTTCCCTACCAATCCATCAGGATCATTACTATTTGGCGTTACATTTTCGCTTTTTAAGGTAGACTCTTGATAACCAGGAGTATTTTTAAAACTTGTGAATATTGTTATAGAAAACAAAAGAATGATAAGGGCGTGCTTTGACTGCATAATTTTGGGTATTAAACAAGCCTAAATTTAACACTTTTTTTAATGTTATGCTTTATTTTTTTTTGTTAAATACCTTTCTTTTATGATATTAATGTGGTGCAATTCATGTCTTGCTATATGATATCCTAATGCTCTCACGCTAGTTTTATTATTATTAGCGGTACCTATTCGTAATAATGCATCGTCAGAAAAGCCATTAAAGAGTGTTATTGTAGACATTCTAACTGCCTCATACTCCTGCATAATATTCTTTATCGTCCTAGTATAGGTATCAGCATATCGTGTATAGTCCTTCTCCTCAAATCCAGGCAGAGAGGTTTTATCATTTCTAGCAAAAGTAAGTGCCCTATATCCATAAATTCTTTCATCATCAATAATATGAACCAATACTTCTTTTATTGACCATTTATTCTCTGCATATTTATAATTCAATTCTTTTTCTGATAATGAAGCAACAAATTTCTTGATAGCATTAAAATTATCATATAACTGTGTCAAAAGATTTCCATCCTTTTTTATATGATCCATATACATTTCTGCATAAACAGGGTATTCCTTCTTAGAAGGGAATGCTATTATTTTATTTGTATACATAAACTTAATTATTTATTAACTATCAACACCTTATTCTTTTAAGGAATAAATTATTTTAGCATCCACCCAGTAAATATCTTTATTGCTGGTGTAGAAGAAATATTTTCCATCTCTACTTACAAAAGGGCACAATTCATGGCCATTGGTGTTTATTGAAGCTCCCATATTTTTTGATTCTGTCCAAGTACCATCGTTATTTTTAAAACTTATGTATAAATCACCTCGTCCTAGTCCCTCTTTTCGAGTAGCACAAAAAATAATATAAGATTCATCAGGAGCTATAAATACATCTGCTTCATATGCATTTGTATTTATTGTTTCTGGTAACCTTACGGCTTTCTGAAAATGACCTGATATTCTTTCTGAGGCATAAATATCAAAATTATGATTCTCCTTACCAACTTTATTAGAACTAAAGTACATCGTGCCTGTTTTGGTAAAAGAAATATAATACTCGTTTTTATTAGTATTAATATTTTCTCCGGCGTTTATGGGTTTTGACCATCCTGTTTTTTCTTTTTTGGAATACCAAATATCATGGTCTTTCCTCTCTCCAGTTCCATCTAAAGGCATATCTGATATATAATATAATTCATCTTCATTTGGAGATAAAAAAGGATCATTAAAACCATATATATCGTGAGAAATAATAGTTATTGGAGTTGTCCAGAAATCATTATCTAATCTTGAATATCTTATTTCAGAGTTTTCTCCTGTATCCACTCCATAGAAAAATTCAGTACCATCTTTTGAAAAAACCGAACCAAACTCGTATTCATTTTCTTTAGAAATTATACCAGGAGCAAAAATTTCTGGAGTAGTAGAAGGTGGAGTCTGTTTTAGATATAAATGTGATTTTTGTGCTTCAGCTTTACATGTAATACAAAGCATTACTATAATAAAAAATAAATGTCTCATCAATAATATTTTTTTATCCCACCAAAGCCTGCTATCAATTTACCCTGGGAGGTTTTGTTTATAAAATTTGTCAATCTTTTCTCAAATTCTTCAGGACGTTTCCTGGCTGAGTCAATATAAGCAATACGAATCCTTCTATAGGATATAGATAATTTTTGATAATTACTCCAAGCTATATTATTTTTTTTGATTTTTTCCATAATATCTGTTGGAAATACAAAATCCTCCTGAAGTATTTTTTTACTAATTTCTTGTATTGAAGGGTGTAACATTTTTTGTTGAGTAAGCCAATGCAATCGCTCTCTATTAGGTTGTGAATATATGCTATTGGCTTTTCTTGGTGTAAACCTTTGAGCAGTATGCTCATCATCTACTTTTTTAACAATACTATCTATCCATCCAAAACAGAGGGCTTCTTCAACTGCATCATTATATAGAATGCGTGGTTTTCCTGAAGGTTTTTTAGGATATATCAACCAAATCTCATCCGCTTTCCTAAAGTTTTTCCGAAGCCAATTACGCCACTCATTTCTATCCACAAAATATACTTTTTCGAAATTTTTCATTAATTTCTGTATAGTTAATGAATCATTATTAAAACAAGGGGTTAACAAAAGTACCATATACATCCAGAGGGTAACCAAATTTCATCACAACACTCTTTATTTTTATTTCGCAAATAAATCGTTTGGTTGAACAACATCTACTCTGTATACTTGACCATTCTTAAAGGTAAATATTTCTACAATATCCTTTCCCTCTCCTTCTACATCATCTAGCCATACTTTATCATGCATAATTACCTTATTATCAATCTCTAATAAATATTCTATTTTTGAACTTACTTTTGGATACCTCTTAAAGTGTTTGGCTCTATTTTCTTGTAATACTTTCTTCCCTATTATCTTTTGTTTTCCATCCACATAAACTTGTACATCTTCAGCAAAATTATTTACATACTTTTCAGCATTTTTGTCATTAACAGCTTCAATCATTTTTTTTATAACCCTACTTTGTTCACCATCACTTAATTGATTATTTTTTGGAGTACAACCCAAACAAGATATTAGTACCAATACTCCAAAAAAGTTGATATTTTTCATTTTATAAGAAATTTAAATTATTTATAATGTATCACTTTTATCCCCTTTTGTATTATTTTGGGGTAGTACTTACTATATGATTCTAATATAAAACAAGAGCGTAATCGGTCTAATTTAGAAAAAGATTTTTGATCATATTCATAAAAAAAACATAATCCTTTGATATGATAAATATTACAAAGACCCAATGTATGAATTCAAATAAAATGAACAAGAGGTAGGGTATTATTGCTTTACATCGTTTTATAATAAAAATATGCCCATAACTTATCTATAACGTAAATGGCAGAAGAGGGGTATTCTTTAGTCGAATACTCCTTTTTTTATGAGTCCATTTTTACAGCTTCCCATCCAATAATAGCTGTTTTCCTCGTGCTTCCCCAATGATATTGCCCTAAATCTCCTGTAGATTGAATCACTCTATGGCATGGTATCAAAAATGCTATGGGGTTATTACCGATTGCAGTTCCAACAGCTCTGGATGCTTTAGGATTACCTATGTGATTAGCAATCGCTCCATATGTAGTTAATCCACCTTTAGGTATTTTAAGTAGTGTTTCCCAAACTTTTAATTGAAAATCAGTTCCTTTAAGATGCAATTTTATCTGTTTTAATTCTTTCCAGTCTCTCGTAAAAATAAATAAAGCATCCTGTTGACATCTATCTACAATCTGAATAAAGCTTGCTCTAGGAAAACGTTTTTGTAACTCTTCAAAAGCATCTCTATTATCTGCAAATGCCATATGACAAATACCTTTTGAAGTAGATGCTACTAAAATTTTGCCAAACGGACTTTCTGCATAACTATAATTAATGACTAGATTTTCTCCTCCGTTTTTATATTCTCCCGGAGTCATTCCCTCAATTTTTACAAAAAGATCATGAAGTCTCCCTGTGCCAGAAAGCCCTGTTTGATAGGCGACATCAAATAAGGTAACTTGTTGATTTTTTAAAATTTGTTTAGCATATTCAACACTAGTATATTGTAAAAATTTTTTAGGACTTACCCCTACCCATTCTGTAAAAAGTCGTTGAAAGTGGAATGGACTCACATGTACGTTTTCAGCTATTTCATCTAAGTTGGGTTGATCTTTAAAATTTTGTTTGATATACGTTATTGCATCTGCGATACGATTATAATGAATTATCTTTTGCTCATTCATCTCTATCTGCTTTTAAAACAACATAAAATTACTATTCTTATCATTGTTACAAAACCCAGAACTTGCTCATTTATTCTTAAAAACAAAAAAAGCGAATGTATTTTACCAACACATTCGCTTTTTTAAGTCGATAATCAAATACAAAGAGTATTTATCAACTTGATATCTATATTCTTTTAAAGCTTAGGACATCGTTTACAGTTACTTTTTCCTTTCTTTTTATATTTCTTGCAACATTTCTTCTTTTTTCCCCCACATGCTATTTCACAATCTATAGCAGAGCAAGGAGAATATAATGATGGGATACTTGAATTTTGCACTATTTTAATTTTTATTAAATCTAAATAAAGTGCGAAAATAAATAAAAAAAAGACTTCTAAAAAGAAATCTTTAAATTATCTACTGTAACTTATTAACAATCACTTAGCTGTCTCTGGCGCCTGAAAAGTATTAATATCTCTATCAAATAAATAATGCCCTGATTTGTCATCACCGATGATCTTGAGTTTATCCAATAATGTTCTAGCAACTGCTTCTTCTTCTAATTGCTCTGCTACATACCATTGCATAAAATTGTGCACGTTATAATCCTTAAATTGCAAACATTCATATATTACATTATTAATTTTTGCAGTAACAAATTCTTCACTCTCTAAAAATGTTTCAAAAAGCTCCATTAATGATTTAAAATCATCTCTTGGTTGATCAATTGCGGGAATAATAGCATGACCACTTCGTTCATTAATAAATTTAACCAATTTGGTCATATGTACTCGTTCTTCTTCTGATTGCATATAAAAAAAATCTGCTATGCCATTATATCCACGGGTATCTGCCCAACTTGCCATAGAAAGGTATTGTGCAGAGGCTTTAGCCTCATATTTCACTTGATCATTTAGTAATTTTTCTATCTCTGGTATCATTTCTTAATGTTGTTTTTTAACCTAATAACTAAAGTACATAATTTATTACACTTAATAATGCTATAATAGTCCTCAGCACTTATTTAAATTCAGACTATTTAAGGAATCCATAGTACCATGAAGATCATTAGTTTTATCGATAAAAAAATAAAGTTTATACCTATACAAACTAGCTCATTAAATACCAATGTTCATTTTTAATTAACAAAAAAGTAAAAAAGAGGGTATTTGATGAAGTTATTTTCTGGTTAAATTATTAAGTGCTTTATGATTATTTTTTTTCCTGCACTTTATATAATATCAAAAGTTCTTGTAATTCAGTTATTTTGTTTTCTATATCTTCAATATTAGTTGTTCCACCTCCTGATTCTTGCTGGTCTTCTAACAACATTTCTGCTTTTGCTTCATCCATACCATTCATGATTACACCAATAAATAAATTCAAGAAAATCATGGTTCCAATTAAAACAAAAGACACAAAATAACTTATGGAAAGTGATGACATTCCATGAGAATTTATGCATAAATCCATATTACCATCATACCCATAGTTTTCACACCCAAACATATTTATATACATTATATCGGTCCAATCTTCTAGAGTAACAATTCTAAACAATGATAACATAGAGGTCTGTAAATCTTTAAAATGAATAGGGTCATTTTCTGAGAAAAAGAAAACACCAGCAACAGCATATATATAAAATAAGAGTCCTAATAAAATAGAAACATATCCCATAGAGGGAACGCTTTTAAGAAGTGCGCTCACCAGCATCTGTAGCTTTGGTAGTGCTTTAATAAGTTTTAAAACTCTTAATAAGCGAAGTAAACGCAATATTGCTACAGAACTTCCACCAAAAGGAAGAAATGCAGCTGCAACAATAATGAAGTCAAAAATGTTCCAACCGTCAGTAAAATACATCCATGGTTTTTTACCTTCGGCTATGATTTTAACCACAATTTCTATAATAAAAACGCCAAGAATAATTTTATTTAATATTTCTAAAATTCCCTCATGTTTATTAGAGAAATCTGGATACGTTGCTATACCAACTAGAACCCCTGCAAATAAAATAGCAACAGTAACAGAATTTTGGAACCATTTACTTGCACTTACTTTTTTACATAATTTTACCATATGAATTAAATTTATTACTCTTCAAATAAAATGATCACAAGAGTAATAAAAAAAAGAAGAAAAGAAAACAATAGTTAATAAAATGAATTTTTCAAGTCTTAATAAAACACCATCTAAGCGGCCTTTTCAAAAGCAATGTAATTGATTAGTTTACCTCGTTTATCATGAACAGGAAAACCTTTTATCAAACACATATATGGTGTATTATCTTTTCTGTAATTCAATATAGATACTTCAAATGGAATACCACTATCTATCGCATCTCTAACCTCTGAAGATGTTTTTACACATGTATCGTTTCCTTGAAACATTTTAGGAGAATTACCAATAACTTCTTCTGGTGAATATCCATTCATTTTTTCTATGTTCTGGGAAGCATAGACAATTTTGAGATTTGTATTTGTAATAACAATTACGGATTGTTCTTCTACAAACTCTTTATAATAATTACGTTCAAATTGCCAGTTTTTGGTAATTTTCTTTAACGTACCGATATCATCTTTAAAAAAACCGAGTGTTGTATGGTCCTCTCCATAAAATTCCCATGATAATAAAGGCAAAGTATAATTAGACATTTTCTTATAATATTCTGCCATCATATGGTCATATACAGAAAATTCACTCATAACAACTACATTTTTTTCAAAAATATTGAATTAAAACAGGAATGGTAATTGAACAAAAGTTAATTCTTTGATTAAACAAAAGTTAATTTTTGTCATGTAGAATTGCCAGTTCACGAAACTAAGGCACAAAAAAACTATTTCTTATGGATAAGTAATCTTTGGACTGATATTAAAAACAACCTTGTTTAAGGATACTCTATTTATACTTTTATATCTCTATACATAAACGTATAAATAGAGTATAATAATTATTTCCTACCATTTAAACTGTAAAGTTGTATACCAGGTTAATGGTTCTGAAGGTATAATTCCTGGACCAGGATAACCTGTAGCCCTTCTTGTAAAATAATTAGTGTCTAAAACATTGTTTATTCCTGTTTCCAGTTTAAACTTTTTATATCGATAGGAAACCGAAAAATCGAGGACATGATATGAAGGTATTTCTCCTATAATACCACTACGGCTATCTCCTGAAGGAGCTATAGTTGCATTTGTTACATCTGTAAACTGTTCTGACAAGTAGGTAAATTGTGTATTAGCCAGAAAGTTTTTATATCCAAATTTTATTCCTGTTTTTACATTCACAACAGGAATAAATTCGACTTTTTTACCTTCTACACCAGCTTCCTCTGATTCTATATATTCTGATTCTGTAAAAGAAGCATTAACAAACCAGTTAAATCGAAAATCTGAATTATCTGTATAGAATGTATTAAGAATATTCCAATCTACAAACGTTTCTAATCCATAGATAAATGCTTTTCCTATATTTTTTCTAACTCTATTAGCCCTGTCATCTAATACAATCCCAATGCGGTCATCATAAAGCAATCCAAACCCTCCTAAATCATAAGACAATTTATTTCCTCCTATCTTACCTCTAATCCCTAAGTCGGCAGTAAAACCTTCTTCATCAGAAATATCTGGATCTATTATAAATGTTGGACTTACCACTCTAATATCACTAAATGTAACTGATCTATAATTCTGAGATAGGTTAGCATACACTTCTATCCCAGTATTAGGTTTATAACTTGCTCCAAGACCTAAGAGCAAAAATGAACGATCCAGAGTTCTATTATCTTCTAGCGTAGTATTTGATATAGGATTTCCAGCCAAATCAAAATTAACTTGATTATAAACTCCCTCACTTTCGGTTTTAATATATTCAAATCTAAAACCTGGAGTTATTGAAAACCTATCAGAAAGATTAAAAATATTCTCCCCAAATACAGCTACGTTAAGGTTTGGGAAATCAAAATCTGATTGATTTGGATAGTCTGGAAATGCTTGTGTAGCAAAATCAAAATCAGCATTAGTTCCCAAACTTCCTGCTCCTTGACGAGAATCATTATTTGCTTGATAATATTTTGATCCTATTAAGAAAACCGATTCTTTTCCTAATAGTGTATATCTACTTAATAATCTAGCTTCTGCTCCCCAATTTCTAAAATTACCTACAATCAAATCCCTAGGAAAAACAAAATTACCATTAGCATCTGTTTCATCCACATCGGTAATTGGATTAGAATTTAACACAAAAGGATTTCCTCTAAAACCAACTGCTTTTCGAGAAGCATCAAGACCAAAAAGGTTGAGGCTAAAATCAGTTTTCTCAGAAAATTTATGTTCTAGTTTTAGTGAAAATAGTTTCCAATTTACATCAAACCAGTTTCTGGTTCGATTACTAAATTCTGGATCTTCTTCGAATTGAGTATCAGTTAACCCTCCTGGTTGTTGTGCTAAATAATCCAGATATGTAGCCTCAAAAGTCAGTTTTGTCTTATCAGTAAAAGCGTATCCAATATTTGCATAGAAGTTTTTTGAATCAAATTCTGAGTTTGGTCTAAAACCATCTCCTTTTTTATAGTTAAAATAAGTATAATAACTAAACTTACCCAAAGTACCACTAATGCTATTAAAGCTTGTAAACAGATTAAATGATCCTAAAGACTGTCTGGAGATCAACTCTATTTTTTTATTTGGATTTGGTTGTTTCATTTTAAAATTAACCAATCCTCCAAACTGGGTTCCATATTGTAAAGATGCCGCACCTCGAACAACTTGTATTTCGCTCAACGCTTCTGCAGGAGGTGTATAATAGCTCTCTGGATACCCTAAAACATCAGCACTTATATCATACCCATTTTGTTTAATATTAAAATTAGCAGAACGATTAGGATCTAATCCTCGTCCTCCAATATTTAATTGAAGACCTGCATCACTATTTTCATAGATATTTAGTCCTACAACTTGCGCATAAATTTGCCTCGCATTATTAGAAGCCAAATTACCTACCGTTTGATCCACTAAAACTACTTCGCTCTTTTTACCAGCAAAAATAGCCGTTCCTTCAACAGGTCTGAGTTGTTTTAATCCAAAAATCTTCTCCTTTCGTTGTGTAATCAAAACTTCAGAAAGTTCTTCTCCCAAAGGATTTAAAGTAAAGTTCTCTGAAACATCATTTCCTTCTATTTTGATCAATTGTTCCTGAATTTCAAAGTCAAAACTAAAAACAGTAATCAAATATTCACCCTCCTTCAGGTCTGTAAATTCAAATTCACCATCAGTATTTGTGATTGTCTGATTACCTGTTGTTCTGTTATATACCTCGGCATTTACAACAGGTTGATTATTAAGATCTGTTATGGTTCCTTTTAATTGATACTGTCCAAAAACAGAGGTTACCATAAGTAATGCCCCTAAAAATATTCTATAATCCCTTAATTTCATCTTCGAATGGAATAATCCACTTTTTATGTTTAAATGATTCTTTTTGTTTCCCTAAATCCACTTCTGGATCTATATATTGAGTACTTAACCTCCCATTAAGTGCCACATAACTTTCTACAAATACTTGTACATTTTGATGCCCTTGATCTTCAAAATGTCCTTTTAGATAATGCGCATATTCTAATATAAAATCTGGTTGTGACGCCATTTGTTTTTGTTGAAAAGCTGTAAGAAAGTCGTCATTATCAACATAAAATCTCTCTTTTGTTTTGCTATTAACAATTTTAAAATTAGCATATCCTGCCTTTTCCATTAACATCACTCTCCAAGAAAATCGATATCCTTCTTCTGTCCAGAATAGTTCTCCTGGATATAACATATATCTAAACGGCAAAAGTAACTGAATTATAAAAAATACTGCGATGAAGGTGAATAGAATTTTATTCTTTCCCGGAACAAACTGAGATATCTTATAAGTATCAAATTGTGATTTATTTATCTTAAATACTTTAGATATAAAACTTAATACTTTATGATGAAAACCTGTATCAAAAAATACCAATGTACTTATGATCATTATATAAGGAAACATTCCTATCGGAAAAAGTACTCGAGTTAATACATGAAATACAACTACCATTGCAAAAGCAAAAGGTCTTGTTTTTTTATACAATAATAAAAACGGAATTGTAAGATCATAAATCGCACCCGAATAGCTAAATAGATAATGCATCCATTCTTTTTGCATAAGATCTCCCAGAAGAGGAACATCATACTTAGAAGGTAGCCAAATCTTAAGAGGCATAGCGCGCACTAACCAATCAGAATTAAGTTTTGCCAAACCTGCATAAAAATAAACAATTCCTAAAAGTAATTTTAAAACATCTATTGTCCAGCTGGGAATTAATTGATAAGATGTTCTTTTTATTTTTGCATCTAATGAATAATATGCGTTCGCAGGTAGAAAAATCATTACAAAGCTTAATAAACTTATAAAATAGTAATGATTAAGATATGTCGTCTTATCCATTAGTTCTATATAAGTAAAACTGAGAAAAAAAGTAATGATAGCGATCCTATATTTGAATCCTAATGTTATAAAAATTGCAGAAACACTGCAGATAATAAAAATTATATAGGTATATATACCCAGAGGCTTCACCCATTCAAAACCATAAAATGAAAAGAAAAACTTTGGTTGAATGTACAATTTATCAATCCACCCATAACTCCAAAAACGAATAATACTGATGAGCATCATTATTCCAAAAAAAATACGAAAGACTGCAAGTGGTGCAGCCTCCGTTGTTTTTTTCAAATATTCGTTAAGTGTAAAAGTCATTTAACAATGAGTACTAATTTAATCTCCGTCTGTATCCATAAAATCAACAGTTACAGAAATCGCCTGAAGCATATCTACTTTGAGGAAAACTACATTCTTTTGTAATTCATCATACGTCATTGTCATCAAACTATTATTAGTACGTACCTGAGATGAAAAATCATCATTTAAATTTGATGCCGTCGTTCTCGAAGTATTAAACTGATTATTAATGAGTGTACTTAAGTCATCTCCATTTTTAATAGTGTTTAAGAAATCTAAATAAGTTTTCAAACTTTCTCCTGTGGCAGTACTTCCAAAATGTTTACCATTAAAAAAGTCCTGTAATGCATCAAGATTAGCATTAAAAAGAGCCTTAGACAAATCTCCTTTATAAAAAGCTTCAACTCTGCTATCCAGAGGTGATCCTGAAAATAGTCCAGCAGGAATTCCTATTTTGGCAGCTCGTAAATGCTTTTCGTAATGAAAAATAAAATCATTAACCAATTTGTCTAATGAACTTGTTGCAGAAGATCCACTATTATTCACAAAAGTATCCCTATAACTTCCATTCCAGTCATTTACAACTTGATCACTAAGATCATCCATACGATCTACTACATCTGATAAGTATTTCTTATAATTTGCAGCATTTGCATTTGTAGAATAAAATTCAACAATTCCCATGTCTGTATCTGATAATCCATTTAGCAAATAATCTAACGCTCCAAAGCCTTGTTCATCTTGCTTTGTTACAGAAGCAAGGTCATATGTTCCTGAAGCTATATTAGATTCGATGTCAGCTGCTGCAATCGGATATACATTCATAAAATTTCGTAAAGAAAGTTCCTCTGCCTTTCCTATTTCAAACATACTAACAGATTGCCATGAGGTATAAGCTTTTATCCATGCATTTCTTAAAATTACAAGGTTTGCTTCATCTGTAGTAGTTTCAAAATCAGAGGTTGCTGTTTTCAAAGCGGTCATATCGTTAGAAAAGCTTTGATATGCCGGAATTACTATATTATCCGCAATATTAGTTAACAATGCCTTTCTATCAAAACTATCTGTAGTACCTCCTGGTTCATTGGCATCATCACCTGATGAGCAGCCTGCTATAATCGATGCTATAACACAAACTGAGAACAATAACTTCTTCATCTTATTTTTATTTATTCTTAATAAAGTTTTGCAAATGTAAAAAAAGAGGTCGAAATGATATAATTTCTAACCTCTTTTTTCAAACTTTATAAATTGTTTATTGTTTTAACTTCCTGCCTGTGCTACAGTAAAACTAAATTTTGCAGCAATTGCTTCAGAAATAGATTGCAAAGTTGCAGGAGTAACATCCCAAAGTCCATTGGTACCTTCCATCAATTGATCTATCAATCCTTGAACTTCTGATCTTGTCACATAAGGTGCATTACTATCTGGCTTTCTGGTAAACTGCAAACTGTATATAAATCCAAATCCTTCGGATAAATCATGAAATGCACTAGCATAATCAATTGTAGCTGCAGGCGCTTCTAATGCAGTTTTTCCTTGTTGTAAATAGTATACAGCTCGTACTGCAATAACTTGTGATATTTTTTCTCTAATAATGGCTGCTTGCTCATCACGAACATCATAGTTCTTTGCTACTATTGCCGCTCTTCCTAATTTAAATGCATCAAATATTTCTTTTGCTATACCTGCAAAATCGGTATCTCCTTCTACTCTACCAATATATTTGTTAAGAAAGCTATCATCATCTCCAATCGTTGCATTAGGATTTGCTTTATCAGCAGAAGCTCCATATAGATATCCATATGCTTCATCCCATTTATGCTCCATTGTTGTATAGTTCTTACCATCTGCAACAACATCATTATTGTTATTTTCTACATTACTACCTTCATCAAGAATCAAAGTTCCTAAGTAGTTATTTAATGCTTGATCTGTCATTAAAGCTCCTATCAAACTCTTACCAAACGCTTGATTTAATTCTAATCCTTTTGCATTTACATATCTGTCTGATCCTCCTCCTGCTTCTTGAATAACTCCGGCAACACCAGGTGTCGCTGTAGTTCCCCAGTTTGGAAACACATCATCTACCTGACTTGTTATCCAACCATCAAATGTTTCTTTTATAGCATTGGCATCGGTCGTATTAGAAAAAAAATAGTCTCTAGATGCTGCTGTTTTACTTCTTACACTTTTATCAGATGCATTTAAATCAGCATCAGAAAAATCGTTGACACCTTCAACATGTGCAAACATAGCATCCAAAGTAGCTTCTGTATTTGTCTCTGTTTTTAACGCACTTATAATTTCTTCAGCCATGGCAATACGAGTTGTTTGACCACTAAAACTGATAGAACTTTCTCCATTACGCTCAAAAACATAAGTAGCAGGAGCTACTACAGAATTATCTACAGGTGGAGTACTATCATCATCTGAAGAACAAGATCCTAATACAAAGACTCCTGATATACATGCTACTTTTAGTAAACTTTTAATTTTCATCACTTTTTATTTAGACTTAATATCAATAACTAATAAGTTTGCAAATATATTCATCAAAATAGAATTGACAAACTTTATTTGTAATAAATCTAAATAAAATTAAAGAAATAACATTTACATAAAGTAAACGCTTATTCTGCAGTATATTGAGTCCTTAATGTATTAACCCAATTGATTAGAATTTCCTTTTCCTGATCATTTATGTTTCCATGAAGCCAGGTATATGAGGAAAGAGGCATTTCTCCCTCTTCTACTTCCTCGACTAGTTCCTCTAGTTTATGATCTTTCTTTTTATTAGAATATTGCTCCCAACCCGAAACATCAAAATGTTCTTTACCTTCATCAATATGATCTGATAACCAATATGACACAGGAGCTATTTCTGCATACCAAGGGTATTTGGTATGATTACTATGGCAGTCATAACAATTATTTCTTAATATCGACTTTACCTCTTCATTAGGTTGAGTTTCTTTTTCAAAAAAAGCTACGGCTGTTGCATAATCAGACTCATTTTTATCAGGCCTGATAAACTGCATAATAACTAATGCCAATAATGCTAATAAACCTACAATTCTGATACTTTTTTTCATTCTAAAAATTCGTTGTTTAATGATATGTACTAAAAATCTTTGTTGCTTCATTATAAGAGGACTCAAAACTTAACGGTCTGACATTAGTATCTGCCTTTACCGTTGTAAAATACGAAACCATACGTTCTGTAGGCATGTTACCTGTTAATTCGTCTTTTGCCATAGGACATCCTCCAAATCCTTGTATAGCTCCATCGAATCTTCTACATCCAGCTTTATATGCAGCATCTACTTTTTCAAACCAAGTCGTTGGAGTAGTATGAAGATGTGCTCCAAATTCTATATCTGAATATTTAGGAATCAAATTGGAAAACAAGTACTCAATAATCTCGGGAGTCGATGTTCCTACGGTATCAGATAAAGAAAGGATTTTTGCTCCCATCTTACTAAGTTTTTCTGTCCACTCACCTACGATATCTACATCCCATGGATCTCCATATGGGTTACCAAACCCCATAGATAAATATGCTACAACCTTTTTATTTGATTTATCAGCGATATTGAGTATTTCTTGTAACGTAGCAACAGACTCAGCAATAGTTTTATGTGTATTACGCATCTGGAAGTTTTCAGAAATAGAAAAAGGATATCCCAGGTAATCAATAGCTTCATGTTGTACTGCATCATTTGCACCTCTAACATTTGCAATAATAGCTAACAATTTACTTTTTGTATCGCTAAGATCCAGCCTAGACAGAACCTCTGCTGTATCCACCATTTGAGGGATTGCTTTTGGAGATACAAAACTCCCAAAATCAATAGTATCAAAACCACATCTTAATAAAGATTGAATATATTGAACCTTTTTCTCGGTAGGAATAAACTCTTTTATACCCTGCATCGCATCTCGTGGGCATTCAATTATTTTTACATTTTCTGTCATTTTAGAATAGCAAACTAAGAAATATTCAATTCTGAGTATAAAAGTATGATTATTTTTCAGAATCCAGAGCATTAAAATAAACTGAACTCTCTAAGAATATTTTCCAGATAAATACTCGGCCCTAAAAACATACCCATTATTACTAGAAAGTAATTAGGTATTTCTATATTTCTCTTAAAGCATATGTAACACCAATTGGTTACATATATCACACCCCTAAGCTCCTCATTTACCTATAATTGCTATATTTAACTAAACCAATCAAATACATGACAATGCGCTTTTTCTTTATTTTCTTTCTTCTTTTATTTCATTATACGCATATAGCCGCTCAAAATCATAAAATTGATTCTTTAAAAGAACAACTATACATCGTCAACAATCCTGATAGTCAAGGTACTATTCAAAATCAACTTTCAACGGAACATATCCGTATAAGAGAGCTTGATACTGCTGAATCATATGCTCATCAGGCTCTTTCTGTGGGGATAAAAATTAGTAATCCTATCATTATCTCTGAGTCTTATCTTAATTTTGGTAACATCAATTATATAAAATGGAAAGCTCCAGAGGCTATTGCATATTATCAAAAAGTAGATTCTGTACTTTTTAAGAACAACATAATCAATATCACATTACTTAAATCAAAATATAATATTGGAAATTTATTATATAGAGAGGTTCAGGACTCATTAGATTTAACCAAAATAAAAAAATATTTTACGGAAGTTCTGGATATTGCTATACAATTAAAAGATACAATACAACAGTCTAATACTCATATTCGATTAGGCGATCTACATGTATCTAAAAATGAATATGACAAAGCTCTAACCTATTATAACAAGGCAGAATTACTAACAAAAAATAATGATTCTACCTCTCTTGCCAAGTTGTATTGGGCTTTGGCAAATGTTTATGCCAAAAAAAATGACAAAGTTAATAGTCGCAATTATATTTACAAAAGGTATAATTTGGTTAAAGACAAAAAAGAAACTAATGCAAAAGCCCATGCTAATTGGGTACATGGTCATTTATTATTCATGATAGAAGATTACAAACAAGCCATCCATCATCATGAATTAAGTATCAAATTATATGAAAGCTTGAAATATAAGGATTTTGGGAGATTAGCCGGAGCTAGTGATGTAATATATAAATCTTATGAAAAGACAGGAGATTATAAAAAAGCCTTTGACTTTCTAAAAAAAGCAATGATCTACAATGACTCTGCTGTAAGTATAAACAAGAGAAACAAAGTAGAAGAGTTAGAAACCAAATATCAAACAGAAAAAAAAGAACAAGAAATAGCGCTGTTAAAATCACAAAAAGAACTTGCCGAACAACAAAAAAAGAGTCAGCGTAATCTGTATATGGGAGGAATGGGCATTACTACTTTAGTCGGAATCTTTCTCTTTGTATTATATCGAAATCGACAAAAAACAAACAAGAAATTAAAGAAACTTGACAAAGCAAAGTCACACTTTTTTTCAAACATATCACACGAACTTAGAACTCCACTTACCTTAATATCTGGTCCCATACAAAATAAATTAGACGATAAAAACCTCACAGATAAAGATCGATCTGATTTTGAATTGGTATTGAATAATAGTAATAGGATTTCTGAGCTTGTCAATCAATTATTAGACATTTCCAAAATTGAAGCTGGTAGTATGACTTTATCCCTACAAAAGGTACATCCCATGCAACAAATAAATGCTATTATTAAAGATTTTGAATATGCCACAGGCCTAAAAAACATTAATTTCCTAACCTATATTAATAACCATGAAGAGGAAGGATGGTTGGACCGGGATGCAGTACACAAAATTGTAACAAATTTAGTTTCGAACGCCATAAAATATACTCCAGAGAACGGATCCATTATATTTAATGCACATATTAAGAAACATAAACTTTTTATCGATATAAAAAATACAGGCGATGGTCTAACCAAAGAACAACGTCAATTAGTTTTTAAACGATTTTATCAAACGCATAGTGAACAATCAGGATCGGGTGTTGGCTTAGCTTTGGTTAATGAACTTATCAAATTGCATGAAGGAAATATAACCGTAGATAGTAGACTAAATGAATGGACAAGTTTTAACCTATCTATATCTCTGGATAAGAAATCAATCAAAAATGCAAAAGTTATAGAAGATAATACGAATATAGATAATACATCTCCATATCAGAATCATTATGAAGTCACTAATACCTCTTCAAACAAAACTGATACCGATCATACCAATGAAGAACTTCCTATCGCATTAATTGTTGAAGACAATAAAGATCTTAATCATTTACTACAGGAAAATTTCAAAAATCACTATAAAGTCATTAGTGCACAAGATGGTTTGGAGGGGTATGAATTAGCTTTGCAGTACATTCCTGATATTATCATTTCTGATATTATGATGCCCAAAAAAGATGGTATTGAACTTACAAATGAGCTAAAAAACGATGAACGCACCAGTCATATTCCTATTATTTTACTAACCGCCAAAGCCGGTGAAGAAAATGAATTATCAGGATTACAGATTGGAGCTGACGAGTACATTACAAAACCTTTCAACCAAAAAATACTCACTACAAAAGCTTCTAATCTTATAACCATTAGAAAGAAACTACAATTGCGCTATAGCCAGGAAGTTATTTTAACTCCTAAGGATATAGCAATTACTCCAATAGATGAGAATTTCTTAAATAAAGTACAGAAAGTATTAGACAAACAGCTTATAGAATCTTCTTTTAGTGTAGAAGAATTTAGCAAAGCTATAGGCATGAGTCGCATGCAATTGCATAGAAAACTAAAAGCATTAACAGGTCTTACCTCTTCAGAGTTTGTAAGATCTCAACGTCTCAAACTTGCAGCTCAACTACTTCAAAGTTCTGATACCAATATATCTCAGGTTGGCTATGCTGTTGGTTTTAATGATCATTCATATTTCACTAAATGCTTTAAAGAAATGTATGCTTGTACGCCAACAGAGTACGCTATAAAAGATAGCTAATAGCTATTATTCCTCTTTTTAGTAAAACATAATGCAATAAAACCTTTATGAAAACAAGGGGTATTCACCCTATTCAGGCTATGTTACATAATTCATAGCCTTTGTTACATACCTCATAATCAACTGCTTTTACATATTCTAGTTTTACCATCACATCTAAATCCCAAACCTGATGTATCGATCGTGTTTGTATGAATAAGAAATCAAAAAACTATAAAGGCAACATAAATCGCATCCCTAATAACAATATATACTTAAATATTAATCATTTAGAAACTGGAACCTACACGTTAAAAATTATACATAAAAACAAAGTAATTAAGAAAGTGGAATTTAAAAAGTAAAAAACATGAAAACAATACAAATTTTAGTACTAGGAATAGTCTTTTTCACTATCCAATTAACAAATGCTCAACAAACAAGCACTACCAAAACAGAAAAGAATAATCTAAAGCAAGATAACCTTTTGGATATGCAAACAAACGTATTATCGGGTTTGTTTGGGGAAAATTTGGATGGAAAAACGAATGGGAAAACGATAGGTTTTTTAGAACTACTAGAAAAGACAGACCTCCCTGCAGAACAAAAATTAGAATATAAAAACATGTATTACTTACAAGCTAAAGAACTTACTCAAAAACAAAAAGATTCATTAGGCAAAGCAATTGAGAAAAAAATATTAGAAGCTCAAAGAGATCATTAAAAACTATAGGGGGAATAAAAAACAAAAAAAGATGAACACTACAAAAACACTTTGCATTCTTGTTGCACTATTGAGCATTACAACAAGTAATGCCCAATTATTAGAGAGGCTAGGTAAAAAGGCCGAAGAAGCTGCAAAACGCACTGTTGAAAGACGTGTAGAGCGAGAAACAGAAAAAAAAACCGATAAAGGTCTTGACGGAATTTTTAAAAAGAAAAGAAAAAAGAAGAAAAACAAAAAACAAAAAGAAACAAAAGATAAAGCTCCGATCATAAGTTCAGAAGGGTATAAAATTAATCGAGCTTCGGATTTTGTAACCGGGAATACTATTGTTTTTCAAGATAATTTCACAAACGATCTTCAAGGTGATTTCCCTGTCAAATGGGATACAAATGGTTCAGGCGAAATTGTAATCATCAATAATAGTAAATGGTTTCGTTTAGGTGGCAATTCCAAGTATGTTCCAACAACTAAAGAAGCTTTACCAGAGGATTATACGATCGAGTTTGATCTTCTTACCCAAGGATTAGATAAAAAAACCAGTTCTCAGGCTTGGATTAGACTTCTTTTAGAAGATAATACAGGTTTTCAAAGATCAAAAAACTGGTGTATGGTAGAGCTTTCGCCTTGCCAATTTATAGAATCCCCAGGAGTTGTAGAAAAAGTAGCAAATGGACAACGTCAAATTCGCAATGCTATAGGCAAAGATTATCGTACTCAAATAGATGGAAAATCACATATTGCTATCGCTATTAATAAAACACGTATGCGGGTTTGGATGAACGAAAACAAAATAGTGGATGTCCCAAGATTGGTTCCGCAAGGGGCTAATGTATTTAAAATTCATACTAAAGGACTGAGAGATGCCAATGACAAAGACGAAGTATACATTTCTAATTTCAAGATTGCCAAAAGTGGAGAAGACAATCGAAGTAAACTTGTCACAGAAGGACGATTATCTACCAATGCAATCCTTTTTAAAACAGGGTCTGCTACCATCACTGGAGGCTCTGAAACTGTCATCAAAGAAGTCGCTAAAGCCTTACAAAGTGTGTCAGATATGCAAATAAAAATTATAGGTCATACAGATTCAGATGGAAATGCTGAAACGAACAAAGCATTATCTGAACAAAGGGCTAAGGCTGTTAAAATGATGCTTGTTGAGCAATATGATATACGCTTTAGTCGAATCCAAATAGAAGGAAAAGGGGAAGCAAATCCAATTGCAGATAATAATTCAGCACAAGGAAAAGCAAAAAACCGAAGAGTCGAATTTGTAAAACTTTAAACTTAACTCATGAAGAAGTCAAAACACATTGTATACACCTTATTATTTTGTTTATCAATAAGTACATTCCTGTCTTGTTCTAGCGATGACAACAACCCTGGAATAGATCTAAATCAAGAAATCGTATTAGCGACATTTGATTATTCTAATCTTAGTGTAAACAGTTTACCCAATATGATTATAGCCAACGATGCTAATGGTGAGTTATTAACTAGTATAGAAACCAATAAAATTCCAGGGGTTTATGAACTGACCGCAAAAGGATATTCAGCGAGTAGTTTTATGCTGACTACATTGCTAGAAACAGATCGCTATAAAAGTCTCTCAACCATCAAAAATGTACCTGTTGGCAGTAAAGGTACTGCTCCTAATCGAAGCCTTACTTCAAATGGTACTTTAAAGGTCACCTTATCTCTAACATCTGATATACAGGTAAACAGTTTTTTTATTGATGGATTAAGAGGTATTTCTGATAGCACTAACGATATTGATCCTTCTTCAGGAACAATAACAAGAACATTTGCATACAACAAAGAAGCCTCTGCCTCTAAACTTTTTTTTAAAATAGAGTATAGAACGAGTACAACTCCTGCAACCTTTACCTACAAATGGTTAGAGAATTATAAAGAAACAGATGATGTGACATTAACACTCGAAGATTTTACAATAGCTTCGAGCATGCCAATAGTTGTAGATGATGAAGCCGATTTCTCATCTGTTAGGGTGCTTGGTATCTATGAAAATAATTATACTGTAAATCTAAGAGGTAATTTTTCTGAACGCCTACAAATCACAACAGGTATTGATGAGTACATTGTTAACTATGACGGAGAGTACCCAAATTCAAATCATAGTAAAACATTACGATCAAGCACTTTTCCCGATGATATATCTATCACAAGACCAGATTGGGATTTTAACTATGATTCGAGCTCAGAAAATTTACAATTACAGACATCTGGGAATTACCTTTTTAGCAATATATATACTGAAATGATTAGAGAAGGAGAAAAAGATTTAGAATGGTTTATTGCAATTCCAAATAATGAAGATAAGACTTTTGTTGTACCTCAACTTCCCGAAAGTCTTTCTGGTTTTGAGAACTATTTTGAGGACACTTCTAAATTCGATTCTCATTCTGCCGACATAATTGATTTAGCAAACGACAATGGTTATGAAGATTATATCAAAAGTTCAATCGATAGAACCTATGATATTTTTGATCAAAGTAATGAGATCATTTCAATCTATTTTAACCGATAACTTCAAGAGAGAAAAATCTCTTTAAACACATTACATCAATAATATAAACTCATGAAAAACATTTTAATACTAATTGCATTGTTGATGTTAACATCGACATATGCCCAGGATAACTGTAGCAAATTTTATGCTACTCAAGAAGGTAAAAAATTAACCATATACCAGTATGACAAAAGAGAAAATCTTGAAATCATTAGCGAGTATAGAGTCAAAGAAGTAGAAAGTACTGGGGGGCAAAGTATCATTACTATTGCAATGGACTTAACAGATGGTAGAAATAATAAACACATCATTTCTTCATCATTTAAAGCTCGTTGTTCGGGCAGAACTACTCACTTGGATCCAGAATCTTTTATTGCACCAGGAATACTGGATCAATATAGTGATATGGAATATAGTATCACAGGTGATGATATCTCCATCCCCAATCATCTTGAAGTAGACCAGGAGCTTCCTAATGCATCTGTACATATGTCAGTAAATGCTGGTATTATGAATATCAATACAACCACAACTATGTCTGACAGAAAAGTAATTGCCAAAGAGGAGATTACCACTCCTGCGGGAACTTTTGATTGTTATGTCATTACCTATACAAATACCTTGACTATGGGCATGGCTAAAACTTTTTATTCTAAACAGTGGATTTCAGAAGGTGTGGGTATGGTCAAAGAAGAAACTCGAAAATCAAACGGAAGATTAGTTACCAGGAGTATTTTACATCAAATCAATTAATATAAATAATTAAAATTCTACATCATGAAAACAAAAAAAGTAAAATCACAGTACATTTTTTTAATCCTTATTGTTTTATTCACATTTAGTTGTTCAGACGGAGAAGATGGTGCCATTGGACCAGTTGGTCCACAAGGTGAACAAGGAGTTAACGGACAAGATGGTAATGCCAACGTAGTTAATGTTACAATTGATGATTTTGATCTAGAAATAGGAAATAATGTCATTGATATTCCAGAATTAACACAAGAAATATTCGACACAGGCTTTGTTTATGGTTATGTTACAGTACCTGGTAATACTTTTTGGGAAACTTTACCACTTTCCCTTGCTACGGATGTAGCTTTAGAAATTGACCGAATTGAAGTTGGACAACTTACCTTACGCTCTACTTTTGCTCAAAATCTAAGGTTTAGGTTTATATTGGTCGAGAGCAGTAATGTAAATAGTGTAGATTTTTCCAATTTTCTAGAGGTCAAAGAATATTACAATCTAAAAAATTAACTTAAGTCAAAAGGGATTTACATTAATGATTATTATGCTGTGATGAAACACTTTGATAAGGGAAAATAATATTAGCAACTTGTTGATCATTTAATAGAATCCTATTACACTACATTATCTATATAAAACCAAGGCTGCGATGTCTTGGTTTTATTTCGTTATTCCTATTTCCTAGAAAACAGAATAAAAATTCCTATGCTAACAAAAACAATAATACGAAGCCGTTTTAAAACTACTCCTACCTTTTAGTCTTTTTTTAGACAACAATCTTTACATAAGATCATTCCAAAATATATGGAAGATAAACATCAACCCTAGACCCTTTATTATCGGTGTTTTCAATAACATCAAACCTCGCATCAACCTTAAAAGATCTTGAATATATTTTAAATCTATCTTTTAAGATGGAACCTGATAGTGATTCATATCCCGAGTTTTTAGCTTTTATTTCCTGTCCTTTGGCATAACCAACCCCATTATCTATGATACTACTTTTTATTAGTTTTTCGTTATCATCCATGATAATCTTTAATGTTATTTCACCATCCTTAACAGCTGCAATACCATGCTCTATCGCGTTCTCTACAAAGGGTTGTATAAACATAGGAGGCACCAAAATATTCTGAACATTCAACCCTGGATCGATCTCTACTACATGATCAAATTTTTGAGAAAAATTAGATTGCAGCTCTAAGTAATCCTTCACCGTTTGTATTTCTTCTTCTAAAGAAACAAACTCTTCTCTGGAATTTTCTAATATGGATCGTAATAGATTACTCAATTTTAAAGTATAAGGTATTACATTTTTAGATTCGTTTGAGGTTAAAGAAACAATTGTACCCAATGAATTGAACAAAAAGTGTGGATTAAGCTGTGAACGAAGTAAACGTTGTTCTAAAATTGTAGTTTTATATTTACTTTTTAATTTATTTTGTCTGAACAATACAACGCCTAATATTAGAAATGAAAGAAACAATCCTCCAAGCACCCAATTAATTATATTTTTTTGTTGTACGATGGTGGTTTGTTGCTCTGTTAATTCCTCTAGTTTTGATATCGATTCATCTTTTTCTTCTAATTCAAATTCAGAAGCATATAGTTGTAGTTGCTTTGCTATACTTTTTTCATTATGGGCAATAAGGTATTCATTCAGTTCGCTTAAAGTAGATGTACTTTTTTCGTATGCCCCTTGTTTAAGGTACACTTTATTCATAAAATCACATACTCTTACATATAAATCCCTTTCATCTCTACTATAACTATAATTTTTTCTCAGAGAATCCCGTACCTGGTTTAATACAGCCTCAGACTTATTGAGATCATTTTGATAAAAAAGAATATAGCCATAGCTTGTCAGCGATTCTAGTTTAGCGATGCTAGGTAATAAATCAGAATTGACTAACTCTTGGTCAGAAAAAATTTTATTCGCTTTTAAAAAATTATTATATGCCGAATCTTTTTGATTTTGATACAACGCAATATCACCAAGAGCATCTAGCGCTACAATTTGACTTCTAAAAAAATAGTCTTTATCATAATTATCATTATCGAGTAATGATGTATCATTATACATTCTTAAAGCTTCTTTTAAATAAACCTTTGCAGAATCATATTTTTTTAAATCTTTAAACAAAACACCAATGTAGTTTCGATTATTACCCCCTTCATACCTACGACCCAGAACCGTCTTGTCACTTGCAACTTTCTGCATAGCTTTAAGAGCCAACTCAGTATCCCCTAATTCAACATGTATGATAGAAATACGTTCTAGAATGTAAAATTCCCATGATTTTTGGTCGAGTGGTTTTGGATACTTTGTAGCATAGCTTAAACCTTTGTATAAGGTTTTTAATGCAGTAATTGGTTTTTTAGTGAAGTACTCTCGCAAACCTCTTATATAATATGCTCTATGAATGGTTTCGTCAGATCCAAGGTACCCAACTTCAAGAGAATCATATACTTTTATAGCCTTTTTTGCATCTGAGTGAGCAGAATCATTTTCTCGCTTAAACAAATGAACATAGCTTTTAAAGGTATAATACTTTGTCCATCCCTTAAGAGACCTGTTGTTTTCTAAGCTATATTTAATCGAGTCAAGATAAACTCGATTAAATTTTCCAAAAGACATAGTATCAATAGTATGTTGAGAAAGTATTTCTTGGGAATAAGAATCAAAACTTAAGAATACAAAAACAAAAATAAAAAAAAGTCGTTTCAAGGTTGTATTATTTGCGCGGTAAACATAAATTTAGTGCACGAATTTACATTTATTTTTATGATTAATGTTGTTATTATTGAAAATGATACTGATGCATCAAATTATCTCTCTAAACTTCTGAAAAAAAATGTTTTAGAGCTAAATATTGTAGGTTCGGCAACAACTGTTAAAGAGGGTATTTCTCTTATTTCTTCTTCTTCTCCAGAATTGGTTTTTCTAGATATACATTTAGACGATGGCATGGGCTTTGAAATTCTAGATGCGATACACTCTAAAGATTTTGAGGTTATCTTTATTACCGCATATGATAGTTATTATGAAAAAGCTATGGAGCATTTTGCCTTTAACTATTTGTTAAAACCAATTGATCCTATACTTCTTGAAAAGGTAATTAGCAGATATGAGCAAGTCAAGTCTCGCCATAGTAATCACAATAAATACGTTCACTTTCAAGAATTTATACGAGAGCAGAACTCAAAAATTCTTATACAAAGTGGTCAATATTATAAATCTGTATTTCTTGAAGAAATAATTTCATGTAAAGCAGACGGAAACTATACAACCATTGTCTTAAAAGACAAAAAAGAAATCTTAGCAAACAATATCTTGAAGCATTATGACAAATTACTGTCTAGTCGTGGTTTTTTTAGAGTAAACCGTTCTTGTCTTATAAACACTTCTCATATTGATTCCATTTTTAGGAAAGAAACGATTATTTTGACAAATGGGGATAAGATTCAAGTTGCTTTTAGAAATAGGGAGCAATTATCTTATCTCTTAGATACACTTAAATAATAACTCTATACGCTTATCTTAAAATCCTTTTTACTTATTTATTTCTTTATTTATTCACCCTTAATTCAATCTAATTTTGAATATCATCTTACAACTGACAGTAGGTTATGATAGACATAATTGTGAATGTCTCTAAAGGATCGCAAATAATCTAATTTTCGAAAAATAAACCATTATGTTAAAAAGCATTTTAAATTTAGAAGGAGCAAAAGAATTAAACAGAAAACAATTAACTACTCTTAAAGGAGGTGGAACTGGTGGAGGAAATGGTGCTGGAGATTTTAACGCGTATTGTTGGGAAAATGGAATACTGCACCCTTGCAAAGAGGATGAAAGCGAAGACGATAAAGCTTAAAAGAAATCTTTCTTATTAGAAAAAAATAGACTCTCTTAAAATTAAGACAGTCTATTTTTTATTTTTCAGAAAGAAGAATAAAAATTCCAATTCCAATAAATACTATAATCTGAAGCCATTTTAAAACCACTCCAACTTTTGAACTCTTTTTTAAATAGCCGGATATTGCACCAGCCAGGACAGCTATAGATCCAAAAACAAAAATTCCGGTAATTACAAACAGTATACCTAGGACATAAAACTGTACTACATTACTTATCGTTTTACTGAACAAGAATCCTGGAAAAAATGCCAAAAAGAAAATAGAGACTTTTGGATTTAGAACATTCATAATAAATCCTTGTTTAAATAATTGACTTAAACTCTTTTTTTCTACTGTTTCAGCTTCCAAATTCAAAGCATCATCACTTCGAAATACTCTAAATGCAAGAAAAAACAGATATAAAGCACCAAAAAGTTTTATGATAAAAAACAACAAGGCACTTTGTTTAATTATTGCTGAGACTCCAAATGCTACTAAAGTAGTATGCACAAAACACCCTGACATTAATCCCATGACGGTCGCAAATCCGTATTTCTTACCATTTACGATACTCTGCATGAGTACATAAATATTATCTGGACCCGGAGAAATTGCTAATGCTGTAGACGCAATAATAAATGTATAGAGAATGTCGTAGTTTATATCCATCTATATGGTTTTGCGTAGCAATGTTTTATTTATATCCTTTATCAGCTTGGGCCCCTCATAAATAAAACCAGTATACAATTGTATTAAACTTGCCCCGGCCTCTATCTTTTCTATAGCATCCTGAGCACTATGTATGCCTCCTACTCCAATTATCGGGAAGGCTTTATTACTTTTTTCTGATAAAAACCGAATAACTTCTGTAGAACGGTTTGTTAATGGCTTACCGCTTAACCCTCCATTTTCTTTTATTAATTTAGCATCAGAATTTAAGTCCTCTCGTGAAATTGTTGTATTAGTTGCAATAACTCCTGCTATTTTGGTCTCTTTGACAATATCAATGATATCGATGAGTTGCTCATCGGTTAAATCCGGAGCTATTTTTAGTAAAATGGGCTTTTGAGAAGCTTTTTGATTATTTTTTACCTGTAGTGTATTTAATAATGCTGTTAGAGGCTCTTTATCTTGTAGCGCTCTTAAGTTAGGTGTGTTTGGTGAGCTCACATTCACTACAAAATAGTCTACATGATCAAAAAGAGCATCAAAACATATCTTGTAATCCTCTACTGCTTCTTCATTAGGAGTAATCTTATTCTTTCCTATATTACCACCAATCAAAACTCCTTTATTCTTTTTTAGTCGTTGTACTGCATCTTCTACTCCTCCATTATTAAATCCCATTCTATTAATAATAGCACTATCCGACTTTAATCTAAACAATCTTTTTTTAGGATTACCACTTTGTCCTTTTGGAGTCAATGTTCCGATTTCTATAAAACCAAAACCAAAATTATGAAGCTCATTGTATAATTTTGCATCTTTATCAAAACCAGCAGCTAACCCAACGGGGTTTTTAAATGTTAACCCAAACACTTCTCTTTCTAATCTGGGATCATTAACCTTATACATTCCTCTAAAAACAGATGACATTAAAGGAATTTTGGATAAAATTCTAATCATTTTAAAAGTAAAATGATGCACATTTTCTGGATCAAATAAGAATAATATAGGACGTATGAGGAATTTATACATTAAATATAATTTTGCGCAAAAATAAGTCATACAAGGTTCTAATAAAAACGTATTTTTGAATTCTTCAGATATATAAAATATTGATTGTTATGATTTCAAAACAACATATCATTGATCGGTTTATTAGTTATGTAACTATTGATACTGAAAGTGATCCAGAAAGCAATACCACTCCCAGCACAAAAAAACAATGGGATCTCGCCAATAAATTAGCAGAAGAGTTAAAAACTATAGGTCTTGAAGACGTAACTATAGATGAGAACGCATATATTATGGCGACTTTACCCTCTAATGTAGATCATGAAGTTCCTACAATTGGTTTTATATCTCATTTTGATACTAGCCCAGATTTTACAGGAGCAAATGTAAATCCACAGATTATAGAAAATTATGATGGTAAAGATATTATACTCAATTCATCACAAAACATAGTCCTTTCACCAGAGTATTTTGAAGATTTGAAGCAATATAAGGGTCAAACATTGATTACTACTGATGGTACTACCTTATTAGGAGCAGACGACAAAGCGGGGATTACTGAAATTGTAACCGCAATGGAATACCTCATCCAACATCCTGAAATTAAACATGGAAAAATACGAATTGGTTTTACTCCAGATGAAGAAATTGGACGTGGTGCGCATAAATTTGATGTTACCAAATTTGGAGCTGATTGGGCATATACTATGGATGGTAGTCAAATAGGTGAACTCGAATATGAAAATTTTAATGCTGCAGGCGCAGTAGTAACCGTTAAAGGAAAGATTGTACATCCTGGGTATGCTAAAGGAAAAATGATTAATAGTATGTATATCGCCCAGGATTTTATCAATTCCTTACCAAGGATGGAAACTCCAGAACATACCAGTGGACGAGAAGGGTTCTTTCATTTACACAATATAAAAGGTGATGTGGAAGAAACTCAATTACAATACATTATCAGAGATCATGATAAAAAACATTTTGAAGCAAGAAAAGAAGTAATGAATAAACTCGCTTCAGAAATTAATACACAGCATGAAAAAGAAGTGATATCTATAGAAATTAAAGATCAATATTACAATATGCGAGAAAAAGTAGAGCCTGTAATGCATATTGTTGATATTGCCGAGGAAGCTATGAAAGCTTTGGGCATCACTCCACTTATAAAACCCATTCGGGGAGGAACAGATGGATCTCAATTGAGTTTTATGGGGCTTCCTTGTCCTAATATCTTTGCAGGAGGGCATAATTTTCATGGAAGATATGAATATGTCCCTGTAGAAAGTATGATCAAAGCTGTAGAAGTGATTGTTAAAATTGCAGAGTTAACTACTAATAAGTAAAATAAAACGATTTATCGGTTTTTATTTACTTTAGACGATTTTATTCATTTTTATTGAGATACCCTGCCTTAGGTGATTTTATGATTGTAGTAGATTTATTTTATTAACTATTTAATCATATAAATCATGCAAAGTACAGAAAAAGTTTTGGATACCGCAGCAGATGTTACTGCAGAAACGGGAAATACTATTATGGGTTCTCTCACCGGTTTTTTTAATTCTATACAAGAAGGTGTAGGACAATATGGATTAAAAATTGTCGGAGGAATTGTTGCTCTAATTATTGGTCTTTGGATTGTAAAAATGATCATGAAAGCGATCAAAAAAGGGTTTGATAAAAGTAAAGTAGATCACACTTTAAAACCATTTCTTGTAACTCTAGTCAATTTTTTATTAAAAGTTCTGTTATTTATTTCGATAGCTGGTATAGTAGGAATTCCTACCGCAACATTTGCGGCTCTATTAGCTGCTGTCGGATTAGCAATCGGGGGAGCTTTTAATGGTTCATTAGGTCACATGGCAGCTGGTGTTATGCTTCTTGTATTTAGACCATTTAAAGTTGGAGATCTTATAGAGACAGGAGGCAAATTAGGATTTGTAAAAGAAATTTCTGTATTTGTTACTATTTTAGAAACGTTTCAGAACAAAACTGAAATCATCCCTAACGGAGCAATCACTGCAGGAACAATTACCAATCTTACTACTATTGGGAATCTTAGAGTCGATATGCCTTTTGGAATTCAATATGGGTCTGATATAGAAAAGGCTAAAAAGATTGTATTGGATGTTATGCAAGAAGATGATAAAGTAATGCAAGATCCTGCTCCCAGAGTAGCTGTAAACAATCTGGGACCAAATGGTGTAGAGCTATTAGCATTGCCGTATTCGACTTGTGATGATTATTGGGATGTATATTGGGATACAAGGCAAAGAATCGTTGAAGCTTTGGGTAAGGCTAATTATGACGCTCCTCTTCCACAACGAATTGTCACCATGAAAAGTTAACCTTTTAAAATTGTTTTTTATTAAATAGAAAAGCGCGATAAGACTATACTAGTTTTATCGCGCTTTTAACAAGTAGGCTAGTTATTACTTCTTATCCGCAGCCGGTTGGTTTAATTTTTGACTCATCTCCAATGAAATTGCAGACCTATCATAAGTTAGTTTACCCGATCCTGTTTCAATAATAACAGCATTGTTTTTTTCACTGAAGTCAAAGACTTTTCCATGAAGACCACTTTTTGTAACTACGCGATCTCCTTTCTTAAGCTCTTCAGCAAATTTTTTCTCCTTTTTTGCTTTTTGCATCTGTGGGCGAATCATAAAGAAATACATCACCACAAATATTAATATAAAAGGTAGAAATTGTTTAATTTGATCCATAAAATTATTCGCTTACTGGTGTTCCACTTACAGGTTTAGCCTTTGGAGTAACCATAGCTTTAATCTTAAGTGTTTCTTTACCAGACTCAGTATTAGCAGTTATAGTAACTTGCTTAGTTTGCTGATTTGGTTTTCCATTAGAATTAAATTTAACCAACATCTCTCCTGTTGCTCCTGGAGCGATTGGTTCTTTTGGCCATTCAGGAACTGTACATCCACAGCTACCTTTTGCACTTACTATTACCAATGGAGCTTTACCTGTATTGGTAAATGCAAATTTGTGTTCTACCACGTCTCCTTCATTGATAGTTCCAAAATCGTGCTCGATTTCTGAGAAAGTCATTACAGGAAAATCTGCGTTTTTTGCATCACGATCTGCTGCTATCTCTACATTTTCTTCTTTAACTTTTTCTGCCGCATTGTCTTTACAAGAAACAAATGTCATCGCAAAAGCTCCGGCCAAAATTAAGATTCCTTTTTTCATTACTTGGGTTTTTAATTATTTGAGGTTAAAAATACTATTTTTTCTAATATTACATAAGTCCACGGCCTACTTTGTTTAATTTGCCGTTTTCTTTATACTCTTTGGAGATTTTATCTAAAATCCCGTTGATAAAAATACTACTTTTAGGAGTACTATATTCTTTTGCTATTTCTAAATATTCGTTAATTGTTACTTTTACAGGGATCGACGGGAACTTTACAAACTCACAAATGGCCATTTTTATAATTGCTTTATCTAGTTCTGCAATACGATCCTGGTCCCAATTTGGGGTCTTACCATCAATTTCCTTAGCAAACTCTGCTCCATTAAGTGTTGTTTTTCTAAAAATATCGATAGCAAACTTTTTATCATCTACATCCTTGTATAGTTTTGGCAATACCATATGTTCATCATGCGAGGCTTTGATTTTGCGTAGCATTTTGATAATTGAAGTATTTACCAAAGGTAAGTCATCTACCCATGTTAATTTTTTATCCTCTATATATTCATAGAGTTTATCATTGGGCGCTACGATTTCCTTAAAAATATCTAGTACAAAATCCTTATCCTCTTTAAACGAAGTAAGCTTTGTACTCATATATGTTTTGTAGATATCGCTTTCTTTAATTTCTTTCCATAATATAGCTACATACTCATCATCCAATTCCCAACAATTCATCTTTTTCTTCTCAAGCTCTGTTTTGAGCTCAATATTTTTCTCTAACAACAATAATACTTCGTTGTTTATGAATTTGGTATTTGGATTTTTTTCTTCGGAAGTAGCAAGGTATTTTTTTTGACTTTTTTCTAAAAAGTCAGTAGCTTGTTTTCTAATTTCTACCAGTAGTTGAATATTTATAAGAAATAATTCATACATCTGATCAATACTGAAAAGAAGAAATTTTTCTTCTTTTCCTAGGTTGTCACTTTGCGTCTGCTCTATCGAATAGAGAGACTGCATAACTTTTACTCTAATATGTCTTCTGGTTAACATAGAAAATTACAAAGAACTTTATATTAAAAAAGGGCAAAAGTCATTTTAACTTTTGCCCTGCAAAAATACTATTATTTTTAATCTACCAATCGTAAAATTTTATTTTTATCCAGTAATATTTTTAATATTTTACTTTGTCTTATAACTAATAGGTCAGAACAAGATCTCTTTAAATCTATCTAACCATTATAAATACATTTACTGTTTATTTTTTCCGGCAGTAATTCTATCTTCGGCAATACTGATTGCTGCAGCATTTGTAGTCATATTAGTAGCTTTTGCTTTATTCAAAATATCCAAAGTAGTATCGTAGATATTCTGTGTTTTAGCCATGATTTGGTCTCTTCCATATCCTTCAATCTCTGCATATACATTTATAATCCCTCCAGCATTAATCAAAAAATCAGGAGCATATACTATTCCTTTCTTTTGCAATAAAGAGCCATGAATATTTTCATTTGCCAATTGATTATTTGCTGCACCTGCAATGACCTTTACTTTTAGTTTATCTATAGTATCATTATTTACCGTTGCTCCAAGAGCACAAGGCGCATAAATATCAGCTGTTTCGGCGTATAAATCGTCTCCTCTATAAATATCTGCACCATATTTGCTACTAACTTCTGTTAATCTTTCTTGATTAATATCACTTATTACCACATTAGCACCTTCTTCTGATGTTAAACGAACAAGTTCTTCACCTACATGACCTATTCCCTGAACCAAAATTCTTTTTCCTTCTAATCCATCAGTACCGTATGCAAATTTTGTAGCTGCTTTCATTCCCATATACACTCCATAAGCAGTTACTGGAGACGGATTACCTGCACCTCCCTTTGCTTCAGAAATTCCTGTTACATATGGTGTAACTTCTCTTACGGTATCCATATCAGAAGTTTCCATACCTACATCCTCAGCAGTATAGTATGTTCCGCCTAGCGTATGCACAAACTTCCCAAAGCGCTTCATTAACTCAGGAGTTTTTATTTTTTTAGGATCTCCTATAATAACTGCTTTTCCTCCTCCAAGATTTAAACCAGTGATTGCCGCTTTGTAGGTCATACCTCTAGATAATCTTAGTACATCATTAAGAGCATCCCATTCTGTTGCATAATCATACATTCTGGTTCCTCCCAATGCAGGTCCTAAAATTGTGTTATGCACACCAATTATTGCCTTCAATCCTGTATCTTTGTCTTGACAAAAAACAACTTGTTCGTGATCATCAAAAGATAGTTGACCAAATACAGGAGCTTCTTTTTTTAATTGGTTTGCAGTAAACACTTCTGTTATCATGTTATGAGAATTTTAAAACGTTATGATTATATTATATTCAAAATCAGGATGCTAAAATAGCATATTTTTATCAATTTCAAACCTAAAGCTATTAAACTTTACGAATTTATTAATAAATAGATCTCAAAACACCTCTCCTTTATGCGCGCATTACGCCATCTAAACAAATACTTTTTAAAATATAAATACAGACTTATTATTGGCTTGGTAATTACCATAATTGCAAGAATTTTTGCTACAATGGTTCCTACCTTAGTTGGTGACTCTGTAGATGTTGTAGAACAATATATAAATAATGATATAACAGATATTGCCGAAGTAAAAAGCGGATTAATCCTTAATATTCTCTTAATTATTGGGGCTGTACTGATTTCTGCTTTTTTCACATTTCTAATGAGGCAGACTTTTATTGTTGTATCAAGATTTATAGAATTTGACTTAAAAAATGAAGTATTTCAACATTATGAAAAATTATCACTTAATTTTTATAAGAAAAATAGAACGGGTGATTTAATGAACCGAATTAGTGAAGATGTATCTAAAGTTAGAATGTACGTTGGCCCTGCTATAATGTACAGTGTAAATACGATCACTTTATTTGTCGTAGTAATTGGATATATGATTAGTATTGCACCAGAACTTACATTATATACTGTAGCACCGTTACCTATATTATCAATATCAATCTATAAATTAAGTGTTGCTATTCATAAACGTAGTACAATTGTACAAGAGTTTTTATCGAAATTAACCACTTTTACTCAAGAATCATTTAGTGGTATTACTGTAATCAAAGCATATGGTATTGAACCTCAAACTCAAGAAAATTTTACAAAATTATCTAATACCAGCAAAGATAAAAATTTGGATTTGGCTAAAGTTCAAGCGTTATTTTTTCCACTAATGGTTTTATTAATAGGGTTTAGTAATATTTTGGTTATTTATATTGGAGGAAAACAATTTATAGATGGCACTATACAAGATCTAGGGGTAATTGTAGAATTTATCATATTTGTAAATATGTTAACTTGGCCAGTAGCGACTGTTGGATGGGTAAGCTCTATTGTGCAACAAGCTGAAGCTTCTCAAGTAAGGATTAATGAATTTCTAAGCCAGGAACCAGAAATTACCAATACAGTTTCACAAAATACTCCTATTATTGGAGATATTAGTTTTGATAATGTTTCTTTTACCTATGATGATACCAATATAACAGCATTACAAAACTTAACTTTTGAAATTAAAAATGGAGAAACAATAGGTATAATTGGTAAAACAGGTTCTGGAAAATCGACAATATTAGATCTTATAGGCAGATTATATGATGTTTCTTCTGGCGAAATACGTATCGACGGAACTCCCATAAAAAACCTAAATTTAACCGATGTAAGAAAACATATTGGGTATGTCCCACAGGATGCTTTTTTGTTTAGTGATACCATACAGAACAATATTAAATTCGGTAATGAAAATGCCACTGATGATGAAGTTCACGAAGCCGCAAAAAATGCCGTGGTACATAAAAACATAATAGATTTTAGCAAAGGATATCAAACTGTACTTGGAGAACGAGGAATAACACTTTCTGGAGGTCAAAAACAAAGGGTTTCTATAGCTCGTGCAATAATTAAAAACCCTTCAATATTGCTTTTTGATGATTGTTTATCTGCTGTAGATACCGAGACAGAAGAGCAAATTTTGAATAATCTTAACAAAATTTCTAAAGATAAGACCACATTTATAGTAAGTCATAGAGTATCTACTGCTAAAAATGCAAATAAAATTATTGTATTAGAAGATGGTAAAATAACACAGCAAGGTACTCATAATCAACTAATAAGCACCGAAGGTTACTATAAAGAACTTTATCTAAAACAACTTAGCGAAAAAGAAACTTGAGTTTTTTTTGTGCGATTAACAATTTTTTTGGATTTTTGAAACCATCATAACATATTAATTAATTAATAAATACGGATTATGAGTGATAATGAAATGATGGATAAAGAAGAAATTTTCTCAAAAGTTTTACGAGCAGGAAGAAGAACATATTTCTTTGACGTAAGAGCTACTAAAGCGGGGGATTATTATTTGACAATAACTGAGAGTAAAAAGTTCACCAATGATGATGGATCTTTTCACTATAAGAAACACAAAATCTATCTTTACAAAGAAGATTTTGTTGGCTTTTCAGAAATCTTAGAAGAGATGACTAGCTTCATTGTTGAAGAAAAAGGAGAAGAAGTTATCAGCGAAAGACACCAAAAAGATTTTCAAAAATCATATGAAAAAGACACAGATAACAGTAACCGAGAAGGAGTTACTGCATCTACAGAAAGCTTTACAGATGTAAGCTTTGATGATATCTAGAAAAATATAACTTACTTAAGTTAAAGTTATGTAAACCGCTTCATTCACTGAAGCGGTTTTTTTTATATTCACGCATCAAAAAATAACTCAAATGAAATATATCTTTACGATTTTTTTTGCGATTACCAGTATATCATCTTTTTCTCAAAATGATATTTCTTTAGCGTATTATCTTCCAAAGAACACAACGTATAATCCTGAAATCCCCACTCCTCAAAGTGTTCTTGGATATGTACCTGGAAAATGGCATGTAACGCATGATAAACTTGTAAGCTACATGAAAGCTTTAGCAAAAGCTTCACCAAGAATCACGATTGAAGATAGAGGGAGTACATTTGAAGACAGACCAATACTATTACTTACTATAACATCACAACAAAATCATCAGAATCTTCAAGAAATTCAAAAAAAACATATTCAACTCACAGAAAATGGGTCTGAAGGATTAAATCTGGAGAATCTTCCAGCTATTGTATACCAGGGGTTTTCTATCCATGGCAACGAACCTAGCGGCTCTAATGCATCGCTAATAGCAGCATATCATTTGGCAGCAGCTCAAGGATCAGAAATCGATGAGTTACTTAACAACGTTGTCATCCTGTTCGACCCTTCATTAAACCCTGATGGTTTACAACGATTTGCATATTGGGCAAATACGAATAAAAGTAAAAATATTAATTCGGATCCTCAAGATCGCGAATATAGCGAAATATGGCCTGGAGGCAGAACAAATCATTATTGGTTTGATATGAATCGAGACTGGCTACCCGTTCAATTACCAGAGTCTAGAGCTCGTATTAAAACTTTTCATCAGTGGTATCCTAATATTTTGACTGATCATCATGAAATGGGATCAAATAGCACCTTCTTTTTTCAACCAGGAATACAATCCAGAACTCATCCATTGACTCCTAAACTAAATCAGGAATTAACAAAAAAAATTGCCAATTACCATGCTAAAGCATTAGATAACATAGGTTCATTGTATTATACAGAAGAAAATTTTGATGACTTCTACTATGGTAAAGGATCTACTTTTCCTGATATTAATGGAGGCATAGGTATTTTATTTGAACAAGGTAGTTCTCGAGGTCATGCACAACAAACCGATAACGGACTCCTTACTTTTCCTTTTACTATAAGAAATCAATTTACGGCTACACTTTCTACATTAGAAGCTGCAAAAACGATGCGTAAAGAATTACTAGATTACAAACGTAGTTTCTATAATAATGCAAGAAAAGAATTGTCAAAAGATGCTTACATCTTTGGTAATGAAAAGGACGCTGCATCATCCTATCACTTAGCAGAAATTCTTAAAAGACATCAAATCAAAATACATGAACTTAAACAAGATATAACAACTCAAGGCAAAACATTTAAAAAAGGATACAGTTATATTATACCAAAGTACCAAAAGCAAAAACGATTACTTAAAGCCATTTTTGAAAAAAGAACTACTTTTCAGGATAGTCTTTTCTATGATATTTCTGCATGGACATTTCCACTTGCTTTTAACCTTGATTATACAGATAATGCCTCTGTATCTAATTTAGGAACTGAAGTATCAAACCTATCTCATCGAAGAGCAAATGCGGTCAACAAAAGTAATTATGCATATTTAATAGAATGGCATGAATACTATGGGCCAAAAGCATTATATCAAATATTAGCAAAAGGATTACGAGCAAAAGTTGGGATGAACCCTTTTTCTTTAGAAAATAAGAAATATGACTATGGAACAATACTAGTTCCTGTTCAAAATCAGAAACTAAACAAAGAAGAACTACATGCATTTTTACAAAAAGTATCCACAAATAATCACATTGATATCACTGGTGTTTCTACAGGATTAACTAAAGGTATAGATCTGGGGAGTAATCAATTTAGAGCATTATCTTTACCTAGGATTGGTTTATTTACAGGTACTGGGATCACGCCCTATGATTCTGGTGAAATCTGGCACTTAATGGATCAACGTTATGATATTCCAATTACAAAATTAACTACAGATAATTTTGGAAGAACTGATTTATCCAGGTATACGCATCTCATACTTCCTAATAGCTGGAGACAAAGTTTTAATAAAGAAAAATCAGAAAAACTTAAAACATGGATTCGAAATGGGGGAACATTAATAGGATACAGAAATGCTGCTCAATTCTTTAAGAATAACGAGTTTATGAAAATTGAATTTACCACACCCGAAAATGATGCCAAAAACATCTCTTTTGAGCAAAAGCGAGACTTTAGAGGGGCTCAAGTAATTGGTGGGGCTATTTTTGATGCGAAAATCGATCGCTCTCATCCTATTAATTTTGGATATAAAAGCAATAGAATTTCACTGTTTAGAAATACAAAACTATTCATAAAACCAGATAAACAGAGCTATAATAATCCGATTCAGTATACAAAAAAGCCTTTGTTAAGTGGATATATCAGCAAAAAGAATCTAGATTCATTATCAGGCACAGTACCTTTCAGACATAACAATTTTGGAAAAGGAAATGTAATTTTATTTACTGACAACACTAATTTCAGAGCGTTTTGGTACGGTACAAATAAGCTACTAATGAATGCCATCTTCTTTAGTGACGAAATGTAAAGAAGATACAAAAAGAATAAATTATAGCTGTTCTCTAAAAGAATAATAATGGGACAATACTTCATCAGGAGCTTCAACCTGTGGGTAATGTCCTATTTTCTCTAACATAACCACATCTGCATCGGGAACTATCTGTTGATAAAATTCTGCCATGTGTTTTCCAGAAATCGGATCAACACCACCATCTATAAGTCGCTTTGGTACTTTTGTATGCTGTATAGCTTCTCTCCATCTAATTTTATAAATATCTCTTTCTTTTAAGTATCTTATCAATTTATGAATAATATTTTTGCCAGAATTGTAATCTATTACTTCCCAAAACTCGTCGATTTCTAATTCACTGGGTTGTGTTTCTCTTCCGAATATTTTTTTAAAATTCTTAGCTAACGTATTTCTACCCATAAAATGTTTTAGAACACTCCCCAAAGGTGTCAATAATAATTTTTGAGTAAAGGTTGGAAAGTTGGTCTCCGGAAACATGCCTCCATTTAAAAAACAAACGGATTTAATATCAAACTCATATGTCGGATTTTCTTTAAACCTTGCTAGCATCTCCTGCACAACAGTATCTCCGTAGTCATGAGCAAGGATATGAAATGAAGTAAGCTTTTTTTCCTTCAAAAAATACTCCCATAAGTCTACCTGAGTCGAAATTGTATACTCAAAATTTGTTGGTTTTGCAGAAAAACCAAACCCCATCATATCCAAGGTATAAACTTCATATTTTTCGATAAGAGACTCCCACATTTTACACCAATCCCAGGATGATGTTGGAAACCCATGAATAAGCAATAAAGGTTCTCCTTCTCCATCTACTTTATAGAATATTTTGTGTTTTTTTTTATACAAAAAATGAGTCCCTGAATTTTTCCAATCTTGTAGTGTCATATTATTTCTTACCAAACATTTTTTGAATCACCTAAACGGGTACAATATTTTATTGCATAAAGTTCAGTTCAGTTGTAACTAAGATACCATTTTTTAGACTTATTAGTATAGAAAATTGTAATTTGGATCCTTTCAAAAAATAAAAAATATTATGGCACGTACTCCTTCAAATATGCTCCCTCTTGGCACAATAGCACCAGATTTCACGCTTGTTGACACCATTACTAACGACAACGTTTCTTTAAAAGATATTAAAGGAGAAAAAGGAACTGTTGTAATGTTTATTTGCAATCATTGTCCTTTTGTTATTCATGTGAATGAGGAAATTGTTAGGATTGCAAATGATTATCGAGCTCAAGGGTTTGGTTTTATTGCCATTAGCAGTAATGATATTGAAAAATATCCGCAGGATGCTCCTCAAGAAATGTGGAAGACAGCACGTAAAAACAATTACACATTCCCATATGTATTTGATGATACTCAAGATGTTGCAAAAGCTTATGATGCAGCATGTACTCCTGATTTTTATTTGTTTGATGCTGAATTAAAACTAATTTATCGAGGACAACTTGATGATTCCAGACCTGGAAATGGCATTCCCGTAAATGGTCGTGATTTGCGTCAAGCATTGGATGCTGTGCTTCGTAATGCTAAAGTTTCTGAAAATCAAAAACCAAGTATTGGTTGTAATATCAAATGGAAAGAATAGTTTATGCCTTCAGAAATTGTTTTTAAAACATGCTCCAAACATGATATCGAACGTTTAGTTTCAGTAAGTCAACAGTTTTACCCAGAACATTATACCCACATCTGGAAAAACGATGATCCAAGCTATTACATCAATTTAAGTTTTAATCGAAATGCTTTTCGAGAAGATTTTAAAATTGATAATATCATTTATTTTCTAATTGAACAAGCAAACAAAACACTTGGCATGTTAAAAATCAGAACCCATGAAAACGTTGAAGGGTTTGATGGTTCTGAAGCTCTTCAATTAGAAAAAATTTACCTCTTAAAAGAATCTATAGGGTTAGGGATTGGTAAAAAAGGAATTGAATTCATTAAGAATTACGCAAGAGCTTTGAACAAAAAAGTAATATGGCTTGATGTAATGACGACAAGTCCTGCATTATTATTTTATCAAAAATTAGGGTTTCAGACCATTTCTTTTTACAACTTAGACTATCCTGGTTTAAAGGATAATTATCGAGAAATGCAAAGAATGATATTAACTCTTTAGAGTTCTGCTATAATCTGCAAATGTGCCAAATGATGATTTCCATGCCAGGCATATATACCTATATCTTCTGCTAATGAGATACTCACATTTCCTTCTGGATGTATAAATTCTTTTTTCATATCATCAGAAGACAGTCCCTTTAAAAAATAAACCCATTTAGCGTGCAAAGCACTTATTACATTTACTGATAAATAAATTGGTGCCGATTTAGTGTCGAATAATTCAGCCCATAATTGCTCATTATATGCCTTAATTAGTGGTTTATTTTCTGTCAGAGCCCACTTAAATCTTATGTACCCATTATGATGACTATCGTGTATATGATGTATAACTTGTCTTGCAGTCCACCCCTCCTCCCTATAGGGCGTTTCTAATTGTGCTTCTGTAAAATCAGAAACGAGCTTAGATAACTTCCCTGGGAGTTCTTCTATATCAGATATCCATTTTTGTATGTGATCAGGAGTTATAATTTCTGGGCATTTAAATTCTCCTATAGGATATCTTAGATTCATAATTTTAACATTTAATCTACTTTTGCGTATACAAACTCTTCTTGTGAAGAAAGATCGATTAAAGTAAGTACATTGTTGTCTATGCTTCCTATTTTATATCGATAAATTCTATCATCCATCGGAAAGAAACAAATTAAGACATCTTCTTCAATTCTTGTTTTTAAACGGTTTGCAAACTTACCATTATAAAAATTGAAACGTATAGTACCTTCAAAGATTATATAATCTTCAGTATTCTGAATAAACATCCATTTCCCTTGTAAGTTTTCATAGATATTTCTATTATAAAACTTATTGTCCAATAAGGATTTCATTTTATTAGCATACTTCACAAATTCTTCTTCTGTAGTAATCTCTTCTAAAGATTCTCCTATTTTTTTTGTTTCAACCTCTTCACCATTATTGAAATAATGTTTTGACTCATACTTTGTATAGGCATTAGAATAATCCAAAATCCTCTGACCATTTGCATTTTTGGATTCTGTATATGGTCTTTGTTTGTAGTTCACATAGATTAACTGATCATTCCAGAAATAAAATTCGGTCACAACATCTGCTGTTCTGGTACCTACTTTTCTAACAATTTTCTTAAGTCTTTCATGTTCGTAATATCCATTAAGCTCTGCTCCATGGTCAGCCATTTTATCTAAAAACTCTTCAGGGTCTAAATAAAAGGTTTCAAATTCTATATAACTATCAATGATCTCCATCTGATCTTTGACATTTTCCAGAATTTCTTCTTTTCCCTGTCCCAAGGCAAGTTGGAGCGTACAGAGAAAAATAAATGTGATAAGTCCTTGTTTCATATCTAGGGGGTCTAGCAATTGGGGGTTAAAATATAAATAAATTAGGGGATTTTACTATTCAAATATTATTTTTTAACAGAAACACTTTTAATATAATTAAAAAAAATTTGTTAAAAAAAATATAAAAAGTTAAAAATAAAGCTTTCACTGTTAAAATCTACTATTAATTTAATAATTTACTGTGTTAATTTCATGCCTTTTTTGATAAAAAATAAATATTCATAACTTTAAATACATTTTACATAAAAGATAATACTAAAAAAGTCCCTGAAATAGTCAGGGACTTTTGAAAACTTTTTTATGATAGATATAAATCTACTTTACCGCTACTAACTCGACATCAAAAATGAGCGTTGCATTTGGTGGAATAACACCACCGGCACCACTTTCTCCATATCCGAGATAAGGTGGAATCACAAACCGTGCTTTATCTCCCACCTGTAACAAAGCAATTCCTTCATCCCATCCAGAAATCACTTGTCCTACGCCTAATGCAAAATCAATAGGCTGGTTACGCTTATAAGAAGAATCAAACACCGTGCCATCTGTTAAACTTCCTTTATAATGTACTGAAACAGTTTTTCCTTTTTCGGCCTTAACTCCATCTCCTTTTTGGATTACTTTATAACGTAAACCACTCTCTGTTTTATCAAATCCTGCTGCTAGTTCTTCTAATAATTCTTCAGATTTTTTTCTAGCTGCTGCCTCTCGCTCTGCTTTTGCTCCATTAAAACTTCTAAATGTTTCAACTGCATTAAAGTTTTCTGCTTCTGCACCGACTCTTTCTATTTCTAAAGATTCAATTTCATCACCTTGTTCTATAGCATTTACCACATCTAATCCTTCTACAACTTTACCAAATACGGTATGTTTTCCATCTAACCATGCTGTTTCTACATGTGTAATAAAAAACTGACTCCCATTTGTTCCTGGGCCTGCATTAGCCATAGATAAAACTCCTGGTCCGTCATGTTTAAGATCTGAATGTATTTCATCATCAAACTGATATCCAGGACCACCAGCACCGGTTCCTTGTGGATCTCCTCCTTGAATCATAAAGTCAGCAATTACTCTATGAAATTTAAGTCCATTATAATATGGCTTCCCTTGTGGAATAGCTTCATTTTCTATAGTTCCTTCCGCAAGGCCTACAAAATTACCAACCGTTCCCGGTGTCTTTTTGTATTCTAAATTAACAAGGATACTTCCTTTTGTTGTATTAAATTTTGCGTATAATCCGTCTTGCATAGCAATATCTTTTTTAACGTTTTAATTTTTGAGTTGCAAAGATAAGTAAATGCTATTCTTTTATTAAACAAAAGGTTATTATAATACTCCCTCTATTTCCAACTTAGTATTTTTAAAGATCAACATCTTCTTGAAAGGGTTTAATTTTTTATAAAAAACCTAAAAATACGTTCTGAATCTTCAACTTCCTGAATATCCAGAACCTCTATTTGTTATTTACAAATTATATTCATCTTACCTATAAATAGCTCCATTCTAGAAACGATTAACAAAAAAGAAGCTTATCAGACATATGCCTTGAGTGTCTATAAATGTTCGAGGAGTATATTAATTATTAAACAATTACATCATGTTAAAAAACATTTTAGAATTAAATCACGCAAAAAAATTAAACAAAGAAGAACAAAAATCAGTCAAAGGAGGTTTTAAAGAAGAGTTAATATCTGTTGATACTCCTTGTGGTGATACAGGAGGAAGGGTTCGCACTCATATAAGTTCTTTTTTATGTGCACAATATGGCGGAGTGTATTTAGGTAATAATACTTGTATGATCTGTCATTAAACGTTTAATCTTAGATTAGTTTAATAAAACACAAGCCACCCATCAGAAGTAGTTTGTTGCTTAAAAACTTTTTTAAATCTCGGACATATTCCTTGAGTGCCTATAAGTGTTCAAGGAACATACTAATTATTAAACGATTACATCATGTTAAAAAACTTAATACGTTTTTAATTAAGAAAATAGTTTATCCTATCTATATGAATAAAACTCTCTAATAAACATAACCCTTTATTTATTTTTCTACTGCGTTCACATCTTACTTGCAAACGCTTATCAGTTTATAGAAAAAGAATCTAAATATTGTAAATAAATTGAAGTGGTTATTTAATTTTTTACTTGAGTATTTTGAGACTAATATAATTTAAGTATATATCTAAAATTTATCAAAAAGAATCGTTAATCCTTAAAAACCTAAAAACTATGTTACAAAACATTTTAAATCTAAAAGGTATTAATTCAATAAAGAAAAATGTCCAGAAACAAATTAATGGCGGATTACCTCCAGAGTGTGGCGCAGGACCATCAACAGGTTGTTTTTCTGGGCCATTTTATTGTAACATCCATGGATTACCTATTTGCAATCCATTAGATCATGAAGCTTAAATCATTATTCAAAAAGAGGCAATCTAAAAAGGTTGTCTCTTTTAAGTATTAAAAATACTGAATAATTAATTCGCCACCTCACTAATAAACTTTATGCGATATAAACGAAGTTCTTCATCATCATAATCTCCATCAAATTCTTCTATTGCAGTATCTATTTTATCACTTTCTGCTTCAATAAAGTATTCATGAATTTCTTCTTGCTGATCTTCATCTAGAATTTCATCAATCCAATATCCTATATTAAGTTTTGTACCACTATAAACTATAGCTTCCATTTCTTTAATAAAAGCGGTCATATCCATGCCTTTTGCGGCAGCAATATCATCCAATGGTAGCTTACGATCTACGTTTTGTATAATATATAGTTTAAGACCACTATTAGCACCTGTGCTTTTAACGACAAAATCATCAGGTCTCATAATATCGTTTTCTTCTACATATTTTGCGATCAATTCTACGAATGCAGAACCATATTTTTTTGCTTTCCCTTCTCCAACTCCATGAACATTTGCTAGTTCTTCTACACTAATTGGATATTTAAGAGCCATATCATCAATAGAAGGATCTTGGAATACTACAAATGGTGGTACTCCTAATTTTTTAGCTACTGTTTTTCTTAAATCTCGTAACATTCCAGCTAATTTATCATCACCACCTCCTTTTGCTCCTGATTTTGCTGCTGTTACTATAGAATCATCATTAGTTTCATCATAAATATGATCTTCTGTCATCATGAAACTTGTCTGTTTTTTTATAAAGTCTTTACCTTCTTTAGTAATTCTAATGACACCATACGTTTCAATATCTTTACGAAGATATCCAGAGACTAATACCTGACGTACAAGAGCCATCCAATATTTCCCATCTCTAGATTTCCCGCTTCCAAAGAAAGGTTGTTGGTGTGTTTTATGAGAGATAATCAATGCATTACTTTTACCAATAAGTGTATTGACCAGATCTTTGGATTTATAAATTTCTCCTGTCTTACTAACCACTTCTAGAAGTAATTTTACTTCGTCTTGCGCTTCATGTTTTTTCTTTGGATTGCGGATGTTATCATCCATATCTGCTCCTTCTCCATTGACCTCATCGAATTCTTCTCCAAAATAATGTAATATAAATTTACGCCTGGAGATAGAGGTTTCTGCAAAAGCAACTATTTCCTGTAACAGAGCATGACCAATCTCTTGTTCTGCAACAGGTTTTCCGCTCATAAATTTTTCTAGTTTTTCGATATCCTTATAAGCATAATATGCAAGACAATGCCCTTCTCCACCATCACGTCCTGCACGGCCGGTCTCTTGATAATAACTCTCTATACTTTTTGGCATATCATGATGGATCACAAAACGTACATCGGGTTTATCAATTCCCATTCCAAAAGCAATTGTAGCTACTACTACATCCACGTCTTCCATCAAAAACATATCTTGATGTTTTGCCCTGGTTTTAGCATCTAATCCAGCATGATAAGGAACAGCTTTTACTCCATTAACCTCTAATGTTTGTGCAAGTTCTTCTACTCGTTTTCTACTAAGGCAATATACAATACCACTTTTACCGCTATTTTGTTTTACAAAGCGAGTAATATCAGCATCTACATTCTTTGTTTTAGGTCGTATTTCATAAAATAAATTTGGTCGATTAAATGATGCCTTAAATGTATTGGCATTACTCATCGCTAAATTTTTAAGAATATCTTCTTGCACTTTTGGGGTAGCCGTAGCAGTAAGACCGATAATAGGAATATCTTCCCCTATTCTTCTAATAATATTACGTAGATTACGGTATTCTGGTCTAAAATCATGACCCCATTCGCTGATACAATGAGCCTCATCAACGGCTAAAAAAGAAATTTTCTGGGATTTTAAAAAATCTACATATTCTTCTTTGGTTAATGATTCTGGAGCTACATACAATAACTTAGTAACACCGTTCATTATATCTCCTTTTACCGTTTTCACCTCTGATTTATTGAGAGATGAGTTAAGTACATGTGCTATACCTTCAACCGATGAAATACTTCGAATAGCATCGACTTGATTTTTCATTAGTGCAATTAACGGAGAAACTACGATAGCAGTTCCTTCACACATCAAAGCAGGCAGTTGGTAACATAGGGATTTCCCTCCGCCTGTAGGCATTATAACAAATGTATTTTGTTTCTCTAATACACTTTGTATTACCTTTTCCTGTAGTCCTCTAAATTGACTAAACCCAAAATGTTTTTTTAAAGCACTTTGTAGGTCAGTTTCGCTCAAATTCATTAAACTTTTTAACTTTTATATACCAATTAAATAAAGATTAACTATCACTAAAATCTGTTTCCCCAATACAGATCCAGTGGATATTTTCGTTTCAATTTTAGAATGTCAAAGATAAACAATGTATAATTTAACATGCTTTTTTTTGACAGTATTTAAAATTAATAAGGTATTGTATACCTTTGCGTAAATTAAAGATAATAAAATCTTTATTTATAACACGCAAATTTTTTAAATTTTGAACACCCAAGATACTATAATCTCATATGCCAAAAAAACTATTGCCGAAGAAGCCCGTGCAATAGCCCATTTAGAAGAACTAATTGATGAAGAATTCTCTAACGCAGTTGAAAGTATTCTTCACTCTAAAGGTAGAGTCATAATTACAGGAATAGGCAAAAGCGCTATTATTGCTTCAAAAATTGTTGCCACGATGAATTCTACGGGTACTCCTGCCGTATTTATGCATGCCGCAGATGCTATTCATGGAGACTTAGGTAATATTCTTGAAGATGATGTTGTCATTTGTATTTCTAAAAGTGGAAATACTCCAGAAATAAAAGTATTGGTACCTTTAATCAAAAGTTTTAAAAATACATTGATAGGTATTACTTCGAATAAAAAGTCTTTTTTAGGTACAGAAGCTGATTATGTATTACATGCCTTTGTTGAAAAGGAAGCATGTCCAAACAACTTAGCTCCAACAACTAGTACTACGGCACAACTTGTTATGGGAGATGCTGTTGCTGTTTGCTTATTATATCTACAAGGGTTCTCTAGCCGTGATTTTGCTAAATATCATCCTGGAGGTGCTCTGGGGAAAAAACTATATTTACGAGTAAGTGATATTACCTCTAGAAACGAAAAACCAGAAGTATCTCCTAGCTCAAATATAAATGAGGTAATTGTAGAAATGACAGAGAAAAGGCTGGGAGCTACAGCAGTTACAGAAAACGGTACTATCGTAGGTATTATTACTGATGGTGATTTACGTAGAATGCTTACAACAAATACATCTTCTTTTGAAGGTTTGACTGCTAAAGATATTATGTCTCCTAACCCCAAACGTATTAATAATGAAGCTATGGCTGTAGATGCTCTAGAACAATTGGAAGGAAATTCGATAACCCAATTATTAGCCGAAGAAAATGGAAAATATGCTGGTTTTATTCACATTCATGATCTAATGAGAGAAGGCATTTTATAATGAAAGACAGCACTCAAAAAGACCCTCAATCCATGTCTTTTCTAGATCACCTAGAAGAGTTACGTTGGCATTTAATTAGAGCTACTGTAGCTGTATTAATTGCTGCAATTGCAGCATTTATGGCTAAAGAATTTATTTTTGACGTATTAATTTTCGGCCCAAAAAAAGCAGATTTCCCAACCTATAATGGACTCTGCAATTTATCAAAACTATTAGGTCTAGATGAAAGCCTATGTTTTAAAGAATTACCATTTAGTGTACAAAGTAGAAAAGTAGCTGGACAATTCTCTGTTCACATCTGGACTTCTATAACTGCCGGGTTTATTGCAGCATTTCCTTACGTACTTTATGAATTTTGGAAATTTATTGCACCAGCATTATATGACAATGAAAGAAAAACTTCTAAAGGTTTTATTATCATTTGTTCTTCTTTATTTTTCTTAGGTGTACTTTTTGGGTACTATGTAATCACACCATTATCTATTAATTTTTTAGGAGGATATCAAGTAAGTAAAGAAGTGCTTAATGAATTTGATATTGATAGCTATATTGCCTTGGTAAGAGCATCTGTCATAGCATGCGGATTAATATTCGAATTACCTGTTATCATGTTTTTCCTTACCAAAGTAGGTCTGGTCACTCCAGAATTTTTAAAAAAATACAGAAAATTTGCTTTAGTAATTGTGTTAATATTATCTGCAATAATTACGCCTCCTGATATCGCGAGTCAAGTTATTGTAACTATACCCATTTTAATATTATATGAAGTTAGTATTATAATTTCTAAAGTTGTTATAAAAAAAGAAAAGCAAAAACTTCAAAAAACCGCATAAATGAGTGATTTAATTGATGATTTCAACGCATATAGAGAGAAGATGAACTCTCGCATCCTTGAAGATAATAATAAAGTAATTAAAAGAATCTTCAATCTTGATACTAATGCCTATATGGAAGGCGCTTTGAATGTAAAAACTAAAGAATTGTTAGGGTTAGTAGCTTCTGCTGTATTACGCTGTGACGATTGTGTACGTTATCATCTAGAAACTTGTCATAAAGAAGGGCTAACAAAAGAAGAAGTAGTTGAAGCACTTAGTATTGCTACCTTAGTTGGAGGCACTATAGTTATTCCTCATTTACGCCGTGCATATGAATTTTGGGATGCCCTAGAAGCAAAAAAATCTTAAGTTTAGAACGGTTCAAAAGAATAATGTAAATTTACGAGCTCATTTTAGCAACACCCCTATTGTAACGAAGTCATTCTAATATGAAGTTGAAAGCAGACAATCTTATAAAATCCTATAAAGGTAGAAAAGTAGTAAAAGGAATTTCTCTTGAAGTAAATCAAGGAGAAATTGTTGGACTTTTGGGACCAAATGGTGCAGGTAAAACAACCTCTTTTTATATGATCGTTGGTTTGGTAAAACCAAATGGTGGAAAAATAACGCTAGACAGTACCGATATTACCAAATATCCAATGTATAAACGTGCTCAAAATGGAATTGGCTATTTGGCTCAGGAAGCTTCTGTATTTAGAAAGCTTAGTATAGAAGACAATATTTTGAGTGTATTACAGCTTACATCTCTTAGTAAAAAAGAACAGTTACATAAGATGGAAGCGCTAATTGAAGAATTTAGCCTGGGGCATATTCGTAAAAACCGTGGAGATTTATTAAGTGGTGGAGAGCGTCGTCGTACAGAAATTGCTCGTGCACTAGCTACAGATCCTAACTTTATACTTCTGGATGAACCTTTTGCTGGTGTAGATCCTGTTGCTGTAGAGGATATACAACGTATTGTTGCACAACTTAAAAACAAAAATATCGGAATTCTAATTACTGATCATAATGTACAAGAAACACTTGCAATAACAGACAGGACCTACTTGATGTTTGAAGGTAGTATTCTAAAAGCGGGTATTCCAGAAGAGCTTGCAGAAGATGAAATGGTGCGTAAAGTATATCTAGGTCAAAACTTTGAACTTCGTAAAAAGAAATTGGATTTTTAAATATTACCTAGCCTCTATTCACTTACAGATTTTCCTTTAGAAAATAAAGACATTAATACATATAAGAATATTATGCATGGTATTGCCATAAATTTCAATACTACAATTAACAGTATTGTGCACAAAAGAAAAATATACCTAACCTTATTTTCTGCGAATCCCCATGTTTTAAATTTTAAAGCAAATAAAGGAATTTCAGCATTCAAAAGATAACAACTAATAAAAGTTAAGCTTATTAAAAACCATTTATTAAGTAAAATTGCAACAATCCAAGGGTCTGATTGAAATTTAAGAATAAGAGGTAAGCTCATAATCAATAGTGTATTTGCCGGAGTTGGCAAACCAATAAAAGATGTAGTTTGACGAGTATCAATATTAAATTTAGCCAATCGATATGCAGAAGCTAATGTTACAAATAGACCTATTAAAGATATGTACGACAAGTCAAAACTAGCAAAAGTTTGTCCAAAATCCCAGGAATTAGGAACTACATAAAAAGGTTTTCCAAAAACTTGAGAAAGTAATTGATACATTATTATACCTGGCGCAACTCCACTTGTCACCATATCTGCCAATGAATCTAATTGTAGTCCTAATTCACTTTGCGCATTTAGAGCTCTAGCGGCAAAACCATCAAAAAAATCAAAGAAAATTCCTAATCCAACAAATAAAGCAGCTAACTCCAGATTACCACCGACTGCAAAAATTACCGCAATACATCCAAAAAAAAGATTAAACAATGTAATGATATTTGGAACCTGCTTTTTAATCCACATATAATTTGATTTTGTGTAAAAATAGCAAACTATTTTGGTCTGTTCATATAGATTTAAAATATGAAGTAATAAGCTTAACAAAAAAGAAGTATTCAATTTTATTAATTGTAACTAAATAAGTTTAATTTCGTCTTTAACAAGGAAGTCTTTTTTTTATGAGAAACATTGTATTGTCCATTATTTCCGGACTCCTACTTACCATTGGATGGCCTACTTATGGTTTTCCTTTATTTTTATTCTTTGGATTTATCCCTCTACTTATTGCTGAATCTAATATTCGTAAAAATAAATATAGTAAAAGTCAGGTTTTAGGATTGGCATATCTCACATTCTTTACCTGGAATATCATCTCTACTGGATGGCTTTATAATTCTACAGCCTTTGGAATGTGGTTTGCAGTTCTAGTAAATAGCTTAGTCATGTCTCTTGTTTTTTTGACATACCATATTGTAGCCAAAAGGACCACATTTATGATAAGTAGTATCTTTTTGGTTTGTCTTTGGATGAGTTTTGAATATCTTCATTTACGATGGGAGTTTTCATGGCCATGGCTCAATTTAGGAAATGGATTTGCTAGTTTTACTTCATGGATCCAATGGTACGAATATACCGGAAGTTTTGGTGGGTCTCTTTGGATATGGACTGTAAACATGATTACTTTTAAAAGCATCTTACTTTTCCTAGAGCACAAGGACAAAACTATTCTCTATAGATCTGCAATTCGCAATGGGATAATCATTTCAATACCTATTATAATTTCGATAATTATTCTAAACACCTATGAAGAAAAAGGGCACGATGTTGAAGTTGTAATTTTACAACCAAACATCAACCCATATACTGAGAAATACAATACTAATGATACTCGTATCGGTATTTTATTAGACTCATTAACAAGATCTGCTGCTACTTCAAATACAGATTTTATTATTGCACCTGAAACTGTTTTTGCTGATAATAATAGGTTAAATAACTTCTCCAGATCTATTGCAAAAAACACTGGTAAAAAATTACTTGACTCTTATCCTAACGCTCATTTCTTATCGGGGATATCAATGATCGACGTTTTTAATAATCCAAATAAAATTCGTAAGCAGACCAATACGTATAAAGAAGGTATTTATTATGATGATTATAACTCAGCTTTTTTTGTTAGACCAAATGGAAGCAGTGAATTATATCACAAAAGCAGACTTGTGGTTGGCGTAGAAAATTTTCCATATCAAAGCTTATTAAAACCAATCGTCGGAGATGCTATGATTGACCTAGGAGGAACAGTAGCAAAAAAAACCACTCAAGAAGATCGAGAAGTATTTTTCACAAACGATAGTATTGGGGTAGCTCCTATTATTTGTTATGAAAGCGTATATGGAGAATATGTAACTGGTTATGTTCGAAACAAAGCAGATTTTCTAGCCATTATCACAAATGATGCATGGTGGGGTAATACCCAAGGGCATAAACAACATCTTTCTTATGCAAAACTAAGAGCCATAGAAACCCGAAGAAGTATTGCCAGAAGTGCAAATACAGGTATTTCTGCAATAATTAATCAAACAGGAGATATTGTTTCCTCTTTGGGTTATGAAAAACAAGGAACATTAAAAGGAACATTAAAAGTCAATGAGAAAATTACATTTTATGTAAAGGCAGGAAACTATATTGCTAGAGTTGCTATTTTCCTTTCAATTTTTATATTTCTATTTTCTGTTACCCGACGTAAGCAAAAAAAATAATACTAAGAATTGATCAGGATACTATCTAAACGTATTTATAAAATCAATCAACATATTCTTACCTATCAATCAACTATAAATAAACACTAATTATTTACACGATACGTTTTACTTCTATTTGTAATGACTGAACAACTTATTCGCAATCTAGTAACACCTGAGATCTGAAGTACAGGATCTCCTGGAAGCCCACCATATTCAACAATATATCCCTGGGCTTGATATGCTCCTCCCCCTCCTGTAATAGGTAAGTCGTTCCATGAATTTTCAATACCAATAGTATTATCAGTTATATGAGCATAGTTTTCTTCTCCATTTGTCCCCGAACAACAATCATTAGGCTCATTATTATTCCAAAATGCAAATTCACCAGGAGCTACAGCTCCTGTTTGATTTCCATTCCAAAAAACTGTCCCTGCTTCTGGTCCTGTTTCCCAACGCCATTCTCCTTCTCCTGTTCCAAAATTATCACTAGCACCAATCCATCCCGTTCCCGTTATTTGACTTCCTGCAAATGTTGCTTCTATAGCACTAGTAAGGGTTGTTAAATATCCCTGAAGACCAAAAAATGTTCTTAGTGCTGCCTCATCTCTTGCATCGTCCCATCGAATGCCCAAAGAAGGAACAAATTCATAATAATGGCCAGTTTCTGGCAAAAACAAAGGAGAACCTAGAACCACAGAAAATTCTCGTAAACCAGTTACAACTGGAGGTGTAGAAGAAAACTCAACTGCTAAAACAGCAGCCTCAAACTCAGCCAAAGTAGCCGGACCTGTTAATGTTAGTCTACCCTCGACAACATCCCAACTATCAGTAATATTTGGATGAACTCCTGTTAATGTCAATACATCTTGTCCATTTTGATATCCTGTAGAAACTTGTATAGTTACTTGATCCAATTCTGTATCATCAACATCAGTAATACTAACCGTTTGTACTACAAGTATAGAATTTGTGGCGTTTGGACAAAAATGTTGATCTCCAGAAACTGTAATAACAGGTGCCATATTTACAAAAGTTTCTATTTGTAAATTATCTACAAAAAAACGATCATTTCCTTGATTCCAATCATTATTAGTATTGATAAATCGTATGGTGGTATTTGCTGAAATAAATCCTGAAATATCTTGAGTAAAAGTATCTGTTGTATTTACTCCATTTCCAAAACTAGCCAAGGTAGTAAAAGGAGCTCCTCCTGTACTTGATATTTGAACATCAATTGTCTCACCAGCTTCTAGACTAAATGTTTCCCAATCAAAAGAAAGCGTAGCAGTGGCAGCACCAGTAAGGTCAGCTGTTCGTTGAATTTGCTCATCTCCCGCAAATATAAAGCTAAACCGTAATCTATTACCAGTAATCCTTATAAATCCACCAAATGGATCGTCATCGGTAGCAAAGGGCTCTATTTCTGCCCAATTGCCCGCCCAATTTGCAGTCCCATCATTATTTGCATAAGAAACCGTACCGAAATTATCGATATACGTTTCCTGTGCTTCTAACAGAAATATAGTACTAAATAGTACTATTATGATTAAATAAGAACGCATAAGTAGGGGTTTGGGGTTTGTTAACACCACCACATCATCGATGTAATGCTCATAATAACCGATGAAAGTTAAGAATTCTTATCCACAAAAAGTAATTAAACCACAAAAATCTTTTCTAAAACAGAATCTATTTCTATTTATCTTTGCGTCAATTTTAAAATCAATAAGTGAATTACGTATCGGTAGAAAATATAGCTAAAGGATTTGGTGAACGTATTCTTTTTAAGAATATCTCTTTTGGAATTAATGAAGGGCAGAAAATTGGTTTTGTAGCCAAAAACGGAACAGGTAAAACGTCATTATTAGATATTGTTGCAGGAGATGAAGATCCTGATGAAGGACAAGTCGTATATCGTAAAAACCTAAAAGTGGCCTTCTTACCTCAAGAACCTAATCTGGACCCTAATCTTACTATTGAAGAAACTATTTTTGCTTCAGACAACGATATTCTCCAAGTGATTAATGCTTATGAAAAAGCATTACTAAACCCAGATGATGTAGAAGGTTACCAGCAAGCTTTTGAACAAATGGATGCTATAAATGCCTGGGATTTTGAAACCCAATATAAACAGATACTTTTCAAACTTAAATTAGAAGATCTAAGTAAAAAAGTAAGCGAATTATCAGGTGGACAAAAAAAGAGGTTAGCCCTGGCTAATATTTTGTTAAGCAAACCTAATCTTCTATACCTAGATGAACCTACTAACCATTTGGATCTAGAAATGATAGAATGGCTAGAAGAATATTTTGCAAAAGAGAACTTCACATTATTCATGGTTACTCATGACCGCTATTTCCTAGAGAACGTATGTAACGAAATTTTAGAATTAGAAAATGGTCAATTATACAGCTATAAAGGAAATTATGCATACTACTTAGACAATAAAGAAGCTCGTGTCATTAATGAACAGATAAGTACGGATAAAGCAAAACAACTCTATAAAAAAGAACTGGATTGGATGCGACGTCAACCAAAAGCACGTACAACAAAATCAAAATCCAGAATTGATGACTTCTATGAAATCAAGGATAGAGCGCATAAACGCCGTAATGACCACGAAGTACAACTCGAGATTAATATGGAGCGAATGGGAAGTAAAATCCTGGAACTCCACAAAATATCCAAAAGTTTTGGTAACAGAGTTCTCCTTGATAAATTCGAATACGTATTCAAAAAAGGAGAACGTATTGGTATAATTGGTAAAAACGGAACCGGAAAATCTACTTTTCTAAATATGATTACAGGATCAATACTTCCTGATCATGGAAAAATAGTTAAAGGAGATACTATAAAATTTGGATATTATACCCAAAGTGGTATATCAATTAAAGAAGGTCAAAAAGTAATTGATGTCATTCGAGAGTTTGGAGATTATATTCCTTTAAAAAAAGGAAGACAAATTTCTGCTCAACAATTATTAGAACGTTTTCTTTTCGATCGTAAAAAGCAATATGACTTCGTAGAAAAGTTAAGTGGTGGTGAGCGTAAAAGATTATATCTCTGCACTGTGCTGATTCAAAATCCTAACTTTTTAATTTTGGATGAACCTACCAACGACTTGGATATTGTAACTCTTAATGTCCTGGAAAACTTTTTATTAGATTTTCCTGGTTGTCTCATCGTTGTATCCCATGATCGTTATTTTATGGATAAAATCGTAGATCATTTGTTTGTTTTTAGAGGTAACGGTATCATTCAGGATTTCCCAGGAAATTATACAGATTATCGTATCTATGAAAATAGTAAAGAACCAGAAGTAACAAAATCAGAAAATACCGAAGTAAAAGCAAAAAACACCTGGAAAAAAGATAACAAAGCAGCACTTTCTTATAACGAACAAAAAGAATTTAATAGAATTGAACGCGATCTTAAAAAATTAGAAATTCAAAAAAAGGAAATTGAAAATTTATTTGCTGAAGGAACGTTACCCGCAGAAAAGATTAATGAAGAATCATTGAAATTGAAAAACATTATTCAACAAATAGAAGAAGGGGAAATGCGTTGGTTAGAACTTTCAGAAAAGATGGAAGGATAATATGAAAAATATAAATCTTAAATTATAAGGTTTTTGATTTAGAATGTACTTTAAACTAAAAACATACCTCAGATACCTTTTAAAATCTACAAATCAACACGGAGTGCATTCTCCATTTGTATATACTCTGGTTACCAAATGTTTTTATGACAAAAAACACAAATCACTATACCCGGCAATCAAATCTATTTATAAAAAAAACTATATAAATGCTAACATAAGCTTCAAAAACCTGAAACTTATTGATCGATTAATCACATATTTAAACTATAAACAAATTGCTATACTTGAAAACACTTCTCCTCTTCCCTATCAAACATTATTATTAAACGATTCATTGTCCATATCAAAAGATATAAGTAAAAGCAATTATGATTTCATATATATGAATATAAAAGAATATAATAACCATAGTCTGGAAGTTATACTTTCAAACATTCATAATGATTCTTTGTTACTCATTAATGGTATACATCTATCTTTACAAAACATAACTACCTGGGAGCAAATAAAGAATCACCCAAAAGTAACAGTAACTATAGATATTTTTGATCTGGGTTTTGTTTTTTTTAGAAGAGAGCAGGCTAAAGAACATTTTGTCATTAGAGCATAAAAGGTTTTCTAATTGATATATAAATACCGAGCTCATTTTCTTTTACTAGTTTTTCTATTTAATTTTATCATTCCTATAAATATTAGTTTATCGTCTCCTATATATGAATTTCGACAGTCAGTTTTTATTCTTTTTTAGTGCAATTGGAGTTTTTAATAGTACACTTCTAGCTATATATTTTTTCTTTTATGCTAAGCCTAAACACATTTCTAATTATTTTCTGGGAACATTATTAACGGTATTAAGTATTAGAATTTGGAAATCTATATTTTATTACTTTAATAGAGAGCTTTCTAAAATCTATCTTCAAATAGGGTTATCTGCATGTTTTCTTATCGGTCCTTCTTTATTTTTTTATTTGAAATCTATACTAAATCCTTCTTCAAAAAAGATCGACCATTCCTGGAAATATCACTTTCTTTTCTTGTTTATTATTATACTCGCTATTGGTTATAGCTATCCTTATGAAGATTATCCTGACCTTTGGAGGTTCTATTTTGTAAAAGTAATTTATTATCAATGGCTGGGATACATTTTAGCTTCAGGTTTTCTTTTAAGAAAAGTGATCAAAAAAATGTTTACAAAGCACAATAAATTAAACAGTGCCGAAATATGGATAACAAGTGTTTACTTTGGTAACCTCATCATTTGGATTGCTTATAAAACAGTATCATACACTTCATATATTGTAGGTGCGCTTTCATTTTCTTTTGTATTCTATTTATTACTTCTAATATTATTCTTCCGTAAAAAAAAATACGCTATTCTCTTTAGAGAACCGTCAAAGTATGCAGACAAAAAAATAGAAGAAGCCGAAGCCAAAAGACTTTTTGAAGTATTAGAAGAAACAATGAAGTCCAAAAAACTATATAAAAACCCTAATCTTAAATTACCTGATCTGGCAAAACAAATTCATATACAAACACATCTTTTATCTCAGTTCATAAATGATAATTTGAATAAAAGTTTTTCTTTATTTGTTAACGAATATCGAATACATGAAGCTAAAATATTATTATCAAATAAGGATAAATTTACTATAGAATCCATTGGTTATGAATGTGGCTTTAATTCTAAATCAACTTTTTATTCTACATTCAAAAAACTCACAGGCATGACCCCTACACAGTACAAATCTGCACAGTCTTAACTAGTAAACAAACCCTGTTTTTTTTATTTTCTAAGTCCAATATTATAAAACCGTACACCTGAATTATAAAATATTACTGATTTTATAACGATAGCCTATACTATTGTGGTTCTTTCAAAAAAATAAAAACATGAAGAATCTTTTTTGCACAATAGCCTGCATAGCATTTTTTGGTACAACCCAAGCTCAATCTGAAGAAAAACTCATTGCTGACGCTTTGACTCATTATATAGAAGGAACTTCTTATAGAAGACCTGAACAAATAAGTAAAGCATTTTATAAAGATGCAAAGTTGTATCTAAATAACAAAAATGATGAACTTTGGGTAGTACCCTCAAGTGAGTATATTAGTTGGTATGAAAAAGGAGAACAAAACAAATTTAGCGGAAGAACGGGAAGAATACTCAACATCGATCGAGAAAACGATATTGCCGTTGCCAAAGTAGAAATTTTAATTCCTGAGAGAGAACTACGTCTTACAGATCTTTTTTTAATGAAAAAATTAGAAGGATCATGGGTGATCATGAGTAAATCAGCTTCTAAAAGAACATTTGACAAAAATAATGCTGATCATATTTTATTCATTGTATCAAATGCTCATTTCTATGGAAACTCTAAACTTAACACAGGTAATAGTTTTTCTGAAATTGTTAATGCATATCACACCTTTCAGAAGGCTGGTTATACTATTGATTTTGTAAGTCCTGAAGGAGGCGCAATACCACTTGCATATATCAACACTTCTGATCAGTTACAAAAAGAATATTTATACAATAATGATTTTATGGCAGCATTAGAAAATACAAAAAAACCTGTACAAATAGATGCAAAAAACTATAAGGCTGTCTATTATGTTGGTGGTGGTAGCGCTATGTATGGCGTTCCAGAAAATAAGAATATTCAGGAAATAGCAATGGAAATATATGAACAACATAACGGTATCATATCTTCTGTATGCCATGGGACTGCTGGAATTGTAAATTTAAAAACAAAAGATGGAAAATATCTTGTGCAAGGAAAACGTGTTAATGGTTATCCAGACGGCTATGAAAATCCTAATAAAGAATACTATAAACAGTTTCCTTTTTTTATTCAAAAAACTATTGAAAAAAGAGGAGGAACATTTAAGTTTTCACCAAGAAATACACCTCATATAGAAGTTGATGGAAATCTTATTACAGGTCAGAATCATTTATCCTCAGAAATTGTTGCACAAAAAATCATAGAAGTATTATCCAGTAGAGATATTAAATAAGTGTATTGAAATTCATAAAGAGTCTCTTAAAAAGAAGCCCAAGCTATTTTATGATAGTTTGGGCCTTACGAATTAAAAGGTATTAAACCTTAAATCAAATATAATTCTATATCATATACCATTAATACTACCTAAACATTCTTGAAAATACAGTTCTACGTTTGTGGTATTGTAAGTCCTTTGGATCATACGTGCTTTTCTCTTCGGGTAAACAAATTTCTTCTATATATTCACCATAGGTCATATTTTTTTCTTCGAGAAAACCAATCAAATATTTTTCTGCCGTTTCGACACCGCTTGCCTGCTCTATTGATAATAGTTTTTTATACAGACTATCTATTGCTGTTATTGTATCTCTAGGTGGAGCTTTTCTTCTTGCAAAAAATGAAGCTATTTGCCCTTCATCATCTACTTTTACATCAAAATCGGTAATCACCCAATAATACCTTCCATCTTTTGCTAAATTTTTCACTAAAGCATGTATATTTTTCTTTGCTAATAAATGTTCCCATAACCATTTAAAAATCACTTTAGGCATATCGGGGTGACGTATCACGTTATGAGGCTGACCAATTAGTTCTTGTTCTTCATATCCACAAATTTGCATGAAATAGTCATTCGCGTATTCTATAATTCCTTTAGGATTGGTTTTACTCATTATAGTTTCATTAGGATCTAAGGCAATTTCTACATTGATAGGCTCAGGGCGTTTAAGTGCTTTCATATTTATTTATGTTAGTTATGTTTTGCGCAAAACTAATTTTAAGCTTCACCATGAAAAATGACAAAAATCATATTAATAATCAGAAAATAAAGGGCTATCAGGTTTTAACTCAGCTTTAACGCTAAGCCTATGCTTAAATCTTATCAGAAGCGAGAATATTTTGCACTTCATCATGTAACAACTTTTTACCTACTGCGTCATATAGTCTAAAATTGTATCTTAACCATTTGTAAATAATACTACATGGGAAATGTCATAGAAATCAGAGGAATTATAAGAAACTTTCAACTGGGTCAAGAAACTGTATATGTATTAAAAGGCATTGACCTGGATATTGCACGTGGAGAATACCTAGCAATTATGGGGCCATCAGGCTCTGGTAAATCTACTCTTATGAATCTTTTGGGATGTCTGGACACGCCGACCGATGGCACTTATAACTTAAATGGAAATGATGTTAGCCAAATGACAGATAATGAATTGGCAGATATCCGAAACCGGGAAATTGGTTTTGTTTTTCAGACATTTAATTTACTTCCTCGAACTACTGCTCTTGATAATGTTGCGCTGCCCATGGTATATGCCGGCTCTTCTAAAAAAGATAGAATAGTAAGAGCAGAAGAAGTATTGACAGATGTTGGACTCTCTGATCGTATGGATCACAAACCTAATCAATTATCAGGAGGGCAAAGACAACGTGTCGCTGTTGGACGGGCATTAGTTAATAAACCCTCTATAATATTAGCAGATGAACCTACCGGTAACTTAGACTCTAAAACTTCATTAGAGATTATGCAGCTTTTTGACGATATCCATGCTGCAGGCAACACCGTTATTCTAGTAACTCACGAGGAAGAAGTTGCAGCACACGCACATCGAGTAATTCGTTTGCGAGATGGTATGATCGAAAGTGATGTTAGAAATAAATAGTTTTAAATTTATACTCTAGGGTTTCTGGTTAATTTGTATTTTGGGAATCATTTTTAACCGAAATTCATGCAACCTTTACACATTCTACTCCTTATTGCGGCTTATTTTGGGGTCCTCCTTCTTATCTCATATTTTACAGGGAAAAATTCAGGAAATGATGCTTTCTTTAAAGCCAATAGACAATCACCATGGTATATTGTTGCTTTTGGAATGATCGGAGCCTCCCTAAGCGGAGTAACCTTTATTTCTGTACCTGGATGGGTAGAAGCTTCACAATTTGGCTATATGCAGGTGGTTTTGGGGTATTTATTTGGGTATTTTGTCATTGCATACATATTGATGCCAATATATTATAGATTAAATGTAACCTCAATATATCAATATTTAGAACAGAGATTTGGTATTGTAAGTTATAAAACCGGAGCATTTTTCTTTTTTATCTCCAGAGTCCTAGGGGCATCTTTCAGGCTATATCTTGTAGCTATAGTGCTGCAAAAATATATCTTTGATGAATGGAATATACCTTTTGAAATCACTGTAATACTTTCTATCATTCTTATCTGGATCTATACGTTTAGAGGTGGAATTAAAACCATAGTCTGGACGGATACTTTGCAAACATTATTCATGTTGATAGCTGTTGGAATGGCTATTTTTTACATCAATGATAAAATTGGGTGGTCTTTTTCAGAATTTTTAAACTCTGACGAATTAGACAACTATAATAAAATATTTTTCTTAGATAATTTTCTGGCAAAAGGGCATTTTTTAAAATCGTTTATAGGCGGTATGTTTATTACTATCTGTATGACTGGATTAGATCAGGATATGATGCAAAAAAACCTTACTTGTCGTAATTTAAAAGAAGCTCAGAAAAATATGGTTTCCTTTAGTCTGGTTTTAATAGTAGTTAATTTTATTTTTCTTCTTTTAGGTGCTCTGTTATTTATTTATTCAGATCAATTTGATGTAAGTACCCCCCTAATGGATGGAAAAGCCAAAACAGACTTGTTATTCCCAGAAATAGCTATAAATGGAGGATTGGGAATTATATTAGCTATATCATTCATTCTTGGCTTGGTAGCAGCAGCTTATAGTAGTGCAGATAGTGCACTAACTTCATTGACCACATCATTTTGTGTAGATTTTCTAAACATCGAGAAAAAAGACAAAGAGTTACAAACCGGAATTCGTAAAAGGACTCACGTTGGTATGAGTATACTATTGATTTTGGTCATTATTGTTTTTAAACATGTACTTACAGAAAATGTTATAAGTAACTTATTAACCGTAGCAACCTATACTTATGGACCTCTGTTAGGTTTATTTTCTTTTGGGATTTTTACAAAATATAAAATCCATGACCAATATAGCTGGATAGTAGCCTTAGCTTCAGTTTTGATTATAATCGGAATATCTAATATTCCTCCCGAATTAATTGGAGGATATGAAATAGGTTATGAATTACTACCTCTTAATGGTCTAATTACATTTTTTGGATTAATATTGATTCGTAGAAAGTAACACAAGAGTGCAAGCCACTTCTATCTCTATATTAGCTTCTCTAAGAATTTTATAAAATTCTGGATTTTCTGTCCCCGGATTAAAAATCACTCTTTTTGGATGTAGGTTAACAATAGGAATATAATAAGGTTGTTGTCTCTTAGGATTTAAATACAAAGTTACGGTATCAATATCATCTATATTCTGTATATCTGTATCAACTTGAACACCTGCTACCTCTCCTTTTCTCAAACCAACAGCAATAACTTTATGGTTATGACTTACTAATTTATGAATTGCAAAATTTGAATACCTATCTTCCTTTAAAGAAGCACCAAGAACTAATGTTTTTTTCTGCATAAAATAGTATTTGTTTTTTTGAACGAAAGGTATCTTTTAAGGCTTCAAATGTAGTAAAAAACGTTAAAAATGACTTGAAAAATGTTAAAAACAAAAGATGAGTGTAACACAAATCTATGTGGTACGTCTTACTTATAAAAGATATGAATTTTCATAAATTTAGTTAGTTAGTTACTTAAATAATAATCAAATTTTATTCATAGTTGATGGTTAGTGTTACTATTTGGTTATTATAGAAAACCGCCCTTTTTTCAAAGGGCGGTTTTTAATTATTTAATATAATGTTAAAGTCTAAAATTAGATGTAACAGAACTTAGACAAGGTCGTCTAACCTTTATACACGATTAATCACCGTGCTAATTTTAGTAAAAAATTCGCATCTGTATTATGTTATACAAAGTACAATGCATTGCATATATCAATCAAATAAACATTCAAATGAAAACACTTAATCAAAAAACTGTTTTATTACTTTTCTCATTTTGGTGCCTTCTGCTTTCTGCTCAACCCAGTAATGAAGCTGTGGTAGGTACTATCCAAGGAAAAGTTATCGACAAGAACTTAAACCAACCTATCCCCTATGCCACAATTGTAATTAATGATGGAGCTAGTAAAGTAATAACAGGCGGAATTACAACAGAAAACGGAGATTTCCTAATTACCGATATTCCGAAAGGAAATTATACTTTAAAAGTTCAATTTATAGGATACACAACATATTCCCAAGGTATCGAGATTTCAAAAAAGAACAAAGATCTTAACCTAGGTACTATTACACTAGAGGAAGCCGCTGAAGCTTTAGACGATGTAACTATAGTAGCAGAACGAACTACTATCGAACAAAAAATTGATCGTAAAGTTATTAATGTTGGTAAAGATTTAACCACAACTGGAGGTAGTGCTGCAGAAATCATGAATAATATACCTTCGGTTAATGTAGACCAAGATGGTAATATTGCTTTAAGAGGAAATCAAAATGTTCGTATTCTTATTGATGGTAAGCCCACTAATATTGACGCTTCTCAACTATTAAGGCAAATTCCGTCAACTTCTATTAAGAAAATCGAATTAATTACAAATCCTTCTGCCAAATATAATCCAGAGGGAATGAGTGGTATTATTAATATTGTATTACATAAAAATAGCAACATAGGATTTAATGGTAATGTTAATCTAGGGCTTAATTATGATAAAAATGCTCGTTTTAATAGTTCTGTCGATTTAAATTATAGAACAGGTAAAATAAATTTTTATGGTAACTATGGTAATAATATTACCAAAAACCTAAATGCAGGTTTTGTTTTTAGAGAGGATCAAAATTACAGAACAGATTTTCAATTTTTAGATAATAATAAATCACATCTCTTTAAATTCGGGATGGATTTCTTTATTAATGATAACAATACTGTCTCTGTATATACCAATCAAAATCTATTTGATGGTTTAACAAAAGGATCCACAGACATTATTTTCTTAAATAATGATCAAAGCAACTTAACACAAGATTTAATAAGTGATAGTGATAATTTAGGCTCTACTTATAATTTTGACTATAAACATGACTTTAAGAAAGAAGGACATAATATAGAACTTGAAGTCGATTATAATGTTTTTGAAAGTGATAGTGATGATGATTTTCTTTTTATTGGAGGAAACAATTCACTACCAAACTATAATGATCTCATTAACAACGAAAGGAAAAATACGACAATTAACTTGGACTATGTAAACCCTTTATCAGAAAAGACCAAACTAGAAATAGGATATGAGACTCGATTAAGAAGAACCGATAATGATTATGAATCTACTCTTTTTCAGGATTCAAAATACAGTTATGATAGAGATATCCATTCATTTTACACAACATTTGGTCAGAATTTTGAAAAATGGTCATATCAATTAGGTGCTAGAATAGAGAACTATGAAGTAGAAGCTGTATTTAATGGTGAAAAAATATTTGAAGACGATATTTTTACTGTATACCCATCAGGATATCTTAATTATACTCCTGGAGAAAAGAACAGCTATCAGTTAAGTTATAGTCGTAGAATTGATCGACCTGGTTTAAATCAAATAAACCCAATACGAGAATGGAGCACCCCAAGAATTGTTTCTTTAGGAAACCCGTCTCTTGATCCACAATTTACTAATTCTGTTGAAGCTAATTATACACGGAAATTAGAAAAAGGCTCAGTTACTGGAGGAGTATTTTATCGATTAATCAATGATGAAATCAATCAAGTACTAATAGAGAATCCAGATGTAGAAGAAGGTCAAATATTAACTTTTGATAATTTTGAAAACAATTCTGCCTATGGTATAGAAATCTCAAGTAATTATAAAGTAACCAATTGGTGGAGTTTTAATGCAAGTTTTGATCTTTATGGGCAAACTCAAAAAGGAGTAGTAGAAAATGTAAACCGTGAAGTTGATGCCGTAATCTATAATTTTAGAATTAACAATAGTCTTAAAGCTACTAAAAATTTAACTTTTCAAGTTTTTGGATTTTACCGTGGAGAACAAGAAGGTGTATTATTTAAAACTAAACCGTTTTACTTTGTAAATACAGGAGCTCGATACAACTTCATGAAAGGCAAAGGAACGGCTAGTATTAACTTTAATGATATTTTTAATACAATGCGTTTTAGATTTTCTGGAGACAATCCTTACCCACAAAATGGGCAATTTCAAGGAGAAACACAAACTGTTTTTTTAGGGCTATCCTATAGGTTTGGAAGTGGAAAAAACAGAAAGGCATCTAGGAAACGCAGAGATAATAACGAAAAATCAGGTGGAGGCATACTTTAACAGTACTTTTTTTAATAAATATGTTAATAAGAAAAACAATGCTTAACAAATGTGTTAAATTCAATACAGATTCCTCAAAAACTAAATTAACGTTAAAAAAATGTAAAAAAACAACAAATTCTGTAACACATTGCAATTTGTTACGTTTAATATAGTAATCATGGTTATGATTTATTTGAATTAGCCTTTAAAAAATTAATAACCGAGTTATTAGATAAGAAAACGCGAAGCTTAATTGCTTCGCGTTTTTCGTTTTAATTTATCATCTAGCCTAGTCATCGGTTTACAATACTACCATTTTATAATAGCACTACCCCATGTAAATCCGCTTCCAAAGGCCGCCAACACCACCAAATCTCCTTCTTTGATTTTGCCTTCTTCCCATGCCTCAGTAAGTGCTATCGGAATTGAAGCAGCTGTAGTATTTCCATATTTTTGAATATTATTGTATACTTGATCATCAGATAGTTTAAATTGTCTTTGTACAAATTGAGATATTCTTAAATTTGCCTGATGTGGTATTAACATATTAATATCTGCCGCCGTAAGATTATTTGCCTGTAATCCTTCATTAATTACTTCTGAAAAACGCACTACAGCATTTTTAAAAACAAACTGACCATTCATATATGGATAATAAGGAATATTCTCTTGTGGGTCTTCTGCAATAATCTCAGGAACCCAATGTTCTGTACTTGGCCCTTCTAAAGATAATTCTTTTGCATGTGCCCCCTCACTATGTAAGTGTGTCGATAAAATTCCTCTACCCTCTTCTTCACTTCTTGTCAATACAGCTGCGCCTGCGCCGTCACCAAAAATAACAGAAACTCCTCGTCCACGGGTAGTCATATCTAAACCTCCACTGTGATTTTCACTTCCAATAACCAAAACATTTTTATACATTCCGGTTTTTATAAACTGATCTGCAACAGATATTGCATATACAAATCCGCTACATTGATTACGAACATCCAATGCCGGAATAGTTTTCATATCCATCATATCCTGAACCCGTACTCCTCCTCCTGGAAAATACATGTCAGGACTAAGTGTAGCAAAAATTATTAATTCTATATCATCTTTAGAAATATCTGCTCTTTCTATTGCAATTTTTGCAGCTTTAACTCCCATTACAGAAGTACTATTACCATCACCTTTTTTGATATGACGTCTTTGTTTTATACCTGTTCGCTCCTGAATCCACTCATCATTGGTATCCATTATTTTAGAAAGGTCATCGTTTGTCACCACATTTTCAGGAACATAATATCCCAATCCAGATATTTTTGAAGTATACATATAGTTAATTATTGTGTATTGTGCTTTATTTTACGCTTAATTAAAAACTGGCGGACAATATATGTATTCTTAGCATCTTGATAAAAGAAACAGCAATTATATTATATGCACGCATAACAAATACAATTATAAATACCCACATAGTAGCGATATAAAGAAAATGAACTTTAAAATTTACTAAGAGTTCTAAGCAATTTTTCTAAAATCTGAGCTTAAAAAATACTGTAAAGTACATATTGTTATATAATACCCTAGAAAACAACAAATAGATCAACAAAAAAAAAGAGACCACCAACTAAAGTCGATAGTCCCCATTCCCCCAATCTTCCTAAAAACTAGAGTTTTAGAAATTTCTTAATAACTGTTCCATTTTCATCACATATCTTAATCGTATACATCCCTGCTGGGAACGATACAAATGAGATTGTATTTCTGATTGATAATTTTTTATTTTCTTTAACCAAATGCCCTTTTGGATCAAAAATGCTACATCGAGCAGTAGACAAATCAGTTGTGCGATCAATATAAATCTCTCCTTTTATTGGGTTTGGATACACTAAAAAAGTACTACCTCTAGAACTATATATTTCAGTATTAACATCCAACATTACATTAATCTGTTTTCTCTTTAAATATTATATAAGCAAAGATATAAATACATGAGGCACTATAACATACGTAGCTCTACGTAATCTTACATCAGAATATATGTGTATACATCACAATAATAACTGTTTATTTTTCTGTGACCAGATGAGCAAAGCATTAGGTTTTTGCTCCAGGGTAAGTTTCCTAATAATATTTGCTCTATGTTTTTCTACAGTTCTTACCGAAATACTCAATAGCTCTGCTATCTCAGTGCTAGTCATTTCTTCTGCTATACGCTTTAAAATTTTTATTTCTGATGGAGTTAACTTTTCTATATCAGAATTTCCTTCTCCTATATGGGTAAATCGTTTATATATTTTTTCACTAAAATAAGGTTCTCCTCTACAAACACTTGCTATACAGGCTTCTATTTCACTTAAGGCAAATTCTTTTAACAGATACCCATGAATATTATATTTTACTGCTTCTTCAAAGAATTTTTTCTCTTTGTGAAGAGTTATTAAAATAACCTTGGTATCCATACCATGCCGCTTACAGTTTTTTGCAACATCAACCCCGGTAAGGTTAGGCATTTCAATATCTAAAATAGCAATATCTGGTTTGTCTTTTATAATTGCATTATACGCAGAGAGTCCATCAGCATGAGTGCTAATAATATTATATTTTTTTTCTTTTAAAAACTCTTCTAACCCCCTTAAAAGCAAAGGATGATCATCTGCGATAAGTATATTAGGTTTAAACATGCTTTGGTATATTAAATATAAGTGTGGTTCCCTGATCAATCTCTGAAAGTATTTTAAAGCTGGCTTTCAAGAATTTTGATCGTTCACTTAATGTTTTAAGGCCAATTTTTGAAACAGATGACTTTTCTTTAGAAACATCAAAACCTTTACCATTATCCTTGATAATTATCTCTACATCAGTTTCTTTATTGATTACTATAATTTCTGCAGATCTTGCATTAGAGTGTTTGAGAATATTATTAAAACTCTCCTGCACTAATCTATAAATATTAACTTCTTTTTCTTGATCAAAAACCGTATCAATATTATCAATTTCTGCTGAAATAAATATATCATAGTTCTCATCAATCATCTCTACACTACTTTGTAGTGTTACTGTGAGGCCAAGTTCTTCTAGCTTAAACGGATGTAAACTTCTAGATATTGCACGTACCTCATCAATTACTCCATCTACAATACTCGCTGTCTTTTGATCCTTATTTTGAAGAACCTTATTTTTAACCAACAACAAACTTTGACCAACACTATCGTGTAAATCTTTAGAAATACGTTTACCAACCCGTTCTTGTGTTTGTAGAAGTTCTTGTAAAAAGGATTGTTGTAATTTTTTATTCTTTACCAATAACATTCTATTTCTATATAAATATATAGATATGAACAATAGACTTAAACCTATACCTCCAAATATTAATAAATTTTTCTTCGCTTTATCCTTTGCTTCTAACATATCGATGTTAGCTTTTTGGATAGCAATCTTACTATCCCTCTTCTCAGTCTCATAAAGTGTTTGATAATAAATAACACTATTAGAACGAGTAATATTATATAAAGAATCTTTCAATAATAGATGTCTATCTAAATGAATGATAGCATCAGAAAAATTATTTGCTCCCTTATTTGACTCATAAAGTTCTTTTTCGATGTGTACTTGACTTTGTAAATCATTAGATTTTTTGAAAATCTCTAGTTCTTCCTCAAATATGGGGATAGCTTCATTATATTTTCCCTGAGCTTTTTTAAGTGTTCCTAAAGCTTTTAAATAAAACATTCGATCATACGGATTCTTCACTAATTCTGGCGTCAACTCTAGCGTATCTAAATATCGTTGAGCAATTTCAGTTTTATCATGTTTTGAATAAAATCCAGATACATAGGCTCTTATCCTAAACAAATCAAAAACACTTAACTTACCCTTTTGTGCTAATTCAAGGGCTTTGAGATATGCTTCGCCTTCTTTTTTATATTCTTTTGTTTTTACAAAATCACGAGCATCATTTATACTTAACTCTGAAAGAGCTCTATAGTCTTTATTCTTTTGACTATTTAGCAACGCTCTAATCCGTTTTCTTTCTTCAAAAGATTTTTCCAAAAGATAAAGTTGACTAAAAATCCCTGATATCGCCAATCCACTATATGCCATATACGCTGTATCTTTCATCGCAGTATACAATGTATTAGCAGTCTGATATTTTATCACTGCTTGAGAAAGTCTACCTAATCGTTCTGTTGCTTGTCCATTAAAATATACCGCATCAGCTTCATAAATGGTATCCTTTGTTTCGTGATAAACTTTTTCGGCATTATTATAATCTATTATTGCCTTTTCTAAATCATCAATTTGGTAGTTTGCCCCTGCTTTTTTCACATACAGGTGTCCCAAATTAATTCTATTTTTAATTTTATTACTATCCCCGAGAATATTATTTACAATAACAAGAGCAGAATCGGGTTTATTTATCACTTGAAGATAATGATAAGTGAGTTTAGAGGTCCTAAAAGCAGCTAAATCAATACTATCCAATTGTTTAGCTAGATTTATATATTGAAGCGTATATTTGGAAAAATTTTGTTTATAAAATTCAAAATCTTTATCATGCATTTTACCAATTTCTCCAGATAAGGAGTCCAACAACTGAAGTTTTTCATTTTTGTTGGTTGCATTTTCTACTTTATCTATTAAATCAACTATGACCTCTTTCTGCTGCGAAAATGCACAATAGTGAAGCACAACAACAAGAGTAAATGTGTATATTTTACTTCTAAACATTTTTAGGGGTTTTCTAAGATGTGAAGATACGATAAATGTATTTTTAAATTATATCAACGTATTTCATTACTATCATTTTTTAATATTTAATAGATTCATGACAATAATTTAAATAGAAATCATATAAAGAACAGCTATATTCCAATTTATTTAAGCTAAAAACATGTAGTAAATAAGCTTCGAGGTGGTAAACTTGAGATTCTGCTGAAAAATCGGGATGAGTTCAACTATCTATTTTAAATACATTGCTCCGCAATTTTTCAAAATATAGTTTCACTAATAAAAGCGAAAGATGTGCCAACCACAGCACATCTTTCTAACAACCTAACCAATAAATAAACAAACCAAGTCAGTCGAATGACCGACTATAGGTACTTTTCATAATTCCTTACTTGGATCTTTGCTTTTAGATCGTGTAACAAATTATACAAGCCAAAAAACGTACGATTGATATATAAGAAATGTTTACTTCCTCTATTCCCATTCATTTTTCTTAACTCTGTGTCTTTAGAATATTTTTCACTTAATTCTGTTATCTTTCTCCAAAATGTCTCATCTGCAAAATCAAATTCCTCTACATTAAAAGGTGTTGTAAAAAGACTCAACATTTCATGAAACAACTCTGAGAAGAATCTTTTTTCTTCAGGGGAATCATCTTGTCTGAGGATTTCTAATTGGAACATTTTTTTATTAAAAAATTCCGGATTATCAATATTTTTCTTTTCTGCTAATTCAAAATAAGGAGTATAAAATTCTAATGGCACTTTCTTTACACATCCAAAGTCAATCGCGATAAGGTTATCATCTTTATCAACTAAAAAATTTCCTGGATGAGGATCAGCATGGACTGCCTTAAGAATATGCATTTGATACATATAAAAATCCCACAATGCCTGACCAATTTTATCTGCTTTTTCCTGATCATTATTTTGTGTTGCATATTCGCTTAAATGAAGTCCATCCATCCAATCCATAGTGATGATACGTTCACTAGATAGTGCCTCATAGTATTTTGGGAATCGCAAATTGGGAATCTTAGCACAAGACCCTGTTATTTCCTTACTTTGCTTAACTTCTAATATATAGTCCGTCTCTTCAAGTAATTTTCCTTCTAACTCTTTAAAGTATTTTTCGGAGTCCTTTCCTTTTAAGTTAAACATTCTGATGGCGATGGGTTTTACCATCGCCAAATCAGAACTTATACTGTTTGCAACTCCAGGATATTGAATTTTCACAGCAAGTTTTTTCCCGTCTTTAATAGCTTTATGTACCTGACCGATACTTGCAGCATTTACAGATTGAGTTGCAAACGAATCATATAGATCTTCTGGGTATTTCCCATGATATTTTTTAAATGTTTTTCTAACCAATGGAGGAGATAAAGGTGGTACACTAAACTGTGATAAAGAAAACTTTTCTACATAGGCATTGGGTAGAATGTTTTTTTCCATAGAAAGCATTTGTGCTACTTTAAGAGCGCTCCCTTTTAAATTTTTCAATCCATTGTATATATCAGCAGCGTTATCTTCATTTAACTGTTCTTTAGTTAAATCAGGATTTACAGCCTTTTTACCGTAGTATTTTAGATAATTCCCACCTACCTTCACTCCCGTTTTTACGAGTTCTGCGGTTCTACCTAATTTGGTAGTAGGTATTTTGTCAATTGTTTTCATACAGTTTCTAAATTCGTTCTTTCATTAATTCCACATCGTTTTTTCTTTCCATAGAAACTTCCCGAAGTCTAACACATTATTTAAAGGAGTATTATCAAATAAATCAAATACGGTATTCACCGACTTCTCTATAGCAACATCGGTTTTCTCAAACCCTGCAGATTCATCATCTACCCAAAATTTTAATAAGAACAAAAACTGAAACCAAGCTCCTTCAGAAAATAGTTTAACAGGATTCTTAGTTACTTTGAATAATTTTTCATCATTATCTTCTTCAATTAGTTCGGTGGCAAAACCTTTTATATGGTCTCTCAAACTTTTTAATTGTTTTAAGTTTTCGAAAGGCATATCATAACGCTTAAGCGCAAAAAGAACATAGCTACGATTTAAGGTTAGCATTTCGAAAAAAGTAAAAAAGAATGTCAGAAATTTATTTCTAGTAGAGAAACTTCCATAATCTTCATTATTATTCATTGCATCAATCGTAGTGGTAAAAAAAGCATTCCATATTGCTCTGTCTAAACTCTCCAGGCTTCCAAAAAATGCATAAAACTCTTCTTCCTTTATATTGATATCATTACAGAATCTATATACAGATTTAGGATATCCGTCATTTTCCAAAACATAATTCATATATTTTGATATAATAGTCTGACTGGTAACTTTTTTATTCTTTGATGTAGCCATATTTCACACTTTAAATTAGTATGTAAATATACTAATTGTTCAACTTTTTTATAAATAAGTTAAACAAAAAATATGTTAAAGTTGTTTCAAAAAAAATGAAATTCTAATCCAACATGATCTTAGTCTTAAATGTCAAGAAATCATTACAACATATCTTAAAAAACTATTTTCTGTGTCAGTTTGTCAGATATGCTGTATTGGTATTTTTTTTGACTACATCCAATCAGAAGATGATAATCAAATTAAAAATTTATAAAAATGGCAACAGGAAGTATTAATGTATCTGTAGAAAACATTTTTCCTTTAATAAAAAAATTCTTGTACTCTGATCATGAGATTTTTTTAAGAGAACTAATTTCTAATGCAACAGATGCTACTTTAAAGCTAAAACATTTAACTAGTATTGGAGAAGTTAATGTAGAATATGGTAATCCAACCATCGAAGTTAAAATAGATAAAGATAAGAAGCAATTGCATATTATCGATCAAGGGATTGGTATGACTGCAGAAGAAGTAGAAAAATATATTAATCAAGTAGCTTTTTCTGGAGCAGAAGAATTTCTTGAAAAATATAAAGATAGTGCAAAAGACTCAGGAATTATTGGACATTTTGGACTTGGGTTCTATTCTGCTTTTATGGTTGCCGATAAAGTTGAAATCATTACTAAATCTTATAAAGATGAGCCTGCTGCACATTGGATTTGCGACGGATCACCAACATATAGCATAGAAGCACATGACAAAACTGATAGAGGAACAGAAATTATTCTTCATATCGGTGAAGATGATGTAGAATTCTTAGAAGATTCTAAAATAAACGAATTACTGGTAAAGTATAATAAATTTATGCCGGTAGCTATAAAGTTTGGAACCAAGACTGAAACTTTACCAAAGCCAGAAGATGCTAAAGAAGAAGATCCTGCTCCTACCCAGGAAGTAGACAATATTATTAACAATCCTAATCCAGCATGGACAAAGCAACCAGCTGATCTACAGGATGAAGATTACAAAAGTTTTTATAGAGAATTGTATCCTATGCAATTCGAGGAACCTCTTTTTAACATTCATCTAAATGTAGACTATCCATTTAACCTAACGGGGATTTTATATTTCCCAAAATTAGGTCAGGATATGGGAATGCAAAAAGATAAAATTCAATTATATCAGAACCAGGTTTTTGTTACTGATAACGTAGAGGGTATTGTTCCTGAATTTCTTACTATGCTTCGCGGAGTAATTGACTCTCCTGACATCCCTCTTAATGTATCTCGTTCATATTTACAGGCAGATGGTAATGTAAAAAAAATCTCTAGTTATATCACACGTAAGGTTGCAGATAAGCTTAACTCTATGTTTAAAAACAATAGAGAAGATTTTGAACAAAAATGGAATGATATTAAAATTGTAATCGAGTACGGAATGCTTTCTGAAGAAAAATTCTTTGAAAAAGCAGATAAGTTTGCTCTTTACCCAACAGTAGATGATACCTATCTAACTTTTGAGGAGTTACAAGAAAAAATCAAAGACAGTCAAACAGACAAGGATAATAAAACTGTAATATTATATGCCTCTAATAAAGATGAGCAACATGCATATATAACTGCTGCCAAAGATAAAGGGTATGAAGTATTGCTTTTAGACTCTCCTATTGTTTCTCACTTAATCCAAAAATTAGAAACAAGCAAAGAAAATATCTCTTTTGCCAGAGTTGATGCTGATCATATTGACAATCTTATCAAAAAAGATGAAGAAACGATTTCTAAATTATCTGATGAAGAAAAAGAAGCGCTAAAAGTTGATCTAGAAAAAGTTGTTCCTAAAGAAAAATATACTGTACAATTAGAAGCAATGGATAGTAATGCTTCTCCTTTTATGATCACTCAACCAGAGTTTATGCGTCGTATGAAGGAGATGCAACAAACTGGCGGTGGTGGCGGAATGTTTGGTATGGGTAATATGCCAGAAATGTACAATTTGGTCATCAATACAAATCACGAATTGATTGGACAAATTGCCAGTACTAAAACAGAAAAGAAAAAAGAGCGTTTGATAAAACAATCTCTGGATCTTGCAAGACTTTCTCAAAATTTATTAAAAGGAGAAGAATTGACTGATTTTATTAAACGTAGTTACGAAATGATCAAGTAAAAAATATTTTTTTATTTAAAACTAATAGGCCGCTTTGCTATTCATAAATAGTTAAAGCGGTTTTTTTATCGTATACTTTTGTTTTAAACTTCAAAACTTTTACATTCGTAATGATCTTCAATACAATACCAAAATGAAGAACTTAAATTACTTTTTTGTATTCTTTATATTTAGTAGCATAAGCCTCTTGGGGCAAAATTCTGTTTCTGGATATGTACATATTAAAAACCCTGATCAATGGGAACAAAAAGTATATTTAAGTCATATCAAACTTGAAGAAAACAGTACTACTTATAATGCAACTACTATTGCTTCTTCATCACTTAACAAAGATGGTTTTTTTGCTTTCGATCAAAGTTTATTTACTTCAAAAGATGAGATTTATAAAGTTCAACTGAATCCAATATCCTCGAATGACAAAGATGTCCTTTTAAGCAAAATTAAAAACTTCAAGTTCTTTATTTTATCCAAAAAGGACACCATACATTTTACAAAAGGAGAATTATTATTTGGGAAGTATGCAACAAATAATGAAGCAGATCAAGAATGGCAAAAACTAAAAAACTTCGAGGCTACTTATCAAAATCTGACAGACGATTTTGATACCAAAAAATACCTTCTGGAAACCAAAGGATACGTAAAAGATTCTTTACAGATACTTTTGGTTAAACTTATAGGTATTAAAAAACTTGATGATCAGGACTTGTTAGAAAAAGATGTTATTGCCAATCCACGTTATTATTTGGATTTGCTTAAAGAATTAAAATCAAGTGACCTTGATCCATCTGCATATGCATATCTAGAACATAAACTCTCATTCATTACCAAAGAAATTAAGAATCAGGATTATAAAATGAGTTTATGGATTGGTAGTATTGCCTTATTAATTATTATCGCATTAATTGTATTTATCATAAAATCAAAAAGAAAAATACAAGCAGTAGTTATCCCTCCACTAAGTAAGCAAGAAAAAATTATAAAGGACCTCATCATTTCAGGAAAAAGCAACAAAGAAATTGCCAATGAACTATTTGTTAGTCTTAGCACTGTAAAAACTCATATTACTAACATTTACAGCAAGCTAAACATTTCCAGCAGACAGGATTTATTACTTAAAAAGTAAAATCAGACCCGTACTAGTACCTTATTCAGCCACAAAAAACTAGACACTACATCAATTATCATATTTATTTGATCCATAATAAAATGGTATCAAAATAAATGAATGAACTTAGTTTTCAAAAGTGGAATAAAATATTAGGGTGGGTAGTTTTTATCATCTCTTTAAGTGTTTATTTACTTACAATAGAGCCTACAAATAGTTTCTGGGATGTTGGAGAGTATATTGCTACTTCATCAAAATTGCAAATAGGACATCCTCCAGGGGCTCCACTTTTTCAGATAATAGGTGCTTTTGCATCGGTTTTCACTTCTAACCCCAAAGAGATTGCTATGACACTTAACTGTACTTCGGCAATCGCTAGTGCATTTACTATTTTATTTATGTTTTGGTCCATCGTTATCCTTGTTCGTAAGCTAGAATCAAAGGATAGTGCCTTAAACAATAACAAAGCTATTATAATTTTAGGTAGTGGGTTTGTTGGTTCATTGGCATATACATTTACCGATAGTTTTTGGTTTAACGCAGTAGAAGCAGAAGTATATGCTATGGCAACATGTATTTTGGCATTGTTGTTTTATCTCGGTTTATTATGGGAGAGAGACATGCATTTAGCACGAGGAAATAAGTGGTTAATTTTAATATCCTTTATTGTTGGATTGTCATTTGGTATTCATTTTATGGGATTATTATCTATCCCAGCAATTGGATTATTGTATTATTTTAAAAATTGGAAAGACATTACTCCAAAAAATTTTATCATTGGTAATTTTATAGCAGTAGCCATATTACTATTCATCTTTAAGCTACTAGTACCATACACACTAAAGTTTTTTAGTCTTTCTGAAGTTTTCTTTATTAATGTAATGGGACTTCCCTTTAATTCTGGGACTATTATCGCAGGAGGTATAGTAGCTATTCTTTTTTATCTGGGAATTAAGCATACTCGAAAAAAACAATATCCTTTCCTAAATACCATAGTACTATCCATACTTTTTATCCTGATTGGTTTCTCTAGTTGGGTAATGATTCCAATTCGCGCTAATGCAGGTACGGTAATTAATGAAAATAATCCCAATAATGCTCGAGAACTACTAGCATATTATAACTTAGAACAATATCCAAAAACTCATTTGTTTTATGGTCCTTTGTTCACTGAAATTTATGCTCACCTTGATGAAAATAATCCATATGAAGACGACAATCCAAAATATGAAAAAGATGAAAAAACCAGAAAATATAACATAGTTAATGATTGGAAAAACGCTAAACAAAATCTTGATGATCGCCACAAAACATTTTTTCCGAGAATGTGGAGCACAGAACATATAGTTAATTATATGAAATTTACCGGCCCTATTAAATTCACAATAAAGCCAGAATTTCATAAAGAAAAAGAGATACTTAATACCGTAAATGATTTTAGTAAAGCGTACGTTAATGGTAAACTAGATGACGAAGATTATGATCAATTTCTTAAATCTTTTGGAAATTATCTCGATATAGAGAGGCCATCAGTTTGGGATAATTTAAAATTTATGTTTACGTATCAGATGGGATATATGTATTGGAGGTATTTTATGTGGAATTTTGCAGGAAGGCAAAACGATATTCAAGGAAAATTAACTAATCAAAACGGAAATTGGCTAAGTGGAATACAATTCATAGATGAAATCCATTTAGGATCTCAAAAAAAATTACCTAGTGATGTTTTAAAAAACAAAGCACGAAACACATACTATTTCCTGCCATTTTTATTGGGTTTAATAGGGCTTGTTTACCAAATCAAACATGATAAAAAGAATTTCTGGGTTCTATTTGTTTTTTTCTTATTTACGGGACTAGCACTTAAGATATATCTAAACGAAAAACCTTTTGAAGTTAGAGAACGTGATTATGCCTTGGTAGGTTCTTTTTATGTATTTGCCATATGGATCGGAATTGGGTTATATGCTTTATTTAATACAATGAAGAATTTTATAAAACCAAAAATAGCAACTCCACTGATACTTATTCTTTGTCTGTTAGCCGGACCTATTATGCTCGCTACTCAAAATTGGGACGATCACGATCGCTCTAATCGATATACTGCCCAATCTATGGCAAAAATGTACTTATCCTCTTGTCAAGAGAATGCAATTCTATTTACTATAGGTGATAACGATACTTTTCCTTTATGGTATGTTCAGGATATCGAAGAATACAGAACTGACATAAGAGTCATAATCTCTGCATATTTAGGAACAGATTGGTATACTGATCAAATGAAAAAAGCCGCATATAAAAGTAAACCTATCTCATCACAACTTACACATAAATTTTATGCTTATGGCAATAATGATGTGATTTATCATAAACCCATTACAAAAGACACCATGCTGATCAAAAATTGGTTAAAGTGGATAGTATCTGACGATCCAAGAACCAAAGGAGATTTGCAAAGTGGAAAAAGAGTAAACACATTCCCTACACAACATATACGAATTCCTGTAGATAAACAAGCCGTATTAAAAAATGGGATTGTCTCTAGTAAAGATGCCGATAAAATTGTTCCATATATCGATATTCATTTAAAAGGCGATTATCTGCTAAAACATAGATTATTGATGTTAGATATTCTAGCAAATAATAACTGGGAACGACCTATTTATTTTTCTGGAGGTAGCTTTGGTGATGATGATTATATATGGATGAAAGAGTATTTACAGTTAGATGGATTGGTTTATAAACTTGTTCCTATACAAACCAAAATAGATCCTAAAAATCCATATGAAATGGGTAGAATTGATACTGAAACAATGTACCCAATAGTTAAAAATTGGGATTGGGGCAATGGAGAAAGTGCAACTATATATCATGATCCTCAAACCCGCAGAAATGGTATTAGTTATAGAAGTAGTATAAGCAGATTAGCAGAAGAGTTAATTGAAGAAAATAAAATAAATAAGGCAAAAGAAATTTTAGATCTTGGGATACAAAAAACCCCAGTTGAGTATTACGGGTACTATACCTTACTACACCCTTTTGTATCCAGTTACTATAGCATCAATGAGAAAGAAAAAGCAAGAGATCTTTACACTACTATCACTAAAAAATACCAGGAACAATTAATCTATTATGGAAATTTATCAATTAAAGAACAATATGAATATGCGCAGGAGATTGTTACACAAATAGAGTATTATAGAAATTTAATAGATATCTTATTTATCTCCAAAGACAATAATTTTGCAGACATTAAGGTAGAGGAATTTAATACATACATCTCACTCTTCTCACGATTATATGGTAATAGTGATTATATAGAACATGAATCTGATAATGAACAAGAAAGGGATTCAAATATTCAATTTAAAGATTGAGGTATACAGATATTATGGTTTTATAAAACAGTATTGATTTACTAATAAATATAAATCAACAACATAAAATCATTTGTAACCAGAAATAATAATAGCCGTCATACATTGATATCAATCAAAAACAGATATCATGAAGTTTGCAAAACATACATTTAAAATCAATTCTTTTCTACTGGTATTAATTTTTATAATATCTCGTCCTTCTTTTTCACAAAATCTGGAAGAAAAATTCGATAAGCTTTTAATCGAGCGATATAAACCCAATGGATCGGGAGCTTCAATATTGGTTGCTAAAAAAGGAAAGGTTATTTATCATAAAGCTTTTGGGTTATCTAATATAGAGCTTAATGTCCCTATGAAAACAGATAATGTTTTTGAAATAGGTTCTATCACCAAACAATTTACAGCAGTAGCTATTCTAATGCTAGTCGAGCAGGGTAAACTTAACGTCAAGGATGAAATCACCAAATTCATTCCGGATTATCCGACTCATGGAAAAAAAATCACACTACACCATCTTTTAAATCACACTTCTGGAATCAAAAGTTACACTGAAATGAATCTTTCAGAGATCAAATCAAAAGATATGACTCCGATAGAATTGATTAATTACTTTAAAAATGAACCCATGGATTTTGATCCAGGACAACAATGGAAATATAATAATTCTGGATATATCATTTTAGGACATATTATAGAGAAAGTTTCTTCACAAACTTATGAAGATTTTATAGAGCAACATATTTTTAAAAAATTAAAAATGGACAACTCTCGATATGGCCATAAAAACGAAATAATTATGAATCGCGCAGCGGGATATCAAACTCGAGAAGGTTATATCAATTCTGATCGTATCAGTATGACTTTACCATATGCTGCTGGTTCTTTAATGAGTACTACAGAGGATTTATTTAAATGGCAAACTGCATTAAATCAAAATATTTTAATTAAAAAAGAAACATTACAAAAAGCACATACTAACTATCCTATTGCAAATGGTGAGTATACTAATTATGGATATGGTTGGTTAACATATGATGTTAATGGAGTACCTGCTATTCAACACGGTGGAGGTATTTTTGGATATACTTCTTATGCAATATATATTCCCGAAGAAGATGTTTATGTAGCCACGCTTACTAATTGCAATTGCAATAGCCCTGGTAATCCTACTAAAAAAATTGCAGCAATGGCAATTGGAAAACCGTATAAAACTTCTAAAAAAAATACTAATATATCTCCAAAAGAATTAGAAAAATTTGTTGGTGTTTATGAATTCGAAGACAAAGTAATTAGAATTATCACACTAAAAGACAATCAATTATACAGTAAACGACAAGGAAGTACTGCTTTTAAAATTTTTCCTAAAAACAAGACTTCATTTTTCTTTGAAGATAATTTTTCTGAATATGAATTCGATATCTCTAACGACTCTGTAAAAGTGATATTTACAGATCGAGACTCAAATAGAATCTCTAAAGGAATAAAGACAAACAAACCAATTCCAGTTGAAAAGGTCGAAATCAAAATCAAAGAAGAAATCTTGAAACAATATGTTGGTATTTACGAAATCAAACCTGGATTTGATCTTAATATAACATTAAAAAATGGAAAACTAATTTCTCAAGCTACGGGACAAGAAGTTTTTGAAATACATCCAGAGACAGAAACTAAATTCTTTGTTAAAGAATTTCCAGCAGCACTAGAATTCATAAAAGAAAACGGCAAAGCCACCAGTGTTATTTTACATCAAGGAGGTCAAAAGATACCTGCAAAGCGAAAAAAATAAAATTTATTTGAACTATGCGCTGAGCCATATAGCATATTATAGAGCTCAGCACATAGTTCTGTATCTGTTAAGTTTTCATAATTATTGTTTTTCATGCATTTGGTTTTAGTAATTTTAACATTCGTAACACAAACTATTTTATATGAAAAATTTATGGATTTTAATTATAACAATTACTATTCTTGGCTGTAATAAAAGCACAAAAAAAGAAAATGAATCTATCGATCCTAAGGATAATACTCCAGAGGCTATTCCTGTAGAACCAGATGGTGGTATTGGTGATGGCGCTCTATCTATAATGGATAATTATATTCTACAAATTGAAAAAGCACATCAAAAAACAGCATTTCTAAAACATAAAGCTGTTAGTTTTAATATAGATATTTATTTTGGAGGAAAACAACGCTTAGATGGAAAAATTACAATGCTAACCAATGCTACCAAAATCAGAATTGATAAAAAAGATGATAGCAAATTAATCTATACAAATCAAAAGGTTTATTTGTGCCCTAAAGAGGCAAATGATAAAGGAGCACGTTTTGATATGTTTACATGGACGTATTTCTTTGGATTTCCATATAAATTAGATGACCCGGGTACTCAATGGGAGCTACAAAACGTTAAGACTTTGAATGAAGTAGAACATCAAACGGCAAAGCTTACTTTTGAAAAAGGAATAGGTGATTCATCAGAAGATTGGTATATTATCTATTCTGATCCTAATGATCATACTTTAAAAGCAGCTGCTTATATTGTTACTTTTGGAAATCAAGATGATACATCAAAAGCAGAAGGGGATCCTCATATAATTCAGTATAAAAAGTTCAAAATAATAGATGGGATTCCATTCGCAACCAAGTGGGAGTTCTATGGATGGTCTGAAGAAAAAGGTTCCACTGATAAAATTGGGGAAGCTACCCTTACTGATATTACTTTTCTCGAAGATGAAGGTACAATATTTGAGACTCCAGAAAACGCTAAAGAGATTATGCTTTGATGTTTATAGTCATTAGAAAATATAAAAATCCCTCTAAGAATTTTAGAGGGATTTTAATTTCTAATATCTATTAATTACATCCAAATTAGATTTAGATTTACTAATTCTTTGCTACATCATTAAGATCTGGTAAATCTTGAGTTGATGCAGATTTAGAAGTACCACATTGTCCTATTCTAGTCCAACCAGATGTAGTACGCTCAAATAAATAACCTCTATAGGTTACACGATCTCCAGGCTGATAACTTTGTGAACTAGACCAAGGAGCAACTCCTTCACAGATATCATTACCTCCTCCACCATTGCCTGGATACATAACACTAATTCCAGAAATATCTCCAGCAGAAAGTCCATTTCTTTGTGCGTTATACGTAGATCCATTTTTTCTTACAATTGTTGGTTGTCCATTTGCCGAAAAAGCAAAAGAGCCATATAACATAATAGAGTTGAAATCTAATGCATTAGTATACTCATCTCCATCAATACCCTGTTGCACATAAGTTTGAAAGTTAAATGCTCTATTTGATTGTATATTCTGAAAATTAATAGTGATATACTGATCTCTATCTTTTCTACTTTGTTCATGCCATAATCCAACCGCATGACCTATTTCGTGAATTGTATTTCCTGTAGAACACCCATTAGCAAGATTAATGTTTTGTCTTCCTCCTGTACGCCCCACAGAAGATGAACATCCACTACCTGTCCTAAAATAGATATAAGCAGTTTGGTTTGTTCTTCTTACAAAGGTAAGGTCTGTATTTGCCTCCCAATGCGCAATTGCATTCGTAACCCTTGCTTGATTAGGCAAACTACTTTGTATATCATAATATACCGTGTTATTTGGCCAACGACGCGTAGTACGCCCTGTACTTTTTGCGTCTTTTGGTAACATATCATCAGGGATAACATGCATATCTCCCTGCATGATATATTCATCTCCAATTTTTTCTACTTCGACAGATTCCCCGTTAAGTTGGATTGTAACCAATTTTCCTGTAGTGTCAGGGTAAGCTACTTCCTGAAGGAAGTCTTTTCCTGTGACTAATTGATTATCTAATTGTTCCTGAGAATTGTCTAATTGCTCATCTTCACACGAGGTGAATGTCATGCACGCAGCAAATGCTAAAGCCCCTACTAGAGAGCTTCTAAAAGTTGTTTTCATAATTAATATATTTAAGTTTGTAATAGTGTTAACTGTAGTATTTTGGTTTTTATTGTTTTAGGTAAAAACAATTATTCTTTTTGGGTGTATCGAATTCTAATCTTCAAAAATACCTGGATCTAAAAAGTCAATATTTCAAACAAATATTTACATCTTAGATTATTTATTCAAAGTAGAGTTTGAAAAGACAAATTCTATCTTTTAAATTTTATACTCTTTAAGTGACAGCTTTTTTTTGTATCTTTAAGAGGCACATTTTTTTCTCTAAATACTCTTTCTCATGACTCCGCTTTTTAAAAAATTACAGCTACCGCCTTTATTGGATGAGATATTGATCTTAAATGAACCTGAAGGGTTTTGTAAAGAATTAGATTGCCTTAAGGATGTTATCATCAAAGAATCACTTATTCAGGTTTCAGAGGTTGATTTTGCACTTGTTTTTGTTACTCAAAAAACACAAATTGAAAATCGCATAGAAACTGTATATCCCAAACTTGTTGGGGATGCAATTCTGTGGTTTGCTTATCCAAAGAAAACCTCTAAAAAATATACTTCAGAAATTAATCGTGATTATGGCTGGGGGGTTCTCGGGGATTATAATTTAGAACCTGTTCGACAAGTTTCTATAGATAATGATTGGTCTGCTTTGCGTTTTAGAAAAGTGAGTTTTATTAAAAAAATGACCCGTAGTAAAGATTTTGCACTTAGCGAAGCGGGTAAAGAAAAAACATCTGGAGTTTAATGAGTTGGCACTTATATATCGTATCCTTTATCTTTAGTCTAGTAGGAATTTTTCATTTAGTTCGTCCAAAAGCATTTATGAGAATAATGCCTCTGTATATCCCTTATCACAAGCTCCTCGTTTATTTAAGTGGTATTGCCGAAATTCTTGTAGGTATTGGAGTATTATTTGAACAAACCAGAACGATTTCTATTTGGAGTATCATCATAATGCTAGTTTTATTTTTTCCTGTACATATTCATATGCTTATCAACAAAAAAGCTGGATTAAATCTTCCAAAACCTGTTTTAATCTTTAGATTATTACTTCAATTTGTGTTGATTTATTGGGTATATTCCTATCTTTAGTTTTTCTCCTTTAATTCGATGAATTTAGATTTATTTTCTGCAGAAAACGATTTCATAAAGCTAGATATACCAGATGCAGATGTGGTATATTATCCTGAACTCTTTAGCCGTAATCAATCTGACGTCCTTTTTGAAACCTTATTAAAAACAATAGGCTGGCAACAAGACAATATTACTGTTTTTGGAAAAACATATCCTCAACCACGTCTTACAGCTCTTTACTCTAACAATGATCAATCCTATAGTTATTCTAACATCACTATGTATCCCAAACCATTTACTAAGGAGTTAGTTTTGATAAAGGAAAAAATTGAACCTATAAGTCAGATTACATTCACTACTTGTTTACTTAATTTATATCGTAATGGACAAGATAGTAATGGATGGCATTCTGATAATGAAAAAGAACTTGGAAAACACCCTGTTATAGGTTCTGTAAGTTTAGGTGAAGAACGATGGCTTCATTTTAAAAATAAAAAAGATAAAAACCAAAAACACAAAATCAAATTACAGCATGGGAGCCTGCTCTTAATGAAAGGAAAAACACAAGAATATTGGCTTCATCAGATACCAAAAACAAAAAAAGTCATTCGTCCTAGAATCAATATTACCTTTAGAGTAATTAAATAAAAAAAACCTCGCGGCAACAAGGTTTTTTACGTTCAAACAAAATCAATTTATGAAATACCTCGCTGCAACGAGGCTAATATCTTTATATTATTGTATAATTTGATGTGAATCTTTATCAAAATTCACAGTATTTAAATCATAATTATCTTTCTTTAATAGTAGTATAGCTAATAGACTAAATAATAAATGAACAGTTGCACAATTTATATAATTTGCATCGAGCAAAAACAGTGCAAAAAACCCAAATAAAATAATAGCCGCCATTAGAGCTTTTCTTGTAAAGATTCCTAGAGTGATAAAAAATCCAATAATAAACTCTTCAAAAGGAACTAATGGAGCCAAACTCTCTATTATAGTCGTATCAAATACGGTAACATTACTAAAGTATCGATCTAATCGCTCTAAAAATTCTGAATATTTGATCACATTATATATACTATACAAGACCAAAAACATTCCAAAAGCTACCCTGATAACATGATATATAAAAATTTTATGTTTCATGCGGATTTGTGTTAAATTTTAAAATGCAAATTTAGATTCTAATTCAATTTTCATACTTGTATAATTTTATTTATAACTTGTACAAAGCGCCAACAACTCACTAGTTATCAACACACTCCAACGTTTTCGTTATAAAATACAAGTAAAAAAGAATTCTGATTTTATTGATTTTATTTTTGTAACTTTAAAATGTTAAAAAAATGTTATGAACCGTTATACCTTGCATGAGACTTTTGTGGTACATCAATATTCTATTGATGAATGGGAAGCAGAACCTCATAATCATAATTATTTTGAAATCATTTTTATCGATAAAGGAAATGGCTACCATACCATTAATGATATTAGATTTTCATATAAAGAAAATGATATTTTTTTATTAGCTCCAGAAGATACTCATCACTTCGAAATCGAAAAACGTACTAATTTCACATATTTTAAATTCACTGAGCTTTTATTTTCTGGTAAAATCAACTTACCCGATAGAAAATATTGGTTACAGCGTATTGAACAACTGCTTCATCATCCTAACATCATTCCCGGAGATGTTATATCTCATGAAGAAGACAGAAGCATTATTTGGGATATTCATAATGTTGTTTTGGAAGAATTTAAAAATGAAAAAATATATTACCAAGAGATTATCTCAAATGCAATAAGTACTATTTTAAGCATAATTGTTCGTAATATTTCTGAAAAATATAATTCTAATCATAGAGATGTTCCTGTTGGACATAGCAAAATTGATTTAATCTTAAGTCATATCAGACAACATGTTTATGATAATGATCTTACTAAGATAGGTTTTCTGGCTGATAAATTTAACATGTCCCAAAGCTCTATTAGCACTTATTTTAAAAGAAAAACAGGAGAGTCTATCCATCAGTATGTGACAAAATATAAAATGAAATTGGTAGAATATCGTTTACAACATACCGAATTTACCATTGCAGAAATTGCATATCAATTAGGATATACGGATGAGAGTCACCTTACTAAGACCTTCAAGAAACATTTTTCTATGTCCCCAAAACAATATCGTAAAGAAATCACTATTAGCTAGTGATCAACACAAACTCTTATTGTTTCTTTTTGTGTTCTCTAACCAAAAATTTCATTTAGAACCTTTGCTAATCGTATTCCTCCTTTTTGTAGTTGTTTACGTGCCAATGGGAAATAGTTATACATGTACTGATATCCTAACTTTTCACCTACTTCTGCTGAGTTATATACTTGTTTTGCTAACGCTTGCGATTCATGAACCCAATCCAAAACCGAACCATCCCGAATCGCTTCTAATTGAGTTTTAGACAACATATCTGTATTAACAGATAATTCTGTATAACTCATCCCGTAATGCTCTATCATCTCGCTGTCCCAAACCCGATGCAAGTTGGATCCATCTCTAAACCAACGCACCTGAATATCATTTCCACCCTTATCTTCTCCTCTACCTACATGAAGAGGTTGATGTAAATCTCCAATAAAATGCACTAACATTTTCAAATGAAATGCTGCATCTGCTTCAGATGATTGTTCATCTTTAAGTACCATAATACATTTTTCTATTCCTTGTACTAAATCTCCAAATTCGCTAGGGGTATCTTCTCCGTATTTTTTATCAAAAGAAAAATTGACATAATGCCATGGGCTATATCCTTTATATTTCTTATCACTTTTAATATCATCTGCAAAATTAGAAACCAAAGCTAAACTTTGTCCTTTTAGAAGCTTATTTATATTGCGTTTTGCTTTCTTACTTAAATATTTTTCTGCAATCTGACCTGTAGCTCGATGTCCTTTTTTACCCCAATCATATTCTGCAGAAAATCCAGAAGTAGTAATTATTAATAGAATAAGAAGTATCTTATATTGATGTTTCATGTATTGTTTATTGTTTTTAGTTCTTTGATAGGATAATTTGTATAGAAATTATTTTCGAAACCTCAAAAAATCACATCCATACTCATTTCATTATTTATAATTTTGAAGCAAAGATAAAAAAGGGTATGTTAGTGTTACGTTAAAAAATAATGAGATAATAACTCTTAGAATTGAAAACTATAAAAAAGCAATTTACCCAAATCAAAATATGCCACCCAGTTTATCGTTTCATTTATTAGTGTCAATTATAATAAACACTTATTTCTTATTTACCTCATAATAAATCTATGGAACCATGAAAAACAAAGTCTTTCTATTTCTTATCCTGATGACCTTTACCTGCATGGCTCAAGAGAAAGAATTTAATTCTGCAATAGTTAAAATAAACAAGTTTTTAGAAGGTTCTTTGGTAACCCCCTATTCTGATCAGGATGTCCCCTTGGTTATTTTTATAATGGATTCTGGTGCTATTAATAGAGATGGCAACGATAGAATGTCTAAAAATGATACATTTAAGCGATTGGCGTATGAATTAGCTAAGTCAGGAATAGCAACCTATCGATATGACAAAAGACTTTTTAGAATAGACGCTCTAGGCATCCGGGAGCATGAAATCTCTCTTGATCATTATATTGAAGATGCTAAATCTGTGGTGAACTATTTTACCAAAAACAAGAACTATAAGAAAATTATTCTTTTGGGTCATGGTCAAGGTTCACTAGTAGGAATGATAGCTGCTCAAACTAATGTTGATGGTTTCATTTCGATTGCTGGTAATGCTTTATCTATCGATCAGGTAATTATAGAACAAATAGCAAGACAAGCACCTGGATTAGATAAAAGTGCATCTGTAGCATTTAAGCAATTAAAAGAAAACGGAAGAGCTACAGGTTATGATCCTGCTCTAGAATCTATTTTTGGATATAATCTACAACCTTTTATGAGATCATGGATACAATATGATCCGTCAGAGGAAATTTCAAAATTAGAAATACCAATATTAATTATTCATGGAGATAAAGATATACAAGTAGAATTATCACAAGCAGAAAAATTAAAAGAATCTGCTCCCCAGGCAGAGTATACTATTGTAGAGAACATGAATCATATTTTAAAAGAAATTAAAGGAAATAGATTAGAAAATCATAAATCTTATAATGAATCCTGGCGAAAAATTATGCCCGAAGTTATCAGCAGTATCGCTAACTTTGTAAATCAATAGTGTATTAGAAAATTATTTAACCAAATCCCAAAACGCTTAATGCCACATCGCATTGTATTCTCTGATATTGATGGAACGTTATTAAACGCTGAAAGAGAACTTTCAGAATTCACGATTTCAGAAATTAAAAGAATTAAAGACACAATACCTGTAATACTGATTTCTTCTCGTATGCCCAGCGCAATGATTCACCTACAACAAGAATTAGATATTACAACAGAACCTATAATATGCTATAATGGTGGTTTAATCTTAGTTGATCATAAACCTATTCATTCAACTTTTATCACACCAGATATTATTGAAAAGCTTAATGATTTTAATAGCGAGCAAAAATTTCATATTAGTTTATATCACAATGACGATTGGTATGTTCCAAAAATGGATTTTTGGGCTAATCGAGAAGCAAATAATACAAAAGTCAATCCCACTGTAAAACCTACAAAAAGTGTAATTCGGGAATGGAAAGATCGTAATATAGGCGCACATAAAATTATGTGTATGGGTGAAGAAACTTACATTGACGAAGCGTATTTGTTTTTAGAACAAAATTTTGGAGATATATTACATCTCTATCGTTCTAAAGCTACATACATTGAAATAGCACATAAAAGTATTTCAAAACTAACAGCAATTGAAATTTTGCTCAACTCTCATTTTAATATCCCTATCGCAGATACAGTTGCATTTGGAGATAATTATAATGATATTGCTATGCTTAAAGCAGTAGGTACTGGTGTGGCTGTGGCAAATGCAAAACCAGAAACATTACAAATAGCAGATAGTATTACCCTTTCTGGAAAAGAAGATGGAGTAGCAACCTATATTAAAAAAAATATTCTATAACTGTGCAAAGAACGATTGAAAAAATAACAACACTAGTATTTGCATTTGCTATATTTAACCTGTCCTCGGGCTGTAAAACAACAGAGCAGCCTATAGCCCAAATAAATACTTTGCCCATTATTGCTTCAATAGATCTTATTAATGTAGTAGATGATAAAGTAAAAGTAGAAATCAAAGTAAACAATCTGGATGCAGATACTTTAAGCTACTATCTTCCAAAAATCGTTCCCGGGACTTATCAAAATAATAGCTATGGAAAATATGTTGAAGATTTCAAAGCCTATGATGCTTTAGGTAATCCAATATATACACAAAAATTTGGTGATAATCGTTGGAAAATAAATAATGCAAGTAAACTTAGCAAAATAACATATTGGGTCAATGATACTTTTGATTCTGAAACTACTCACGATGTTTTCTCGCCTACAGGTTCTAATATTTTGAAAGACAAAAATTTCATTTTAAATCTGTACGCATTCATTGGTTATTTTGATGGAATGAAAGAAAACAAATACAATTTATTTATAAAACACCCTGAATCTTTAAAGGCTTCTACTTCACTTGAAAAAAACATCATAAAAAATGCTGAAGCTAACCCAGCTTCAGATAAGATTGATTTCTTTAGTTTTGACCGATATGCAGAAGTTGCAGATCATCCAATTATGTATTCTAATGCAGAGAATACAGTTACATTTACTGTAAATGGAATAAACGTATTACTAAGCGTCTACTCTAATAATTCGACTCATAAAGCAGAGAGATTAATGCCCCAGATCGAACGTGTGATCAGGGCACAAAAGAATTTTCTTGGCAATATTAATTCGACCCAAAAATATAGTATTTTACTGTATCTTTCTTCTTCAAAATCAAATGATGCGAGAGGTTTTGGAGCATTAGAACACAATACATCTACAGTGGTTGTCCTTCCTGAGTCGCTTTCATATGATAGACTTAATAAATCCCTTACCGATGTCGTGTCACATGAGTTTTTTCATATTGTAACACCTTTGACTATACATTCTAAGGAAATTCGTGATTTTGATTATAATACACCTAAAATGTCTAAACATTTATGGCTATACGAGGGCACCACAGAATACTTCTCCCTATTATTTCAAATTTCGCAAGGCCTGATCTCCAAAGAAGACTTTTTTGAAAGGATCTATGAGAAAATAGAAGCTTCTAAAGCATTTGACAACACCATGTCTTTTACTACAATGAGTAAAAACATTCTTAAAGATCCGTATCGGAAAAATTATAGGAATGTATATGAAAAAGGCGCATTAATCTCTATGTGTATTGATATTATCATGCGCGAAAAAAGTAATGGTTCTTATGGTATATTAGATTTGATCAAAAGTCTATCGACTACATATGGTATTGATGTTCCATTTGATGATGATGAATTGATCAAAACCATAGAAAAAGTATCTTACCCAGAAATTAGTACATTTTTACAGCAACACGTTGTGGGAAACACTCCTATTGATTATGAATTCTATTTGAAAAAAGCTGGGGTAAAATACGGAATAAGAAATATCCCATCTTCCTATTTCATCTTTGAACAACAGCCATTTGTAACAGGATTGGAAGCGACCAAGGAAGTTATTTTTACTTCAGACACCCCTTTTAATAGTTTTTTAAAAGGGCTTGGAGTTACTCAAGGCGATGTTTTACTAAGTATTAATAAGAAAAAATATAAGCTTAAGAATATCTATGACTTATTTGGTGATTCTAATAAATGGAAAATAGGGGATCAAATAACGTTTAAGATCAAAAGGAATGAGGAGGTCATAATTCTTAAATCCAAAGTAATCGAACCTACTGTAGAAAAAATTATAATTGAGCTCAACCCAAACGCTTCTGAACAACAAAAAATAGTATTAAAGAAATGGATTAATGACTAAAAGTTATAATTTCTAAATTAATCTGTTTCATAAACAATATCATTTAAAATTAAATACCTCATAATGGAGAATTCACCTTTTTTTACAGATGACACTATTGTTTTTGGAATTATAATGCTTTGTTTAGGGTTGGTATTTTACACCTCTTCTATTAAAACAAAATTCTGGACCATATTCTATAAATTTGTTCCTACAGTGCTATTATGTTATTTACTTCCTGCAATTTTTAATTCATTAGGTATCATCTCTCCAGACTGGAAGGAATTAGATGCAAATGGAGGTTTAGTCGAAAAGTCTTCTAATGTATACTACATCGCCAGTAGATATTTGCTCCCTGCTTCATTGGTATTAATGACATTAAGTATAGATCTTAAAAGTATCTTTAACTTAGGTCCAAAAGCATTAATTATGTTCTTTACAGGAACAATTGGTATTATCATTGGAGGCCCTTTGGCTATACTACTCATCTCTATATTCTCTCCAGAAACTGTAGGTGGAGCAGGATTTGATGCAGTGTGGAGAGGTTTATCTACGCTTGCTGGCAGTTGGATTGGTGGTGGTGCTAACCAAGCGGCAATGCTAGAAATTTATGAATACAATCCCGACAAGTATGGAGGTATGGTATTAGTAGATATTGTGGTAGCTAATATATGGATGGCTATTCTATTAATTGGTATCGGAAAAAGTAATCGCATAGATCGTTGGTTAAAGGCAGACAATAGTGCTATTGAAGCTCTTAAACAAAAAGTATCAACTTATGCTGATAGTATTACAAGAAACCCATCCTTAACGGATTATATGATTATGCTTTCTATAGCATTTGTGACTGTAGGACTAGCACACTGGGGAGCTGACGGAATATCTAATCTCTTATCTAATAACTTTGAAATCTTTAATGATAGAACCTCTGCATTAGCATCATTCACTTCTAAATTTTTCTGGATGATTACAATTGCAACGGCTATTGGTATTGTATTATCATTTACCAAAGCCAAGGAATATGAAGGTGCAGGAGCTAGTAAATTAGGTAGTATTTGTATTTATATTTTGGTAGCTACAATTGGTATGAAAATGGATTTAGGTATGATTTTCGAAAACCCAGGACTTATTGCCATTGGTTTAGTGTGGATGACTATTCATGCTGTATTACTTATAGGTGTAGCCAAATTGATAAAAGCTCCCTACTTTTTCCTTGCAGTTGGTAGTCAGGCTAACGTGGGAGGAGCCGCTTCTGCTCCAGTAGTTGCCGCTGCATTTCATCCTTCATTAGCAACTGTTGGTGTACTATTAGCAGTTTTTGGATATGTAGTAGGTACTTATGGTGCTATTTTATGTACAATATTGATGCAAATCGCTTCTGGAAGTTAGTATTTCAATCTAAATTGTAGCATATTTGTGATCCCAATTAAAAAAACCAAAAAATTATAAATGAAGTATTTTTCGATCATATTATTTTCATTCATTTTCTTAATGAATTGTAGTTCTCCTAAAAAAGGAAACGTTACCATTACAGGTAATATAAAAGGGTTAAAAAAAGGTACTATTTACTTACAGAGAATCCAGGATACAATTTTAGTAAATATAGATTCTATTGTAATAGAAGGAAATTCTGAGTTTATGTTTACATCTGAAATAGAAGAACCAGAAATTCATTATCTATATCTTGACAAAGATGATGGAGCACAATATAATGACCGTATTGATTTCTTTGCAGAACCTGGAGAGATTACCATTACTACTTCTCTCAATGATTTTGAAAATGATATAAAAATAACTGGTGGTAAAAATCAGATGAAATTTCTTGAGTATAAAAAAATGCTTAAACGATTTAATGAACGAAATCTAAGGCTAATTAAAGAGGATTTTGAAGCTAGTAAGCAAAAAGACGAGGAAAAACTAATGGAAAATGATGAGGCATACAAAAAGTTAGTACGCCAAAAGTATCTATATACCATTAATTTTGCTGTAAACAACAGAAAACTAGAAGTAGCTCCTTATATAACGCTTAATGAGGTTTATGATGCTAATATAAAATTCTTGGATACTATTGCAAAATCACTAAGTCCAAAAGTAAAGAAATCACTTTATGGGAAGCAATTGATCAAATATATCAAAGATCGAAAAGCAAAAGAAGCATTGATTGAAGCTCAAAACGATTCATTAAAATAATAATCCAATTTAATTTCTGAAACCTTTTTTTAAGTAAATTTTATAAGTCTTTGTTATAAATTGTTAATTGAGGTATTCCAGTATCTCATTGATCACTTTTTTTCTTAATTTAACATTGAAACTTAAAACCTAAGAATCATGTTAAAAACCATTTTAAATTTAGAAGGAACAAAAAAACTGAAAAAGGATCAGCAAAAAGCCATTAATGGAGGTCTTAGACCAATACTTCGAAGATGTTGTGACCCGGCATTACAATGCTGTACAACAACTCATGTTGCATTAAACAACCCTAGTTGTGGAGCTACTTATACTCCAGGGTGTTCATATCACGCATCAAACGGTTGCTGTATTTAAAAAATGTTTAGAATTTCACTTTGTTTTTTTAACATTGAGTTTTCCTAAAACAGAGAAATCTAAAGATCAATCGGATAAAAAAAGTCCTGAATACATATATTCAGGACTTTTTTATATAGAACTAACCCTTCGACTATGCTCAGGATAGACTTCTCGTCCTCAAAAGCGGATAGTTTATTAATAAAAAAGTTCTAAACTTTTACATTTAGAACTTTATAGAGCCGATAGAGGGACTCGAACCCACGACCTGCTGATTACAAATCAGCTGCTCTAGCCAGCTGAGCTATATCGGCAAAAACGGTTGCAAATATAATTTCTACAACCGTTTTTACAAATATTTTTTAATAAAATTTTATAAAGAATTTACTTTTTCTACCAGAGCCTTAGCTGTTTTTTCTAAATCTTCTCGAAGCGATTTAAAATGTTTTGCTGGATTTTCAAGTTTACGTTCGTTTGCTCTTGCCATAAATCCATCAAATGACGTTATTGCTTCATCAATAATAGCCTCTCCTGATGCATTGTCTTTTCCAGGGTTATTTAGTTCCCACACATAAACTTCTTCTATAATATCTCCTAAAACGTAGTTTATATCTTTCTTAAGATCTCTTTTGTTTGCCATTTCAAATTTGTTTTATGCAAAATTAGTGTTTTCAATTTAATATCAGTTTGTAAAAACTCCTTTAGTGATTAAATTATCTCTTTTATGGACTACACTGCCATGATTTCTTTAATTTTGGCAATTGCTTTACCCAAATGCTTGGAAGCATTCATGCTATTAAATTTTAATTGTACTATTCCTTCTTTATCTATAACATAAGTTTCTCTTCCGGGTAACAGACCTAATAATTCTGATTTAACTCCAAAAAGTCTTTTTAATTTTCCTTTCGAATCTGATAAAAAAGTATAAGGAAGATTATATTTTTTCTTAAACCTTGTATGTGATTTTATTCCATCAGAGCTAACTCCAATTACTTCTGCTCCCAATGATTTAAAATCGGCATAACTATCCCTAAAATCACAAGCCTCCTTTGTACAACCTGGAGTGAAGTTTTTTGGATAAAAATAAATCACTACAGCTTCTTTACCTATTATGTCAGAACTCTGAAAATCTTCTCCATTATCTCTAACTGCACTAAATTCTGGAACCTTATCCCCTACTTTTAACCCCATAATTATTTACCATCATATATTACAAAATTACGAGGAGTTTCATATAATGTAACTTCCAAATCATATACTAAATTAATCTTGTTTCGTAGTCTATTCCATATTACAACAGCAATATTTTCTACGGTAGGGTTTGTATCTTTAAACTCTTCTACTTCTTCATTAAGATTTTTATGATCCATATACTCTTCAACCTCTGTTTTGATATAATCTTTAAGAATCTTAAGATCCATCAAATACCCTGTTTCTGGATCAATGTCACCTATTAATGCTACAATAAGTTCATAATTATGACCGTGGTATCTTGGATTACTGCATTTACCAAATACTTCAAGGTTTTTTTCATCACTCCAATCTTTTCTATACAGTCGATGTGCTGCATTAAAATGCGCTTTTCTACATGCTTTAATCCTCATAAGGTTATATGTGAGTAAAATTTTTCGAAAATAATTTTAAACCATTCTGTGTATACTTCAGGATGTTCTGAAATATCATGTTTTATGGCTTCAATAGGCATCCACTTCCAATCCGCAACTTCATCTGGATTAATAATAGGATCATCTTTATATTTTCCGATTAGTACATGATCGTATTCATGTTCTGTTAATCCATTATCGAAAGGCGCTTTATATATAAATGAAACAGAATCTTTTAACGCTGTAGTAAATCCCATTTCTTCTTGCAATCGCCGTATTCCTGCTTCGATATTACTTTCACCGTTCCTTTGATGACTACAACATGTATTTGTCCATAGTCCAGGTGAGTGATATTTATGAAGAGCTCTTTGCTGAAGCATTAATTCATTATTATCATTAATAATAAACACTGAAAAAGCTCTGTGTAATACTGCTTTTTGATGCGCTTCTAATTTGGGCATCAACCCAATTTGCTCGTCATTTTCGTTAACTAAAATAACTTTTTCTTCTTCTTTCATTGTATTTTATTACCCCAAAATTACGAAATCATACCTGTAATTCATAATCTATATGATATATCAAACCTAATTTGATAATTGATATACAATATAAAAAACGCCTTACAATAGTAAGACGTTTATATTACAAACAATAGGATAAAAGTTATAAATTATTTTACAATAATAAATTCACTTCGTCTATTTAACTGATATTCTTCTTTTTTACAATTAGTATCATTACCACAATCATTAATTGGTTTGGTTTCACCATATCCTTTACCGTCTAATCGATCAGATGATATTCCTTTACTGATCATATACTTCACTGTTGATTTTGCTCTTCTTTCTGATAAATCCAAATTGTATGCATCATCACCATGACTGTCTGTATGTGATCTTACTTCTATTTTCATCTCTGGATATTGATTCATGACTTCTATAACCTTTGCCAGTTCGATCGCGGCATCCTCTCGTACATAGTCTCCATCAAAATCAAAATAAATAGGTTTCAGAGATAAGACTTTTGCTAAATCATCGCCAATATCAGCCGATTTGATCTTCTTTTCTAAAGCAAGTGGGGTATCCAAAGTCTGTGTTTTATCCAAAGTATTCACAAGTTTCTCTAAAGTCACATATTCTTCTTTCTCGGCTCGTACAAAATATTTAGATGTACATTTTACAATTTGTGAATAAGCTGCATCATCACCAACCACAAAACTTTCAATAAGTGTGTTGTTATTATCATAAATAGAAACTTTAGTCCCTGGTAACAATTCATTAGTATCCTTATCAGTAACTAACCCTGCTATAGTAATCTCACAAAAATCTTTTAAATCCTCTGTCTGTACAAAACTATAGATATCATCTCCTCCTTTTCCTCCCTGACGATTAGATGCAAAATACCCTCTTTTTGAAATATCATTGACAATAAAGGTGAAATCATCTTTTGAACCATTTACAGGTTTTCCTATATTAACTACTAGTTTTTCTTCTTTAGTTTCTGGGTTAAGACGTGTAACAAATATATCCAAACCACCTAAACCAAGATGTCCATTTGATGAAAAGTAGAAATCATCGTTTACACTAATAAAAGGAAATGTTTCTTTACCTTCTGTATTTATTCTTTCTCCTAAGTTTTCTGGAGTACCAAAGCTACCATCTGCATTAATATCAACTTTATACAAATCAGACAATCCTTTACCTCCTGGCATGTCAGAAGAAAAATATAATGTCTTTTCATCCAAACTTAAAGTTGGGTGAGCAACAGAATACTCATCACTATTAAATGGTAAATTTTGTGGGGTAGTCCATCCTCCGTTTGAATTTTTATATGAACGATAGATTTTTAATTTATTCGTTCCTTTTTGATCTCTTCCAAACCTACCTTTTTCAAAATTGTTTCTTGTAAAATAAATAGTTCGCCCATCTTTTGTAAAAACTGGTGTTGACTCATGAAATTTCGAATTCAATTTTCCTCCGAACTTTTTTGCTTCAGAAAGTGTATTATTTACAGAATCGTATTCTGCTTCAAACAAATCCAGAAAAGCCTGATCATTCCATTGATGAACATTTTTATTAAAAACTAAAGTATCTCTAGAAGAGCTAAATACTATCTTTTTACCAAAAAAAGCAACTCCAAAATCAGAAAACAAGGAATTAACAGATGAGTTTTCTATCTCATATCTTCCAGATTGAAATTCAATTTTTTCCAGATAATCTGATCCATTTCTAAACAACTCAGCACGAAGATCAGTATCACTAAGCTCAGTAAATTTTTGCATATATTTATCTGAGTCTGTATATCTTTCTACACTTTTTAAGGTTTGTGCATATCTAAAGTAATATTCTGGTTCTACCTGGTCTGGATAAGAATCGACTAACTCTCCATACCATTTTAATGCTTCTTCAAATTGACTATTGAAATAATAGCTATCACCTAGATTCATAAAAAGATCTGCGCTTCTATATCCTTTTTTAACAACTTTAAGATATGTTTGCTGAGCATCAATATATTGATATCTATCATATTGACTTTTGGCTTTTTGCATTTTTTTCTCCTGAGAAATAAGAGTATTACTCACAAAAAAAAGAAATATAAAAACCAATATTGGTTTAAGTAAATATTTGACCATGATTTACTATTTACATTTAAAACGTCATTAAAAGAAACGTGGGGTTAACATTCTATTGTATTTTTTAAAGAGCTCGAATCGCAACATAACTTCATAACTTCCATCATTAAACTGTGTTTGCCCTAACTGTGTAGTTTCTCTATCGTATGCAAAACCTATCATCATTGAGTCAGATATTTGGAAACCAATTGTACCTGTTACTGCAGCACTCCATCGATATGCTGCTCCTAAGGTTAAACGATCATACAATAAAAAATTAGCAGAAAGATCTACTTGTAATGGCGCTCCAAAGACTAATTTAGTTAAAACAGCCGGTTTAAACTTAACATCTGGATTTATATCAAAAACATGACCTGCTATTAAATAATAATTTATTCTTTCCTCGGCTAAGAAACTTACCGCAGTACTATTACTATCTGTTGTACTCTCGTCAAAGTGATCTGTTTCTAAAAGGTTTGGAGCACTTAAACCAACATAAAAACGATCTGTATGATAGTAAACTCCAGCCCCTACATTAGGACTAAATTTATTGTCTATATTATTCTCAAACAAAGCATCATTACCATTAAACTGCGTTAATCGCTGAAAATCTACATTTAAAAGATGACCTCCTGCTTTTATTCCAAAACTTAGTTTACCAGTATCTGATGTTGGTATTGTATAAGAAAAGTCAATATCAAAATATGTTTCATCAGTTGGTCCAATTTCATCGTTTACTATAGATAACCCCAGACCTAAACGTTCGCTGTCTCCAATTGGAGTATTGAGAGTTAAGGTTTGTGTACGTGGGGCACCGTCTAAACCTACCCATTGACTTCTATGCAATCCCATTATACTAAGTACACCTCGGCTACCTGCGTATGCAGGATTAACACTAATAGTATTGTACATATACTGTGTATATTGTGCATCTTGTTGAGCACTAACGGTAGTCATGGAGAAACCAAAAGCCACCAGTATACATATTGTTAATAGTTTATTCATAAGTATTTAATTCGATTTAGGGAATAACAAATATATAATATTCCAAATACATTTATTTATTTATATAAAGGTAACCCGCTTTAGACTTACTTATTCCATTATTATTTTCATACTGTAGCACATAATAATAGGTTCCAACAGGCAGTTCTTCTTTTTCTCTTATTGTTGTTCTTCCTTCACTAATACCAACAAAATAACTAACACCTGGTTGTTCATAGCCATCGCGTTCAAACACCTTAACTCCCCAACGGTTAAATATTTGTAATGTGTTTTTTGGGAAATCCTCTAAGCCAATTATTCTAAATTCGTCATTAACACTATCCCCATTAGGACTAATTCCGGTATATATTACAATATCGTCTTCCAAATCGAATATATCACCAATCGGAGTAATAGTTTCATCTTCTGCATCCCCATCATTATCTAAGTCAATATCAGTATCATTTAATGGATCATCAGAAGCATCTATGACATCATTACCATTTATATCTTGCCCTGTTACAGTTGCCTGATTTGTCACACTCCCATTTAAGATATCCTCTTCTGTTAGAATATATACTCCTGTAAAAGTAGCTGTATCTGGTGCTTGCCCCACTGATAAGTCAATCGGTCCTCCTTCTATCACCACTCCTGGTAATGGATCTTCTAATATTATATTATTAATGTCCACATTTCCAGTATTTTCTACAGTAAATGTATATCTGATTTCATCTCCAACATTAGGTACTTCATCATCATTTGCATCTACATATACTCCTAACTTAGTTAATGCAAGGTTTGGTAATTGTTCTATTATGGTAATTGTTGGATCATTTGTCGGATCACCATCCCCATCTTCATCAATAGTTTCATCTCCACTATCTGATACATCTACAACATCATCATTACTTGGGTTTTGTCCAATTACCGTGGCACTATTAATTACCTCTCCTAAATTAATATCAGCTTGAGTAATTGCATAAGTTGCGGTTACCACTCCTATTTCATTAGGAGCTAATGTACTTGGTACAACCGGCAGATTTACACTTTGTGTCAAAACATCATCAATAACTATATTACTTATTATAGTATTTCCGGTATTTCTTACAGTAAATGTATATGTAATCACATCCCCTGCTAAAAACCCATCTGTTATCGCTGTTTTTATTAGAGACAATGAAGATGTTTCATCATTATCTATTATCGTTCCGGTACCTGTTGTACCCCCAACACTGAGGGTATAGGTCTCATCAGCCTCATCAATGGTATCCTCTTCTCCGCCATTCGTTACTGTAAAGCTCGTTACCCCGGCTGGGATAATAACGCCATCTCCGGCAACATTGAGTGTTACTCCATTACTAAAAGTAGGTGGAGTATCGTAATCTGCAGTCACAGTAGCCGTAACATCAGTAATGCTAAACGGGAAGTTAGTCACACTTGAACTCCCATTACTTAAAGTAACGGTATGCACTAAGTCAGTGCCTTCCGTCTCTGATTCGCTAGTCACACTGGCAATGGTTGGAACTCCATCATTATCTTCTATCGTTCCGGTACCGGTTGTACCCCCAACACTGAGGGTATAGGTCTCATCAGCCTCATCAATGGTATCTTCTTCTCCGCCATTCGTTACTGTAAAGCTCGTTACTCCAGTTGGGATAATAACTCCATCTCCGGCAACATTAAGTGTTACACCATTACTAAAAGTAGGTGGAGTATCATAATCAGCTGTCACTGTAGCCGTAACATCTGTAATGCTAAACGGGAAGTTAGTCACACTTGAACTCCCATTACTTAAAGTAACCGTATGTACTAAGTCAGTACCTTCGGTCTCTGATTCGCTAGTCACACTGGCAATAGTCGGTGCATTATCATTATCTTCTATCGTTCCGGTACCTGTTGTTCCCCCAACACTGAGGGTATAGGTCTCATCAGCCTCATCAATGGTATCTTCTTCTCCGCCATTCGTTACTGTAAAGCTCGTTACTCCAGTTGGGATAATAACTCCATCTCCGGCAACATTAAGTGTTACACCATTACTAAAAGTAGGTGGGGTATCATAATCAGCTGTCACTGTAGCCGTAACATCTGTAATGCTAAACGGGAAGTTAGTCACACTTGAACTCCCATTACTTAAAGTAACCGTATGTACTAAGTCAGTACCTTCGGTCTCTGATTCGCTAGTCACACTGGCAATAGTCGGTGCATTATCATTATCTTCTATCGTTCCGGTACCTGTTGTTCCCCCAACACTGAGGGTATAGGTCTCATCAGCCTCATCAATGGTATCTTCTTCTCCGCCATTCGTTACTGTAAAGCTCGTTACTCCAGTTGGGATAATAACTCCATCTCCGGCAACATTAAGTGTTACACCATTACTAAAAGTAGGTGGGGTATCATAATCAGCTGTCACTGTAGCCGTAACATCAGTAATGCTAAACGGGAAGTTAGTGATACTTGAACTCCCATTACTTAAGGTAACCGTATGCACTAAGTCAGTGCCTTCGGTCTCTGATTCGCTAGTCACACTAGCAATAGTCGGTGCGTTATCATTATCTTCTA
>NZ_OMPF01000025.1:0-109585 GCF_900312735.1 Aquimarina sp. AU119 | reverse complement strand
TTGAAACTCCTTTTTGAGCGGTGCAACCTAAACCATTAAGAATTATGAATATATTATAAGTTAAAAAGTTATAATCCTCCTCCTTAATAAACATCATTCTTTTCTTTACCTGTAAATTTTTTTCATCTGTAATAAGTTCTTTCATTTTTCATTATTCTATTTGTTTTTTAAAGCCTTTAGTTTTCTGCATCTCTCAACACTAGTTGAATGCCATTACGGTTTACCTCTTTGTAACGATGCTCATAATCCTAAAGGCTTGTTATTATTTCCATTTCCCAGTAACTGAGTTAAAGTTTTTAAGTTCTTTTTTAATGGCTCGTAAAGCTTCTATCCCTGGCCAAGAATTTATATTTCTTAACCTGTTAGGAATCATAGGTATTATTTTTTCTACCATTTCATCAGCTTGTTTTATTGTTCTTTCTGCATCTTCTACAGCATCCTTAAATTCTGAAAATCTCATATCTATACTAGTTTTGTTTCTTTATTCGGAGTAACATGATTTTGTAAAATATCATCTGCAACACTGAATAACATTAGTTGATTATCTGGTACTGGAGGTGGTGGAGCATTTGGGTTGTCTGGATCATCAGGATCTCCATTATTATCCCAATCCCATTTTTGCCAACTCGTACAAATCGGGTTATCATTTTCATCATAAATCCATTCTTTAGGGTAACCCGAATCTGTAAAATGATAAGCCATTGCATTACATAAAATTTGACATTGCTTTTTACCTTCTGGGTTAGGATCGCAGTGTAAACAATTCATGCAAAACTTATCAGTAAAATACATTCCCTCTGTTCCGTTACTTGGTTGATATTTTTTAACTGGTTTCATTTATACTGGTTTTAACTATAATATCTTTTCAATTCATTACCCACCCATTCACCGACAGGAACAGACACACCATTACCGATCATTCTATAAGCGTTTGTATCTGAGCAATCGAACTTAAACCAATCTGGTACACCTTGTAATCTTGCAAATTCACGTACAGAATAAGGACGTACTCCTAAATGGTATCTTTTATCCTTTACTAATCGAGTTGATTTATCTTTGGCATAATGAGCAACGCAAGTGGGTGCAATGTCATTTTTATCTGGATCTGAAATAATGGGTAAATCTCTATACTTACCAGACATTCTTTGGCTTATTGCTTTTGGAAGAGTTACACGTGGATTAACTTCTAAAATATCTTTTAATCGAATTGAATCCCCTTTTTCTGGTTCTCTCCAACTAAAATTCTTACGGCTTCCAATTATTATTAATCTATCCCTACGCTGTGGTAACCACGTTTCAGATTTAATAGGACAAAATGTAGTGACATAATACCCAGGTAATTTGGTCATTGCCTCCATAACTACTGGAAATGCTCTCATACCAGGTACATTTTCTATAACAAAAACCTCCGGTGGTTTAATAACCATGTGTCTTAGAGAATGTAAAAACAAATATTCCCCAGTTCTGGTTCCGTGAATGTCTGCTATTGTTGAATATTTGGTACATGGATAAGTAAAAATTTTAACATCGCTTTCTCCTTCATTATGTACAAGCTTTTTTGATATATCTGACTGTATAACATCATGAGAAAAATTATCTTCTTGAACTTTACAACAGACGCTGTCTATTTCGTAAGATTCATTTATCTGCAATCCTGACATTTGAATGCCAATATCAAATAATCCACCGCCTGAAAAATAACTATTGATTTTCATACTTAACTTAGTTTAATATCCTCTTTAAATAATTCATGCATATATTCTGCGTGTATATCTGCATGGTGATTGCTCTCTAAACAATGAAATAGTAAGTGTATTAACCCGTAATCCCCTAAAGAATCCCTATACTCGTATTTCTCTTTATTCTTAATCCAAAGTATGAACGAACACAAGTGACCTATCTCGCCAATTTTCTTACTATCCTTTAAACACGTTTTGAATTCTTCTATACTCATACGAGCGTATTCATTATACTTTCTCTTACAAAAATTGTAATCAAAGGTGTGCTTGTATGATTGAAGCTTTCTATTCTGAATCTCATAATTCATTCCGCTCATTGTTCTAACTCTTTAATCTTGTTTTCATAATACTCTCCTATTTCACATATCCCTGCAATCTCTTCTATGTCATTAGTCATGTAATACCTTATCTCTAAATTGAATAATATAATTCTGTAGTAGGAAATTAGTATGTGATTAAGAATTGAATTCATTTTAAAACATCTCCAATTGATACCTTGATTTTTCAAAAGCTTCAAGATTCTTTTTCATTTGATCGAAATAAGAAGGTTTCAATTCTATTCCAGTAAATTTCCTTTTCAATCTTATTGCCTCATGACCTTCACTACCAATACCCGCAAATGGGCTTAAAACATGATCCCCTTCATTACTCCATAAATGCAAACACCTTTCTATTGTTTCTAGCTGTAAGGGGCAGATATGCTTTTCATCCTTATCTGCTCTAGCGCTTCTATATTGTAGAGTTTTAGAGTAATTTATATCATACCAAATAGGACTAGCATACTTTTGCCATAGATCTACGGGTAAGTAATTTTCTTTTGATGGATCTTTATCTTGGTGAACAATTGGATTATCATTATCACCAGGCTTTCTAAAAACTAATATGTAATCAGATCCTCCTACTCTACTCATAGAACTATCTTTTTTAATAGTCTTATGTAATAACCCCATTGCTTTAGTTCTTTGCATTTCTACAACAGGGTTTTTCCAAATTGTTACTCGACAATGATATATGAATCCTTGATCTTTAAATACCTTAATCAGATCCCCAGAAAAGTCTTTTAGACCAATAACACCATCTTTCCCTTTCTGAAGAGAAACATCCATACAGTGAACAGCAATAAGCCTACCTTGTTGAAGTGTTCTGTATAATTCAGGAGTTAGATAACTAAAGTGTGTAAAAAACTCATCATAATCTTTTGAGTTACCCATGTCACGTATATCATCTGAATAAGTATATAATTCCGCAAAAGGAGGACTAAATACAGAGAATCCGAAAGTCTCATCTTTCAATTGTTTTAATTGTTCTACACAATCATTATTGAATAGTTGGTAATTAGGCTGCATATTCTTTTAGTTTTGATTGCATCTCAGTAAACTGAGACTGTTTTCTGTTAATTGATTCTATTACGTTTTGCATTGTATCAGTAGTTATCAAGTGAATATTTACCTTTCTTTTTTGCCCAAACCTGTAGGATCTTCTAATAGCTTGATAAGTTCCTTCAAATGAAAAATCTAATGATGCGAATACTTGTATGTTACAATGTTGGTAGTTTAAACCATATTGAGCTATTTTAGGTTTAGTGATTAGAACTCTAAAATCTCCATTTGCAAACCCAAGTAGTAAATCTTTCTTTTGCTTATCTTTCATACTACCAGTGACTTGTTTAGCACCTTTAATCATTTTGGATAAGTATGTACTTTCTTCATTATGCTTAACCCATACAATTACTGGTTGATCTGTTTCATTAGCCAATTCAATTGATTTTTGCATGCGTATATCAAATGTTCTCTTTAACTCTTGATTGTGGTTTGTAGAGCTTACAGATAGATTGTTAAAAAGTAATCCATTGTCCAGCTTGTCAGATTTCAATTTATGATCAATCAATTTCAGTTCAGGAAGAACATAGTTCTCTTGATCGAATCCTATATCAGACGGGTTAGTTACGCAAATAGACCAATCAGATACCCATTTCCAGAAAAGACCTTCTGCATGCCCTTTTAATCTCCATTTTTGGACTGTATCCATATCGTTTATGAAATACATCGATAACATATTCTTAAATTTCATCTGTCCCAAAAACTCGCTATGGTTTCCTAATTCCATAATATCATTAGGTGATGGAGTTGCAGTAAAACAATACCGATATGGAGTGTTTTGAAAAGCTTCTAAAATTTGAGTCTTGATTTTTCCTTGGAAGTTTTTTAAAATGCTGCTTTCATCAAGACAAACACATCCGTAACAATCTGGATCTATATTTTTTAACTGTTCGTAATTCGTTATCTGTAAGTTATGGCCTTCCCCTGCATTAAAGACTTCAATACCAAACTTAATACCTTCCTGAATTGTTTGATCTATTACTGCTAATGGTGCAAGAATAAGAGAAGGTTTGCCAGTAAGCAATGAGCATATTCTAGCAATTTCCAATTGCATTAATGTTTTTCCTAGTCCACAATCAGCAAATACTGAAAACCTCCCAACCTTAATTGCTCTTTTCACAATATGTTTTTGAAAATCAAACAGGTTATTATTAAGTTGATTTTCATCAATATCAAAACCTATTTGAATTACTTCTTTTGCTTTACTATTTAAAAAATCCTCGTATTTCATATTACTTTGTTTTATCCCTTCTTAAAATTCGTTTTTCCTTTTGTGGCTCTATCTTAGGAGGGTTATTTCTTAAATCAAGTTCCCTCTCAATCATCTCAATAACATTTTGATCATAATTATCAGAGTTAACATCTTGACTAACCAGATAATCCTTTAATTGTTTGTCTGTCATAGATTTGGCAGATATAAACATCTGGTTTAAGAAATCAGTTCTTTGCGTAATCACATTAGCCTTCTTAATCTGCCTTTTAGTTCTATTACCCAACCCATTAGATTCGTGGTCATGCATAACTTTTTCCTCTCCTACACCTTCAAACATCTTTTTAGCGACTTCTGGATTAATCTTATCTTTGGTTAAAGAAATTTTTTCATGTTGATCTCCCGAATACATAGCAGCGTATTCGCATCTCAAATCAAAATATTCTCGAAGCCATTCCATTATTTTTTCCTGGGAAAGATTTTCATAGTATTGACCATAAACACCTTCTTTTACATTTCTAAAAAACAGTGTAAGATCTGTTACTTTAAGACTATAGGTTTCGAATATTCTTTCGGCTGTAAAATCAATCTGAGCATCACCCATTTTATTTTTTACGTTGGAATTATCATTTAAATTCAATAACCACATGGATATATAACCAATCACCCAATCCTTACCATAAGCTCTTTTGAAATCACCAAGAGATTTACTTGGAAGAGTTAAAACATCTTTTAAGGTTCTTATCTTGTGAGAATGTTTTTCACAATTACTTGGACTGAATAATGCCAAGTCTTTCAGCCGTCTTTGTTCTAAACTCATCACTTGCCCCTGTTGAGTTTTGGTTATTTTTTTTGACATCTTTCCTTTGATTATTTAATTTTTCTCTTTCTAATTTTTTAATCCAATCTTCTCGATCCCATTCAGCTTGATAACTAAACCAATTGTGAATTTTCTCACCAGTTAATTCTTTGTATTCGGCATATGCCTGTGTTTGTAATTTGAAATTTTCTATTTGGGGTCTAATTAGTTTTGATCTTAAAAAACCATTGACTTTCATTTTTTGAGCTTCAGTTGTCTGAAGAAAAAAATCAGATAATATTTCAGTAAATTCATGCTCAAAAATTTCCCCTACAACCCCTTTTTCAATTTCAATTTTATTTTTAATTTCATTATCACTTTCATTTTCATAGTCAATGTCAGTGTTTTGTAGATTTTTGTAAGAGGTTTGTAGATGGCTTGTATCTTCTTTTTTGTTCTTATATCGTTTTGAAACGGCCTCAGATCTAGTTTTTGAAATCTTATTTTCCTTTTCTAATCGTCTACATTTAAATATGAAACCCCCTGTTATTTCTGATATTTCGCATATTTCATTAAACAAAAGTTCTTCAATAATTTCTTTTACTTTTTCCCCCTGAGATTTCCATAAAATTTGTAGACCTTTTGTAGAAGTTTTGTAACTACTTTGTTTTCCATTCAAATGCATTTTGAAAATTATTTTCATCCATGCCATTTCAGATTCCAATGAAAGAACATTACAGTCTCGTTCCCAATCCCCGATATAAATAGGTATGTTTGGTAAGTTCTTTTTAGCCATTATTATTACGTTAATGATTTATAGAATGAATCTTTTTTCTTGAGAATACTTTCCTTGATGTATTGCCTTTCGTAATCTCTTAACCATCTCTCAGAAAACACCATATTGTTTTTTATTGTAAACTTTACTTCAACACCATTTTCCCTGAATAAAAAGAAAGTGGATGCGTCCATAAAAGAAGCTGTGATATGTATTTTACAATCATCCATCTAATCGAATTTAAAGTTGATTCCGTCTATTTCGTCCGCAGCTCTACAGAATGCTATTACTTTCATAATATCTGTACAACCAGCCTCATTATTTTTAATAGTTCTTTTAGAGACTTCCTTTCCATTTACAAATAGAGTCTTGTCCTTAACTTTTAATGTAAATTCCATGTTATCGTATTTTGGTAAATTGTATATTAAGCTTGTCTTTCTTTTGATGGCATTTTCTACATAAAATTGTAATATTAGATGTGTCAAATGCTTTTTCAGTTCTCCCGTTTTCCTTGCAGCTTTTCACACTTTCATCATGACTGCAATCCAGGTATGTTCCATTTGATACCCCACATCCTTCACAAAAATTGTATCCATGTTCCTCAAACTGTTCTCTTACCTTTTGTTCCTTTGCCTTTGTGATTAGCATCTCTATTACAGATTGTTTTAGCCTTTCCCCGTTGCTGCATCTGTATGTGTTCATTATGCTTCAATAGTTTTCAATACCTTAGTAAGAGCATTTATCTTGTAATAGGTTTTCTTTAATTCCTTGTTAAGGATTTCCTTTGTAGCATCATTTAAGCCTAGATTGTAATCATTAATGATCTGATCACGGTAATCTCTAAGCTCTGCATACTTTTGATTAATTAAATCAATCCTTCTGGATAAACTTTTTACAGTACTATAGGCAGTATTATTGTGTTGTGAATGTTGATTCTTTTTGATGTCTGCTTCTTCTATTAGGCATAAAAATTTTAGCTCTGTAACTCTTCCTGTAATTTCATTTATAGGTATATGATGTTTATTTCTAATATCTACCGATGTACAAGGTTCATTGCTTCTTATCAATTGAAATATTAATTTTCTTTTTTCTGAAAGTTTACCTATGATTGATAGGTATGATTGATTCCTATTTTGTATTGATGCATTCATAAATAAAGATTTAAGCGACCTGTTGATCTAATTTTAATAATTTGCTATTCTTCATTATATCAGACCCTATTTTTTCTAGAATTTGATTCATATAACTTCTTGAGAGTAATACCATTTCTTTAGCTTGAGCTATCATTTTTTCATTGCTAGTGAACTCAAAAATTTTAACTCTTATTTCTTCTGGAATTTCTTTAAATATTCCTTCAAACCATTTCAGATAACAAAAGGTGCTATTATTACAGAATTGTTTTAATCCTTCTATAGTGTATATATGATTAGATATTAACTCTACTACTAATGGAATACATTCTTCTTTAACCTCTCCAGAACCATTAAATAGATCGAATTTCCAATCCATTCTTCGTATCTCATCATTAATTAATTTTTCGGGAGTATCAACTAAACAGTAAATCAATTCTGCTTCTTTTAGGTCAAAAAGATTCATATACACTTGAACCTGCCATTCATAATCAGAATTTGTAATCTTATGGTCTGTTAAGGGAAATGTTTCATATTCCCATGAGCTTTTAATATCTCTTACTTTTCCTTGCACGTTATCAGGTTCTCCAGTAAAATATTTATTGGCCATTCTAATTTTGTTTTTTACAAAAAACTTCTTCTTAATTTTAGAATACACTGTGATTGACCTTTCCTCAACTTGAATACCTTTATCTAGATATTTAACTTTAAGATTTTGTTTTCTTCCTGTTAGCTCTTCCCATACCAATTTTTCTAAATATGTTTTTGATCCATCAGTTAATTGACATTTAGCATTTTTCTTTCTTCGTAAATCGATAAAAGTTTCTTCCTGTTTCTCGGTTAAAGGTTTGCCATTCCCGTTTTTTCGTTCCTGATATGCTTCAAATGTTTCTATTTGATTCTGAGTAAGAGGTTTTGGAATTCCACTCATAATTTTACCGATTTGAGAAGCTCTGAATAAATAGTTAGTGAAATTCATTATTTAAGTTCTTTTTTACGTTCTTCAATTCTATTTAACAAATCACTATTCGCGTGTTCTTCTAAATCCTGTAATTGTTCTATAGTTTCTGCAGTTTCAATAAAATGCTCTAGTCTCATGTTTTCCTCTTCTTGATTCTTAGCTTCTATATCTATGGTTTCATTGTCGATATATTTATAATCTCCTTCTACATTCTGAACCGACTGATCAGCCAGTTGAGCAGTTTGCATTTCTATACTCATAATACCCCACTTGGAAATTGTGTTCTTTAGTACCGTTTTCTTTGCCATGGCATGAAACTGATCTTTATCACTCCATGGAGAATGTGAAGAACTATAAGCTTTTGAATATTTCTTAGCATGTGCGACAACTTCTTCTTTGCTCCAATACACCATTTTTTCCATGGAATTAGCAAGTTGAAAATATGCAGCATATCCCACTATTTTTCCTTCACCAATCGTATCAAAATCAGAAATCAACTCTTCTGTTAATCTGTTATAAGATTTAAATTGATTTTCATATACTTCTACCGCATTAATCCTTTTATACTGACCTGTTCTTAGTGCTAATTGTACAAACCCTTTCCATCCAATCTGAAACTGAGCAGCATTAACCATTTGACCATTAATCTTAGTTTTATATGGGACTATCCACGAAAACCCCAAATTTGGATTGATAGGTAAATCTAAACTAGCTGCTGTAGCTGCTGCATTTAATACAGTTTGAGGGTCTGCAGTACTTAATAGTTTATTTCCATTGATAACCTGTAGTACACTAGAAATAAATCCTTGTGCCTTTTTACCAAGTATTGACTCAAACCTTTGTTGTATTGATTTTTGTCCAAATAGATCTTTTGTTGTTAGTTCTGTGCTCATTGTTTTTGATTTACTGATTAGTTCTATTTCGGTACGCCATATCCGGCGAATACTCTTTTTTTATCTTTATTATTTTTGAATATATTGTACACATAGCTTCCTGTTTGTCTAGCATGTATAGACGCTTCTTTTGGACATTCAAAAAATGAGGTTAAACCGCGCTTAACTCTAAGAGTAACATCGGTTCTGTTCTCTGTGAAAAGTTTCATATTGATTTGTTTTTTGATCTTTTAATTATTTTAATTCTTTCTTTGTATTCTCTGTAGATTAAATATCCTAAAGGCAATAATGCTCCTACCAAGAGGTAGATAATTCTAATTAGTAGTTCTGTTTTCATGATATTTTGGGTTTTATTCGTTTAAGGTTATGTAGTATTTTTTCTGAAATGTTCTTATTGATATTTTACCATCATGTAACATTTGACTTATCTTCTCAGCATCGGAACTTTTATACAATCTCTTTCTGCCTATTTTAAATGAATCAACTAGATTAAGATCTCGTAAAGATTTAAGAATATCAGAGTGATAAGCCAGTCCAATTGATTCGCATAATTCTCTTGCTGTAATGTTTATAGATCTCATATTTCTAGGTTAAATAGTGATATAATAATGCTGCGGATATTACAATTGCATATATTAATAACAGGCTCAAAAAAGAGAAGAAAACCGCCAATCTAAAAGCAAACCAAAAATTCAATATCTCCTTTTTACTGTACTTGTTTTTCATTATTTCTGTATTGTTTCATGTTCCACAACTTCAATTCCCAAAGCCTCCTTTAATGATTCAATCTGATGTTTTAAAGTGTTCTGTAATATTGTGACTACTCGCTCTTGGTTCTCTTCTGGAATTCTAAAATCACGTCCCAAATAGTTATTTCTAACACTACCTGGACTTAAACCAAGTTCATTCGCAACCTCATTGATTACAGCTGTCTTGTCGTATACTTGACTGTATAAATTTTTAATATTGTCAATCATGGTTATGCCGTTAATTTTGATTCAATTTCAGATTCAAACAATTCAATACCCCACTCAGTTTCACACTCTATCAAAATTTCCCTGAGTGAATCAAAAAATGTATCAGATTCAAATTCTTTAGTTTTTATATCTATCCAGTTATATTGATCGAGCCTTTCATTGTAGTAGCTAAGTGATAAGGAAATAACCCCTTTATCGATACTCCATTCGATTCTATATTTCTCACCGTTTTCTGTAGTTCCCGAAAAGTTTTGGATTAGTAATTTCATATTATGCGAATATTAAAGAGTTAGCGTGTTGTTGATCTTGATATGTGAAAGCAGATGAAGTGAATTGTATATCACTTTCATATGTCTTATGTATGTAGTTTTTTATGGTAGTGATTACTTCGGTATCAATTACTATTTCATCATCGATGTAAAGTTGTAAATCCCACTCCCCGTAAAAAGAAGTTGTTTCTAAAAGGATGTAAATACTATCACTCTCACCTTCAATAAATATGGTTTGTGTATCTCTATCTAGCTCTATTACTGAATCAGCTTTTAAAACTTTTACGATTTGATTAATTACAGTTTCCATATATTTGCATTGTATTATTGTATTACATAACAAATATAACAACAAGTTGATAAACTTTGCAATAATTGATAAACTTTTTTATAATATTTACGTTATTTATAATCATTACAAATAAACAATATTTACAAAATGAACCATAGAGTTAAAAAAATAATAGAGACAATGGATCTTCATAATATCAGTCCTTATGAAGTTTCACAACACACATCACTAACTCATCAGGCGTTACAAAAAATAAAAACCGGTAGCTCTATAAACCCTAGATCTAGAACTCTAGACGAAATAGAAGAGTATTTAAACACAAAAATACACGGAGTTAATAAAAAAGTTGATAAACAAGATAACTCAACTCCATTTTACAGTAAAGATGGTTCTCCAGCCTCATTAAAAGATATATCTATGTTCGTTATAAAAAACATTGAAACCTTCAAAGAAGATATTGTATTTAAAAATTTGATAGACAAGGAAGCGTTATTGATTTTACTACGAGCTAAGAAAGGAGATACTATAGATATTGATTTGATTGGAAAATAAATATTCACTAGATTTAATTACTCTTTAAAACCAAACCATGAAATACATAACTACTCTTTTTCTTCTTATTAGTTCATTTTCCTACTCTCAGAAAACTGTAAAATACGATAAATGTAAATTTCAAAAAGATGAATATGACAAGTTCACCAAAGAATCTGTAAAGCAAACTAAGGGGAAAGCTATTTTTATGAACCTTTCAAGATCAGTAGTCGTTCAGGGATTTAAAGTTGACAATAGAAAGTATTTAGAGATTACAGTTATAGACAATCACCTGTTTGGATTTAAAGAAGGTGGAAGTTTCATGTTAATGCTTGATGATGAAGAAGTTGTTGATTTAAAATTTGAAAATTCTATAGTAGCGGATTATATTAATGCAGGTAGTTTTGATATTTGGAAAGCCAGAGTATTATTCAGTCTTAATGAAGAAATTTTTAATAAACTTGTAAAAAGCAATGTTTATGAATTCAGATATTACACCTCAGATGGTTATGTTGAAAAAAAGATAAAGGAAAAGTATATAAACAACATAGCAAGTGTATTAAAATGTATTGAGTAAGTGTTTTTCTACCTTGTATTTTTACATTAACCAACATAAATAACAATGAAAAAAATAGCATTACTACTTTTATTTTTACCTGTTCTAGGATTAAGTCAACACTATCATAGTGAGGTAGCTCTTGTTTTAGGAAGAAACGCAAAACTTAAAACCGATATTATCGTTAAAGATTCAATAATTGAAATCACAAGTTATATTAAAGATAAGCCAAGTACATTAACTTTTGATATTGTTAAAAAAGTTCATGGGGGTAAACAAATTTATTTTACTGATGGAGTTAAGACACATTCTTTTTCATATGGGGAAATGGAAAATAAGGTAAAAGGATTCAAATACACTCATGTAGTTAATGTAACATATGAACAGGTACAAGGTTCTATTCAAACAGTGTACTATTCAGTTATTAAACCTTAAGATTTCTCCTCCCATAAAATTTGTATATTACATACTAATATCAATTCTTAAAACCAACAACATGATTTACATATCTACTTTATATACATAACATAGAATTTCAATTAACAAATATTCATTATACACAATCCTTAGCAATAGTGTATTAAATACTTCACTGAAATTTATCTATGTCTACCATCACATTTTTATCAAAATTTTTAAATGACAATACCGGCTCTACTCTTTTGCTTTTAGGGATTCTTTTTGTAATAATAGAATATAGAAAGGTGAGAATTCTAAAAAAACAACACAAAAAGAACTCTAAAATTGATATAATTAATCCTGAAACGCTAGAAAGGGAACAAGAACTTTATGGATTAATGAGTGCATACAATCTTGAGAACTTTGACAACGATGAAGATGTAAGAAGGATTTTCATTGAAATCAAGGATTTCATTATAGAACATAATCTATACCTACATACAAAAACTGCCAAAATAGGAAATGAATTTGCTGACCATATTCTTGAATCACATGATAATAGGGATAAAATAAAAGAAGGCGAGCTACTTGAAAATTTCAAAAAACATTTTAGGTCTTGAAAAATATACATATTAACGATAGTGATATTGGTGTAAATAGAATAACTACTTTAATTCGTAAACTTTCATTTATTTTTAAATATGATGGAAAAAGTGTTCCAGATCATCACTTTTATATTTATACTTCTGACCTTGATCCTGTTTCTGCTCTAATGATTTTTAAAGTTTTTGAATATCATGTTAAAAACAAATGTCTTAAGAAACCAACAGCTAATCTTGCAAGCCTACTGCCTTTATTCGCCAAATACAGATTAGAAAAAATGTTTGATAAGTTTATTAATAGACAACAGGCAGATATTTTGTATGGGAATTTAAAACCTTTTAAACAAGACGGTTTTTTTATTGCACCTCACCCCATAAGTAGAGAACATTTTAAAAGCAAAGACGACCTAGAAAACAAATACACAAAATTTATATCGGATTATTACAATGAAATATGCCCTGATCTAGTGCAATACTTTAAAACATGTATATGCGAAATTGCTTCTAATTTTCTGTATCATGCTTTAGAAGACAAAAACTCCATATTAATGGCTTTAGGAGATGACAAAAAAATTGAAATTGTATGTGTTGACAATTCTAAAGGCATTATTTCTAGTCTAGATCCTGAGAATAAAAATCGTCGACAAGTGATGAAAAATGCATTTAAAAGAGGGCATTCTTCTAAAAAAAATGAAGGTCATTGTGGTACCGGATTATGGTATGTTCAAAAAATTTCAGAATGTCTTAATGGCAGTTTAATGGTCTATTCTGAAGATATTTCGTATGTTTGTAAACCAAATGGCAGGGTATTTGTTGGTGATATACCATACTGGAAAGGTTCTATTATTTATTTAAAACTTTTTGTTGGAGATAGTACCAAAATAAATAATTTTTTTGGTAATTTTATGAAAAACAATGACTTAGGGCTTAATATCGTTTAAACTATGGAAATTACATTGTCAAAATATGGAAACATAATATCTACCGATGATACTAGCGGTCAGATATTAAGAGATATTAAAGAGATATTAGAAAAAGAAACCCCTATAACTATTAATGCTTTAAATGTAGTTATCTCTACCAAATCTGCAAGGTTGATATTTGGTTATTTATACAGAACATTGACCAAGTTTAAATTTAATAAGAGTATTCAGTTTAAAAACGCTTCACAATCTTTTATGTTTGCTGTTAATGAAGGAATTTTAACTGAAATGGAACAGGTTAATTAGACGTGTCCTGATTAATGTGTAACTATAAATTCTCCTTTTTTGTAACTTTTTGAACATAATTACGTCTTATAAATAACAAATACGATTTCCTTATTTTGGTGAAATAAAATATCGACTATTTTTATTTAGTCCAAATAAAAATATTAACAGTTTTAACTTTTAGTTTAAAGTAAAAAGGAACAGTTATTGTATCATTGTAATAGAGAAAGAGTAAACATATATTAAAATTTAAACAATGGCAAAACCAATTAAAGAAACTCCTTTTCTTAGTGGTAAAGATGCTAAAAACTTTATTGAAGACAACAAGGAAGTGAAAAAAGTTTCCGAAGCTGAGAAAACCGAGATTAAAGAAAGTTACGAAGCGCTAAAAAGCATCGCAGAATTTGAAATTTGAAGAATTAAAATTAATCAGATTAAAACCTGATACAGAGATATTGCCGTTTGACTGTGATGATGCAGATTTAAACGGCTTTCTTTTTGAAGATGCAAAAAATTATGCTAAAAACTTAATAGCTGTTACTTATCTCATACATGATGGAAAAAACACTTTAGCATATTTCAACTACCTTAATGATAAAATTTCTCACACAGATATAGGAAACATTGATAAATTTATTCAAAGAATTGGTATTCATTTACCAAAGGAAAAAAGTGGACATAAAAGCTATCCCGCTGTGAAAATTGGAAGGTTGGCAGTAACCAAAGATATTCAAATATCTGGGTTAGGAACAAAAATTATTCAGTTTACTAAAAACTACTTTAGTACCAATAATAAAACGGGATGTAAATTTATTACTGTGGACGCCTACAAGAATTCATTAGGGTTTTATCAGAAAATGGGATTTAAATATTTATCCAGTAGAGACAAGAAGTCTGACACAAGATTAATGTACTATAATTTGGAAAGTATTACTTGATAAAAGCTAGAAATTAATAATTTACCTCTTAAGAAAACAAAAACCACACTCCAGAATTATATTTACTGAGTACCATGTTTCTTTAAGTTATTTCACATTGGTTTGGTATAGTAAATACCTTTGTTCGAAAGTAAGAGAATTAAACACCTCTTTAATTCCTAGTTTACTTTCTTTTAGATTGTTTTTTATGGTATCAATCTCTTTTTCCTGATCATCTGCCAATTCTTCATAATCCGATTTTAACTCTTCAAAAACTTCATCATCAAGATACTTAGATTTTTTCCTTAATATTTCTAATTGCTTTTTATTTTTCATGCTCGCCAATATCAAGAGTTAATCTAAAGATTCGATAACATCTACAGTGTCATCAAAATATTCTTTTCTATCTTCTTCTTTAATGTATTTTCTTTTAATATCAATTCCTATATGTCTAGTTAGTTTTTTTACATTCGACAATAGTATTTTATTACTTCTTGATAATTGTTTAAATAATAAAGTTATTAGGACGAAAGTAATAAAAGAAGCTACACAAAACCCTAAGGCGTAAACATGTAATAACACATCATCTAGCCCTAATTCACGCGCATTAAAGACCCAATATAATTGAATGAAATAAATATATATAGGTGCAAAAAAAGATATTTTATAAGCTCTTAAATAAGCTCCAAAGCATAAAAGTAATGGAGAAAGAGTTTGTGTTATAACCCATATAAATGTTTTAGGGCTCTTGAATCCATAAGTCTCTGTAATACCAAAAGTGGTGACTTTATCTGAAAAAAGTATTAATCCAGATAAGATCACCACAATAGATGCAAATATTTTTAAGAGAGTAAACTTATGATAATTCTCATCCTTGATCTCCTGGTCTTTCGATTTCTTCTGGATCAACTTGAAAAACTTCCAATTGGTCCATTTCTGATGTTTCTTCATTAATGCTAGATTTTTCACAACTAACAAATGATAATGCCATTAATACTACTGATAACAATGCTACTTTTTTCATTTTCTTTAATTTTAGGATTCCTACAAATTTAATCATAAGAAATCCTTTATAATCAAGTAAAATGACTATTTAGTAGACATATTATTAACGATAGTATCCGCACCTCATTTGATGGTACATTGTACTATTTTAATTTTTGCAATTGACTTTGTGTTTTTTATTGAACACTAGGGGTAGTCAAATATATGAACATTTCGCCTTTAGTTGTCTACGGTAAAACCACAAACTTTTTTTTCAATATGCAACTATACTGTGGTTTACCGCAAATTTTAAGACATAAAATACTACATAGATCACTCTATGCGAATGTTTATAAAAATTTAAATTTTGATTAAAATAATATGGATAGGACATTCTAAATGTACAATTAAAAACCGTAAACAAATTACGGAAAACCATCAACATCCTCATTTTGATAAAACTTTAACATTAACTTAGGATATAAGCATCAAAGCTTGTAGGAATATTTTATCAAAATCAATATCATTTTTAAAAATTTCAGATTTTAATTTCTTACCATTTTTCCATATCTCAAAAGAATTATCATCAATAAGAATATTACTATCAATGATTATAGATATATTGTATTTTGCTTTTAGTTGATGAATTAAATCATCTTGAGTTAATTCAGAAATATAATTAAATCCTTTTTCTTTAGCTAAATTTTCAGTTTCCTGTGTGAACATATTCTTTTTCATGATTAATTGTTTTTAGCAAATGTTACACACTTTATCTCTTTTGAAACATCTTTTCTATATGATGAATAAATACCAAACATATCTTCATGAATAGAAAACTTAAAAAGATTCTTATCATTTAGAGCGTTAATTAACTGAGGATTTATATTTTCTATAGTAAATGTATATCCCATAAAAGAATCAGGTTTAATAAGCCCTCTAGTTTCAACAAGATCAACATTAGAAGCGAACCCTGTTATCACCTTTTCAAGACCTTGAAAATGAAAATTGATAGGTAATTCATGATTCTTTATATTAGAATCCTGAAGCCCTAAATAATTATCAAATATGTTAGATTCGGTATGAAAATTTAAATCGTAATTCTGGCCATCAAATTGAACTTCAAAAAAGACACTAACCACTCCTTGTTTATCATTCATGTCAAAAATCTGAGTAGATGATAAAAATTTCATTTTCGATTTTACAATTTCGGTTCCAGGAACAAAACTATAATTGCATTCAGACAATTTAATTTCTTCTATTAAAGTATCAATGGTTTCTTCTTCTTGTGCGGAACAAGAGAATAAAAATAAAATTGATGTGAATAGTGTTAACTTTAGAAAACATTTTGTAATTTGATCTTTCATGATGTAATAGTTTTTTATTAAGTTTTGTTTACTAATTGTTTACAAAAACCTAGATATTTATTTTTAAAAAACTATCAATCAATGTTTTACGAAAATTTAATGATATTCAAAATGTATATCATACTATGGAGGAGCTTGTTAACGAATAACGTATAATTATATATACGTTAAATATTATTAAAAGGGACTAAAGTATAACAAAATATACTTAAAAAATACAAATAAAAAGAGTTTAGTGGTACTAAACTCTTTTTTTGTTATGTTTTGTAAGGTAACACGACTATAATTAAAACGTATACTATGAAGCAATTATTTGTCCTTATTCTGCTTTCTTTTTCATATTTCACCTATAGTCAACATATGGATAACACCAAACTGCAGGAAATCATTGAAAAAAACGCAGATACTCTTGGTGGAGTTTCTGGTAACTGGAAATTTTTATATAAGGAAACCCCAATGCTTTGCGTAACCGATGCTACAAATAATCGAATGAGAATCATATCTCCTATTACTGAATCCAAAAACCTGGATAAAGATCTTTTATTAGATAGTATGACAGCAAATTTTCATTCTGCTCTTGATGTAAAATATGCAATCTCTAATGGTATTTTATGGTCGGTTTATATTCATCCTTTAAAAGAACTTACACCAGAACAAGCAGAAAATGCAATCTCTCAAGTATACTATGCTGCAAAAACATTTGGCACTACCTTCTCAAGTACTGCTCTTATTTTTGGAGGTGGAAGTGCTAAAGAAAAAAAAGAAGAACCTATAAAAGAACAAAAGACTCATAAGTTTTAATCAACATCAAAACTATATTTAGGAACCTTTCCTTTAACCCCTTTAAAAAACTGATACATATTCTTAAAATCTTCATCAATATTACTACCTGGGTAATATGGATCAGAGATTACACATTGCTTTCTCCCAAAATCAAAAGCGACCATAATAATAGGAACTTTTGCAGCTTTTGCTATATGATAGAATCCTGTTTTCCACTCTTTAACTTTCTTTCTTGTTCCTTCTGGCGCAATAGTTAAGCGTAATTCATCTTTTTTCTTGAATATCTCTGCAATAGCTTCAACTTTATTCTGTCCAGGAGTCCTATCCAGAGAAATTCCTCCAACCTTTCTAAGATACCAACCAATTGGCCATTTAAAAAGTTCTTTTTTACCCAGAAAACTTATCTTAATACCTGCTAATTGTCGTATCAAAAGACCTATGTAGAAATCATGCCAGCTAGTATGTGGTACAACTATAACGATACATTTTTTTATAGTATCAGCACTGAAGTCGCCAATATACTTCCAACCCATAATTTTATAATATATGAAAGAAGAAAGACGTCGCATGAGAAGAAAAAGTTAAGAATAATTACAAAGAACGATAAATTTCTTTCAACTTATCTGCATTTATCTTAGATTTCCAATCACACCCTAAAGCATTTTCCCATAGTGGTTCCAAACTTAATGCAACTTTGGTCATAACATTTAATTGTTCTTCTGTTACATCTGCACAAATCCCTTGAGGTAATTTAATATCGTGAAACTCCTTCATCTGTTTAAATACAGCTACTCCTTTTGGGTAATATTCTTCTAATTTATCAAACACAATACAGTTACCAATCCCATGTTTTGTACCTAACACATATGCTAAACCATAACTCATAGCGTGAGCAACACCTACTTGAGAATAAGCAATACTCATACCTCCGTGCCATGAAGCCATCATTAATTTTGCATCTATATCCTCTTTGGTCAAATTATTTTCCAGAAAAATCTCCTTACACAAGTCCAAAGCTTTTTCTCCATAACTTTGGCTAAATGCATTTAGATAGGTCCCATCTAAAGATTCAACACAATGAATATAACAATCCATTCCCGTATAAAACCACTGATCTTTAGGAACTCCATTAATTAAGGTTGGATCTAATATTACCTGATCAAATGGAGTGAAATCAGAATTAATTCCAAGTTTACGTTCTGGTCCTGTTAACACCGTAGTTCGTGAAACTTCTGCCCCTGTTCCAGAAATTGTAGGAATACCTACATGATATACCGCTTTATTTTTAACCAAATCCCATCCTTGATAATCAGCGGCACTTCCAGGGTTTGAAAGCATAATCGCTACTGCCTTAGAAAGATCCAAAATAGACCCTCCTCCTATTCCAATTATTCCACTCGGAATATATTGATAATTATCTTTGATTTTGGAAACTATCATATCTACTTGAGAAGTTTTAGGTTCTTCTGCAGTAGATATATATATTATCTCATCAGTATATAATAATGGTATTCTTTCTTCTATGAAAGAAGGATTATTTTCAAAAACACTATCAATCAAATAGATAAAAGGTGCAACTCCATTTCGTTCTGGTGATATAATTTCCTGAATTTGATTAAAACATCCTTCTCCAAATACTACTTTTGGTACCATTGGAAAATTTCTATGATTAGAAGTTATCACTTTGGTGGCCGTTACAGGTTTAGGATTCAATAGATTCTCTTTATTTATTATTTTTTTAGCTCTTTCTAGATCTTCTGGAGTATCAATTTCAACACCTTCATGTTGTGTTTCTACCATCTTAATATTTTTCCCATATTCTAAATACCTAATACATTCAATTTTTTCTGAAGCTTCTAATGAACGCATAGACAAATGATAAAAATCCAAGATTGCTTGTTTTCTAAACGCATAAACCCCTTTATGCTTGTGATACGTATGGTTTATTTCTCTATCTCTTGGATATGGAATAGGTGCACGAGAAAAGTATAAAGCATAGTTATTTTCATCTACAATAACCTTAACACTATTTGGATTCATAATATCATCCCAATCTTCCATTGGGGTCATAAGACTTGCCAAATCAATTTTATCTGAATCTTCTTCATAAAATACGCTTAGTACTTTTTCTAAGCTTTCACGATCAGTAAAAGGTTCATCTCCCTGAACATTAACAACAATATCAACATCCATATTTTCAACGGCTTCAGCTATTCTATCGCTTCCACAAGTATGTTCTTTTTTACTCATAATAGCTACACCACCATGAGATATAATTTCATCATAGATAATATCACTATCTGTGACTACATATACCGAATCAAAAAGTCCAGAATTAATAGTGGCTTCATAAGTTCTCCTGATGACACTTTTACCTCCAAGATCCTGCATTAATTTGCCAGGAAAACGCGTGGCAGCATATCTCGCAGGTATCATTGCGATAGTTTTTAGAGTATTTTTGTTCAAAATTTGTGCTTTTCTGTAATTGCAAAAATAACTTTTTTAAATCAATTTTCTAGAACACCTTTCCATTTAGTTTCTTAAAAATATCTTAAAGCCCAGTATATAAAACACTTAAGAACTCTAATTCTTAACAAAAAAATCTTCTTTAAAACCAATCAAATATAATTTCTTTTTAGCTCTAGTAACTGCGGTGTATAACCACCGTAAATAATCTTTGGTAATCCCATCAGGGAGATATGGTTGTTCTATAAAAACTGTATCCCATTGCCCTCCTTGAGATTTATGACAAGTAATAGCATAAGAGAACTTAACTTGTAATCCATTAAAATATCTATTATTCTTTACACCAATAAATTTTTTGTATTTTGATTTTTCATTTTCAAAATCCCCCATAACTTCTTGATATAACCTATTCGATTCTTCATAAGACAAAGAAGGGGTTTCAGATGTAAGCGTATCTAATATGAGTACAGTTTCAAACGGTTTCTGATTTGGATAATCAACCATATCAACATTAACAATTGCAAATCTAAATCCATAGAGCTCTTTAATAGAGAAAATCTCAAGCACTCTAATGATATCTCCGTTTGCTATAAATCCTGCTTCACTTTTATTATCCAACCAAAAATAATTATTTTTAACCACCATCAAATAATCCCCCGGAGACAATTCTTCTTCTTGAAAAAGTATTCTGGATCGAATCTGTTGGTTATAAATATTGGCTCTTTTATTAGATCTCAATATAATTACTGATTCTTCATGGCCCGAACTAGCATACGCATCATTTAGAGCTTCCATAATTTCATGACCATCAAAAAATCGAACTATATCAGGATATCCATCTATTTGAAATTGAAAATAGTCATAAAACTCATCATTAAGAGATTCTCTTAAGCGCGTAGCATTCATCAAAATACCACTATTTTCTGCTTGCCGCACTACTTCGTCTAATTCTATTTGAGTAACATCCTTATTAAACCCCATAGATAAGTTATTAGCATCTAATGCAGGACTTACCTCTAACTTAACAGGTGGTAATTGTGCCGTATCTCCAATAAAAAGTATTTTACAATTATATCCAGAATATACATACATCATCAAATCATCAAGCAAAGATCCGTTTTCAAACAATTTACTATCACTTGGTGTATCTGGAATCATTGAAGCCTCGTCCACAATAAAAATAGTATTGCGGCTTTTATTTTGTTTAAGTTGAAAAGCTAATCCTCCGCTTTTATTTTTTTTTGGATAATAAATATTTCTGTGTATAGTCTGGGCGTGTTTTCCTGAATAATTACTAATGACTTTAGCTGCACGACCAGTGGGAGCCAATAAAACTGCATTCAATTTAGCTTTCCATAAATTTTTAACCAATGCTCCGATTAATGTAGTTTTCCCTGTACCAGCATAACCTTTTAAAAGAAAAAGTGAATCTTTTGATCCAGAAAGCACAAAATAAGATAGTCGCTGCAACACAATATCCTGTTTTAGTGTAGGTTCAAAAGGAAATTCTTCTTTTAACAATTCATAAAACTCATTTTCCTTCATTAAAATTATCTATACTATTAGTCAAACCTTTAATTAATAAATCAAAGATAGGGATGATTTTTTGGCAATAAACTTTTACGATTGAAAAAAAATTGTAGATTTGCGTATACACTAATGTTTAAAGCTAAATCATAAAATGAAAATTGTTGTTCAATTAGTTCTGTGGGTAGTTATAGGATTTTTAGGATACTTGGTATTCAATTCTGTTAATGGTCCTGTAAAGTTCAATAAAATAAAAGAAGTACGATATGCCAAGGCTGTTGAAAATTTAAGAGATATCCGTAAAGCGCAACTAGCGTATAGATCGGTAACTGGAAGATTTACAAAAGACCCGGTTAAATTAATTTCATTTATTGACACTGCCAAGTTTACATTAACTCAAAGAAGAGATTCCAGTTTTATAAGATTTAATAAAATACTTAAAATTGATGAACCAAGAGATACTGTAGTTATCGATACTCTAGGATACGCTTCTGTAAAGGATTCTTTATTTAAGACAGGAAGCCATAAAAACATGATGAAGGTACCGATTGAAGGAGTAGAAGCTAATTATGAACTAGATGCTGGGTATATTAATAAAAACGACCTTAGAATTCCTGTGTTTGAAGCAAAGGTTGCTAAAGATGTTTTATTGCATGATCTTGATAAAGATCTTTTATTTCAAGAAAAGGAAGTACAGTCGGTTGATGGAGTAAATGGAGCATTCCTTTCTGTAGGATCAATGACTGAAGTAATGACTTCTGGTAACTGGCCTAGAACTTATGGTGCAAACGATCAGTAATACTATTGATAATACATCAAAAAAATTGTCCATTCAGGTAAGCTTGAATGGACTTTCTTTTTGTACTGTAGACACTAATAACCAAGTAACAGCAATTGAGCAAGAGAATTTTGGTATACGATTAACACCAGAACAAGTCCTGGATAAAATCAAATACACTTTTGATCGTAATGAAAATCTAAAAGAATCGTTTACTACGATAGAGGTAATTCATCAAAATGACTTATATACTATTGTACCAAAACCATTATTTAACGAGACTCTATTAAAAGATTACTTAAAATTTAATGTCAAGGTTCTCGATAATGATTTTATTACATACGACGAACTCGATCAACATGATTTAGTTACCGTATACATACCATACACTAATATAAATAATTTTTTCTTCGATACTTTTGGCTCATTTACATATAAACACACAAATACTATACTTATAAACACATTACTTACAAAAGAAAAAAACAGTGAATCTATTACCGTTTTTGTAAACATGAACAGTATTGTGTTTGATCTAATTGTAATCAACAAAGGGCATTTAATATTAAGCAATACATTTAATTACGAAACCAAAGAAGATTTTTTATATTATTTAATGTACACTACAGAACAATTAAATCTCAATCCAGAAGAGTTTAAATTGGTATTTCTTGGTGATATCACCAAGAATAGTGATTTTCATAATATCGCGTATAAGTATATTCGTAATGTTGGTTTTGGAAATCGATCTCAAGAATCAAAGTTTGCTTCAAATATTATGCGAGTTGAGCCTCATCAACATTTTGTATTACTAAGTCATTTTTAATTATGAGAATTATTTCAGGAAAATATAAAGGCAAAAGACTCACTGCTCCTAAAAAATTACCCGTTCGACCCACTACAGATATGGCTAAAGAAGGGCTATTTAACATCTTAAGAAATCATTATAATTTTTCTCAGGTCTCAGTTTTAGATCTTTTTGCCGGAACAGGAAATATTAGTTATGAATTTATATCCAGAGGAACAGAAAACATAACCGCAGTGGACTCTCATTATGCTTGTTTAGGCTACATAAAAAGTATTGCTAAGGAACTTGATTCTAATATTGAAACTGTAAAAAGTGATGTTTATAGTTACTTAGAAAAAGTAAAACAAAGCGTGGATATTATATTTGCTGATCCCCCATATGATTTTACTACCGATCAATTTACTAAAATTGCAGCACTAGTCTTCGAAAACAATCTACTAAACGAAAATGGTATCTTAATTATTGAACATTCTAAACATACCTCTCTAGAAGAATCTCCATACTTCGGCAATTCAAGAAAATATGGCGGATCTATTTTTAGTTTTTTCGAAAAATAACAAATACAATTATATAAGACACTCTTGCCCCATTACTGATGCTCGAATTGATAATTCATCGATATTTGTGAGGTTACTTAATGAATTGATTTGATGAGAAGCGTTATCAATTATTTCTTCATAAAAAACAAGGACTTTTTTATCAAAACCAGGAGTTTCTTCTGCAGTGATTTTGAATATATTCATCTGATAAATAAAAGTATTTAAAATATGATGACTTGATGAAAGCATTGCCTTATAAATATTAAGTTTTGCATTTTCCATTTTTATTTCTTTACTTTTTCGAGCAGTATCAATAAAAAGAAATATAAAAAATACAACTATGGGGATTATTATTTCGTCAAATTCAAATTGCTCTAAACTTGCTAATAAAGCAACAAATTTTTCAAACAAATCTAATTCTAAAATAATACATCCAATATAAATAAACATAGATACTACAAATCCAATGAATGTTAACTTATAATTATTCATGATTTTAAAGATTAGGGTAAAACCAATGGCTTAAAAAAGGAGGTAAAAATATAGTTTAACTATATATAAAATTTAGATTAGGTATTATTCATTACCGAAGTTCGAATAGAAAACTCATCGATAGTGGTCAAATTACTAAGAGAATTAATTTGATGCGAAGTATTACTCACTATATCTTCATAATACGCTAATGTTTGTGCGTCAAAACCTGGAGTATCTTCTGCAGTAAGCTTAAAAATATCCATCTGATAAATAAAATTATTCAAGATGTGATGACTGGATTTAAGCATAGCCTTATAGATATTTACTTTAGTATTTTCTACTAAAGTTTCTTTATTGCGTCTAATCATATCCAAATAAATAAACACAAAAAATATGATCAGCGGAATTATCATCTTATCAAATTCATATTGCTCCAAACTTTTCAAAAGAGTAACGAATTTTTCAAACAAATCTAGTTCTAAAACAATAGATGTTACATAAATAAAAACAGAAAACACCAATCCTATAAGCGTTAGTTTATACTTGTTCATTGGTTTCTAAGTTAGGGGTTAGGAAGTGACAATTTGAGAGGTTTACTAGGTTTACGATTCAACAATTAACAAGAAAAAATTGTATTTACGTTGAGAGTTAGGTCGATTAAATATAACTAAAAAAAGACTCGACTCTAAAAATTACAAGTATTTTAACATTAATATAATACTGAAAAACCAGAAAAAAGTAAAGTGAAAGATATCAACTAAGCAACTTCTTTTCCTCGTGAAGCTTCAAAAACCTCAAACCATTCTTCATCAGTAATCTTAATATCTAGAGCATGTACAGCAGACTCTATCCTATTAATCTTTGTAGAACCAATTACAGGAAGAATACCAGAAGGATGTTTAAGTACCCATGATATTAAAATTTGATCAGGCTTTGCATTGTACTTCCTAGACAATCTATCCACTATTTTATTTATTCTCATTATTTGGTCTTCGGGAGTTTTAGAAAAAAACTTACCTCCCGCTAATACAGAATAAGCCATAGGACTGATTCTCTTATACATACATTCATCAAGAGTACCATCCAAAAAAGGATCGAGATGTAATGGAGAAACCTCTATCTGATTAGTTACTAATGGTACAAACTGATTTAACATTGCAAACTGCTCTTTTGTAAAATTAGAAACTCCAAAATGTAACACTTTACCATCTTCTTTAAGAGTATTAAAAGCATCTACTATCTCAAACGGATCCATCAGAGGGCTTGGTCTGTGAATTAAAAGAAGATCAATATAATCTGTTCTTAGGTTTATTAATGATTTCTCTACAGAATCAATAATATATTCTTTTCTTGTATTATACGATTTAATGGTATTATCAGGACGATTAGGAGTAACCAGTTTTATTCCGCATTTTGTGATTAACTGCATTCTACTGCGAAGCGATGAATTACTTTTAAGGACGCTACCAAATAATTCTTCTGTTGTATAATGTCCGTAAATATCAGCATGATCAAAGGTAGAAACACCAATTGATAAACAGTCTTCTACTAGTTTACAAACCTCTTCTTTATTTAAATTAGCTCCCCATTCTCCCCAATTCATGCATCCTGCAACTATTCGAGAAAACACAGGGCCTTCTTCAGAAATCTTAACACTCATCTTTTTTACTTTTGAAAATCCTAATTCGTTTATATACCCTCTAATCAATAATCTATAGCCTCATAGATAATCCTTTGTATCTCTGAACGAATATCGTTTGATATCAACTTTCTATTTGCTGCATTGGGATATGTCCTATTACTTAAAAAAACATATATTATTTCTTCTTCGGGATCAGCCCATGTAAATGTTCCGGTAAAGCCACTATGTCCAAAACTAGACATAGATATACATCCACAAGTAGGTCCAACATCTCCCAACTGTGGTTTATCAAAGCCCACACCTCTACGTACATTCTTATGACAATAATGACAGGTATTAAATTCTTCCAAGGTTTGTTCTCCAAAATATTGCTTACCTCCATAATACCCCTTATTAAGATACATCTGCATTATTTTTGTAACATCATTAGCGTTTGTGAATAACCCGGCATGCCCTCCTACACCACCAAGCATTGCTGCTCCCTGATCATGAACATACCCATGGACAACTTCTCCCCTAAAAATCCTATCATTTTCTGTAGGTACAATTTTTTTCTTTTTAAACTTTGTTAATGGCAAGTACGTAGTATTACTAGCTCCCAAAGGCTTATAAAAATGCTGTTGAGTTAGTTTATTCAGTGAATTTCCATAATGACTTTCTATATATTCCTGTAATAGATAAAATGGTAAATCACTATACTTATACCTTAATCTATCCCTAAGCTCACTATCTCTAATCTTTAGAATCAAAGAATCCTTCATATCGCTACGAAAATATAGGTTATTAGTCACCTGTATATTAAACTCTTTAGATCGAGTAGTTCTATAGTATTTTTTATCAGGTTTCTTAGTAACAGAATCCATAGTATGCACATAAAATGGTATCCATGCTTTTAATTTAGCATAATGAGAAAGCATAGATCTAATTGTGATATGCTCCTTATTAGAATCTTTAAAAGCAGGAAGCAGTTTTCCTACTTTTGAATCTAAAGAAATTATTCCTTTATCTTTTAATTCTATTGTAAGAGGCAGAGTCGCTAATATCTTTGTAAGTGATGCTACATCATAAACATCTGACCCTTTTACTTTCCTAAATTTATCATAGGTATGGTATCCATAATTTTTATTAAATATCACCTTACCTTTTCTTGCAACAACAAGTTGTACACCTGGTGTCATTTTTTCTTGTAGCGCAAAATCAACTATAGAATCTATTCTGGCAAGTTTATAAGAGTTCATCCCAACGCTCTCTGGCAACCCATATGATAATCTCTTTAACAATCTTGTTTCAAGTCCTGTTCCCACAGGAAAATCAGGACCTATACCTACCGGTAGTTTTCCTTTAGCTTCTAATGCCCCAAACAGTAATTGTGCTGCTTTTTCTTGAGCTACAGTACTATTTTGATACGCCATCAATACACCTTCTAAATTTGTTGTTGTTAACATATCTAACATAGCATAAGGCCTTGCAAACACATTAAGAACAGTTGTATTAAGTCGAGCAATCTCATACAACCACACTAATTCTTTATCTTTAAATTTATAGGCTGCCCAGGGAGATGCATTAGACTTGTGAAAACCAACAATTACATAGTTGTAATTACTTAATTGATCTATCATTTCTCCTAATTGATTTGCTTTTACCCAATCAACTTTTGCATATTTTTGTAATTCTTCATAAAATGGTTCTCCAGAATCATCACCCAAAGACACATATGCTATTTTCTTTAAATCTAGATTTTTTATAGGCAGTGTAGCTCTTTCATTCTTAAGTATCGTTAATGAATTTTCAACTAACTCATGATGAAGTGTTTTGTTCTTCACACTATTTAATTCTTCATGTAAAAAACCCAAACTTACCGGTGTATATGAATTTAAACCAGCTTTATATTTAGCTAACAAAATCTTTCTAACAGAATATGATAATCGTTCTTCTGTTATTGCTCCAGCGTAATATGCAGAAACTATTTTTTGTGACGCTAACGGAACATCTTCTGACATCAATAAGACATCGTTTCCAGCTAAAAAAGCTGCCAAATCAATTTCTCCAGGGCTTTTAAAATCAGAAGCTCCTTTCATATTAAGAGCATCTGTAAAAATTAAACCTTCAAATTTTAAACTATCTTTTAACAATGTTGAAACAACTTTCTTTGAGATTGAAGAAGGATAATTATACCTGGACTCTAAACTGGGAATATTAAGATGTGCTACCATTGCACCCGACAACCCTTCTTTAATAAGTTGTTTATATGGATACAACTCAATGCTATCAATTCTCTTAGCATCAAAACTAATTGTAGGTAATGTTTTATGTGAATCTGTGTCGGTATCACCATGACCCGGAAAATGTTTTGCATTTGCCATGATGCCTTCTCGTTGCATACCTTTCATAAACGCTAAAGCTTTCTGAGCAACTATTTCTTTATTTTCACCAAAAGAGCGATTACCGATTATTGGATTTTTTGGATTAGTATTAATATCTACTACAGGAGCAAAATTCATATGAATCCCTAGTCGTTTACAATGTCTTCCTATCTGTCTTCCTGTTTCTTCAATAAGATCATCATCCTGAATTGCGCCAAGTGTCATATTCCAGGGAAAAGCTTGAGTAGAATCCAATCGCATTCCTAAACCCCATTCTGCATCAATTCCAATCAACAAAGGAACCTTAGATATATCTTGATATTCATTGTTAAGCCTGGCCTGTCGTCCAGGGCCGCCTTTAGAAAAGATAACTCCTCCTATAGTATACTCCTCTATAAGCTGTTTTATCTTATCTGTTTCTTTTTTAGAATCAGAAGAAGACACATTAACCATAAACAATTGTCCAACTTTCTCTTTAAGGGTCATCCTATTATAAATACTATCCACCCATCGTTTCTGAGTCTCATAGTCTTCTACTAGCAAAGGATTTTCTAATTGAGGATAAACACTAAAAGTGGCAAGAAAAATTATGAAAGGAATAAACTTTTTAACAATATGCCGCACAAAAATTTTAATTTAAAAAACGATTATGCCAACTATCTTTTGCAGGTACTTCCCAATTGGTACGATATTCGGCAATATTAGTAACCAGATTATTAAAAACGATAGTATTTGGTGATACTGATCTATTTTTAGCCATTTTCTTAAAATCAGTAAGAGATTTATATGCAACAAATTCTCCTTGTTTAAAAGAGACGTTCATTTTATCCATTAAATCTACATCATAGGCACGTTCTAATTCTAAAATAAAATGAACCGATGCATCAATAGAACACCCTGTAGCAGCATTCATCCCTTGATCTAACCCAATAGTTATGAAACGTTTATATTTGATTTCATAACCCGCTTTTAGATCAGCACCATGCGCTGTCCATTGTGTTAGAAATTCTTTTAATTTTTTCTCGACTTCTTTTTGTTCTTCCTGAGTGAATGACCGATTTGCTTGATAAATCCATACTCTAGATGCCTCAGGAAGGTCATTAAATTCTACCAACATTAGCTATTTTTTACTAAAGTAATAAAAACTATTACTATATACTGTTATAAAAAAGAGTTAATATGAAAAACATATTAACTCTAAGAAAATTGTGTACTAAAGAAAAAATTATAAATCCTGAGCGTTAGCAATAAGCTCTGCTACATCTAACACTTCTATACTTTCTTCTTTCTCTTTATTTTTTACTCCATCTGTCATCATTGTATTACAAAATGGACATCCGGCAGCAATAATATCAGGTTTTGTTTCTAAAGCATCCTCTGTTCGCTCGATATTTACGTCTTTATTCCCTGGTTCTGGCTCTTTAAACATCTGGGCACCACCAGCACCACAACATAATCCGTTCTTCTTACAACGCTTCATTTCTATTAATTCAACCTCAAGTTTTCTAAGTAAATCTCTTGGCGCTTCATATACATTATTTGCCCTACCCAGATAGCAAGGATCATGAAATGTAATTCGCTTACCTTTAAACTTACCTCCTTCTACTTTTAGTCTACCTTCATCTAACAAGGATTTAAGAAATTGCGTATGATGCATTACTTCATACTCTCCTCCAAGTACTGGATATTCATTTTTCAATGTATTAAAACAATGAGGACAGGCTGTCACTACTTTTTTGATTTCATAAGCATTCATTACTTCAATATTAGTAACTGCTTGCATTTGAAATAAAAATTCATTCCCAGCTCTTTTTGCTGGATCTCCTGTACAACTCTCCTCGGTACCTAATACAGCAAAGTCAACATTTGCATTATGAAGTAGTTTCACAAAAGCTTTAGTTATCTTTTTGGCTCTATCATCAAAACTACCAGCACAACCGACCCAAAATAGAACTTCTGGTTGTTTACCCTCTGCCATATATTCTGCCATCGTAGGCACCTTAATTGTTTCACTCATATTATAATTTTTAAAGTTCAAAGGTTCTTTCTTTTAAAAAAGTAAAACCAAAAAACTCATATTTTAATCGTGTTTTCCATCGTCAAAAACTTCGATAGTCACTACTCTTTCTACCAACTCGGTAAATTTACCGGTATATCTTGTAGCTTTTACTAAGTGATTATCGATCCAGTGATAATTACCCCCTCTTGGTTTACCCATTAAAAGGCTATGATATTTAAATCCATGGGTTTTTAACCATGTTTCTGTTACTTCTCTATGATCTTCGGTTCTTGAAGTAAAAAAACAAATAATATGTCCTTCATCAAACCACTTGTTTAACGTAACTAACGCATCAGGAAATGGTTCACATGTAACCATTCGTTCTGGTTCTTCATTAGGTACATCTTCGGTAATAGTTCCATCGATATCAATAAGATAATTCTTAATACCTTCTGGTAAGACAGGACTTATATGTTCCCCTTCTTCTACTTTGTCATGCAATAATTTCTCTACTTCTTCCTTCTTCATAATTTCTATTAATCTATGGTTTAATCGGTTAAAAAATGGTTAAAAATTTAATTTACTATTATTTTAATTATTCGTCACTCCAATTGAGTCTATCCATCTGGTTAAATGGCCATGGAGCTCCGTTATTTTCTATATTAGACATCATATTATTCAAATCAGATGGGGCAGCACTCTCTTCCATTACTAAGTAACGTCTCATATCAATAATAATTGACAATGGACTTATACTTACAGGACAAGCTTCTACACATGCATTACAACTTGTACATGCCCATAACTCTTCTGGAGTGATATAATCATTTAGCAATTGTTTACCATCATCTACAAAACTGCCATTCTTATCTATATTATCTCCTACTTCCTTTAGACGGTCTCTGGTATCCATCATGATTTTTCGTGGAGATAATTTTTTACCTGTTTGATTCGCAGGACATTCACTGGTACAACGACCACACTCTGTACAGGTATATGCATTAAGTAATTGTGCCCAATTAAGATCTACAACATCTGAAGCACCAAACTTTTCTGGTTCTCCTTCGGTTTGATCATCTGCAGGAGCCGCAAAAGGATCAGCGCTAGGATCCATCATTAATTTCACTTCGTTAGTAACTGCTTCTAGGTTATCTAACTCTCCTTTAGGTTTCAAATCTCCATAATATGTATTAGGAAATGCTAGTAAAATATGCAGGTGCTTTGAAAAATATAAATAATTCAGAAATACTAATATTCCCAAAATATGTAGCCACCACGCTCCTCTTTCAATACCAATTAATGAAGCTTCTGACATCCCATTAAAAAGTGGTGATATATATTGACTAATAGGATACGCTCCAGCTTTTATATAATGTTCGGCTCCCAAAGCCTGTAATTGAAGATCTGATGCATTCATTACCAAAAACAGAGTCATCAGAACCATCTCGAAATACAAAATTAGATTTCCGTCATTCTTAGGCCATCCTTTCATTTCTGGATTCCAAAATCGTTTTATTTTGATAACATTTCGGCGTACCCAAAATATTACAACCCCAATAAAAACAAGAAATGCCAGAATCTCAAAAGAAGCTATTAAGAAATCATACAACCCTCCTAGAAAGGCAAAGATTCTATGTGTCCCAAAAAGACCATCAATAATAATCTCTAAAACCTCTATATTAATTATAATAAACCCTAAATACACCACAATGTGCAATATCCCAGAAATAGGACGTCGTACCATTTTGGACTGTCCAAGCGCAATCATTGCCATATTTTTAAATCGTTCGCTCTTATTATCTGATCGGTCCACATCTTTCCCGAGTCTTATATTACGAATGACTTTACGAATATTTTTTGTAAAATATCCTACGCCTGCAATCAAGATAAGTGCAAATAGAATATTAGGTATATAATGCATCATTTTTAATGTATTGAGTCTGTTGGTGTTTCGTATGGGGTATTTTTCTTTCCAAAAACTGAAATGTGAACATATCGTTTTGGATTTAATCGTAAATCCTGTAACAACAATTCTAACTGTTTACTTGTTTTTTCAAGATTACTATACAATTTGTCGTCTTTCAACAATTTACCTGCAGTTCCTTTACCTGCATTTAAATCTTTAGAAATCTTTTCAAAATTAGCTAATACAGCTTCTAACTCTCTTCCCAATTTAGCGACATTAATTTGAGCTAAAGAATCTGACACTTTATTAAGATTAGTGGACATTTTATCCAAATTAGATAATGTATTATTTAATTTACCTTCATTACCTGATAAAATAGTATTTAACGAACCTGAAGCGCTTTTAAAATTTTTAACCGTTATACTTAAATCCTTAAAAATCGAATTTAGATTATTTTTATTGTCTACATTAAGAATCCCATTAACAGAAGTAAGAAGAGTATCTGCATCTGTTATAGCAGCTTCAAGTTTTTCTTGCAATGGAGCAAGTTTATCATTCACTAATTCGAGTAAACCTGATTCTATTTTACCTGGTAGTGTATCTTTATCTTTTGCATCTAACCCTTGTTCATAAACCGGAATAATAGCCAGAGATTTCCCTCCGATTAATCCTCCACCATATACTTTAGCCAAGCTATTCTTAGAAAAAGTAAAATCACTATCCACATTAAACTCTACAACAAGATTACCTTTTGCATCTGCAAATTTAATGGATACAACTTGTCCAACTACCAATCCATTTATAGTTACGGGTGAAGATGGTATTAATCCTTCTACATTTTCATATACGGCATAAAACGTTCTGTCATCTTCCAGGAGATTTTTTCCTTTCAGGAAACTATAACCAAAAATTAAAAGTGCTATAGCACAAATCGCTAATATTCCTGTTTTGACTTCTCGAGTAAATTTCAAAATAGATTATATTTTAGGACACAAATTTAGGATAAAAAATGTATTAATATTGATAATTCTTTAATGAATTATCAGTATTTATTTAGATTAATTCGAAGATGTGTTAGCTTTTAGTGCTTCTGTCAAAGGAATCAATTCACTATTACGAAAGGCAACAATAAAACTAGAATCGAATCCTTTACCTACAGCTATATCCTTTAATTCTTGTATTAAAGTATAATTAGAAGTACTTCCAAAATAATATTTGTATAAATCTCCAGCTTTAATTTTTGATAGTTGATCTAAGCCATTAAAATTAAAAGGTTGTAATTCTATTTCACTTGATCCAGCTGCAATTTGTACTTTGAATGTGATATCTTCAAACACACGATCTCCTTCCATTTTTGCGGTAGTATTAGTCACTTCAGGAGTTTCAGGCTCTGATACTTTATAAATTGCATCAAGGCTTTCTTTATAATCTACAATAGAAGTTATTATAGATTTTGCCATTTCGGCTTGCCCTTTTTTAGAATTAAGATATTTTCCTTCACTATTATTGGTAAGAAAACCAAGTTCTATAAGAACACTAGGCATATATGTTTGATGTAGTACTACAAAACCAGCTTGTTTTACCCCTCTACTTTTTCTACTTAATGTTTTTTTGAACCTATTTTGCACAAAACTAGCTAAAGTCAGGCTCTGATCCAGATACTCTTCCTGCATTAGCGTTAATCCTATAATTGATTCTGGAGAATTGGGATCAAAACCATCATAATTAGCTTCATAATTATCTTCTAAAAGAATAACTGAGTTTTCATTTTTGGCTACATTAAAATTCTCATCATTTGCATGCAAACCAAGCACAAAAGTCTCAGTTCCATACGCTTGAGAACGGTGAGAATTACAATGCACAGACACAAATAAATCTGCACCAGCTTTATTTGCTATACTTCCCCGTTCATGTAACTCTATAAAATCATCTGTTTTACGTGTATATACAACTTTGAACCTATCATCTTTTTCTAAAGTTGCTCCAACAGCCAAAACAACCTTTAAAGCAATTTCTTTTTCTTTATATCCGTTTCCTCTGTTACCTGGGTCATGTCCTCCATGTCCAGCATCCAGAACCACTATAAATTTGTCATTTTCTTGAGAAATTATAGTAGCATTAAATGCAGATACTATAAAAATTAATAAAAAAACACTGTGTATTATACTTCGTTTCATCAATTACAAATAATTTTACTACTAATTTTGAAACATTCCCATTATGTTTCAGTATTTAATATAACAAGTTAAAAATCTAAAGATTGTGTCTAATAAAATAAACTTATATCTTCTATGTTTATATAACTTAGAAGACATGCTTTTGACATAATTTTTTATTTTTTTATGAATTACAATCTAAGCATAAAAAATATATGTAATTTTGGCACTTCAAAAACTAAGCCATAGTTATACAAAAATAGGATTTAAACCATTGCAAACAAAGGTACGTCATATACTTTATTCACTAAGTTTTTCACTGTTTTGTATTTGTCAAACTGCTGCACAAGAAACAAACAAGACTAAAGAGGTACCTATTCCTGTAAAGGAAGATACCTTAAGAAAGACAGGGGAGAATATTAAAATTACTCCAGAAGAATTACTTGGTGAGAAAGCTCAGGATACTGTTAAAAACGATTCTCTTAATCAGGAACCACAACTTTTAACTGATAAAGTTGTCTACAAATCAACTGATTATATGCAATTGAGTCGAAAGGAGAACAAGATGTATCTTTATAACGAAGCAGAAGTTCTTTATGGGGACATGCAAATTAACGCTGGATTTATTGTTGTTGATAATAACAAAAATGAGGTTTATGCATACGGAATCAAAGATTCTTTAGGAGAATATACTCAAACTCCTATTTTTAAACAAGCGCAAAATGTTGTAGAACCAGATTCTATTAGGTTTAATTTTGATACTGAAAAAGCGCTTATATATAATTCAAAGACAGAACAAAATGGGTTTAAGATCAAAAATGAGATCTCAAAACGAGAAAATGATTCTGTTATTTATATGAAAAATGTAAAATTTACTACTTCTGAAAACATTGAAGACCCAGAGTATTATTTTTACGCTCGTAGAATCAAATTTGTACCAAAGAAGAAAATTGTAACCGGACTAGTCAATATGTTTATTGCAGATGTCCCTACTCCTTTGGGATTACCTTTTGGATATTTTCCTTTAACTGAAGATAGAACTTCAGGATTTATTATTCCGAGTCCCGGAGAAGAGAATAACCGTGGGTATTTCCTTCAGAACGGGGGATATTATTTTGCATTAAGTGATTATGCAGATCTCACCTTACTTGGTGATTATTATACCAATGGCAGCTATACTTTTGCTGTAGAGTCTTCTTATGCATTACGGTATAAGTTTAGAGGTAACTTAAGATTTAGGTATGAAAATAACCTTACCAGCGAACGAGGATTTCCTGATTTTGCAAAAACCACTACTTATAATATTCAATGGTCTCATAGTCGAGATGCAAAAGCGAATCCTAGTTCGAGATTTACAGCTAATGTGAATTTTGGTAGTAGTGACTTTTTCCAACAGTCCACAAATCAATTAAACACTGGTAATTTCCTGAATAATCAATTGAGTTCAAACGTTTCTTATTCAAAAACTTTTCAAGGTGATCCGCAAGTTAATTTTACTGTTGCTGCAACCCATAATTCTAATACAAACACCGGTTTAGTTAATCTATCATTACCAAATGTTAATGGTAGTATATCTAGAGTATTTCCTTTTGCTCCAAAGGTCGGTGTAAAAAAAGGTATTATACATAACATTAATGCACAATATACTTTTACCGGTCAAAACACTGTTCAAACTACAGATGATGACCTATTTACTGCAGCTATGTTTAAAAGAGCCAGAGCTGGAATGCGTCATACGATTCCTATAAGCACTAACTTTAAGTTATTCAAATATTTAAGTGCCAGTGCAGGTACACAATTTCAAGAAAGTTGGGTTTTTGAAACGATAAAGCAGGATTTTGATCCAGAAGCAAACAATGGTGCAGGAGGAGTAGTACGAGACACCATTAAAGGTTTTGATTCTTTTCGTACTTATAATTTTTCTACAAGTATAGGAACAACCATCTATGGAACCTTCAACTTTAAAAAAGGAAAGAAAATCGAAGCGATTCGACATACAATGAGACCATCGATTAGTTATAGTATTAATCCTGCATTTGATGGTTCTTATGTACGTTTTGAGAACCCTGAACCAGATGATCCTGACACCGAAATTGATGAATCGGCATTTGAATATTCTAGATTTGAAGGAGGTTTTTTCTCACCCCCAAGTAATGTGTTTTCTAGCAGTATTGGCTTCACTTTAAGTAATAATCTCGAGATGAAGGTTAAAAGTAAGGATAGTACAGCTACAGAGTCTAAAAAAATTACTTTATTGAATAACCTTAACTTAAGTACTGCCTATAATATTGCTGGAGATTCTTTAAAACTTAGTCCATTATCTATCACAGGTAATATTCCTATTATTCAAAACAAGTTAGATATCAATTTTAATGCTCAACTCGACCCTTATGCATTAGATAATAATAATCGTAAGATTGATGTATGGAATATAGATAATGGTGGGAGTCTTTTTCGTTTAACCAGAGCTAGTGCTAATTTTGGATACTCCTTTACCAGTAAAGATTTTGAAAAAGGACAAGTAAACGAAGACCCTCTTGAGAATCAAAACTTCAGGAATGGAGGAAGACCTGATGACCTCTTTGGAGGGGTTACAGATTTTGGAGAAGCAAGGTCTTTTGATAGAGATAAAAGTAACAGAGATACAAATAAAGACGTAAAGGACTATAATTATAAAATTCCCTGGAACCTACGTTTATCTTACAATGTGAACTATAGTAATAGTGCCCGACAGAATGAAATTTCGTCTCATTCTATTATGTTCTCAGGAGATATAGAACTTGCACCGCGATGGTCTGTAGGTGCATCGTCTGGATATGATCTCAAAAATCCAGGGTTTACTTTTACCAATTTAAGATTTCAGAGGGATTTAGAAAGTTGGGTAATGAATTTTAATTGGATTCCTTTTAGTGAAAGAACATCTTGGAACTTCTTTATTGGAATTAAATCATCAGTATTAAGTGATATTAAATGGGATAAAAGAAGAGAGCCAGACAGGCAACTATAGATTTAAGAAATTTAAATTTATTAAGTTCTACAATTATCTCATGACATAGAATAGAAATAAATAGTATTAAAATTCCCTTCTCATGAAAAAAATAATAACTACATCAAAAGCACCAGCTCCAATAGGCCCTTATAATCAAGCTATTTTAACTGGTAACACATTATATACATCTGGCCAGATTGCTATTAATCCCGAAACAGGAGAATTGGTATTAGATGATATCAAAACAGAAGCAGAGCAGGTAATGCAGAATCTAAAAGCTATATTAGATGAAGTAAACATGACTTTTGAAAATGTGATAAAAACCACAATTTTCTTAAATGATATGAATAATTTTGCTGAAGTAAATGCAGTATACGGAAGTTATTTTAATGAAGATACTGCTCCAGCAAGAGAAACCGTAGCTGTTGCCGCTTTGCCTAAATTTGTCAATGTAGAGATTTCTGTAATTGCAGTACAATAGTTATATTTTTATATATCCATACTAAAAAAAACCAGAGTATAGCTATACTCTGGTTTTTTTAGTTTCTGAAAAGTAATAAAATTTAAATATTGCTTTCTATGAAAGTATTATTGAACAATTAATCATAAAATAACAAGTGTTATTATCCTACAAATGGGTTTAGTTCATTTGATTTCTGATCTGTAGTATAAAATCCAAATTTAAAACCAACCACCTCTGCATATATAAAACTTTGGACCGAGATATCATATGTTATTGGAGCATTTAATTCCTTCATAATATTAATCAGACGATACAATTTAGTCTTTGAAATCCCAAGTTTGGTTGCCAGATCATCAGGTGTCCCCGTAGCTTGCAAACGTATAAGTTGATCCATACGTTGTATAAGTTCTATTTGTTTAATGATAATATTCATAATAAATCCTACATATTAAAAGGATGAGATATTCTTATGTTCATTTTTTAGTGCAAGTATGGAAATGATTTACGTTTTTGATATCCTTTTATATCTTTCAAATGTAATAGTCTGAGTAAGGTAAATACAAGGGAAGTAAGTCGTATTTTATCAAATACGACTTACATAAAACAGAATAACTCTCTGATTATCAAAAAACAAAACAAACCTGTTTAAAAACATCTTTTATGACGGTATAAACCCAAAAAAGAGAGGAGAATTTAGCTCTCCTCTCTTTAACCAGCTTCATTTATTACTATCGATCAACTGATATTAAAACAACTAATCCTGATCTAAGAATGATTTTTTATTTTCTTTTTGAATAATGTTATTTGCTTATAACCAATATACAATAAGAGAAATAATTTACTTATTTCTAAAACAACATATATGATATGTTCTATATTTGAAGGTGATTTCCCTCCGTTAATCACTATTTCTGCATACGCATCAAGAATCGGTAATAAATAAAAAGATTGAATTATTATAATTATAAAAAGTACCAGCAATCCCAAAAATAGTTTTGAGTCTAACTTCTTAATCCTAACGATTTGTAGCGCAAAAAACAAACTGAAAAAAATTTCGACTTTATTAAGTGCTCCAAAAACTATTTTTCCAATATCTACCCCAATGGCAGTAGTAACAGAGGGAGCTTGAAATTTTAAGGGTGCCTCCATAAAGCTGATTGCTAATAAAAAGCCAACCCAAATAAATGTCAAAACAAAACTATAGTCATATATCTTTTTCATCTATTAATGATTTTTGAATTAGTTATCCCTAGGAAGCATACATTTTAGAGTTTCTTTAATAGTAAACCAACAAAAATACCCTATTCCTACAGAAAAAATTATATCGCCTATAATACGTAACCATTTTATTACCTGAAATGATGGTGAATATAACAACTCAGAACTTCTTGCATACCAATATCCTTCTTTAATTGAAGCCAATGTCTGCAAAATACCTTGTGGCAAAAGACTAAATACTACCATAGCAAGTAGGCCTATATTTAATGACCAAAATGAAATTTTTAAGACTTTATCATTCCATTTTGTCTTAGATATCATTCGCAAAGCAAAAAGTATTAATCCCATTCCTAACATCCCGTATACACCAAATAAGGCAGTATGTGCATGTACTGCAGTAGTATTTAGTCCTTGAATATAATACAATGCAATAGGAGGGTTTATCAGAAAACCAAATACTCCTGCTCCTAACATATTCCAGAATGAAACAGCGAGGAAAAAATATATTGGCCATTTATATTCTTTTACCCATTCTTTTACTTTTAACAAGTTCCAATTTTCCCAAATTTCATAACCAATCAAAGTAAGAGGTACAACTTCTAATGCACTAAATGTTGCTCCCAATGCAATTGCATGTACAGGAGTTCCTGAAAAATATAAATGATGTAATGTTCCAATAATACCACCCGAAAGAAATATAATCGCGGATAAAACAGTTACTCTACCTGCGGTTTTTTCTTTTATCAATTTCATCTTTGTAAACAAAAATGCTATAACTACTGTAGCGAAAACTTCAAAAAAACCTTCTACCCATAAATGAACCAACCACCATCTCCAATAATTTATCACAGATAAAGATGAATTTTCTCCATACATTAAACCTGAAAAGAAAAATGCACCAATAGCGATTACTGATATCAAAAACAAAATTAGCAAGTTACGTGTGTTGTCTCTACGTCGTATCCCTACAAGTATGTGTCTACCTACTAAAAACACCCAAAGTACCAGACCTACAGCTAACAATATTTGCCAAAACCTACCTAAATCCATGTATTCATACCCTTGATGACCAAAGAAAAAATTGGTAGTTAATTCTAAATATTGTTTAACTCCAAGCCACTCTCCTACCATAGACCCTAATACCACGATAAGAATTGCAATAAATAAAAAGTTTATTCCAAATTTCTGGAACTTTAACTCTTTATTACTAACTAATGGAGCAATAAACAGTCCGGTTGACAACCATGCCGCAGCTATCCAAAAAATTGCCAACTGTGTATGCCATGTTCTACTTATTGTATATGGAAGGTATTGAGATAGTTCGAATCCAAAAAATGCTTGACCTTCTACGCTATAATGAACTGTTATAATACCAAGAACTACCTGCAATACAATTAGAAAACTAATCACAAGAAAATATTTTAAAGTCGCCTTTTGAGAGGGAAACAACTTTATTCGAGCTAATGGGTTTGTATCAGGAATTTGATCACCATTCTCCTCATTATGACTACTACGAATATGATACCAAACCATGATCGATATAAATAGTAAGAGCAAAACAATTGAAAACCCGGACCATATCTGAGCATCCATAGTAATCGTATTATCTATTAATGGTTCATGAGGCCAATTAGAAGTGTATGTAATATCATCTCCTATTCTGTTCGTAGATGCAGCCCATGAAGCCCAAAACAAAAATGCATTAAGATCATCCAACTTAGATTCATCTGTCAACATTTCTTTTGGTATCGCATATTCTTCATGCCCATTTGAAAAAATATCTTTATAATGAGCCGAATTTGAAAGAATAGCTTCTTTTCTATCCAACGTGATCGTGATATTATTCGTTATAGAGTCATATGTATTTGTTTTAATCTGACTTATCAATCTTCCTTTTAATAGCCCTTTATCTTCCAAAGAAAGATTATCATAATCTTTTCCGTAAGGAATAGACCATTTATCTAAAAGAAATACAGCTTCTTTGTGAATCCAATCTGCCGACCAATCGGGAGCAACATAACTTCCATGTCCCCAAATAGAACCAACTTCCATCCCTCCTATAGATTCCCAAACATTCTGTCCTCTTTGTATATTTTTTTTCGTAAACAAAACCTCATCTGTACCTTCTATCATTACTTTTTCTGGTATTGGAGGTTTTTCTTGATATATCTTAACTCCCACCCAAAGTAATGCTGCAAAAGAGAGCACTACAATTGTGATAAATCCTATCCATATTTTTTTCATTATTCTAGTTTTTGTTTTTATAAATTTTAGAAACAAAACTACTATCGGTAACTGCTTTGATTTTATGATTCAAATCATGTTGAATAAATGTGTGAAACAATTAATCCCTTCCGATTATTTCTATCTGTATTTTATGAATATACTTATCTAAAGGAATTTGACAAGCCAATCTGCTATCTGGGTAATACTCCAATTGATCTTTTAATATTTTTTGCTCTAATTCACTAGAAAACTGAACAGAATTCATTGATGACTTGATTCGTATATGACAAGTGCCACATAACCCTTTACCTTTGCAATCACCAATATCATCAAATAACTCATTGACTAATAACTCTAATAGAGATGGATATTCAAATCTTCTAAAATTTAAAATATGACTATCCCCAATAGAATCTACCACTGATATAAAATACATACTACCATATTTAACAGCATGCAAACTACAACACTAAGTATATTTTGATTTATGATTCAACTCATAAAACAAAAAGAACAATGTTTATACTTTTGAATTGGATAAATAAAATATATAGATATGCATTTGACTTCATTACTTAAAGACGTAACCTACGGAGAGAAAAAACCTATACTTACAAAATTAATAGAAAACGACGCTACCAAAGAAATTAGAATTGTTTTCAAAAAAGGACAAGAAATGAAAGAGCATAAAACTAAATTTCCCATAACCGTAGAGGTTTTTGAAGGCGAAATAGGTTTTGGTGCCAATAATATTACTTATGTACTTAAAAGGGGTGATATTATATCTCTTGATCCCAACGTAAGTCACAATCTTATAGCTGCAGAAAATAGTATTATCAGGCTATCTCTTTCTATGAAGGACACGGTTGAAAGAGTGCAAAAAGTAAATTTATAAAATCTAAAGGCCTTTTAAAAGCAATTCTGCAGTAGCTGGATTGGTAGCAAGGGGAACATCATAAACGTCACAAAGTCTCATTAACATAAAAATATCAGGTTCATGTGGGTGTTTTGCAAGAGGATCTCTAAAAAAGATAACCATATCCACTTTCTTCTCTGCTACTCCTGCAGCTATTTGAGCATCTCCTCCTAATGGACCTGATAACAATGCTTCTACATCAAATCCCGCTCTTTTAGCTTTTTCTCCTGTAGTTCCTGTAGAGATCAGTTTTATGTTCTTAGAATGGAGAATCTCTTGATGTTCATTTAGAAATTGAACCATTTCTGCTTTTTTCCCATCATGAGCAATTATAGCTATAGTCATATGTGTTTTTTAATATGTAACTTCTCTTTATAAGTTTTACAGTAGATTCCTAGGTAGAAAGAATATCTGAAATACGAAGTAATTCTTTGTTAATTTCATGAACTTCTTTTAGACCTTTATCAAAACTCGATGCTACAATCTGGTTATTTAATATTCCAACCATTACATTTTTCTCTCCATCCAAAAGCAGCTCCACAGCTTTTACACAAAGTCTGCTGGCTAAAGTTCTATCAAAACATGTAGGAGATCCTCCTCGTTGCATATGTCCTAAAACTGTAACCTTCACTTCATAGTCTGGTAAGTTTTCGGTTACATAATCTGCTAATTCATATACATTTTTACCTATTTTATCTCCTTCACTAACCACAACAATACTAGAAGATTTCCCAGAACGCTTACTACGTTTCAATGATTCTAATAATCGATCAAGACCTAAATCTTCCTCTGGAATTAAAATCTCTTCTGCCCCAGCTCCTACTCCTGTATTTAAGGCAATAAATCCTGCATCTCTTCCCATTACTTCAATAAAAAAAAGCCTATCATGAGAACTTGCAGTATCTCTAATTTTATCTATAGCTCCTATTACGGTATTTAACGCCGTATCATAACCGATAGTAAAATTTGTTCCTGCAATATCATTATCAATCGTACCGGGCACACCTATAACAGGAATATCAAATTCTTTGCTAAAAATCTCTCCTCCTTTAAAAGTACCGTCGCCACCAATTAAAACCATAGCATCCACTCCTGCTTCCTTAAGATGATTAGCGGCCTTTTGTCTACCTTCTGGAGTTCTAAACTCCTTGGATCTTGCAGATTTAAGTATAGTACCTCCTCTACTAATAATATTACGCACACTTCGTGCATTCATTATACAATAGTCCCCCTCGATCATACCTTGATACCCTCTATAAAATCCTATACATTTTACATTATAATATGCACATGCCCTAGCTACAGCACGTATTGCAGCATTCATTCCCGGAGCATCTCCTCCAGAGGTCATTACACCAATTGTTCTAATCTCTTTGGCCATTTATATCGTTGTTTAGTTGGTCATTGATGTTTTAAACATGCAAAATAATAATATCTATGCAATAGAATCATTACTCTTGATTATTTATTCTTTTCTGTAAAGTTAATAAAATTGGGAGTTTCAATTTTAACTGTATCCTTAGGTTTAATTATAGAATCTGTAGCTTTTTTGTTTTTAAAAATCTTTTTCCAAAGTTCATTAAAATTATCAAAATCTACAGAATAAGACAATCCAACTCCTTGTTCATACACTTGATTTCCTGCTCCTATGAATTGAATATCATTTTCTCTATTAAAAATCTTTCCTCGTAAAGACCCATCTTCATTAAACAAATATTCTATCTCTACATCTCCAACAACATTGGACTCATTCACTCCTCCTATCGGGACACCTACACGTCCATTAATTAAAATTCTATTACTTATTTGTGTAGAAAGTGTTAAACCAAATTGATCTGCATTTTCCTGATCTAATGTACGAACACCTTGCACATAATTTAAACCAACTTGAAATTTATCATCCTCATCAGAAAAAATCCCATTAAAAAGACTAGATGCACGTTCTGCCACCAAACCTCCTGTAATAGCATTGGCATCAATAGTACCATTATAAAATTGTCCAGATGAAACTAATGATAGTGCTTGTAATTCCTTATTAGACTGGTCACTTAATTTATAATCTAATTCACTTTTTATCACAGAACTTAGGTTAGGAAATTCTATGTTAAAATTAACATTAGGTTGAGTCAATTCTCCCTGAAGGTCAACCACAACCTCTACTGGTGTTTTACGATTTATAGAAGAGTTTTCTAGTAATATAGCTGGATTTGCTTCTGTTTTATATACAGCGCTAAGGTCTAAAACTGCTCTTGTAGGACTACCATCCCAGTTAATAGTACCTCCATCACGAACTGTAAATAATTTTTCTACAAATGCTCCATATCTAAAATTATATGTCCCTTGATACGCAACAAAATCACCCCACATATTAAACTTTCCATTAGTATTAATTTCGATAAGTAATGTTCCTGCTCCTCTTCCTTTTAATGAACTCCCTGTTTCTTTATCGACAACTATCTCTACCTCTGCTTTATCATTAACATCCAATTCAAAATTAAGTTCTAATCCTTTAACATCATCTAATACAATTTCTTTTCCTTCTAATCTGGCTCTTTTCTCTTCTGGACTTAAAAAATGAATATAGGTATTATCACCTATTGATTCTGAATCGTTTAACGGTATTTTAAAAACAGTCCCTTCTTCTGTAGTAGCATTAACATCAATAACTAATTCAGTAGTAGCTCCTTTAATAGTAGCTTCTCCACTAATGAAGCCCGTTCCATAATACAAAGACTCTTCATCCTCTTCTGTATCCAGAACAAGTAATCTTTCATTTGCCAATAACTCTAAACCAAGCATCCATTTTGAAAAGCGGCGATGTTCTATATATCCTCCAAGAATTCCTTTTGTTTTATATTTTGTATCTGTAATATTAACAGCATCGAAGTTAAAACGCTGTTTTTCTAACATAACTCTTGAGCCATTATCTAAATCAAGATCTACATTTAGATATGGTATGGTAAGTCCCGCCTCTTCCAAATATAGCATACCATCAATAGAAGGGTTTTTATAATTTCCAGAAACTTTGGTATTACCTGACACAAACCCTCTTATATTTGATAAGGCTACACCTCCTAAAGCACTAAATTCTGAAATATCAAATTGATCCAATTCAAGATCGACATCTATAAATGGATTGGTTTTTGAAACATTGATTCCTCCTAAAGCGGATAATGTTTTTATATTTTCATTATTTATTAATCTTGTATTGATATTATATTCTGTAAGGTCATCGTTTCCTGCTACATTAAGTCTAAGCTCACCCAATGGTGTTTCATTTATCCCTAAATCTTTAACAGTAATGGTTGTACTGGGAAAATAATTACCATTTTCCTGAAGAACAGATAAATTCCCGTCTACTCTACCAGAAAAACTTAAGCTATCAATTCTAGGTGTTATTTTATTGAGGTCTACATTCTCGAAAGTTGCTTTTAAATCTTTATAATCTTTGCCTTTTGTAATTCCATTAATCTTAATTTCTTCATCTTCATAATTCAATACAATAGATCGTATATCTATATTTTTAAAATCATTATCAAAAATAATTTTATTGTTGCTTTTGCTTTTTTTCTTATTTGCATACCAAGTAAACCCTTTATAAGTGAAATCAGATTTCCTAAACCCTAATACCGAGTTATTATCCTCATTAATAGTATGATAAAACTCTAAATTAAAATTATCTTTATTATTCTTCCCTCCTTTAAATTCTGAGTGCATAAATAAAGTATCTTTCAGCGTTACATTAATCAAACTAAACTCAGAAACATCATAATATTTGGAGTCAATACTATCTATAGCAATATATGTATTGAATAAAGGGTTTTTATTATCTACCTGAATATCGACATCTTCCATATAGTTATCAAAGGCTCTTATCGATGGGGATTTAAACGTAAGTTTAAAATCAGATTCATTACTCTCTACTTTTCCTTTGATAATTGTATTGGGAGCAAACTGAATCTCTGGAAAAAAGACATCAACTATCTTATTATACACCTTAAAATTGAATTCCATGAATTCATCATCAGTAATTTCTGTAGCCTCAAAATTGGTATATAAACTTCCAATAGAATTTCTAAACAAATCATAAACATTTTCAAATCTAAAAACCCCTTTTACAGTTCCTTCGACTATATCCGGACTATTAATTTTAATTGTACGAACATTTTTATCATCAAAACTCGATGTAATATCAAAATCTTCAAAATAGTAACTAGCATCCTCATTTGTATATAAAGTTTTTTCGAAAGAAATAGTTCCAAAAGCATCGTTAATACCTGTTCCTTTCATATTCATATATACATCTCCATTAAAAATGGAAGTGCTATCTCGGGTAAATAAATTTAATTTATTAAGATCCACATGATCTACATAAGCTTTAAAATCATAGTTATGTATCTCTTCTGATAAATCAGCTACTCCATTAAAACTAAATCTGATATTAGGATCATTTGCATTAAGGTTACCATCAAATACATGTTCTCTAAGATTTCCTATAGCTTTCAAACCTGTATAAGTGTATCCATTAATTTCCAGCCTACTAATATCTCCTTCAATTTTAGTGTTTAAGCTCTCTAAAGTAAAACCACTTCCATCTACATGAATATCAAAAGCAGATGTTCCTACAGATTTAACACCTAATAATTGCCCAACATTAAAATTATTTGAAATTACATTTCCGTTATATGTAGCATTTTTCAAGTCATCCAGTTTTTCGAGTAAAACAAAAGCATTAATCTTTCCTAATTGCGAATATAGATCCATATCTACATCCAAAACTTTTTTAGTCACTATTGCATTACCTGTTGCTTTTACACTACCAAATTGATACAATTGTCTTGGTAATGAATTTCCTAGAACACGAGGTAATAAATTAACCAGATCATAATAATTGCTTGTTAAATCTTCAAAGTCTCCATTTAACTCAAACTTTGATGCATCACCAACGGCATTCTGAATTCTCATATCTCCTTTAACTATGGATCTATCTAATCCAGAAATATCAGCATGAATCACTCTAAAATCATTTAGCACTCCTCTTACAGATGTATTTTTTAATCTAAACATCTGATTTCTTCCAAACTCTTTATAGAAAGGAATAAGGTCATTTGTAGAAACTTTTGCTTTATCAAAATTTGCATTGATATTTACTTTATTTTCAAAATCATCTAAACCACCAACATCATAAGAAAATAAAATCTCTCCTTCTATCTTAGAATCATTCGTCTCTATAACAAGTTCTTGAAAATGCATTTCTTCTGGCTTAATAGAGAAACATGTCTGTAACTTAGAAATATGCAAACCTCTCTCATCGTTAAATGACAGTGCGTCTATATTTACATACACATCAGGTCCATCAACAATCAAACTCTCTGCATCGAGAACAATATCATAGTAATTAATAACATTAGGTTTTTTTAAATTTTCATTGGTAAATTTATATTTTCCTTGAGTTAAGTATATATTTTCTGTCGTTAAGACAAACCTTTCTTTGGAAGAAGTTTTCTTTTTGGTATTAAACTTTCTCACAAATATCATAAGGTTATCACTACTTTCTCCTTTATAAATTTTCATATTAAAGATCAAATCTTCAATTTCAACTTTTCCTAATTTTGGTTTACCTTTTGTAATTTCCCCAATATTAAGAATAGAAGTTTTAATACTATTAGCATACAAAAGTGTATCCTGGTGATGATCTTTTATTAAAATTTCCTGAAGGTTTACAGCACCTGCATAAGTTAATCCAATTCGATTAATAACAATATCTACTCCGTATTTTTCATTCAAATTATTCGTTACCTTTTTACCCACAAAAGTTTGAACAGCAGGAATAGAAAATAGGACCACTAAAAATGCAAATAGCGATAAAAGGACAAGAAATGTCCTCAATAATATTTTCCTAAATTTCCTGATACGTTTTATTGTTTTAACTTTGTTGACAATATTAACAATTTCTATGCCCTTTTCCTCATAATGGAACCACAAAAAATATACATTCTCGGTATTGAATCCTCTTGCGATGATACCTCTGCAGCTATATTATGCAACGGAAAAGTTTTATCTAATGTTGTTGCTTCACAAAAAATACATGAACAATATGGTGGTGTAGTACCCGAATTGGCTTCGAGAGCACATCAGCAAAACATTGTTCCTGTAATTGACCAAGCGATTAAGCAAGCTAACATTGACAAAAAAAACCTAAACGCAATTGCCTTTACACGTGGCCCCGGATTAATGGGATCATTGCTTGTAGGAACCTCTTTTGCCAAATCTATGGCTTTAGCTTTAGACATACCATTAATTGATGTCAACCATATGCAAGCTCATATCCTTGCTCATTTTATTGAAGAAGATGATTTTGACAAACCAGAATTTCCGTTTTTGGCGATGACCATAAGTGGAGGTCATACACAGATTGTTAAAGTTAATGATTATTTTGACATGGAAATTATCGGTGAGACCATAGATGATGCCGTTGGAGAAGCTTTTGACAAAAGTGCAAAAATATTTGGGCTCCCTTATCCCGGTGGCCCATTAATTGATAAGTATGCGCAACTAGGAAATCCTAAAGCCTTTCCTTTTCCTAAACCCAAAGTTGGAGATCTTAATTTTAGCTTTAGTGGCCTTAAAACTTCTGTCCTTTATTTTGTTCAGAAAATGGTTAAAGAAAATCCAAATTTTATTTCCGAAAATCTTAATGATATCTGCGCTTCTCTTCAATACACAATTATCAATATTCTTGTTGATAAGTTGAAAAAAGCTTCGAAGCAAACTGGTATCAAAAGGATCGCAATTGGAGGTGGTGTATCTGCTAATTCTGGCATTAGAAAAGCTTTAAAAGATGGAGAACATAAATACGGATGGAAAACATTTGTGCCAAAATTTGAATATACCACGGATAATGCTGCAATGATCGCTATTGTTGGTCATTTAAAATACCTGAATAAAGATTTTGCTGATATGGATGTAGTCGCTAAAGCCCGAATAAAATTCTAATGCAATTATTTTATAATAATACGTTAACTGAATCTAGTACTGAGATAAAATTCTCTCGAGAAGAAAGCAAGCATATTGCCAAAGTACTTAGAAAAAAAGAAGGAGATTATCTGCATATTACCAATGGTTTTGGGTATTTGTTTCATGCTCAAATAACATTTTCTAACCCTTCTCAATGCATTGCTAACATTAATTCTTTTGAAAAACAGGAGAATAGAAAATACAAGTTACACATGGTTGTAGCTCCTACTAAGATGAATGACCGATATGAATGGTTTCTTGAAAAAGCTACAGAAATTGGTGTTGATGAAATTACTCCTATTATCTGTGATCATAGCGAAAGGAAAATTATTAAAACAGAGCGTTTCGAACGTATTTTGTTAAGTGCTATGAAGCAATCTTTACAACTATATTTACCTAAACTAAACCCTGTAATTCCATTTTCCAATTTTGTACATGAGAAAAAAAATGGTCAATTACTAATTGCGCATTGCGAAGAAACCAAAAAACAATCCTTAAAAGATATTCTTCAACTTCAATCAAATACCACTATCCTTATCGGTCCTGAAGGAGATTTTTCTCCTAAGGAAATTGAAATGGCATTAACGTCTGGATACACTCCGGTTACGCTAGGTGAAACAAGGTTAAGAACAGAGACTGCTGCAATTATAGCTACTCATAGTGTCGCCTTTTTAAATTCTTAATCAAAAAGAAAATTGAGCTACTTCAATATTGAAGTCATCAAAGTAGCCCAACATCCATTATTATCAATACAGTCAAAATTTATTTTTTCAAAAATCTTTTTAGATGAATCTCTCCTGTTTCTGTTCGTAATTTAATGATATACATTCCTGGTTTTAATACTTCTGTAGAGACTATTATTTTTCCCTTCTCATTTACGTTTATATTTTGAATAATCTCTTTACCTTGAAGGTCAAATATACTTGCCTGGGTTATAACCAACCCTTTATCCACGCTCATTGTTAAAATATTGTTTACAGGATTAGGAAACAAAATTGGAATATTTGATTTTGTACCCAATGTCTTTTCCTCTTCGTTCTTGGATCCAAAAGGATTTTTGCAACGATCTTCTTTATATTCTGTTCTAATGGCTTCGGGATCTATTTTTTTGTAATCATCAACAAAAATTTGCTGTGCACTTCGTGTAATACAAGGCTCATGTTTAACTTCTTTAAGATCTATTTCTCGCTCACAAGAGGTTCCTGTTTTTCCTGTATCTGTTGTTTCAACCAAATAAATTTCAGTTCCTCCTGCTCCGAGAGATGTAGTATATCCAGTAAATGCAAAACCTTTATCAAAATCATCAGTTACCATCTCCATCCCTGTTTCTTGTTTTGTATCTCCATATTGACGTGCCCATAGCAAATTACCTCCTCCATCTGTCTGAAACATCATTGCTTTACGAGACGAAGTAACTTGTTGACCTACTACAGTATATAATTGATTTCCACTTGTGCTTGTTGTTATTTCCAGACCATATCCTGATTCTGTTCTTTCTGTACCATAGGTTTTCATTCCTAAAAAGTTACCTCCATTATCCAGAAATAGCAAAAATGCATCTTGAGAATTATTCAATCCAAAGCTAGTTGTATAGCCTGTTAACACATAATTTCCATTTTTATCTTCTTTTACACAATTAGCTGCATTTCTATATGCTCTTGTTGGGTCTAATTCATCAGGATAACCAATAATCCTACTCCATTCTATAGTAAGGTTAGGTCTTAGTTTAATAACAAAAATATCCGTAGGAGCATTAGAAATAGATGTTATAACCCCGCAACGATAATCTGTTGTAGAACCAGCAATGATATATCCTCCATCTTTTGTTTGCTCAATCCACATACCCCGTTGATCTCCTCTACCTCCAATCACAGTTGCTCTAAGTAGGTTTCCAAAACTATCTGTGAGGGCAACATATACATTTGCCCCAGGAAAAGCTTGAGTATAGCTCCTTGTTTCTCCAACCATTATATACCCCGGTTGCCCAGTAACAGCTCTGACGTTCTGTACACAGCGGGCAATATCAAACTCTTTACCTCCATAAACAGCAGAAAAGATTGGGCTACCATTAGTATCCACCCCCATAAGGAATGCATCTCCTGCTCCAAATCCAAAACTTCGTGTTACCCCTGCGGCAACGTATGAAACCGGATTATTTGGACTAAAAAAAGTTGATTGTCTTACAGAATTAAAGTATTCATAATCTTTACCTCCATAAATACGAGACCAGATTTGATTACCATCAAGATCGGTCTTAACTAAAGTGGCTTCTAGGCTTCCTAAGAAGTTCTTAGAAGTGTAACCTCCAACTAAATACCCCTTTTCAACTTCTTGAAGCTGATCTAGAGACATCCCTATTTCTGTTTTTTCTGTTCCAAAACTGTGTTGGAATTGTGAAAAGCCCAAGTTTACCAAGAAACACAAGGCAATACTACATGCTAATTTTTTCATAATGATTTATACTTAAATGGTTAATAAATAATAAGAATAGAGATCATGTTCTCCATCTTTTATATCTACTCTAAAGTAACTGAAAATACAGCAAACAACAAGGGGTAAAAACCTCATAATTAATAAGTTAAAAACCCTTTCGCAATTCAAAAAATTATTTTTTGTTACAGAAAAACCTTTAAATAATCTTTATGAAAACAATAAATTTTCCTTTAAAGAAAAAGAAAAATTAAACTGCATAAATTCTTAAACATCAGTTAATCCTAAAATCAATATCTTTAGCAGCAAATGAGAGTCATTATGATACAAATGTTTAGGAAAATCTTCTTTATTGGCATACTCTGTTATAGTTGTTCATCTAATAATAACAATGAGTCTGAAATAAATACAGATAATGATCCTACGCCTACTCCTCCGGTAAGTGAACAAAATACGATAAGTGCTTTGGAGTTTATCGATGAATTTGTTATTCCAAACCAGGAAATAGATGGTATACCTATTGGTGGATTTTCTGGTATTGATTATCAAAATGGAAAATGGTATATCATATGTGATACATCTACTCCACCTATACGTTATTATGAAGCAGACATAGCGTATAATAAAGATGCCTTTACCTCTGTTAGTATTAGTACTATGATAGAAATAAAAGACAATGCTGGAGTTCCTTTAACACAAGGTATTGTTGATCCAGAATCCATACGTTTTGATTCAAAAACTAATACTATTATATATAGTAGTGAAGGTTCGATTACAAATGGTGTAGACCCTGCTGTATTAGAAATAAGTCCAGAAGGCAATCAAATTAAAAGTTTCACGCTACCTAATAATTTTAAGGCTAATACTTTAGATGATTCTTCTGGACCAAGACATAATGGTGTGCTAGAAGGACTTTCATTAAGTTTTGATTCTACAGGATATTGGGTTTCTTTTGAGTTACCTCTCATTGAAGATGGACCAGAACCAACTACAACAGATACAGACTCTCCTGTGCGTATTACATTCATAAATAAGACATCTGGTATAGCCGAGCGACAATTTGCATATGAGTTGGACCTTGTAACAAGAGCTGCTGCACTTGGAACCACATTTGAAGTTAATGGGTTGGTCGAAATCATTGAATATGACGAAAACAAGTTTTTAGCGCTCGAACGTTCGTTTTCATCAGGGTATATTGATGGAGGAAATACAGTAAAAATTTATCAGGTAGATGCAACTAATGCAACAAACACATTAGCTACAGAAACTTTAAAAGGAGATATGTATACTAAAGCCACGAAAACATTGCTTTTTAATTTTGAAACCATTCGAAACCAATTAACAAATAACACAGTAGACAACTTAGAAGGGTTTACTTTTGGTCCCAAATTAGAAGATGGAAGCAGAACAGTTGTGGTTATATCTGATAATAATTTTAATTCATTTATTCCACAGCTTAATCAAGTAATTGTTTTTAAAGTTGTGCCCTAACATTCTGATTATTATCTAAGGGAAGTAATTTTTGAAAAAGAAATAGGTTAACATTTTTTTCAAAACACCATATTATATGTTACTTATTAAAATTATAAACCTTTATTCCATCTTCGGATTCCTCAATATAATATTTACTAAAATTTGTATAAAAATCTAGCTCTTTAATATAATACGGTTTTATTATCCTCATAGGATAATTGTTTGCTGTTGATGATGATATTAGTGTATTCTTCACTAAATCATATTCTTTCTTAGTAATATTTAAAAATTCAATTTTATAATATTTTTTACTTTCTGTTTCACCAGAAGATAGGTCTATTGTTGATTCATTGCCATCAGATATCTTAATTTGAAGTATTCTATCTTTTAAATTCCATTGATGGTAATCATCAGATGAATTAATTTTATATTGGTATAGATATGATTCATAATCAATATCATATTCTTTATATTTTATTTCATGTACTACCTTACCATTTTCGTTTGTACTTGCATGGACCACCTTTTGTAAGCCTAATTCGTCTTCATATTCCTGCATCCAAATAGTTTTTCCATACTTAATATACATCTTATGTAAAACTGAATTTAATGTTAACGTATCAAAAACCTTAGCAGTAGCCCAACAAGTTTGTATTTTTAAATTTGAATCTGTTTCTATCTCTATACTATTGGTATGTAGACCAAGAAATTGGGCAATACTATCTAATTCTAAGGATTGAAAGTAGTATCTTTTTTCATCTAAATAGGTTATCCCTTTATGATTTGATATATTTTTTATCTCTTCTTTTGTTGGATAAGAAGCATTTTCGTAATTTTTAATAGTATAATCATTATTAATAGTATCCAATGATTTAGACACTAACTTAAGTACATCTTCCTTAAAACTTAATTGGGTTAAATCAAACTCAGCTCCTTCTATTAAGATATCAGGTTGTATAAATTCTTTTTTTTCTTCTTTACAAGAAAAAGTAATTAATACCATAATGGTTAAAAAATATTTCATTTTCTTAGTGTATGTCCTTAAGTAACATTTCTTTTTTATATGGGAAACATTTAGCCTAAACATTGTTTGAAAATGATTTTTTCAGTTTCTGAGATAAAATTTTCAATATTTTTAAAGTTATATTTTCTGAGTAAGGATACTTCTTTTTTATTTTCACCTTTAAAAATCATTTTTACTTCTTTTCCATTATTTAAAAAATTCATTCTATGTTTAATTATTAGAAATTGTTCAAAGTTTTTTAAATCATATTTTTGAGTAAAAAAAACAAAAAATGATATTTCTAAGATTGAAGAATCTAATCTAAACTGAGCTTTTCTACTAACTTTATACATATAAACACTAATCGGTAAAATAAAAAGAACCCAGATAGGCATGCTATCCAAAGTCTCACCAACATATATAAAGTAAATTGCTGAAAGGCAGAATACAATTAATATAATCATATCAAACAATTTATTTTCTTTTAATCTTATACAATTTCCATTTTTATGATAAAATTGTTCCATAGTGTTTTTTAACAAAAAATAACAACAGTGTAAAAGCCATATACATCTCTTAATATCAACTTACACCTATTTATAATCAAATCTTTATTTTTTATTTAAAAGTATTTCTTTTTCACTATGCACATATACCAAAAGTTATATTCGAAGTGAATTAATAAATATTTGTTTGAGGACTTCTAATACTAGGAAGCGATTTAATAACTAATCATTAATTTTAAGATCATCATTTTCTTCTTCTTTTGGTTTTTTCCAAAACAAAAGACAAGCTCCAGCCCATAATAAATTTAAGATAATTATTCCTACAAAAAACATTGTTCGTCCTTCCTCTAATGAGTATCCAGCTATTCCCAATATATAATAAGCCAAAAGAGCAAATAATATAATTGTTCCAACGAAATATGCTATAATCCCTTTTTTTGTCAAATGTTTTAATAATAATTTTTCTAACATAATTTTAGTTTATTTTATAAAATTTCAAATACTCAAATCAAATTTGAATAAGTTGTCAAATTCAGAAATGATAAATTATAACTGTTTGCACAGCTTAGTATTTATTTAAAGATATTTCTTTTTCGCCATACACATACACCAAAAGTTATATTCGCGGAGAACAAATACATATTTGTTTGAAGGTTTTTAATATAAGAAGTAGTTTAAACTTTTTTGATCAGTTAAAAAAAGTTTAAACTCTGTATTTAGTACTTATTATTTTTTCTTTGTTTTTTTACATTTTTAATCATTTTTCCTAAATCTTTATCCTTTTTTTTCCTATCCCTAGCATCCGATTCAAAATACATTCTTTCTTTTTCCATTTTTTTAAAGTTAGAATATGAGTCTTCATCAATCTCACCATTTTCGACAGCTTTCAATATAGCACAGCCTTTTTCATGTAGATGTGTGCAATCTTTAAACCTGCAGTTTTGGGCATATTCGAAAATGGTTTCAAATGTAGTTTCTAGTCCACTTGTAGTATCTGCAATTCCTACTTCTCGCATTCCTGGATTATCTATCAAAATACCTCCATTATTTAACACTATTAACTCTCGATGGCTTGTGGTATGCTTTCCTTTATTTACACTAGAGCTTATTTCACCTGTTTTCATCTGTAGTTGTCCTGAAAGGTTATTAAGGAGTGTAGATTTTCCTACTCCAGAAGATCCAAGCAAACAATATGTGTTTCCTTTTTTTATAAAACTTTCTAAGTCTTTATACCCTGCTGTTTGATGACTCACGGTAAATACCAGAATATCACTAATTCTTTGTTTAATTCTATCCTTAATAGATTCTAACTCGGTTTTACTTATTAAATCTATTTTGTTTAATACAATAACGGGAGCTACATTAGAAGCGTTACAAATGGTTAAATATCTTTCTAATCTATTCAGATTAAAATCTCTATCAACAGCCTGAACTATTAAACCAAAATCAATATTTGTTGCTATAATTTGTATTTGTCCTGATTTACCAACAGCTTGTCTTTCTATAATAGAATTTCTAGGGTAAATAGCGTGAATCAAAGCCTTACCTTCATCATATTGAGAAAAAGCAACCCAATCGCCAACTGCGGGAAAATCATACCTGTTTTCTGCAGTAAATCTTAAATTACCTATAAGTTCGGCATTAAACTCATTTTCACAAGTCTTAACAACATATCTTTCTTTATGTTCAGCTATTACTCTACCAGTTTCGAATGAATCCAAATTTTGTTGGATTCTATATGCTTCAAGTCTATCGTTATATCCTAAATCTTGATATGTCATTATAATTGTATTTTATTCTCTTTAAAATTGATATCAAAAATGATATGGGAACAATAAAACCCTGCCTTTTCTATTGCTTTTCTTGAAGCTATATTGTCTTGAGTAGTAGAACATATAGGCTTTCTTTTCATCACCTGAGCCTTTTTTACCAGTTGTTGTAAAACCTCTGTACCCAATCCTCTTTTTTGGTAATCTTTATTGACGATTATTCCTAAATCTGCAATATCTAACTGAGAATCACTAAGCCTACATTCACCGGTAGCAATTATAGTTTCAGATTCTTTTACCATATAAAATTCTTTTCTTTGAATTAGGTTTTCTGTGTATCCAAAATCATCTTCAAATCCTATTTGATCCATAAGGAAAGTTTTTATTCCTTGAGTATCTCTTTCTGAAACTAGCTTTACATCTAATGAAGATTCGTTTTTTAATTTTCTATTAACATATTGAAAACATAATGTATTCGTCTGTATAGATTTTGAATGAGATAAACAGGCATTAAATGAAACCGGTTCAATAGAGCTTAAGCTTGCTGAACTTATCAATTTGGATTCAATCAAAGATTGAATGACATTATACATTAGATAATTATATTTATCAGAAAGAAAAATTTGTAATAAACTACCTTTATCATCTATACAACAATATCCAATATTCTGGTCAACATCCTTTATTAAATACGTTTGAGAAGAAGCTATATAAAGCTTTTCCCACATGGCATCAATAGGGGCAGAAAACTTTTGATAAAGTTCTTCCCTAAACTTATCAATAACAACAATATCATCTGTTTTTATAAATTTCATTATTTACTGTATTTATTAATAATATGTATTTTGATTTGTTGTAAAGGATACTCATCAAAAATGCATAAATAATTGAGGGCAATCCCATCTAACTCTGCAATAAATAAGTAACTCATTACCAATGAATTTTTGGAATCAATGTCACGAAAAATACTTTTAACAGAATTCAAAATAAAAGAAGACCTCTCTTTTATGAGATCATTTAAAATAATTCTTGTGTTAGGTTGCAGTATTATATTTAAGTTTAATTGAATAAGCATTTTGTCTAATTCTAATTGTGTGAAAAATGATTCTATTAATTCGAGTAATTTTTCTTGAGCCGTATTGTGCGTTTGTTTAGAATTGCTAATCTCTACTATTAGTTGGGTTGTTTTTGAAAATATTTCTCTTAATAAATCATTTTTTGTTTTAAAATGATGAAAAATAAGCCCCTTAGAAACATTGGCTTTTTCACAAACTAAAGAAATTGGAGTATTTTCAAAACCTCTTTCTGAAAAGAGTTTTGTAGCAGCATCAACAATTTGGTCTTTTTTATTCATAGTTATTTAGAATCAAATATTGACTGACTGGTCAGTCACTTACAAAACTATGAATTATTATTGAACATACTATTTTAAATCGATTTTTTTAACTATTGCATGGTCAATCAATGAAATAAAATAGTTATTTGAGAAATGAATTCTTTAGATAACTTTATAGAAACATACAGGATCTCTTAGGAAAGGAAAGAAAATATTATATGATTTTTATACGATTGATCTTTAAATACATCAATGACAAAACAAGCATTAGAGCAAACCCAATAAGCCCCAAAAGCCCTGCTTCAGGACCATACTCACCCCCTGTCCATAGATCGGCACCTATATTTTTAATTTTAATAAAAGATTCCTCAGATCTATTTCCGCTCATTGTAAAACCAAATAACTTGGATTGAGCAAAATTCCATGACATATGTAATCCTATTGACAAGCCTAAGTTTTTTGTAATTATAAAGGGAACGCACCAAACAATCCCATTTATAGAAAGATAAAAAATAGAAAGAAATGAAGCATTGCCATTATTAAAATGTGCCAAGCCAAATAATACTGAGGATAATAATAGAGCAACTATAAGAGATTGATTTTTTGAAAGAATACTACTTTGAAATCCTTCATTAAAATTGGTAAAGAGGTATCCTCTAAAAAATGTTTCTTCCCAAATACTTACAAAAAACATTTTAACGCCAAAAAGCAATAACGCTACAATATTTAGACGGGTTGAAAACTCTGTTATAGACAACACACCAATTAAACTACCTATTCCTAACAATATAGCAACAGAAGTTATTCCTATAATAATTCCTGTAAGGAAATAAATAATAGTATTTTTCTTAAATACAATACCATATTCTGAAAAATTTCTTTTATCTAAATATTTTGCGTTTAAGTATAACCCAACAATCAAAATAACCACAGCTCCAAAAAACTGCAAAACAGAATTTTTCACCCATATCAAAGGTAAAACAGAAAGTAATAGTAGTATACTAAATAGTAATATCCTCCAAGGTGCTCTAAATCGATTGTCATCACCATAAAAAAGTGAATTCATAGCTTTCAATACCATTTTGGCCTTTTAATAAATAACTGAAGTTCTTTTGAGTTTTATAAATTGCCAATAAATACTATCATGACATTATAATTACAAACATAGTTCATTATGATATACTATATAAAAACTTTCTTTTTACTCTTTCTGTTAATTACTGTGATCGATTAAAAATAATGAAAAAAAGAGTAAGCCCTTATTGCTTACTCTTTTTTAGGTATTAATATTCTATTAGTAATACGTTTATTTACTATCACTATCATTTCTAAGGCAAGCTGTCAAATTCTTTTCTTTTATTTTCGAACCATTCTTTCATTGCGTCAGGTGATTTCATTAGTTCCTGCATTTTATGCATAGCGGCAAGATGAGCCTCATCTCCTTTTTGGAACATTTCCATAGCATGTTTTTTACTCATTTCGGCTATTTCATCAAAGGTATCTGCATGAAATTCTATATCACAAGCTCCATTCAATTGATTACAAGTCATTGTTTTCATATATGTTTATTTTTTTAAAAGGTTAATTGAATACTTATATGAATCCTAATATTTCTAAATGATATCAGGTTAGTTAGAAGTAACTTTAAGATGCTCTTCAAGCCTTTCAAAAACAGAGCCCCAGCCATTTAAGATTCCCATCTTTTCTTGTTGAATGCGGTACTCCTCTGTTGCATGAATAATATTAAAGGTGAAATTGGTTTTATCCCCATTTTCTTCAAACAATGCCTGTATCTCTACACCTTCTGTCATTGGTTTGAAGTTTGCAGACGAACGTATTTCTTTAAACTTCAGAATCACAGAATACACTCCATCTGCTATAAATTCATTTCCATCTGGCATCTCCATGGTATATTTCCAATTTCCACCAACCCTAAAATCGTGTTCTATCACTTTAGTTTCCATTCCTTTTGGACTCCACCAAACGGCTATATGCTCTGGCTGAGTCCATGCTTCCCATACCAAAGATATCGGTACATTAAAAACTCGTTCTATTGTTACTGTACGATTTTTTGCATCATTCTGATTATTCATTCTCTTTGTTTTTAGTTTGTAATTTCATTAAGTAATTTTCAAATGAGTCAATTTTATCTTCCCATAGATTCTTATATTGCTCTATCCATAAAAAAGCTGGAATTAAATTTTTTGGTTGAATCTGGCAGTATCGTTCTCTACCCTTTTGGCTAATTTCAATGATTCCACATTCATTTAGAATTCTAATATGTTTTGAAATTGCAGGCCTGCTAATTTCAAATTTCTCAGCTACTTCATTCACTGTTAATGTATCATTTGAAACTAATTCTATAATATCTCTCCTAACTGGATCGGCTATCGCCTGAAAAACATCTCTTCTCATCTTATTATGTAACTGATCGGTTACAAATATATATGTAATCATTCGGTTACGCAAATATTTTTAAAAAAAACTATATAAAATATTGGACTCTAATAAAGTTTTTTCTTTAAAACTCTTACTACAGGAAGTCTTATTTACTTAAATAAGATTTAGTGTACTCTACAACTATTAAGATTACTGTTTTTTTGAATGTTGTATTACCTCCTCAGAGGATAATCCAAATATTGGAGGTGTCTTTATATTTAATAATGCTAGATAAGTATATAGAACGCCTCTATGGTGAATTTCATGCTCCACCATCGCTCTAAGCAACTTCCAGATTGTGATTTTATGACCTCCTGGTGTCTCACATTTTTGTTGTAATGACTTTCTATCTAATTCTGAAATGATTTTATTTGATGCTATATTTAATTCAGTATAAAGGTTAATCGTATTTTGATATCCTTTTGCAAAATCTTCTCCACATCCTGTATATAAACTTGGCTTTAACTGAATGTTTTCTACATACATAAATCGTTCTGTGAGTGCCAAATGTCTAATAATATCTCCTATTGTGAATTTTCCTTCCTTAATAGTCCATTCAATTTTATCTTCTGGTATATATTCAAATAGTGCCTTAGTACGTCCTTTTATTCTCGAATAATATTTCAAAAAATTATCTATATCCTGTATTTCCATTTTTCAAAACTTTTATATTAATCATTCTCCATCAAGTAATCCTTTTACTAAAATACTCAGAATGAACTAGAATTATTAAAACTATTATATAAAAAAGCCACAATAGTACTATTGTGGCTTCATTAAAAATGGATTCTGATCTGTCTCAGAATAATAATAAACATAATCTATAAACAAAGGAATTGTTATTCCTCCTACAAATTAGAATCCAACATTTTTACAATATTTCTATTCTAGTAGCTCCTGTGGTCTTCAATGATTTATCTTGGGTATAGGCAATAACTGCAAGTTCATCCTTTTCTGAAATCCATTCTGGGATCGTAATTGATATATTTCCAGAATCTGCATTTTTTATAATACGACCTGCAACAATATTGGTATTCTTTAAAGTACGGTTCCGATTTTCTCCTCTCGAAATATCTGTTATTCGTTCAGAAACAACTAAAGCCACTGTTATATTATCAAATACTCCTCCATTAACCTTATAATCCAAAGTTATACTAGCAGTTTCCTTCTTCACATCACTTAAAACAATTTCTGTATTTGCTTTTAAACTTGAATATTTTTTTAAAGCCTGATCAGCTTTTATACGATCTGAGCCTGTAAAATGTTCACTACCATTAATTACTAATTGCGGAGTATAAATAGATCTACTATTAAATTGTAAAGCATATTCTCTTTGATAATCGCTGAATAAAGGTGAACTAAATGGATCTTTCCAACCTAACCTATTCCAATAATCCACATGATACGACAATACAAATACATTCTGATTCTTATATTGTTTTTTTATTTCATCAAGTAGTTTATCTGCTGGAGGGCAACTACTGCACCCTTGAGAAGTAAATAATTCTAATACAATTGGTGTTTTATCAATATCCTGTGCATTAACACCTACCGATACAATAAGTATTAATACCATCATAAGTTGTTTTATCATCTCCATAATTTTAGTACTTTTAGGTCTTATTTTTAGACGATTATTATGGGGAAACTTACGGTATCTCTTTTCTTTCTTTTGATTTCGGCAACGGTTTGCTGTCAGGATATTGCCATCTTACAATATAAAGGTGGTGGTGATTGGTATAGCAATCCCACTGCACTACCTAACCTGATTCGGTTTTGTAATCAAAATATAAATACCACAATTAATGCTAAACCTATAACGGTAAAACCAGAAAGTGTTGATATTTTTCAGTATCCTTATATTCATATGACTGGTCATGGTAATGTCTTTTTCACAGAACAAGATGCCGAAAATCTTAAAAATTATTTATTGAGTGGTGGTTTTTTACATATTGATGACAATTATGGTATGGAGCCTTATGTTCGAAAAGAGCTTATCAAAATATTTCCAGATAAAAAATTAGTAGAATTACCCAGTACACACCCCGTTTTTTCTTCTAAATATGATTTCCCTCAAGGGCTACCCAAAATCCATGAACATGATGGAAAACGGCCTCAGGCCTTAGGGATTATTCATGAAAACCGATTAATACTTCTTTTTACTTTTGAGAGTGATCTTGGGGATGGTTGGGAAAATCCCGAAGTTCACAATGATCCAGAAGAAGTTCGAACAAAAGCTCTTAAAATGGGAGCAAATATTATTAAATACGCTTTTGAGAATTAATGTCAGAACAACTCCATCATCATACTTCAGGATTTATAAAAAATCAATTTCCTGTTACTCTTATTTGCGATCAAGTAAGCTCTCCTGCTAATATTGGTAGTCTTTTTAGAATAGCAGATAGTTTTGGTATTGAACAAATTTATTTTTGTGGAGAAAATATTTCAGTTGTTAGTAAACGAATGCAACGAACAGCAAGAGCTACTCATGAAATTATCCCTTATCATCAAGTTGAAAATATTCTTAGCATAATAGAACAATTTACATCTAGTGGATATACATTATTAGCTCTTGAAATTACAGATACCAGCATCCCTGTTTCAGAATATAAAATTGAAGCTAATGAAAAAATAGCCTTGATTATAGGGGAAGAAAATTTTGGTGTTTCTGATCAAATTCTCACCAAGGTCAAACAGAGTATTCATATCAATATGTACGGTAACAATAGTAGTATGAATGTGGCTACCGCAACAGGAATTGCACTTTATGAAATTACACAAAAATTATCATATCATTAATTAAACCTAAAAAGAAGTATTTTTATATAATATCAATAATACTTAAAGATTAATTAACCTTATTCATATGATTTCAAATTCAATAAAAATATCAGTTATCATCTTACTTGTTTTAATACTGCCAGTAAAATCTAACGCTCAAGATACAGATAAACAAGAAACTGTAAAAAAGACATTATTGACTATTTTTGAATTATGTGAACAAAATAAGTGTAATCAATTAGCTCCTTACATTGTTTATAGAGGTAAGGATAGTAATAGAAAATGGAAAGACACTTGCAATTCTAAAAACAAAGAAGAGCTAGAGCGTGTGCAAAATATATGTCATCGTATTCAAGAATTGCAAAAATATGATGACTATGAGTTTTCCGAGTTTATTACGCAAGAAGAATCTGAAGGTAAATGGTATGTTTGGAAATTAACTTTCAATACCAAAGAAACGCCAAAAATCTTCTATTTTGCATTTTTAAATATCAATGGTAGTTATGCTATTGGAGATATCGATGGATAGTATCATCGATTCGGATTAATTCTAACAGATATAAAACAATTTAGATAGATGAATTCAAAAACAATCGCATATGGTATTTTAAGAGCAGTAGCAATTATTGTTGGTATTTTGGGATTACTATGGTTTCTATATAAAATACAATCCGTTCTCATCTATGTTGCCTTTGCGGGAGTAATTTCTTTAATGGGAAGACCATTTGTATTATTTCTTAAAAGAAAACTGAAGTTTAACAACACTCTGGCTGTAGTTGTAACACTATTCATTACCATAGGGTTGTTTTTAAGTATTTTCATGCTATTCGTTCCTATCATAAGTGAACAAGGGCAATTAATAGGAGAAATTGATATCAATAAAGTTGGGCAAGACCTCGACAGACTTAATCAAGATGTAAGTGATTACCTTAAAGTAGATAAATTAAATGTTGTAGAATTGATTAAACAAACTGATTTAATGCAGTTTTTTGATCTTAAAATAATACCAAATGCTATAAATTCATTTTTAAGTGGTTTTGGAGCTGTTTTGATAGGGTTGTTCTCTGTTTTATTTATTTCATTTTTCCTATTAAAAGATAGTCAACTTCTGGAGAATAGTTTATTAGTTTTTGCAAAAAAAGAAGATGAAAACAAGTTCATGAGAGCTTTTACCAAAATCAAAGATTTACTTTCTCGATATTTTGTTGGATTACTACTACAGGTTAGTATTCTATTTATTTTATACACTATATTATTACTAATATTTGGTGTTAATAATGCTATTGCTGTGGCACTCATTGCAGCTATTTTTAATTTAATTCCATACATAGGTCCCTTATTCGGAGGCATATTTGTACTCATTTTGGCGATTACCAGTAATCTGGGATTAGATTTTCAAACCATAATCTTACCTAAACTGACTTACATTCTCATAGGATACCTCATTATTCAATTGATAGATAATTTCCTTAATCAACCATTAATTTTTGGAAATAGTGTAAAATCTCATCCTCTGGAAATCTTTTTAGCCATTCTTATTTTTGGACTGCTTTTTGGAATAGGAGGACTTATTGTTGCGGTTCCATTTTATACTGCTATAAAAGTAATTGCCAAAGAATTCCTTTCAGAATATAAGATTGTAAAAACATTGACCAAGGATTTGTAAATCGCAGTCAGAAGTAAAAAGCATTGAATACTAAAATTTTACATAAAGAGGTTCAAGAGTTTATCCTGGAGAAATCCAATAGTTCTATTGATTTAAGTATACTAATTTTAAGCGGAAGTCCATTTAAAGATATTACCATCCAAGAATTAGCACAGCAAATTCAAGGAAATCGTAAGACCAAAAGAAAATTACCTTTGTGGCATACCAAAAGTGGAATATATTATCCCCCAACCTTAAACCTCGAACAAACTTCTTCTGAAGCCACAGCACTATATAAAAGTAACCTCATTTCGGGAAAAACTCTGATTGACCTTACCGGCGGGTTTGGAGTCGATGATTATTATTTCGCAAAAAGAATTAAAAAAGTAATTCACTGTGAACTCAATGCTTCATTAAGTGAAATCACTACACATAACTTTAAGATATTAGAGGTAAATAATATTACTACTATACATGGAGATGGATTAGAAATTCTTAAAAATCAGAGTACTGTAGATTGGATATATATTGATCCTTCAAGACGACATGATAGTAAAGGAAAAGTATTTTTTCTTGAAGATTGTCTTCCTAATGTACCTAATAACTTAGAACTTTTATTTGGCAAGAGTTCTAATATCATGATAAAAACCTCGCCGCTATTAGATATTCATACCGGAATTAAAGCATTACAATATGTTAAGGAAATCCATATTGTGGCTGTAAATAATGAAGTTAAGGAATTGATATGGATTCTAAATAAGGGTTATACTGGTGAAATTAGAATGATCACCGTTAATATTCAAAAATCTGGCAACCAAGAATTTTCTTTTTTCCAGAATGAAGAAATCAAACAACCATTAAACCTAAGCGCTCCTAAATCTTATCTTTATGAACCCAATGCCGCTATTCTAAAAAGTGGTGGTTTTCTAATTATTGGCAATACATTGGGATTAAAAAAGCTTCATAATCACTCTCATCTTTATACTTCTGAAAAAATCATCGATTTTCCCGGAAGGAGTTTTGAAATTCTTATTGTATATCCCTATCAGAAAAAAGTAATAGCAAAATCAGGAATTACAAAAGCTAATGTAACTACACGGAACTTTCCAGAAAGTGTGGCTTTATTGAGAAAAAAGTTAAAAATTAAAGATGGAGGTGATGATTATTTATTTTTCACCACAGATCATACAAATAAAAAAATCATGATTCATTGTAAAAAAGTATCACGCGACTAATTAGAGTTTGAAAAGACATCAGAATGCTCAATAAAACCTTTTAAATACGCTTTTAAACCTTCATTATTAACTTTATCAATATTAGCCAACATAAAGTCCCTATCTTCTTCAATATTCTTATAGTATCCTGCTAATTTGGGCGCGTTAGATTGTATACTTAACCTAATCATTCTTAGTTCTATATTATCAGGTTCTAATTCGATTGATTTATCGATTACTTTCTTTGATTTATTAAAATAAGACAACTTATTAAAAGGGTTCCAGGAAAAAGAAGCTTTTAATGCTAAGGCGGCTCCATGATATCCCTGATAAATAGCACCGTCATTTTGTAGTGCTTTCTCTGTCAATTCATAAAACTGATCTGCTTTCTCTTTAGAAACAGTACAGGTTTTGTAAGAATCTCGTATATCTTCAATACGAATGACATCAGTAGTCATAAAGAAAAACAGGAATAATGCGGAAATAATTTTCATTAACTATATAGTATTATAAAAAGAAAAAAACACTTGTTCGAAGGTATAACCAAAAAGTAGTCTACTTATTATTTTACTATCGATATTTTGACTAATAAATTATTCTTTTTCCCATCATACGCTTCAAGAATCATATCTTTATTAGGCAAAGTAGCAGCTTTAGTAATTTCTAAAACATCTAATCTAGAATTTCTAACATCACTTCCTGTTAAGATAGCTTCTTTAGTAGTCTCTCCAGTAGTATCATCGATAACATAAGATGTTAGATAAATAAACTCTTTCTTCCCATCAAAATATCGTGTTGGAGTTTCATCAAATGAACGTTTTAGATTAGTAAAATCGTCAATATAGAATAAATAATGTTTTCCTCCGTGCATAAAGTTCTTATATGACATACTCCTTTTACTTACTGTTCCCATTTGATATTTTGGTAATTTATGCATCCATATCATACTACCATTAGAAGAGAGTTTGAAAGCAAAAATATCTCTATAATAATATCTATACGTAGTTCTTGATCCCGACGAACTCGATGTTGTAAAAGATTCTACAAAGCGTTGTTCTCCAAATAAAACTGTACTCCCATCTGCATTAAAAACAACATCATTAACTCTAAGGTTTTCAAGATCTTTCATATCATTGTCTTTTTGAGTTCCTTCATTTATCCTTTCTTCTCTTTTAAGTATTAGAGCTTGTAAATTTTCCTCAGGGATGTCAGACTTTATAACAGACCCTACGGTCCCATTATCAGTCAGTGTAGCAGAAAAAACACCCGAAATCTCATTTTTATTACCTCTATTCGCATAGAAACCAGAGATTTTTATTTTCCCGGAGTCATCTACTTCTATAGCCGCATCAGTTATTGATTTTCCAGAAATATCAAGTTTACTTTTAATAACCTCGCTTCCATCCTGAGTGATTTTAAAAACTTCTGTATGATATGTGTTTTCTAATTTATCTTTATCATCTGATTCTGCATTAAAAATTGAAGCAGTCATATAAAAATGCCCATCATTACCTATAGCAAAATCTTCATTTTGGATTCTGTTAGAAGGATAAGGCAATGTTACTTTTCTTTTCCAAAGAAGATTTAAAGCATCACTATACACAGCAATTCCTATTTTATCAGCTTTATTCGAGCCTGTTTCTATACGAAATAAGACCAAGAGGTTTTTACCATCTGCAGACTTTTTAAAAGCAAACTTATTTATCCTTCCTCCGGCATCAAACCCATATGTGCTCTTAAAACCAAAATCTCTATTAATATTTTCTCTATCATTTACAAGTTGGATTGGTTTTTCTACCACTATACCAGTAAGTGAAACTTTTTGAGCATATGCTTTGTCATTAATAGAATAAAACACAACTGCTTTCCCTCCCAATTCCATCACAGTTTCAAAATCACCTTTATCTTCTACAACTTGTCGTTTCTTTACATCTTCTTTTAGGTTATCAAGAGAATATCGTTGTATTGTCATCGAATTACGTCCCTTTTTAATAGATGCAAGCCGATTACCAGAAGCTACATGATACGTATTAAGACTTCGTATTCTTTTATACTTCTCTCCTACTTTAAATGTAAAATCTTCTAAAAGAATAGGCTTTTGGGCAAAAGTATATGAAGAAACAAATACTAAAAATACCAAAAAGCATTTCATATTCATTCCTATATTGTTTTTGTTCATATTCATAACATAATGTATAGGTCAATAGTTTACAAATATATAAAAGAAGTATTTAAGGATTCTTCAACTCGTAAATCAAAATGTAAGCTAATTTATTTCTTCTGAAAAAACTGATTTTCAACTTTTTAAAAACGTGCAATAATCAAATAGAAAAATATGGTAAAAAAATGTTGCATTGTAGATTCATAAAAGCTACATTTGCATCCGCATTTGAAACAATAATGCGACGTTCATAAAAGAATAAGGAGAGGTGCCAGAGTGGTAATGGAGCAGATTGCTAATCTGTCGACGCGCAAGTGTCGCCCGGGTTCGAGTCCCGGTCTCTCCGCACTTTTATTTTCGGGGTGTAGCGTAGCCCGGTTATCGCGCCGCGTTTGGGACGCGGAGGTCGCAGGTTCGAATCCTGCCACCCCGACTTTTACAGAGTTACGGGCTCGTAGCTCAGCTGGATAGAGCACCTCCCTTCTAAGGAGGCGGTCATAGGTTCGAATCCTATCGGGCTCACAAAAAGTCTTACATATATATGTAAGACTTTTTTGTTTTCAAAATCTTCTTTTTCTTCTTGTAGAAAAGGTTTTGTTGAGTACAAAACATTTAGAGATAATCACAATAGAGACCTTGGCAAAACCTTTAAATTACTTAAAATAGAGGTTCTTCCTATACAACATAAATTTTCTACAAAACATATCAGACACACTTTTGCGACTTTAGCAAAATTCAAAGGCATAGATCCCGATATTATTCATGAATTAATGGGGCATGAACGAGATGACATTGATACCGTTTATAAAGATAAATACCCCGAAAAAACAAGGGATGAAGCGCATAAAAGAATAATCTACAATCTTGATTGAGGATACAATTATTAATTGTTCAAATTACTACTTGATCCTGTTATTATATTACTTTTATTAGATTTTTTATTAATTAAGTTGCTTACATATTCTCGAACACCTTATTATGTTCTCATTACTCATCTCGTATTTAGACTTTAGTTATTATGAAAAGTGAATGTTAGTTTTTCAACATTTTTATTTGATCTTAAATATCCTATACAAACCTTCAAAAACTCAATTTCCTTATATTGTTGATAATCCCTGAATAATTCTAAAACATTACACAATTCAGTTTCTGTAAATGCTTTTGTATTAGTTACAGCTCTGTTTTGTTGAGTATTTAAAGGGACTTCAAGAAAATTATGTAGAAAACCTGCAGCTTTCTCTTCAAAGTTTCTATTTGTAACGCTGATTACTTTATTATCATCTGTTGCTACAATAGTATGATACCAGTTAATTTTAGTATTTGTCATCTTTTATTTGAACTTTTTATTAAAATCTAAATTCCGTAATGCTCATCAATTTTATTTTTGACATTAGTCATATCAACTCCTTTCTTTTCGCTATATTCAATTAAATCAAGTTCAATTGAAATCTGTAATTCATGAGCTTTTGATGAAATAGCCTTTATTTTTTCAAATAGTTTATAAAAATAAGTATCTAATTTAATGTCATTTTTATTATCCGTAATGCTATGGTGGATAAGCCAATTTCTTTCTTTTAGAAGTTTTGACAATTCAATCTCCAAAGGTTTGGGTAGTAATGATTCTTTTTTGACGATGTCTAGGGCCTTACCAAATGTGTAAAATCGTTGCTTATTTAAAAGAGCATCTGCTTCTTTCTTTTGATCCGGTTCTGTTTTTTTAAAACAATCGCATGGCTTAACGCGTCCTCTAATATTTGAACTGCACATAGAGATTCTCCCAATAAAGTGTAAAGATGTATTTCTTTTTGAGAGGCTTTTTTTATATGTAAGCTTTTTTTTTCATTCATTTTATTAATATGTTATACACAGATCAAATTAAATGTTACCTACGCAATTATTTTACGTACTAGATCGTTTTATTGAACTTTCATTAATTCATCAATAGTTTTTTGTCTAATATTAGCAAAAAAAGGACGAACCTGAGGGATATTCTACAAATATTTCGACTAGGACTTATTAGACTTTAGCAATTAATTTTATACGGTGTTAGCGGTTCGTGTTTCTATTTTAGTTTCTTTCGAAAAAATAAAATGACAAGAATTAATGAGATGATAATTAAAAAGATAAATGATGGAATCTTCAAAATTTGGCTTTTCGCATTAATCCATTCAAGAGTCATTTGACCAGCATCATAAGCCACAGAGAGTACGGTTAAAATAGTGAGTAAGACTAATATTGCATTTACTCTCTTCTCATACCTCTCTTGAACGCGCTGATTGATGCGATTAATTTTTTGCTCTACTACTACTATTTCTTCCTTAATACCTAAAACATTTTTTAGTTTTTCGAAAATTTCGTTAGGCAGGTATTTGTATGAAATCTTGCTGTGTTCGAAATCATTCATGAAATGATGAAAATTATTTCGAATAAGTTGGCTTTCATTAAGATTAAGTTCGATGTTAGTGAGTTGGTTATTAATGTGATACAAATAGTAACGTGCAAACAATACATAAACATAGATCAAAATATATTCATTTTCCCACAAACGAAAAGTGTCCTTTTTATCTAAATTGACAGCTATACGTGTTAAACTATCATAGAGACTTAGTACCTTCCAGTTTTGGAAAAGTGCAATGGTGTTATCTACTATTAACCGTTCATAGTATTCAGAATCAGGTATAAAAAGGTCATCATAGAGAGGTGCAGTAAATGTTCCAATATCAAATAATAATTGGTTCATTTTATCAGATTTAAGTTGATTAGCAATGTCAAGAAAAAAAGCTGTTTTGAGTTGTGGGTTATACTGTCTCCAGCTTTTACTGTCGGAATGAAATTGTGAGACAATATTTTTTTCTATCAAACTAACAGAATAATCTGAATTCGTATAGTTTGAGTTTATAGTCGTATTCCTAAACTTCTTTGCAAACAAAGCAATGTCTTCGCTATTGTGATGCTCATTAGAAAGTGTTGTTTTAATTACGAAAATTCCCAAGTTGGCCCGAAACAAGAAAACTTCTATTGATGACAAGGCATAATGTATGGTTTTATCTTCTTCGCCAGCTCGTAGTATAAGTTCTTGTTTTTGTCGCAATAAGGGATGTTCTTTTTTTAGTTGTAAATGGTTATTGTTAATACCATATTCTGGTAGTGTTTTTTGATTAAAAAAAGAATGAAGCCAATTAGGATAATATTTTTGATAAAAATAGTCCTGATTATTAAAGAAATATGAAGACTCCGAGTATAAATCATTTTTGATATGCTTTGATTCATATTTAAATACTCCAATGAAGTGTAGGTTTGCTGAATTAATATCATGAAAAAAAGAATTCATATCACTATAATTTATAATTATTGTTTAAAATACAGAATAGTTTATAGCTTTAAACAAGTAAAGAAAAGACTCTTTTTTGAATTTATCCTTTTTGTTTAAGTTTTGTTGATAGTTTTTCATGAAAATGATATGCATCAGAAAAACTAGGGTTAAGTTCGATACTCATAGCGAAATCATTGATAGCTAATTTATCTTTTCCTAGTTTTTCATAAACAATTCCCCGATAGAAAAAAGCAAGATAATATTTAGGATTTAGCTTAATAGATTCCGAAAATTCAATAACAGCTAATTCATCCCGTTCTAGTATTTCATATATCCATCCACGACTGAAATAGGCACTAGAATTATTTGAATCTATCTCTATAGCTTTAGAAAGGTCTGCAAGAGCAAATTCGTACTTTTTTTGTTGTTGATACAAATACCCCCTATTTTCAAAATATTTGGAAATAGTCGGATTTGTTTTTATTGCAAGAGAATAATCTTTTATTGCTAACTCATAATTTCCCTGTTTTTCATAAGTATATCCACGATTGTTATATGCTCTAGAAAAATCAGAATTAATTTCTATTGCTTTAGAATAAGCGGCAATTGCTGGTTTGAATCTTTCTTGTCCATGATATACTAACCCACGATTATTATGTACTTCAGTATAATTAGGATTAATCTCAATTGCCATGGCATAATCCGCAAGAGCTAAATCATACTTTTTTTGTTCGAGATATACATCCCCTCGCTTTTTGAATTTTTCTTCTGATGGATGAAGTGCTATTGCCTTTGTAAAGCTAGCAATAGCTTGGTCATACTTTTTTTCGATAAAGCTATTCATTCCAACTTCCAATAATCTATCGACTCTTTCTTTTTCGTCACTTAGATATACATAGATACCTAAATATTTATCAAAATACCAGATTAAAATGCTACACAAACTGTCTAACATATCTATAGCATCTTCTTTGTATACAATTTCTCCATGACTGCCGAGATTTGCCATAAGTCGTATAGAATTTATTCTAGTTTCTATACGCCGATCAATTTTTTTAGTAAAATCTTGGTCATTAAGCATTGATCCAATTTCTGGTTTTTTGGGCTGCTTTTTGTTCATTTCACGTTCGTAAATATCTAAAAGTATTTTTTCCAATACTATTCGAGTTTTATTTAAAGAACCGCTTGGATCTCTTTCAATATAATCAAAAGAATTTCTAAAATCCGAAGATAAATTATTAAGTTCGCGCTCTAAAACTTCTACTTTTTCTTCAAGTATTTTTATTTTGTTTGACATGATTCATTGACTTATTAAATTTTGAGTTTTTTGATATGACCACTAACGCTAAATATATGAATCGGAGCAATGCCTGTAAACCTGAACCAATTGATTTATCTGCGCATTTTTATTTCTTATTTAATTTATAAAAATCTAGCGCCATTGCAAAAAGGAAATGACCTTTTGATCTAGCACTAAATTGCTCTAATTTCATATAGAATGTTGTAAAACGTTTTTTATCCCACTCCATTTACCGTTAAATTTTTATAGGTCTTCGTATCAATATTAATGGTTATTTGCCAATAACAGTTTCCCCCATCATCAACCACTATATATTCATTTTTCCAATCCATTTTTGTCCACTGTGTTGATTCACTTTCGGGTAAAGGTGGAATTTCCAAAATTTCGCAAAAGGCATTAATTTCAATTACTTTCTCTCCCTTTTTATTGATATATGGGATATATTGTCTGTAATACTTATTAATATTCTCATTTATTGACTTTTTTAAAAAGTCAAATTCTTCATTTTTGATAGCTTTATCAATGATTTCTTGGATAGACATGATTTCGTTTTCCTTAGGTTGCCATTTTTGATACCCATAATTTTCGTTAAGCCATTTGTAATGATCAGAATTTAATAATATCACTACTTTATCATCGGACAGAATTGAGCTTTGTTCTATTTGCCTTTCTTTTTCATCATTTAAACTTTTACAGGAGCAAAAGCAAAAGAATAAAATTCCGATAAATCTAATGGAGATATTCATTTTTAGAATGTTTTACAAAATTGAATATAGTTACTATAGTAACTATATATTTTATATCGATAAAAATGTAATTAATTTTCAAAGAATTTATTTTTACATTTAATCAAACAACCCCATTGTTCAATTATCATAATTGAACAATGGGGTTGTGTTTACTTTTTAAAAGTAGTAATTAAAATTCAGTAAAAAAAACTCTAACCCAAAGTTTCACTTTCGATTCTAACCTCCCATGTATTTCCTTTAACTCTACGTTTACTGATTTTCTTAACCAGTTGTGTTTTGTTGTACTTGTATCTACCTAGTTCTGTGGTTAGATTTTCATATTAGCTTGCAGATAACGTATGATTATAAGCCTCGTCTCTGCGGCGGAGGAACTGATATATGGTCTTATATATTGTTATGTGCTGGATTCTATTTTAATTTGATGACCTTTTGTTAATTTTTTAAGAATATTTTTAGGTTTTACCATTATTAATACTTATGTTAAGGTTGTAGTTTTTATAAAAACTATCAGAAATGAAAAAATTGCTTTTACTATTTTTATTCTTTGGTTTGTTTTCTTGTACGGAAAGCGACAAAGAGCAATTTGAGCCTGAACAGCCTGAACAGCTAGATATTGTAACAGATTTATATGGAGTACAATATCCTAGTCTGGATCCATCGGTGATATACTGTGGTCCAGGTCAGGGAGCAAAGATGTGCCGATTTTTAAATAAATATGATGAGACAATCTGGGCAGATACAGAAAATTATTATAGCGACTTTTCAGATATAAAATTTTCGAGCTTTACAGGCCATCCGTTTTTTATATCTTTCTTTAATTTTGATAGTACTGTTTCATATTGTGAAGGGTGGAAAAAAGGTGAAACAACTTACGATGGAATAAAATGGAATATAAATTTCAAAAGAGATCTGGAGGATGTTTTGTGGTTTGACTATGAGTATTATGGATCTAGTACAGAAATTGAATATACTATAACTTATAAATATGAAGTAATTGATGGTTTACTTCATTTTTCAAGTACTGACGGTAAAACATTTATTTTCCATCCTTCTCAAAGAAATTATTCAAAAGATATTGTTGAAACAGACGAAATAATTCTATTAAAAGGATGTATATTTTACTAATTTTGTCCACTGTAATGGCTCATCATCTTTATGAGACAAAGTTTGGACTTTAGACATTATGTAAGGTAATAGTTTAATAAGTAGTTTATGATATTAGAATTACCAAATTCGGTATTTCTTTTGTTGAACTTATAATATTTGATACTGCTTCTTGCACATAACGTTTAATATATTGTATCGTAGCGTGTAAAGAGACGCTGAATTTTCGGATAAAAACAGAGCCGAATTTTTATATTTTATTTTTAATTTATTCTGGTGCAACTTTCACAACATTGTTCATAAATATTAAATGATAAGTGTTATTTTCTCCTTTTCAAATAAACACAATTAATCATAAAAGAATCACCTTTTGTCTTAAAATATAAAGTGTCATTGACACCAGATACCCCGTGTTGTTCTTCTTTTTTGTAAACGTAATCTATAAATTCTATTTTATTTAAATCTATGTCTTTTTTTGTCCATATACTGACGGAAGTGATTTTTGTTGGTTATACTTTTTAGACACAACAAAATTTAAAAAGTTACTTCTTTTAAAAAAATAATAGTGTTCAAAAGCTTCTACTTTTACTAGTCAATATATTAAACTGATTTTAAAGCCTTTAAAATCAAGTCTTTTTTTCACAATACCTATAATTGCTTAATAAGAGTATAAATTTTATATAAAAGCTACGGGAAATTTACCCTCTTTTTTCGGGGAAATTACACACAAGTGTGTAAAATCTACACACTTAAAATCTAAGCAAAAAACATAAACACCTGTTAATCAAATACATTCATTGTGGTATCAATATTGGCTACTTCCTACTAGTCATTTAAGAAAATATTTTAATGAAGCAAACAACTTTTGATCCATCCGAAACATCAACTCCTCCAAAAAAAAATAGTAACTCTTTTGAAAAATTGATTTCAAACTCTAAATCATCATTCATTTTAATAGGAACATTTCTATTATTATTTGGTGCAGGGTCTCTGTTCTATTTCTTACAACCTTATTTTGAAGAAATTTATTTAGAGAGAATGAATTCTAATTGGGGACTTCCTCTAATGATAGTAGGCATCTCACTACTTATCGTCAAAGTTAGTTTTCTAATTTATGTACTGTTTTTATACCTACGTTATAAAGTAATTGAATCAGTATCTGATAAAGAATTACCGCTGTGTACAGTAATTGTCCCGGCATATAATGAAGGGGAATTGGTATACAAAACCTTAGTTAGCCTTGCCCAAAGTGATTATCCTCATGAAAAAGTTCAGATCATTTCTATTGATGATGGAAGCCAGGATGATACATGGTCTTGGATGAAAAAGGCTAAGCAAGATTTAGGAAACCGTATTTCGATTTATCAACAACCAAAAAATAAAGGAAAAAGACATGCTTTATACCGTGGATTTAATCTAGGAATGGGAGATGTTTTTATTACTGTTGACAGTGATTCTATTGTTAAGAAAGACACTTTACGCAATATGGTAAGTCCTTTTGTTGTGAATGAGGAATGTGGAGCTGTAGCAGGAAATGTTCTCGTACTAAATAAAGAAAAAGCCATAATTCCACGTATGTTAAATGTGAGTTTTGCTTTTAGTTTTGAGTTCATACGCTCTGCACAAAGTAGATTAGGTTCTGTTCTATGTACACCGGGTGCTCTGTCTGCATATCGTCGAGAAGCTGTTTTTAATTGTCGCGAAGCATGGATCAATCAGACTTTTATGGGAGAAGTGTCAAAAATTGGAGAAGATCGCGCTATGACTAATATGATTTTAAAACAAGGATATAAAGTATTCTTTCAACGCAATGCATACGTTTACACCAATATTCCTGAGCGATATAAAAACTTATCTAAAATGTTTATTAGATGGGAAAGAAGTAATGTTCGTGAAAACATTGCTATGAGCAAATTTGCTTTTGAAAACTTTAGAGAAGGATCAAAAACAGGTACCAGAATATTATTACTAAACCAATGGTTAAAAATGGTGATGGCATACCCAACTCTATTATTAATGTTGTTTTTTATATGTACGTACCCTCTATTATTTCTTAGTTCTTCACTATTAAGCATACTGATCTTTTCTAGCATACAAGCCTTATTTTATGCTAAGAAACATAAAACATCAGAATCGTTTTGGGCATATTCTTATAGTATTTTTTATGCCTTTACCCTATTTTGGATCACTCCTTACGCTATAGCCACTGCAAAAAGAAGTGGTTGGCTGACACGTGATCTTGTTGTCAAAAACGAAACTGAAACCAAAAAACAACCTGTTGTTGCCGTATCATCCTAATCATCTAATTAGGTTGTTTCAATTATTAAAACTTAATGTGTAAAAAAAAGGGGGCTATTAAAGCTCCCTTTTTTGCTAAAACCAGATAAATCGGAAAATCATGGTTTTGGATGTAATAATTAACACTATTACTTTATTCTAGAACAGTTTCTCCATCATTTGGGTTATACACATAATTAAAAGTATAATTACGACCACTTTGAGAAGTATCTTCATTTAAGTAATAGCTTAAGATTTCTATCTTCGCATAATTACCATTACGAGTTCTAAAAACAAGTACCTTTCCAGGGATAGGAGATATAATATTAGTCATAAAATTATAATTATACCAACCATTATCGCTTCCGGTAGGTATAGCAAATGTTGTACTAGCATCTTGATTAAAAGTCAAACCTTCGGCACTAGTAGCACTAGCAAATGTTCCTGTTACTATTGCAGCACCAGCATTACCATTACGAGCTGGTTCATCAGCAGTACCTGTTACTTCTCCTCCATTTACAGCTATCGTTGTTCCTCTAAAAGCAATATCCCAGTCTGTTTCGCTAGTAGTGACCGTTCCTGTCTCGAAGTCAAACTTGGTAAACACACCACCAATGGCTTGTCCAGTTCCCTGTCCTCCTGTTTGTGGTGCTGGCAGATTTTCTACTTTATTTTCTACTAAAGGATCTAGTATTGTAAACATTCCTGCATTTATTGTTTTTGTATCATATTTTACAGTAACTTCTCCTGTTGTAGCGTTCGCAGGAACAGAGGACACAATAGTAGTAGTATTAATACTCGTTATAACCGCTTGTACATCATTAAAAGAAACCGTAATATCATCAGAAGAATTTGGAAAACCTGTTCCCGTAATTGTTACTTCTGACCCTACTGTGCCTTTACTCAAGGATAAATCACTAATAGTAAAATCTACCGCCTGAGGAGTATCATTATCATCATCACTACTGCATGAAGTAAATGCGATGCTTATTGCTGTTAATAAAAGAATTACTTTTTTCATTGTTATGATTTTTAAATATTTAAAACTGATAATTAATTTTTGTAAAGAATTGAATTCCGGGTAATGTAGGAATAAGGGGATCTGTGTAATCAAAAAGATTATTAGCTCCTATTTGCAGATTAAAATTTTTGTAAAATGTTTTACTCGCAGCAACATTTGTGGTAACAAAACCATCAACAAAACTAGTATCATAATCATCGATAAGACCATTACCATTCGTATCAAATAATGCATATTTACTTCGATATAGTAGTCTAACATTTATATTAGCTTTTACTGAAGGGATGTCATAAAATATTTTAAAATTTGCATTATGTCTTGAACGATTGACAAGTCCAAAATAATCTGATTTTGAAACTTCGATAGTCTCATTTGTTTGTGGATCTCGCGCAAATACTTCTCCATTATCTATTGCATCTTCTTTTGTTTTATCAAAAGCATAAAGTAATTGATATCCCGCACTTATATTAATATTCTTATTGAACTCATAGGAGATATTCGTTTCTAAACCTGTTGTGTATATTTTATCAAAATTAAAATAGCTAAACACATTTTGCCCATTAGTTTTTCGAGCTATAATTCGAGTGTCAATTAGGTTTTTAAAATCATTTCTAAAAAAGTTTACCTCTGTATTCCAATTTTGTTTTTTATACGTCAATCCTATATTATACCCTACAGAACTTTCTGCTTCCAACGGGTCTTCTAAATCACTTTCTGGAACAACAATATCTAATATCTGTCCCTGATCCTGTAACTCTCTTAATTTATCTATAGCTACATTATACCCTAAAACGGTATATCCAACTGCCGAGTTTGTAAAATCAAAATATAATTGCCGAAAATCAGGGGCTTTAAACCCATACCCAATAGAAGCTTTTGCTGCAAGTGTATTTGTTATTTTATACCGTAATGCAAGTTTAGGACTGAATTGATTACTATATTCTGAATGATTATCAAATCTGGCACCCACTATAACATTGAGGGGATTTATAACATTTATATCATATTGAGCATATGCATATTGAGAACTAAAATCTACTTGCTCATCAAAAAAAGTACGATCTAATTGATCATATTGAAAACCAAAACCTGTTGTGAGTTTACTAGAATTTTTAAATGTATATGTACTTCTAACCTCAGGTCTGGAAAGACGCTGATCAAAATCACTATCTGTGAGAACATCATCAGATATAGGATCTGCTAGCTTTTCTGCCGCAGTATAATTGGTATAATACAATTCATATACAAGAGTTAAATTTTTGCTCCAGTTGTGATCAAAACGAAGATGTGCATTCCATTCTTCTTCTTTACTATCTCCCTCAAAACGTGTATCATTAACTATAAATCCTGCATCCTGATTTTGATTATAGTATCTCGCAGAAGCAAATAAAGATAGGTTTTCAGAAAAATCATTGTAAATCCTTGCATTCAAAGTATAGTTTTCAAAAGGATTTACAGTTTGACCTTCAGTCTCAGGGTTAAGATCATACCCTTCACTAGAGAAACGGTTGGCAAATATTCCATATCTAAAGCTTTTAATACGTTGTTTGATATCCAGGTTTATATCTTGCTGAGTAAAACTACCTATTCTATAAGAAGCGTTACCAGAAAGTTTTTCGGTTTCTGGAGCAGAAGTAATAATATTAATAACACCTCCCAAAGCTTCTGAGCCATACAAACTACTAGATGGACCTTTTACGACTTCAATTTGTTTTATATTTCCTACAGTGAGTCTACTAACATCAAAATTCCCTGCACTACGACCTACCAAAGGGACACCATCTATAAGAATAAGAATATAATCTGAAGCTATTCCCTGGATTTGGACTCCTTCAAAACCACTTTGATCTGCAACGGTTATAATCCCGGTTTGCTCATTTAGAATCTCATTAAGACGAATAGTCCCGGATTGAATAATTTTTTTCTTAGAAACCAAAGTAACAGGTAATGGCAAAGAAGAAAGTTGTCTTGCTGTTCGAGTAGCTGTTAATATAACTTCATCTATTTCAGTAACTTTTGTAGTATCTATTTCAGTTTCCTGAGTATATCCTTTTACAAAAGCAAAAACACATAACACACTTAGATACATTTTTTTAACCCACATAGTTATTTATAATCATTCTTAATAAAGCGCAAATATATTCGTTATTTTTATTTATTCTAAATAAATTTAATTAATTTTGAAAAAATTTTTTACATCAAATTATCAAACAATGAAAACAATACCTTCTATCGTATTTGGAATTTTTAGTATTCTTACCCTAAGTGCCCAGAATAAAAAAACAAAAGACATTGATGCTATTAAAAGCATGTGCGGTTGTTTTGAAGTAACCTTTAATTTTGCCGAAACTTTTCAGTATAGTAAAGATTCTTTATACAAACCATCTAAAACAAAGACAGATAAGGGCTTAGAGTGGGCTCAACTGATTGTTGATGAAAAGGACAAGGTTTCTATTCAGCATTTACTTCAGGTTGGAAACCCGTCTGACCCACATATTGTAAAACATTGGAGGCAAGATTGGATTTATGAAAACACAGATTTTTACATGTTCAACACTAATAACACCTGGAAATATGAAAATAAAACCAAATCTGCTGTTGAAGGACAATGGACTCAAAAAGTATATCAGGTAGATGATAGTCCGAGATACGAAGGTTCTGCAACCTGGGTTCACGTAGACGGCAAAAGTTTTTGGGAGAACACAACCAACGCTCCTTTACCTAGACGAGAATATACCAAAAGAAGTGATTATAACTTAACAGTAAGGGGAAATAGACATGAAATCACCAGTAAGGGATGGGTTCACGATCAAGATAATGATAAAGTGATTCATGAAGAAGGAAAAGAACCTATTGTACTGGCCAAAGAAAAAGGATATAACACCTATATTAAAGTAGATGATAGTAGCTGCAAAGCTGCTGCTGATTGGTGGGTAAAACATCAAGAAAAATGGGCATTAGTTCGAAGCAAATGGGATGATATCTATGGTCGAAACACAACTTTATCTTTAGAAGCCAAAGTTGATAATAAAGCATTATATAAACACTTATTCTCTGATGATTACACTCAGAAAAATGATATTGCAAAGGTGATTGAATCCTTTGTAAAAAAATAATAAAATGGGATATTCAAAAAAAATAATGTGCATCAGCTTATTATTATGCATAGGTTTTGTTTATGCTCAAAATAGTAACGCTTTTTTAGATCGGGAATATTGGAAAACAAATCCCAGCATTACCGATATAGAACAAAAAATTAAAGAAGGCAACAACCCCTCTGAATTGAATCAGCACCTTTTTGATGCTGTTTCCTGGGCATTAATTGAAAAAGTTGACAATACAACCATAAAACATTTACTTACGAAAAAAGGAAATGGTGTTAACAAATTGACTCATGACGGAAGAACCTATATTTTTTGGGCCGCTTATCGCAACAATTTAGAAATGATGCAATTTTTGGTGGATAAGGGTGCAAAAACAGATATTATAGATAGCCATGGATATTCTGTATTAAATTTTGCAGCAGTAACTGGTCAAACTAATACAGCGATTTATGATTTCTGTATTGCACATGGTGCTAATGTGATCACAGAAAAAAATCATGATGAAGCTAACGCTCTGCTTCTAGTTGCTCCTTTTCTTACAGAGTATACCCTTGTAGACTATTTTGTTTCTAAAGGAATTGCTTTAAATAGTACCGATGATAAAGGTAATGGTATTTTTAACTATGCAGCCAAAAAAGGGAATATCGAATTCATGAATATGTTAATCAAAAACGGAGTTTCTACGAAAGGTCTAAATAGAGAAAATGGTAATGCTATGATCTTTGCCAGCCAAGGAACTCGAAGAAGCTCAAACTCCTTAACTACATTTAAATATTTAGAAAAATTAGGAATTACCCCCAATGTTACAACAAAAAATGGAGTAACTCCACTACATGCTTTGGCTTCCAAAAGTAAAGATATTACAGTTTTAGAATACTTTATAAATCAAGGAGTTAATATCAATCAAAAAGATAAAGATGGAAAATCTGCGTTAACTAACGCTATTTCAGGAAATTCTATAGAAATTGTAAAGTTTTTAATTGGTAAAGGAGCTGATATTTCTGTGAAAGACAAAAAGGGGAATAATCTTGGTTATTATCTTATGCAAACATTTAATGCAAAAAAAACAGAAGAATTTGATCAAAAATTAGAAATACTTACTGAGAAAGGGCTTGATATTAAGGAAATACAAGCAAATGGAAATACTTTATTTCACTTAGCATTACATAAAAATGATATAGAATTATTAAAAAGAATAGAAAGATTAGGAATAAATGTGAATACCAAAAACGATGAAGGTATCACTCCCTTGCACAAAGCAGCTATGCAGGCAAAAGATGATATCATCCTTAAGTATTTATTATCAATTGGTGCAGATAAAACAATAAAAACAGATTTTGAAGAATCAGTACTTGATCTTGCAAATGAAAATGAATTATTACTGAAGAATAATATTGTATTAAATTTTTTAAAATAAAATGAAAAATAAATTTCTTTTTAAAGCCTTCCCTTTACTCTTACTTACACTGTTTTTAGTCTTTGGATTCAGCACTAGTTCAGAAAGTACAAAGTATAAATGTATGATCCAAATGATTAATTACACTGGTGAAGGTGCATATATTGCCATTTCATTATTAGATGCTCAGGGCAATTACCAAAAGACATTATATGTGCAAGGAGATGATGAAGAATGGTATCATGACATTCCAGAATGGTGGAGTTTTTATGGAAAAAGACGGCCAGATATTGATGCCATTACAGGAGAAACTATACCTGGTGGTGGACGTGCAATTAGTATTATCGAAATAGAAAATGACAAGATTAATACCGGATATAAAATTCGTTTTGAAACCGCTGTTGAAGATCAGAAATATTATAAAGATGATATTGAGTTTGAATTAACTTCAGAAACTATAAAAAGTAAAATAGAAGGCAAAGGGTTTATACGATATGTACGTATGCTTCCACAATAACAACAATACCAACTAAATGACTATTTCAATATGGAGATATAGCCACCTCTTACTGGCTATATCTTCTTCTCTCTTTTTACTCATAGCATCTGTCACGGGAATTGTTTTGGCGTTTGAACCCATTTCAGACTCTATAAAATCTTTTCATATTAAAGGAAGTAACGATCTTTCTGTAGCAGAAACAATACATACACTGCAACATCATTATGACGAAATAATTAGTTTCGAAATAGATGCCAATAATGCAATGATCGCATCTGTAATTACAAAAGAAGGAAATAGTGAAACAATTTATGTCGACCCTACAAACGGGGGAAAACTAGGTAAACCTATAGAAAAGGCAACTGTTTTTAAATTTGCCACCAATCTACACCGTTCTTTGTTTCTAAAAAGCACCGGAAGGTTTTTTGTTGGGTTTGTCTCATTTATATTATTTATAATAGCAATTACAGGTGTCTTGTTAATCTTAAAAAGACAAAGAAGTATTAAGCGTTTCTTTTTTAAAATTGAGAAAGAGTATTTTGCTCAATTTTATCATATAATTTTAGGTCGATTACTACTTATACCCATACTTCTCATTGCAGTAACTGGTGTTTATTTATCTTTAGAAAAATTCTCTTTACTTCCAAAAAGTACAATATCTCATCAAGTAAGTATAGAGAATAGTGGATCTACTCCAAAAATTGCTATCAAAGATTTTGATATTTTCAAAACCATAACACTTAAAAATGTCAAAGCAATAGAGTTTCCTTTTTCTGATTCTGTTGAAGATTATTTTCTTATCAAACTATCAGACAGAGAACTTATTGTAAATCAATTTACAGGGGCAATCATAAGTGAAGAACTATATCCATTTGTTACTTTGGCATCCCAATGGAGCATGGTATTACACACCGGAAAAGGAAATATTTTATGGTCTACCATATTACTTATAGCCAGTTGTTCTATTCTATTTTTTATGTACTCTGGTTTTACAATGACGATTAAAAGACATAAAAAAAGTAAATTACGCCACTCTAATCATAACAAGGATGAGTCAGAATATATTATTCTGGTTGGTTCTGAAACTGGTAACACATTCACTTTTGCCACTCTTTTTGCTAATGCACTTGCTGCAATTGGAAAAACTGTCTTTATTTCTGAATTAAACAACTATTCCAGCTATAGACAAGCACGGCATCTCATTATATTTACATCAACATACGGGGAAGGAGAACCTCCTACAAATGCAAAAAAATTCGAACAAAAATTCAAAGCAATTCAACCGATTAACAGCATTCAATTTTCTGTAGTAGGGCTAGGTTCTTTAGCATATCCTGATTTTTGTAAATATGCACTTGATGTGAATCACACATTAGCATCTCATCCCCTATTCACATCAGTTTTAAAACCATATAAAATAAACAATCAATCTTTTGAAGCCTTTAAAGATTGGGTTTCTATTTGGAGCTCTACATTGAAAATCTCTTTACATATAAAACAACCTCAAAAAAAGAAAAAAAGAAAAAATAATGTATTTACAATCATAGAAAGAACACCAATCAATGAAGATGATACATTTTTACTTCGTTTACGTACGAAGCGTACTATTGATTTTCAATCTGGTGATCTTTTTTCTTTCTCTCCAAAAGAAGATGAAATTGAACGCTTATATTCTATTGGAAAAGTAAATGGAGATATTCTTTTAAGTATTAAAAAACATGAATTGGGAATTTGCTCAAACTATTTTAGTAAACTTCAAAAAGGCGACACTATTAAAGCCTTTATAAAACAAAACTCCACATTTCATTTTCCAAATATCAGAAAAGAGGTCATTATGATTGCTAATGGAACAGGAATTGCTCCTTTTTTAGGAATGATTGCTAGTGAGAAAAATATGTCAAACACTCACTTATTTTGGGGTGGACGTACTAGAGTTTCCTTAGAGATTTATAACGATTTTATTAAAAAAGAGCAATTATCGAGTTTTCATACCGCATATTCGCAAACTCAAAAAGATAAAATATATGTTCAGGATTTGATTACCAAAGAAGCAAATCTGATTAGTAACGCTTTAAAAAACAACGGAATTATAATGATTTGTGGTTCTATAGGAATGCAAAAAGAAGTACTTCTTGTTTTAGAAACTATTTCAAGGAAAAATTTAAATCTACCTCTAAGTATATTCGAAAAGAAAAATCAAATCAAGGTAGATTGTTATTGATTAAAATTAATAATATTTTATTGTACAACATAGTCAAAACCATGAAACGAATTTTCACAATAATCGGATTAGCCTTAATAGTTTTGTGCTGCTCAGAAAATAACAATGACCCAAATATAAAGTCGTTACTCGTTCAACAATTAAAGAATACTCATACAAATCAAGAATGGTTTGTGCCAACAAAAAAAGCGATAGAAGGCCTTACTCCAGAGCAATCGAATTGGAAAAACAATACTGAAGATCATTCGATTCGCGAATTGATTTCTCATCTAATTTTCTGGAATGAAATGAATTTAAAAGCTTTTAAAGGAGAAGAAGTTCCCGAATTTAACAATGACAATAAAGATACTTTTAAAAAAAATAGTGAGCTGGATTGGAAAAATGTAACTAAAAAACTAGATAGTATACAAACAGAATGGGAACAAGTGACTGAAAATGCATCTGAAAAACAAATAGCAGAATGGAATATTGAAATTGCAAATATGGCTTTACATACGGCCTACCACACTGGACAAATACTTTATATTCGAAAACTCAATGGTTGGTGGAAATAATGATAATGTAGAGTGAAATTAAAAATCAATAATCGGGAAAACACATTGCACAGCAACAGCCGATAAGTAATCAACTGAAGAGGTTTAGGTTATATTTACAAAAGCCTTCAAATTTATAATTTAATTCTGTATTCAATCCAAAAGTCAATATTGCTGCGTTTCTTCCAAAAGTCTTTTATATACAATATAAAATCTTAGACTACCCCTTTCTTCTTTTTATAATGTATGCCATTTCTCCAATAGGAAACACCTCCCAGAATAATCACAAAAGCAATAGAATAGAAAACAAAATCAGGAGTGATTACTTTATCTCCACTAGCATATGAATGTAATCCTTTAAGATAGAAATTTACTCCAAAATACGTCATTATAATTGATGCTACTGCAATAACAGACATTAAATTAAACCACCATCTACTTCGTAAACCAGGAACAAGTCTCATATGAATCACAAAAGCATATACCATGATACTTACCAAAGCCCATGTTTCTTTTGGATCCCATCCCCAGTAACGCCCCCAACTTTCATTAGCCCACATTCCGCCAAGGAAATTACCTATTGTAAGCATGACCAATCCAATGGTAAGAGCCATCTCGTTGATAATAGTAATTTCTTTTAAAGTAAGTTCCATTTTTTTCTTGTTCGACTTTGTTGTTAGGATGATAAGTAACAAAGAAAGAATTCCTAATATAGCTCCAACAAAGAAGGGGCCATAACTCCCAACAATTATGGATACATGTATCAATACCCAATAAGAATCCAAAACTGGTTGCAGATTAGCAATAGCGGGATCTGTCCAACTTTCATGTGCAAAAAACAATATGATAGCTGCCACAAAAGTAGTTGCCGCCATTGTCAAATTACTTCGTTTACCAAAAGCTAAACCTATTGCTAATGTAGTCCAGGCAACATATATCATAGACTCATAAGCATCACTCCATGGCGCATGACCTGAAACATACCAACGTATAATCAATCCTGCAGTATGTGAAATAAAAAGTAAGATTATGATTCCTATAGAACCGTTAATCAAACCTCTGATCACTTTTGAATCCTTGAATATTCTGGCAATTACAAAAATCATTAACAACAATCCTATTACCCCATAATATCTATATAGAGTTCTAAAAATATCATATTTATTCAAAGCAATTTCGGCTTTGATTTTTTTATCAGTAGGTAAAACTTCACTACCAAATTTCTTTTGAAAACTTTTTATACTTTTTATATACTGATCTGGCTTGCTATAGTCACCGGTTTTACGAGCTTCTAAAAGAGATTGTCTATAAATAGGAATAATTTGTCTGGTATACACAGAGTCCATTCCGGTAAACTTATATTCGTTTAATTCGGGAACAGAAACCCATTTATTACCTTCATCTCCCGGCACAGGAAAAACTCTAAGAATACCACCTCCCAAGGCTTGATTCAATAAATAAAATTTCTCATGAGTTTTTAAGAAATCTTTTTCAAAACTACTTGGCGTATTCGTACTACTTGCTTTTTCCAGATATGGAGCTAATTTATAAGATCCATCAGGCTCTACCAGATCAATTAATGAAACTCTTCTTTCTGTTTTTGGAACACCTAAAATCTTACGAATACTATCATTTTCTCTTTTAATCTCAATAATTGGAATGCTATACCAGATAAAAGGGTTCTCTACCATAGATACAAATACCTGATCTGCATTTAACCCTTCATAAGTATCTTTTTTACTGAGTTTACGTAGTAGTTCTGATGAAAAAGTATTCACAGGCTTCATTCGACCACGTTCATCTTGAATTACAATACTACCAAAATTAGCAGCATGCTCTTTTGGTACCATATTAGCCAGAATAACAGAGTCCAATTGTTTTTTACTTGGTAAGGTCTCCAAATGGGCATTATGATCTGGTAAATCTTGTCCAAAAGAAAATGTAGAAATCATCAATACCAAAATCATGGTCAATGTTTTCTTTTTTGCTTTCACTTTACTCAATTTTTCTTCTAGATCCTTAAAACGAGACCCCCTGGTAAATAGGATTAACATTAATCCCAGATACAATAACATATAACCGGCATAGGTAATTAAGGTCCCCCAACGATCATGATTTACAGAAAGTACAGTTCCTTTTTCGTCTGGATCAAAAGAAGCTTGAAAAAAACGATATCCTTTGTGATCCAAAATATGATTCATATAAATGTCATAAGGTTGAGAAGAGTTACCTTCTACAATATCAACTTTACTTTTAAATGACTTGTATACATTCTGTGTCCCTGGATATTTTTCTGCAATAAAATCGTTTAGTTTTAGCGCAAAAGGAAGTTCCATTTGCTTAGAGCCATATTTAAAATACATATCCAAACCTCCTAATGAGATCTTGGTCATATCATTATTAAAACCTTTACCCCCTAATAGTTTCACTTCTTTGCTCTCTCCATTTGAAGAAACATCAAGAACTAAAGCATCTTGCTGACCCTTTTCTTTTGTTTCGATAGGTACAATATCATATTCACCACGAATTACAGGATCTGGAATCACAAATTGCATTCCGGCAGTTTGATATAATGATCTAAGCATTAAAGGTTGAAGACTATCTTTAAAAACAAGTCCTTGCATTTGATCTGCCATTCTAAGAAAAGAGCCATCGAATGGAGAATCTATAAAATATTCATCATTTTCATATGTAATATTTATCGCTCCTTTGGTAGGCTTATTAAAAGACACTAATACATTATGTATATTGGATATTTCGCCTTCTTTTAGAAAATGATCGTGACGATTGCCATCTCCTGCTTCTACAACTTTAAGATAGTTATCTCCATCTTCTTTTTCTACCAATCCCAACTCTGCTCCCTGAATATAATTCTTATACCTAATTGTCACAGGCTGTTTATTATAATCGGTATCAATGGTAAAATCATTGTTTGTTGCCTGAGCGAGTTCTAAATCTTCAGAAACAATACGACGACGAGGCTCTCCATTAATTTCTCCATCCAAAAAGATGGTCAAATATGTTTTCTCAGAAAGAAAGGTGGTTGTAGTTTCTCCTTCTCGAATTGGCATTACACCTTCATAGCTAATATACCGGGTTACAAAAGCTCCAATAATGATTAGAATGAAAGATAAATGCAATAACAAAGTAGCCCATTTCTCTTTTTTATACAACCTATATCTTACAATGTTTCCGCAAAAATTAATAGCAAAAAAAACCATTATGGTCTCAAACCACCAAGTATTATAAATCCATATCCTTGCCGCTGTTGTACCGTGTGCATCTTCTAAGAATGTTCCTACCCCCATAGAGGCAGCAAAAACAATAAATAAAATTGCCATTAATCGTGTAGAGAACAAAATATTCGCTAGCTTATCTTGCATAATACCTTTCTTTTTTTAGCTCGGCAAATTTAATGTTTTTAGGGCGATATTATAAGATAATGCGCTTTTGATTTTAAGGTTTTAACAGAAATGTTAAACTTGTTTAAGTTTCAAGACAACTTCATTCTTTTTATATAAATATATATTGCATTTGATGTTTTTTTTATTCTTTTATTTCATCTTCATTTTATGATGATTTAATTTTGACACTTACTTTTATTTTAAAATAGAAATGAAAAAATGTATTACTCTGCTTTTTAAGGTAACTTCCTTATTTTTGCGAAATGATTAGAGTTACAATTTTAGGTGCAGGAAATGTGGCTAAACACTTATATAGTGCCTTTTGCAATCAACACTTGGTTACTATAGTACAATGCTATAATCGTAGAGGTATACCTTTACATGCTTCTCAAAAACAAGATACAGTTACATCAAACATCAATGCACTTAAAGAAGCCGATGTTTACATTTTGGCTGTAAGTGATGATGCAATTAAAGAAATCTCTGAATTATTGCCTTTTACCAATAGATTGGTTGTTCACACATCAGGTAGTGTTCCTATGAGTATTTTAAATAATGCTAACAGAGGAGGAGTATTTTATCCGTTACAAACATTTAGTAAAGATAAAGACATTGACTTTAGCACTGTACCTTTCTGTTTAGAATCTAAAAATGTAGAGGATCTCGAGCTACTAAAAAAACTCACCTATACACTTTCAGAAAAAGTTTATAGTATTTCTTCTGAACAACGTAATATATTACATGTATCGGCTGTATTCGTAAATAATTTTACTAATCATTTATTTTCAATAGGAAATGATATTTGTATAACACACGGAGTTCCTTTTGAAGTTTTACATCCTTTAATCCATGAAACCGTTGAGAAAATAACTAAAATGAATCCAGATTTAGCCCAAACAGGCCCGGCTATTCGAAATGATTCAAAAACAATTGAAAGACATTTAGGAATCTTAACAGATACCACACAAAAAGAAATATATCAAACGCTTACTAAAGCAATACAATCTAAATATGGAAAAAAGTTATAAAGAATACTTACAACACATCACCACCTTTATTTTTGATGTAGATGGAGTATTAACCGATGGAACCGTTCTCATTAATACCGATGGAGAATTACTTAGAACTATGAATATTAAGGATGGATATGCACTCAAAGCAGCAGTCCAGCAAGGTTTCAACGTATGTATAATTTCTGGAGGTAAAAATGAAGGCGTAAGAAAACGGCTTGAGGGATTGGAAATAACAGACATATATTTAGGCGCACATCATAAAACAAAACAATTAAATGAATACCTAAATTCAAAAAACATCAAACTAGAAAATGTTTTATACATGGGTGATGATATTCCTGATATGCCGGTTATGGAAATGGTAGGATTACCAACTTGCCCTCAAGATGCCGTTGCAGAAGTAAAGGAAATTTCTAAATATGTATCTTTCAAAAAAGGAGGCAAAGGATGTGTTAGAGATGTTATAGAACAAGTACTCAAAGTACAAAGTAAATGGATATCTAATTTTGACGCTAAAGCTTAATTGACATTTTATACCAGCACATGAAACTTGTATTTGCTACCAATAATAAAAATAAATTAAAAGAAGTACAGGCGTTAGTCCCAAAACATATCGAAATTGTTAGTCTAAATGATATTGGGTGTACAGAAGACATCCCTGAAACTTCGGGTACTATTGAAGGTAATGCCAAACAAAAAGCTGAATACATTAAAGATAATTATGGCTATGATTGTTTTGCTGACGACACAGGTTTAGAAGTAGAAGTACTAGACGATGCTCCTGGTGTATACTCTGCAAGATATGCTGGTGAAGATAAAGATGCAGAAGCCAATATGAATAAGCTTTTGAAAGAGCTAAATAAGGAAGAAAATCGTAATGCCCGATTTAAAACCGTAATTGTCTTAATTATTAATGGGAAATTAAAAACATTTACAGGAATTTGCTCTGGGACTATTACTGAAGATAAAAAAGGGCTTGGTGGTTTTGGCTATGACCCAATTTTTCTTCCGAATGGATATGATCAGACTTTTGCAGAACTTCCTTTATCAGAAAAAAATAAAATCGGTCATCGCGGAAAAGCTGTACAACAATTGATTCAATACTTATCTTAGTTACTGAGCTCCGGGAAAAGCTAACATATCCCCCATACCAACAGTAAAAAGCCAGTTTCCATAGATAGCATGTTCTATAGACACCAAAGTGGTTGATTTTGTTTTTTGATACGTATATGCAAATAGCAACCCTCCTACAAAGGTTAATACCTGAACCAGAAAACTACCTAAAAAAAGATGTGCTAGAGAGAAAAGAATAGCATTGATAAAAATAAACAACCATTTATTTCTTATTAATCCAGAATAGCGATCATAGAAAAATGTTCTGTAAATAATTTCTTGCGGCCAAACCGATAAAAACGTATACACAAATAGAATAATACCCCATACCTCTGGCCTTTTAATTAAAACAGAAAATAACTTATCTGGAGCAATTAAAAAAACATACATCCCTGTAACAACAACAATGATAGCTAGTTTTATAACCGTTTCTTTCCAGAAAGGCCTCCAATATGCCTTATCAGGGAATTTTAGCTTTAATAACCCTTTTCGCTTAAGAAGAATTAAAATATAAACAAAACCAGTAATAGCTAGTATTGCCTTTATCAATTTAGGATATTCTATCAAAAAACTTGTAGGTAATAAAACAAAAAGGAAGAATAACTCAAAACCTTTGTATGTACTGGTTTCCATTAATTTATTTTTTGACTAATTTCTACATAAAAATTAAACTAAATATCTTTTTAACAAAAAAAAACCTCCGGGGTTCGAGGCTTTTTTTGTGTTAGGGGTAATTTAATTTAAAAACGCTTAGTTCAATTCAACGAGGCAATCAATATTTTTATAATGTTTTTATTTATATTTTTCTTTCGTACACTTCAAAGATATGAGGTAATGGTCTAAAGTTTTTTTATAATTAGATGAGCCTCAACTTTTCTATCGATGAAATACTTTAAAATGCCGACGAAACAAAAATATATTATATAAAGTCGATAATAACAAGAAAAGCTTACATATAAAAAAAGCCTCTTGGGGGAAGAGGCTTTATCAACAAATCAATTAATCGAAAAAACATTTAGTTCAATAAGGATAATCAATATTATTAAATAGGTACGTATGTCCTATTGTATATTTATTTAAAAAGCCTCAGGGGGTATGAGGCTTACTAGGTTAAGGGGGCAAAAAAAGTTTAAATCAATCAAACAACTCAATTTTTCTCTTACTTTCCTTCTTTCACACTTCAAAAGTAAGATGTATCACTAATATTATGATAAAATCATAGTTCACAAAACTCAATATAATCGATAAAAAACACAAAACATCGATTAAAAGCATTTTAACTCCTGAAAATCGAAATTTTCATTTTAAAATTCGATAACAATTTCTTTCCTATAGCAATTAAACTCTATTCAGACATTGCATAACTTTTATTAATATCGTAACATTACATCCATAAAATTTCGAATACCACATATGGAAAGTCAAAACATCACACCTACCGATCCCAAAAACGAGAATATTATAGAAAACAAGGAATTAAATATTTGGGAAGCTTTAATCCCTATATTTATTTTGGTAGGAATGTTATTTTATAATGTTTCTTTTGCTTTTGGTGATGATGCCCTTAGTGGTAGTAATCAGTTTATCTTACTTCTTGGAGCTGCTGTTGCAGCTATTGTAGGTTTTTTTAATAAGGTATCCTATAAACAAATGATGGAAGAAGTTGCCCGGAATGTAAAATCCACAACAGGAGCGTTACTCATTTTACTAATGGTAGGATCTTTGGCAGGCACATGGTTGATTAGTGGTATTATTCCAACTATGATCTATTATGGTTTACAAATTCTTAATCCTACTATTTTTCTTGCAGCTTGCGTTATTATATGCGCTATCATATCCATAGCAACAGGAAGTTCATGGACTACGTCGGCTACTGTAGGTATTGCCCTTATAGGAATAGGTGATACATTAGGTATTTCATTAGGAATGACAGCTGGAGCTGTGATATCCGGAGCTTATTTTGGAGATAAAATGTCACCTTTATCCGACACTACAAACCTTGCTCCTGCAATGGCTGGAGGCGAATTATTTTCGCATATTAAATACATGACCTACACTACCGTTCCAACGATAGTAATAACACTACTTGTTTTTATAATTATTGGTTTTACTATAGATACCTCGGGTACTCCAGAAATTGGTGAACAATTAAAAGCTATAGATGAAGCTTTTAATATTTCTCCCTGGTTATTTATTGTTCCTGTTTTAGTGATAGGATTAATTATCAAAAAAACACCTCCTTTGATCGCTTTACTTGCCGGAACTCTACTAGGAGCAATAGCAGCAATAATTGCACAACCTGAGATTGTAACACAAATTGCAGGAAGTACAGAACTTACTTTTAATTCTGCGTATATCGGTGTTATGAAAGCTATGACTGTTGATACTGCTGTAGAAACCAGTAGTGCAGAACTTAATGATTTATTTTCTGCTGGAGGCATGTCAGGGATGTTAGGAACTATCTGGTTAATTGTATGTGCCATGGTTTTTGGTGGTGTTATGGATGCCATAGGAGCTCTAGCAAGAATTAGTAAAGCTCTTTTAAATTTGTTCGATTCTGTTTTCGGACTTTTTGCGAGTACCGTTGTAAGTTGTTTAGCATTGAATGTAACTGCATCTGATCAATATCTTGCTATTGTTGTTCCAGGAAGAATGTATGCCAAAGCTTTTAAAGATAAAGGACTAGCTCCCGAAAATCTAAGTCGTACTCTTGAAGATTCTGGTACAGTGACTTCTGTTTTAGTTCCATGGAACACCTGTGGTGCTTATCAAAGTGGAGTTCTAGGTGTACCCGTTGTTGATTATTTCTTCTTTGCAATTTTCAATTGGTTAAGTCCTTTTATGACTTTACTTTTTGCGGCATTCAGAATAAAAATAAAACAATTGGCAAAAGCTTAATATGTATTATAATATAAATAAAAAACTCACTGAAATCAGTGAGTTTTTTATTTTCTATACAATCGGAATTGGTTTCTTATTATTATCAATAGCTACAAATTTAAAATGCCCAGAAACTGCTATCTCCCGTTCGTAACTATACATTTCTTCTTTATAAATATCAACCTTTACCAAACAACTTGTTCTGCCAACTTTAACCACCTTTGCTACAAGTTCGATAATAGTACCCGCTGGAATCGGTTTCTCAAAATCAATTTTATCGGTAGAGATTGTAACCACCTTTTTCCGACTAAAACGAGTAGCGCAAATAAACGAAACTTCATCCATAAGCTGCAATGCTGTTCCTCCAAACAAAGTTTCATAATGATTTGTTGTGTTTGGAAATACAGCTTTAAAAATTCTAGTCTCAGATGTTTTGATTAATTCATCTATAGTATTCATACAATTGCGATATAGTTTTTTCTTATCATTTTATCTATCAAAGGTAAATGTTATCATACTATCTTTGTGACATATTAAAAAAAACTTCGGATGAATATTATAGAAAGTTTGCAATGGCGATATGCTACCAAAAAATTTGACAGCACCAAAATTCTAACCCAACAAAAAATAGATACACTTACTCAAGCGTTTAACCTTACAGCTACTTCTTATGGCTTACAACCACTGAAGTTAGTGATCATAAAAGATAAAAAACTACAAAAACAATTAACAGAGCATTCCTGGAATCAGGCCCAAGTTGCTGATGCCTCTCATGTACTTGTTTTTTGTATTGAAAATGAAGTTGGAAAAAAATACATTACAAAACATTTTGATAATGTAAAGGCTACGAGAAATACGCCAGATGAAATACTAAAACCTTTTAAAGAGCAATTAGTAGATTCTTTTGAAAACAAACCCTCAGAAGAAATTCTCAATTGGGCTGCAAAGCAAGCATATTTGGCTATGGGAAATTTACTTACAGTATGTGCTATAGAACAAATCGATTCTTGTCCTATGGAAGGTTTTATTCCAGAAAAATATAATGAGATTTTAAAACTTAATGAATTAGGACTTTCATCTGTATTAGTACTACCTATAGGATATAGAGCAAAAGATGATATGTTTTCAGAATTCAAAAAAGTAAGACGTCCTATTACAGATACCATTATTAACATCTAAGTCTCTAATAGATAGATATCTTAGATCAGATCAATTCAACACGATTTGTAATAATTAAAAAAATCTAAAATATAGACAGTAAAATCAAAACTCTTTTCGGTATTTTTGCCGAAAGGAGTTTTCTAATTTAATACTGTAGCTATGCCAGGATTTGAGTTATTCGGAGCTGAAGAAAAGAAAGAAGTTCAAGACGTTTTGGACAATGGGGTTTTGATGCGATATGGATTTGACCCTATGAGAAATGGTCATCATAAAGCCTTAGAACTAGAAAGGGATTTAGCAAAAAGAATGCAAACTCAATATGCCCAGGTGGTATCCAGTGGAACTGCTGCGTTAACGGTAGCATTAGCATGTGCTGGTATTGGCTCTGGTGATGAAGTTATAATGCCCACCTTTACATTTGTTGCTAGTTTTGAGGCTATATTATCTGTTGGAGCGGTACCTGTTTTATGTGATATTGATGATACATTAACTTTAGATCCAAAAGCAGTAGAAGCTTCTATAACTTCTAAAACTAAAGCTATCATGCCTGTTCATATGTGTGGATCTATGGCTGACCTTAAGGCACTAAAGGCGATTTGTAAAACTCACAATCTTATACTATTAGAAGATGCATGCCAAGCTATTGGAGCAACTTATGATAATAAACCCCTTGGAAGTTACGGTGACCTGGGTTGCTTCTCTTTTGACTATGTAAAAACAATTACTTGTGGTGAAGGAGGCGGAATTATTACTAATTCTGAGATATTTGCTGATCGAGCACATAAATATCAAGATCATGGACATGATCATGTTGGTAATGATCGAGGAGCAGAAACTCATCCTTTTCTAGGATATAATTACAGGTTATCAGAGTTAAATGCAGCTGTAGGAATTGCTCAACTAAGGAAATTAGATCACACCCTTGAAATACAAAAGAAAAATTATACTATCTTACGTGAAGCATTATCCTCAGTGCCCGAAGTAACTTATAGACGAGTTCCAGAAACCGGAGTAGAAAGTTATGCTTTTCTTAATATATTTTTACCTACAGAAGACCTTGCAAGAAAAGCTCATAAAGCCTTAGGAGAACATGGGGTTGATGCGTGTTTTTATTGGTTTGACAATAACTGGCATTACTATAAAAAATGGGAACATCTTTTAGAACAAAAATCTCTTAGCAAACTTTCACAAGAAGTACAATCAGGCTTACAAAAAAATAACAAGTCTTTTGATGCCAGTGACGCATGGATGGGTCGTACTATTTCATGTCTTATAAAGTTAAATTGGACTGAAGCAGAAGTTACAGAAAGAGCTTCAAAAATGGTTGAAGCTATACAAAGTGTTCTGGTAAAAAGTATATCATAATAGAGTATTTAATCTAGTACTCTACATAATCTACAATTTCAAGACCGTATCCTATCATACCTACACGTTTTTGCTGCACAGTATTAGACACTAGGCGTAGTTTATGAATATTAATATCATGTAATATCTGTGCTCCTATTCCAAAATCTTTACTATCCATAACAATGTTAGGAGCTTTTACTACCTCTTTTCCGTTTTGGATTTCTTTTAGTGCACTTAAACGTCCTAATAGATTAAGTGATTGACTTTCTTGATTAATAAAAATTATTGCCCCTTTACCCTCAGAATTTATTCGTTTAAACATGGCATCTAACCTTTTATCAGCATTATTAGTTAATGTTCCAAGGATATCATTATTAAACAATGTAGAATTCACTCTTGTTAGAACAGGTTCATTTTCTTTCCATGTGCCAAGGGTCAAAGCAATATGAATTTGATTATTTGTAGTCTGTTTATATGCTCGAAGTCTATAATTTCCAAAACGAGTAGCTATATCAAAATCTTCTTTTTTCTCGATAAGTGAATCATGCTGCATTCTATATGCTACAAGATCTTCAATAGAGACTAATTTGAGATCAAATTTCTTAGCGACTTCTAATAATTGAGGTAGACGAGCCATAGTACCGTCTTCATTTAGGATTTCAACTAAAATTCCAGCAGGCTTTAATCCTGCTAATCTAGCTAAATCCACAGCTGCTTCGGTATGTCCGGTACGCCTTAGTACTCCTCCATTTTTTGCTCTTAAAGGAAAAATATGACCTGGTCTTCCTAAATCATGAGATCTCGTATTTTCATCAACCAGGGCATGAATAGTTTTTGCACGATCATGTACTGATATTCCCGTTGTACATCCATGACCAATCAAATCTACAGACACTGTAAATTGCGTTTCGTGTAAAACTGTATTATTTTGAACCATCATATCCAGATTCAATTCTTCACAACGATCAATAGTCAGTGGTGCACAAATCAGTCCTCGTCCATGAGTAGCCATGAAATTAATCATCTCTGGAGTCACTTTTTCTGCTGCCGCAATAAAATCTCCTTCATTTTCTCTATCCTCATCATCTACTACGATAATCACCTTTCCTTGTCGAATATCTTCAATCGCCTCTTGAATGGTGTTTAGCTTAATTTTATTTTTGGTCTCAGTAATTTGTGACATAGTAATACTCTTATAATATAGTTCCTACAAAGATATCTAAAAAGAAATCTATTTTTTGGATTTAGATGATCGTTTTATAAAGAAATCTCGTATTGGTTGAATAAAGCTATCAAAGTTAAAAACTCCGCGATCAGTAGTTGCTCTATAAGTAAAAAATATACTTAAAGGAAATATGATAAATGTAGAAAGCCAGGAACCAATAAATGGAGGTATCCCACCTTCTTCTGCACTATTCTTTGCGAAAATCCCAATAAAATGATATGTCAAAAATAATGCTACCCCAATCACGATAGGTAATCCTAATCCTCCTTTTCGAATTATAGCACCTAACGGAGCTCCAATAAAAAACAATAATATACAAGAAATCCCTAAAGAATATTTGTCATGCAATGACATTTCATATTTATTAAGAGCTCTTTTTCTAAATGTTAGATTTTTATGAGAAGTATCTAACTTTCGTATTACTCCTTCTGTATTAGATATTGCAATATGGTAAATTTGTATTTTCTTTTCGGTTGTGAAATAATCTCGTATTTCCAAAGTATCAGTACTTGTTTTAGGAATCGAGTCTATACTTAGGTTTTTATTTAGCCCTTCATATCCTATTCTTCTATCAATTTCGGTTTTTACATTCTTCACTTCATTATTGACCTGAATTGATAACGTATCTATCTCTTCTTTTAACCCTCCAACATTAAGCATATTATATCCTTTACTATATTGTTGTGCATCTACATCAACATTATCTAAAGAAGAGAGATCTAAATTTAAGACATACTTTTTGAAGTATGTTTTGGCAAAAGGTAATTTATCTCTTTTCTGTGGGGAGTTTTGCTGAATTTCATCATAATAATTACCGTCGTTAAGTATAAGTGTAATCAGATCAGAATTAACATTACCTTTTAATTCTCCATTTACTGCCTTTATTACTGTAAAATTACCCGGTCTTGCAGCCTTTTTATGTATAATAACATCTCTTAGAAACTGATCATTATCACCGTACTTTTCGGCTACCTTAATATTTATATCTCCAATATCATTAAACTGATTAGCAGTAATTACCCTTGCTGGTTTTATTTTAACCAGGTTCTTTCTAAGGTTTATAAACCTCTTCTCAGAAGCTGGAATTACTGTATTAGAAAAAAGAAACGCCCCAATACCTACAAAAAATATAAAAACAGATAACGTTCTCATTGCACGTTGTAATGATATTCCAGACGATTTCATTGCCGCAAACTCATAATTTTCAGCAAAATTTCCAAAAATCATAATCGAAGTCAGTAAAATAGTCAATGGCAAAACCATAGGAATTAACCTTGGGGTCGCAAACGTCAAAAATTTTAAAATTACCGAAAGATCCAAATCTTTACCCGCTAACTCTGATATAAATAACCATATAGTCTGTAATAAAAGGATAAACATTATAATGATAAAGAGCGGAAAAAATGTCTTTACAAAAGTAGTTAAAATGTATCTATCTAGAATCTTCACTCGTCTTGTCTATTTTAACAACCTATACCATAGGTCTATTAAAATTTAAAGAACGGGTATAAAAAATACACGTCCTCTAAAATATTTTTTAAAGTTTAATATTTAATTAATCCAATCGATTAATATAGTAATTCTCATATTTTGATTCATCAAATACAAATAATGTTTTTGAAAGTGGTTGATTGGTTTTAAAACTATTTACTGTAATTGTAACATTAGTACCATTATTTTGTTTTTGAATCATTTTGTAAATATGCTTTGTTTGTTTATCAATACCAAGTAATACTTCTTTTAAATCACTTTTGGAATCAATAGGGGTTAATTTTACAAATTGAATTTTTCTACCCTTTATATCCTGAACAACATCCATTTTATATGAATACCCTTCTTTATAAAAGGATAACATTTTTGAAGGAGTTACACTGGCGCCATCCTCATCATTCTGAGATGAAATATTTATTTCTTCATCCTCAGGAATAACTACATGGAGTTTTTTACCATCGTACATTTGTTCTGTCCCCATGATTTTAAGAAGGTACTTATTTCCTTGCAGTGTTACATCTCCCCTGGTTTCCTGAGAAACATTTTCTGTTGGATTATTAAGAGAATATTTAAAGTCTATTACAATATTAGAATATCCTTGTACCTTATTAGAAACTTCATCCAAAAGGCCCTTTGCGCTTTGCGCTTGTATAGCCATGGTACTTACTAAAAATAGTAAAAGTAGTATCTTTCTTATCATTTTATACATTTCTTCTATTAATTACTTATGGTTGATTATTTATGACCACTTCTTCAGAGATCTATTCATTATCTAATAGTTGTTTAAGCGATGACAAATCAGAGACTAAAACTTGTCTTGCTTTACTACCTTCAAAAGGTCCTACAACCCCAGCAGCTTCAAGTTGATCTATCAATCTACCTGCTCGGTTATATCCTAATTTTAATTTTCTTTGTAATAAAGACGCCGATCCTTGCTGTGCTGTTACAATTACTTCTGCAGCTTCTGCAAAAAGCTTATCTCTATCTTTTTTATCTATATCAAGACTTGTGCCACTTTCTTCTCCAATATATTCTGGTAATAGGTGTGCATCTGGATATGCTTTTTGACTTCCAATATATTCTGTAATTCTCTCTACTTCTGGTGTATCCACAAAGGCACATTGTATCCTGATCAGATCATTTCCTTGAGTGAATAACATATCTCCTCTACCTATTAATTGGTCTGCTCCTCCGGTATCCAGAATAGTTCGTGAATCTATTTTAGACGTAACTCTAAATGCAATTCTGGCAGGAAAGTTTGCTTTTATCATCCCCGTGATGACATTTACAGATGGCCTTTGAGTAGCAATAATAAGGTGTATACCAATTGCTCTTGCTAGCTGAGCTAATCGTGCGATTGGTGTTTCTACTTCTTTACCCGCAGTCATAATAAGATCTGCAAACTCATCTACTACAAGCACAATATAAGGTAAGAAACGATGTCCATTTTCTGGATTTAATTTTCTTGCTTTAAATTTTGCGTTATATTCTTTAATATTACGAACCATTGCATTTTTCAACAAGTCGTAACGTGTATCCATCTCAATACAAAGTGAGTTAAGTGTATTAATTACCTTGGTATTATCAGTAATTATTGCTTCTTCAGTATCAGGTAGTTTTGCCAAATAATGTCGTTCGATCTTATTAAATAAAGTCAGTTCCACCTTTTTAGGATCCACAAGCACAAATTTTACTTCTGCAGGATGCTTTTTATATAGTAATGAAGTCAGAATTGCATTGAGTCCAACAGATTTACCTTGTCCCGTTGCTCCTGCCATAAGAAGGTGAGGCATTTTGGCTAAATCTACCACAAATGTCTCATTTGAAATCGTTTTCCCTAAAGACAAAGGCAATTCCATCTCTGCATTTTGAAACTTTGAAGATGCAATTGCAGATCTCATTGATACAATAGTAGAATTTTTATTGGGAACCTCTATACCAATAGTTCCTTTGCCTGGTATGGGTGCTATTATACGAATACCCAGTGCAGCCAATGATAATGCTATATCATCTTCAAGATTTTTAATTTTAGAAATTCTAATACCTGCTTCTGGTACAATCTCATAAAGTGTTACCGTAGGCCCTACGGTAGCTTTAATCTGAGCTATTTCTATCTTATAGTTTTTGAGCGTTTCAACAATACGATTTTTATTTTCCTCAAGCTCTCCTTGATCTATAGTAATCCCACCAGTTTTAGTTGTGTAATCTTTTAGAAGGTTAATCCCCGGAAACTTATAATTTCCTAATTCTAATTTTGGATCAAATTCACCAAAATCTTTAACCAATTTAGCACTTAGGTTTTCTACAACTTCTTCTTCTACCGTAGTTTCGACTTCCATTGCAATATCCTCAGGATTATCTTCAGATTTTATGATTAACTTTTCGGGAACATCATTATCTCTATTTTTGGGATCTCCATAGAAATCATTCACGGTAGGGTTTAATGTAATTTCCTTTGTGTCCTCTTTTTTTATCGCAACTTCTTTTTCTTTTTCCTTGTCTTCATCTTTTTTGCGATAATCTTTAGATTTGGCAATAATAGCGTCTATTCTTTCTTTAATACTAGAACCAGAATTATCAGTATCATTTTTTACAGTATTATCAGAAACAGCTTGACCATTAGTACTTGCTTTTGAAGTAGATTCATAATCCTTAACAATATTTTTTTGCGTACTTTTTAATGAATCTGATATTTTTTCCGGAGTATATCTAAGTCGAACTACTATATATACAATAGCAAAAAACGCTAGTACTAAAACTGTACCTATAAAACCAATATAATCCCTAAGAAAATCATTACTTTCATACCCAATAACACCTGCTAGTAACCCACCATCCTTTTCTACAAAACCTAAGACCACTGATATCCATAACATCACTAACACTCCCCAAAACCAGAATCCTAACAGTCGTTTTTTATTCAGGTCAAAAAACAGATATACTCCAGATAACGAAGTTAATACAGGTAAAATTAAAGCAGAAACTCCAAATCCTTTAAAAATAAAGAAATGACTTACCGTAGCTCCAAATTTACTTAGCCAGTTTTTTGGAGACGATGTTCTATTATAAAATTCGGATATTTCACTTTGGTCAATTTTCCAGTTAAAGAAAAATGAAATAAAAGCAAAAAATAGCCCTATCCCCAGAAAGAACAAAAAACTTCCCAAGACAACTTTTTGTTGTCGAGATAATGTAAATTTTTCTTTCAGTGATTTTTTAGGTTTTTTTACTGTTTTCCTTTTTGTACTTACCTTTCTTTTAGCCATTTTTTGGATGTCTTACCGCAAAAATACGAATATCTATATTGGAACGTAAAAATGACTGAAAAATTTTCTAAATGAAATATGGAACATAAATTATTGCTCCTATAATTACAGCTGTAATCGCAGCTATAAAAACAGCTCCTGCCGCTATATCCTTAATCAAACCAATTTTATTATGAAAATCAGGATGTATGAAATCTGCTATAGCTTCGATCGCAGTATTCAGGCCTTCTATACTCATTACTAAACCTATAGCAAAAATTTGTAAAATCCATTCAATTGAAGTGATATCAAAATAAAAACCCAATGTAATCATAAGTAAGGCAATACCAACCTGTACTTGTATACTTGGCTCAGTTTTTATCAATAAAACAGCACCTTTAAATGCATAACCACAACCTCGAAGCCTGCCGACAATAAACTTTAACATTTTATTCATTAGATCTTATGACAACGTTTTAAGTGCTGCAGAATAATCAGGTTCCTGTACAATTTCCGGAACTTGCTCTGTATACAACACATTTGCATCTTCATCTAAAACAATAACAGCTCTTGAATGTAATCCCTGCATTGGTCCATCAATAATCTCTACACCGTAGTTTTTTCCAAAATCACCATTCTTAAAATCAGAATGATTAATTACATTATCCAGACCTTCTGCTCCACAAAAACGAGCCTGGGCAAACGGTAAATCTCTAGAAATACATAACACTTTAGTGTTAGACAAATGACTAGCTTCTTTATTAAATTCTCTAACTGAAGCAGCACAAATTCCTGTATCTATAGATGGAAAAATATTAAGTACAACTCTAGATCCTTTATAATCTGATAATTTTATTGTGGACAAATCGGTATTTACCAATTCAAAATCTGGTGCCTTCTGTCCTACTTCTGGCAATGTACCGTTGGTATGTATCGTATTTCCTTTTAATGTTATTGAAGCCATAATAAATGATTGTTATTTTTAGTGGTTTAAAATTAATAAGATTAAATGGTAATATTCATAAAGTTTTTAGAAAATAAAAAAACCTTCTGATTTTAGAAGGTTTTTTTATTTTCTATTTGTCTATTGACCCAAGAACTCTTTTCATAAAATCATTGAGAGCATCTTTCTTAGAGCTTCCTTCTTTTATCATTTTATCAACTTCTAAAGCTCCATACATATTTGAAATAAGTTCCCCTATAACATCTAATTCTTCATCTTTAAGAGAAGGAACTTCTGTTAAAGCTTCTAAGGTTTCGATAGTTTCTACTACAAAATCCTCATCGTTTTCTTCAATAAAACTTGTAAGATGTTTAATTATTGGTAACTTCATCTACTAATTCTTTAAGAACATCAAATTTATTTGTCTGAACCTGATTCTTAAAAGAACCTTCTTTGAAAGTAGCAAATGTAGGAAGATTGTCGACAGTTGCCATTTTTCTTGATTCAGGATATTTTTCTGCGTCTACAATAACAAAAGTGGTGTTTTCATTTTCAGAAGCTAATTTTTTAAATTTTGGCTTCATTATTCTACAGTTACCGCACCAAGATGCAGAATATTGAACAATTACGGTATTACTATCCTTCACTAGTTGAGAAAGGTTATCTTCTGTTAACTCTTGAATCATATCAATTAAATTAATATTTAGTAAAGAATTTCTCCAGAGTGACTTCTCTGGAGAAATCCAAAACAATGGTTATACTATTTAATGAGAAGCTAAATAAGAAGCTACTCCTTTTCTATCTGCATTCATTGCATCTTTTCCTTCTTCCCAGTTTGCTGGACATACTTCACCATTTTTCTGTACATGTGAATATGCATCAATCAATCTCAAGAATTCTGCTACATTTCTACCAACAGGCATATGATTTATTCCTTCATGAAAAACAGTACCTTCTTCATCTATTAAGTATGTTGCTCTATAAGTAACATTATCACCTTCTACAGTAACTACTCCAGTCTCCTCATTATACGTTTCATTAGTGATATCAAGAATTCCTAATGTACTAGAAAGGTTACGATTAGAATCTGCTAGAATTGGATATGTAACTCCTTCAATACCTCCATTATCTTTAGATGTATTTAACCATGCAAAATGTACTTCTGGAGTATCACATGAAGCACCAATAACTATGGTATTTCTTTTTTCAAATTCTCCTAACGCTTCTTGAAAAGCATGTAACTCGGTCGGACAAACGAATGTAAAATCCTTAGGATACCAAAAAAGTAATACTTTTTTACCTTTGTTTTTTGCCTCTTCTAAAACATTAAGTTTAAAAGTATCCCCCATATCATTCATTGCGTCAACGTCTAGATTTGGGAATTTTTTACCTACAAATGCCATATTTTAATTTTTAAAAATTTATAATTGATTAATCTTTTGACAGCGCAAATATACATCTACTTAAACAACTAAAATTGTTGCACAATTTTAATTCTTTATATATAGATAGTTTTTTCTAATCATTAACAGTTTTCTTATAAAAAAACAATAATTCCTACAACAACATTGATTTACCTACAAAAAATACGGATAAATAGCACTTTTTTTACGGTGAATTGCACGATGTTAAATCTATTTTCGTATTTTCGTCCACGTATATTAACCAGAATTATTAATAGTTGAAAAACGTTATTCAACATATAACCATCTTATTTTTAATAGGTTTTACTCAAGTTGTACAATCTCAATCTTCTATAGTTTCAGATAGTATTCAAAGCTATATTGAAAAAGCAGAAAAATTGCAAGAAGAATACAAGTATGAGCAATCTTTTGAAATCGCTAAAGCTGCACTTCAAAATGCACAATACAATAATGATGATAAAAGTTTAGGCTATATCTATAATATTATTGCAAAAAATTATGAAATAAGTGAAAATGATAATAAAGCAAGAAGTAATTACAGAAGAGCACTTACTTATGCTAGAAGTTCAAAAAGTAAAGTATTAGAAACTGATCTTTATAATAATCTTGCACGTGTTTATACAAAACATAATCTCACTCGAAAAAAAGGAGTAGATTATTATAAAAAATCTTATGAATTCGCTATAAAACTAAATGATACATCTAGAATGATAAGACCACTATTAAACCTTGGTGAGTATTATATTTCTAGAAATGACTTTGATAGCGCTTATGAATACCTTGCTCCTGCAAGAAAACTGGTACATGAAAAATCTTCAAACCTTGTTAAAACCAAATTAAGTGGACTTTTAGGAAGATACTTTTTAAGTGTACGTAGGTTCGAGGAATCCGAAGAATATACAGATCAAGCTATATCATATGCCCTTGGAGAAACCAAAAACAAGGAAAACAATGATGAAATGATTTCTACATTTTATGAAGAGCTTGCTTCTGCGTATGAAGCTAAATCTGAACTTTATCGCAAACAAGATGATTATCAAAGAGCATATCATTTTCAGAAAAAACAGTTTCAAAATATCCTTCAAGCAAAAGATTATAAAAAACTAATAGAACTTCAACGTGCTAATATTAAATATGAAGTTGATGTTATTAAAGAAAATATAAAAATAGCGCAGGATCAAAAAAAGGAAAGCGAATCAGAGGTTGTTAAATGGAGAATCAGTATCATTCTTGGTATTATATTAATTCTTATTTCTCTGGCTTTCTTAATAAGTTCATATAAAAACAATATTCAGAAGAAAAGACTTAACAATGATCTTATTGACAAAAACAAGGAACTAATTAGTGCAAAAGAGACTGCAGAACAGGTGTCAACCTTAAAATCTCAGTTTATATCTACAGTTAGCCATGAGCTTAGAACTCCGTTATATGGTGTTATTGGACTTACCTCCTTACTTATGGAGAACCCAGACAAAAAGAAAAAAAATGAATACTTAGAATCATTAAAATTTTCTGGAGATTATCTTTTGGCACTAATCAATGATGTTTTACAGCTAAGTAAGATAGAAACTAATGAGGTAAAATTAGAAAAAGTTTCTTTTGATGTTAGAACTTTAATAGAAGGTATTGTTAATTCTCTTCATACCAAACAAAAAAGTAATAACAACACAGTACATATTGACATTGATAAAAAGATAACCACTACATTATTAGGTGACTCTGTAAGGCTTTCGCAAATATTAATAAATCTGATCGGTAATGCTCTTAAATTTACTAAAGATGGAAATATTTGGGTTAGTGTAAAATGTCTGGATTCTAAAAAGGATAGTCATGTTCTTCGTTTCATTGTAAGGGATGATGGAATAGGAATCCCTAAAAACAAACAACAAACTATTTTTGACAACTTTGCCCAGGTAAAAAATGAAAATCAAGAATATGAAGGAACCGGACTTGGACTGGCTATTGTAAAGAAACTTATTCATCTTCATAATAGTGAAATCCACATTACTAGTAAAGAAGGAAAAGGTTCTGAGTTTTATTTTGATTTATTCTATGAAAAAGCAGTTAAAGAACAAGAAATTTCTTTAAAATCCGGAGAAAACCTTAGTATAGGAACAAGCAATTTTAATGTTCTTATTGTCGATGATAATAAGATTAATCAAATTGTAACTCAAAATATCTTAAAAAAGAAAGGATACACCTGTAATATTGCCAGCAATGGTATGGATGCCATAGAAATGATAAAAAATGAAAAATTTGACCTTGTATTAATGGATATAAATATGCCAGAAATGAATGGTCTTGAGGCAACCAAAGTAATACGTACATTTAATCCAAACATTCCAATTATTGCATTAACTGCCGTAGAAGAAGGAGAAGTAAGAGGCCAGGCTTTATCTGTAGGTATGAATGATGTAATTATTAAACCGTACGACACACAACAATTCTTCCAATCGATAATGAGAAACATTTCTAAAGTAAAAATGTTTTAGTCTGAGGTAGACCTTATCAAAAATCATATCCTATTTAGATTTAATCTGTTAAATCTTATTCGAATTCTTCTGAATATCTTAATTTAGATGCAAAAACTTGTAAGACTTATCGCATTAACTATGGATACACAAAAAATGGGTTTTAATACCATATGTACTCATCTTGGAGAAATTAAAGATGAACAATTTAAAGGTGCTGTTTCACCTATATATATGTCTACTTCATATGCTTTTGAAGATGTAGATATAAAACGCTACCCAAGATACTTTAATACTCCAAATCAGGAAGCATTATCCAAAAAAATAGCTAAACTTGAAAAAGGAGAATCTGCTTTAATTTTTGGCAGTGGAATGGCAGCTATAAGCACAACATTATTTGCGTTCTTACAAAAAGGAGATCATATAGTTTTACAACGAACATTATATGGAGGAACTGCAAATCTCGTTAATGAAGAATTTGAAAAACACGGAATAGAATTTTCTTATGTAGACACACAAACGTCTGAAGGTTTTAAAGAAAAAATAAAACCTAATACTAAAGTAATTTACATAGAAACCCCTTCTAATCCTCTATTAACGATTACCGATATTAAAGCCGTCGCTGATTTAGCAAAAGAAAACAACATTATCACAATGATCGATAATACTTTTGCTTCGCCAGTCAATCAAAACCCAATTGAATTGGGAATAGATATTGTTTTACATTCTGCCACCAAATATCTTGGTGGTCATAGTGATATTCTTGCCGGAGCGGTGATTTCTTCTGAAAAAAATATGGATCAGATTTTTCAGGTTGCTAAAAATTTCGGAGGTAGTCTGAGCGATTTTACAGTATGGATGCTAGAAAGAAGTATAAAAACGTTAGGAATTCGAGTAAAACAACAAAACAAAAATGCTTTAAAACTTGCCAAATGGCTAGAAAAACATCAAGATATTTCTGCAGTGTATTATCCAGGACTAAAATCTCATCCTGATTATAAAATTGCCAAAAAGCAAATGAAAGGGTACGGAGGTATGCTATCTTTTGAATTAAAAGAAGGGCTTAACGCTAGTAAGTTTCAAAAAGAATTAAGACTAATCAAAAGTTCTATGAGTCTTGCAGGAGTAGAAAGTACTATACTCTCCCCTACTCTTACTTCTCACGCTTTACTTACAGAAGAAGAAAGAGCTTTACAAGGAATAAGCGATGGACTATTGAGACTTAGTGTAGGTATTGAAGAAGATGAAGATTTAACACAAGATATCCAACAAGCCATAGAAAAGGTAAAAATTCTAGAATTAGAGCATTAAATATGAAATTAGACATTCTAGCAATAGGAGCTCATCCAGATGATATAGAGTTAAGTTGTTCGGGAACCATAGCCAAAGAAGTTGCGCTAGGAAAAAAAGTCGGAATCCTAGATCTTACCAGAGGTGAATTAGGAACAAGAGGTACTCCAGAGATTAGAGATCAGGAAGCAAAAAATGCTGCTAAGGTATTAGGAGTTTCTGTACGAGAGAATCTAAATTTTAGAGATGGTTTTTTTACAAATGATGAAGAACATCAATTAGCAATTATACAAAAAATAAGAAAGTATAAGCCCGAGATTGTGCTCTGTAATGCAATTACTGATAGACATATTGACCATGGCAAAGGAAGTAAATTAACAAGTGATGCTTGCTTTTTATCAGGTCTAAGAAGGATAGAAACTTTTGATGATAAAGAAGTTCAGGAAGCTTGGCGACCAAAACATGTGTTTCATTATATTCAATGGAAAAATATTGAACCTGATTTTGTAGTTGATATAAGTGATTATATAGATGTGAAAATGGATAGTGTTATCGCTTATGAATCTCAATTTTATGATCCAAATAGCAATGAACCCTCAACTCCTATATCAAGTAAAAATTTTATGGATAGTATTCGCTATAGAGCAAATGATTTAGGAAGAATTATTGGTGTAGAATATGCAGAAGGTTATACCGTAGAACGCTATGTAGCAGTCAATTCTATTTTTGATTTAATATAATATCATTTTTTGTTTTGTAGAAATGTAAAAATGACTTATTTTTGCACCCGAAATTAAATGGTGGTTGTAGCTCAGTTGGTTAGAGCATTGGTTTGTGGTACCAAGGGTCGCGGGTTCGAATCCCGTCTTCCACCCTTAATAAAAAAAAAGCCCTTTTTTAAGGGCTTTTTTCTTTTTAAATGTGTCCCGTCCTGAAATAAGTTGACACAAAATTGACTTATTTATGAAACATTCAGAACAAGCAAGGAAGAAGCGTACACAACGAGATTACAATTTAGGCTTTAAATTGGCAATAGTTTCTCAAGTAGA